>NZ_CP084058.1:10532500-11271266 GCF_020215645.1 Nonomuraea gerenzanensis | reverse complement strand
CGGTGCCGGTCACCGGCACCGGCGAGCCGGGCCCGCTGCCCGCCACCGTGCCGCCCGTGGTGCACGCGCCGACGCCCAGCGACGAGCCCATCGACCTGCCCGCGCTGCTGATCGCCTCGTTCCCGATGGCCACCGACCGGCGGCACGTGGCCAAGGGGCCGCTGGCCGACTTCCTGGTCGAGCGCGTCGCCGACGCCTACGTGCGGCTGCTGCGCGAGCTGCCCCGCACGTCCAGGCTGCTCGACCTCGTGCCCTCGCTCATGGGCAAGGGCGAGCTCGACGCCCGCGTCCGCCGTGCCGTGCTGGAGCGGCTGCCCGGCACGCCGCTGCTGCCCGCGCTGTCGGCGCCCGCGCCGGCCGTGCAGACGCCGTCGTTCGCCGACGCCAAGGTCTACGAGCCCGACGCGCAGTGGCAGGTCGAGCACCCGGCGCCCGAGCCCGACGGCGGCGGCTGGGTGGTGACGGGCCGTGAGGCGGCCGTCGTGGCCGCCGCCTCGGCCGAGCTGCTCGCCACCGTCGCCGACTTCGTGCCGGGGCTGCTGCCCGCGGGCTGGCCCGCCCGCCATCCCGCGATGGCCGCGCTCGGGGTGCGCAGGGTGGAGCTGTCGGAGATCGTCGATCTGCTGTCGGGCGAGGGCGCGCAGGCACGGGAGCCGTCGTGGTGGCGCTCGCTGTACGGCATGCTGCCGGTCGACGACCCCGAGTCGCTGGGCGCGCTGCCGGTGCCGCTGGCCGACGGCCGGCTGGTGCGCGGGCCGCGCGGCACCCTCATCCTGACCGGCGATCCTGCTGGGCGCGGCGGCGCCGAGCTCGACCTGACGCCGCTCGGGCTGCGCATCGTGCACCCGGAGGCGGCGCACCCGGCGCTGCTGCGGCTGGGCGCCGCCGAGGCCACGCCCCGCACGGTGCTGGACGACCCGCTGACCAAGGCCGCCGTCGCGCAGTCGCTCGACAGCCCCGACCCCGAGCCGGTGGCGCGGGCCGTGTTGTCGCTGGTCGAGGCGTCCGGGCTGGCCCCCGGCGAGGCGCCGTGGCTGGCCGAGCTGGCGCTGCGCGGCACCGACGGCGAGCTGTACCCGGCCGGCGAGCTCATGCTGTCCGACGGGGCGCTGGCCGCCGTGCTGGAGTCCGACACGCATCTCGGGGTGGCCGCGGCCGAGCTGGAGGAGACCTACGGCTCGCGCGTGCTGGCCGCGGCCGGGGTGCTCGACGGGTTCGCCGTCGTGCACGAGCCCGACCTGCTGCTCGACCCCGACGAGTGCGACCACGACCTCGACGGCGAGGCCGACTGGCTCGACCACGTGCTCGACCTGCTGCCCGAGCTGGACGTGCCGCCGCTGGTGCCCGAGTTCCTCGCGGTGCGCGACCTGGAGCTGGTGGCCGACTGGCCGGCCGCGCTGGAGCTGCTCACCACGCCGCCGCTGCGGGCCGCGCTGCACCCGTTGCGCGTCGAGGGCGTGGAGGTGCCGTCCTACACCGCGTGGTGGCTGGCCAACCACCCCGTGCTGGGCGGGCGCAAGCCGCTGGAGCTGCGGCTGCCCGGCGCGGACCCGCTGCTGCAGGGCCTGTACGCCGACGCGCCCGCCGGGCTCGACGAGGCCGCCCTGTCGATGCTCGGCGTGCGCACGACGCTGCCGGAGCTGCTCGCCTCGCACGGCGGCCCGGAGGAGCTGCTCGACCTGATGGCCGACGAGTCGATCGAGGTCGACCGGGCCCAGCTGCGTGCCCTGTGGATCGCACTGGCCGCCGTGGACCCGTCGCGGGTCGCGCCGCCGTCCAGGGTGCGGGCGGTGCTCGGCGGGGCGATCGTGGTGGCCTCGGCCGAGGACGCCGTGGTGGTGGAGGCGCCCGACCTGCTGCAGCTCGTCGCGGACCGGCCGCTGGTGCTGGCCTCCTACGACCTGGCCGAGTCGCTGTCCGAGCTGCTCGACCTGCCGCTGGCCGGCGAGCTGACCTCGGGCGCCGTCACCTCCGAGGGGGTCACGCGGCAGGTGCCCGCCGAGGTGCGGTCGCTGCTGCCCACCGCGCCGCAGACGTATGTGGAGCACGAGAAGCTGCTGGTCGACGGCGTGGAGTGCGCCTGGCGCTTCTTCGAGGGCGCCGTGCACTGCACGGGCGTCGACGGGCTGGCCAGGGGGCTGGCCTGGGCGACCGGGCAGTGGAACGACCGGCTCGCGGTGGCCGCGCTGCTGCGCGACCCGGAGGCGGTGCCGCTGCTGCTGGCCGAGGCCGACCTGTCCTGACACGGACGCGCCGGGGAGGCGCCCCCGAAGGCCCTCCCCGGTCCGGATCCGCTGATCAGGCGGCGCAGGTGGTGCCCGCGGCCGGCACCTTGCCGTCGATCACGTACGCGTTCACGGTCTTCATCACGCAGGCGTCGCCGGTCAGGTAGGCGCCGTGACCCTCGCCCTCGTAGGTGACCAGGACCGCCGTCTTGAGCTTCGCCGTCAGGCTGGTGGCCCACCGGAACGGCGTGGCCGGGTCGCCCTTGCCGCCGACGACCACGATGGGCGCCGAGCCGGTGGCGTCGATGCGCCTGGCCTCGTCGTCCCCGCGCACCGGCCAGTGCTCGCACCCCCCGCTGGTGACCCCGTCGAAGGACAGCACCGGGAAGATCTTCTTCACCCGCTCGTTGGTCCGCTCCATCTGCGCGGCGGTCGGGCGTTCGGCGTAGTCGGCGCAGTTGATCGCCTGCAGGCTGGTCATCATCGTGTTGTACGTGCCGTCGGGGCGGCGCCCGGTGTAGGCGTCGGCCAGGGCGAGCAGGATGGTGGCGTTGCCCTTGCGCGCGGCGGCGGTCGCCTGCTCCAGCATGGGCCAGCTCTGCTTGGCGTACAGCGGGGTGATGACGGCGAGCTGCCCCAGCCAGAACGTCAGCTCGCGGTCACCCACCTTGACCGGCTCGGTCTTGAGTCCCTCGACGAAGTCCTCGACCGTCTTGACGACGGCGGCGGGGGTGTCGCCCAGCTCGCAGCTCTTGGCCACGCAGTCCTCGGCGAACGCCCGCAGCGCCTGGTCGAAGCCCGTCGCCTGGATGACGGCGCGCTCCTCGAAGGTCACCGAGGGGTCGAAGGCGCTGTCCAGCACGAAACGGCCGACGTTCTTGGGGAAGTGCGTGGCGTAGACGGCGCCGAGGTGGGTGCCGTAGGAGAAGCCGACGTAGTTGAGCCGCTCGTCGCCGAGCGCGGCCCTGAGCAGGTCGAGGTCCTTGGCGGCGTTGACGGTGCCCACGTGCGGCAGCACCTTGCCCGACTCCCGCCGGCAGGCCTGGACGAACTCCTTGAGCAGCGCGTCCTGGTCGGCGTCCGCGTCGGAGGCCATGATCTCGGCGAACTCGTTCCCGCACGTGACGCCGGCGCTGCGGTCGACGCCGCGCGGGTCGAAGCTGACCAGGTCGTAGCGGGTGCCGAGCTTGGCGAACGCGGTGGCGGACATGGCCAGCGAGTCCACGCCTGACGCGCCGGGGCCGCCGAAGTTGAACACCAGCGAGCCGAGGCGGTCGCCGGTGGCCTTGACGCGGATGAGCGCGAGGTCGATCTTCTCGCCGCCCGGCTCGCCGTGGTCGAGGGGGACGGGGAGCTTGCCGCACTCGACGCCGGGGCCGGGGGTGAACGGCTTGCCGTCGGGTCCGACGAGGTCGGTGCACGTGCTCCACGCCACCGTGCTCGCTGTGCTCGCTGTGCCCGCCGTGCCCGCCGTGCCGTTCTCGGCGGTCGGTGCTGAGGTGCCGCCGGTGCTGCACGCGGTGAGCACCAGGGCGCCCAGGAGGAAGGTTGCGATGGGCTTCTTCATGCTCCCCAGCATGAGTTGCCGGGCATATGCCGATGTAGTGGGCGGAAACACCACTTGAAGGTGACTTCGGGGAACAGCCGGAGATGACGAATGTCACCTCGGGGCGCTCAGCCGCGCCTGGGCCTGCGTACGAACCACATGCCGAAGAAGCCGAAGCCCACGCCCGTCAGGCAGGTCCAGATCCACCACGTGTTCTCCGGGGCGGGGCGGAAGATCAGCAGGGCGAGGAAGGCGACCGCCCAGATGCCCGTGCCGACGGCGATGGCGGCCGTGTCGTTGGTCTTGATCGGCTCGGGGTCGGGGTGCCACTGCTGCTTCACGTTGTCCAGCCTAGCTTCCAATCGGGTCTCGATCTCATCACTGGCTCTTTTCGCAGCTCACCACGACTGTCACTCTTCGCGTCGTGAGTGACACACGTAATGCGATAGACCGTTTCTTCGCAATCTCCGCACGAGGATCGACCGTCTCCCGTGAAGTACGGGGCGGCATCGCCACGTTCTTCACGATGGCCTACATCGTCGTGCTCAACCCGTTGATCCTGGCCAACGGCAAGGACGTGAGCGGTGAGTTCATCGCCGACAGCGCGACCGCCCCCGTGGCGCTCGTCGCCGCCGGCACGGCGTTCGTGGCCGGCGTGCTGACGATCCTCATGGGCGTCATCGGCAAGGTGCCGTTCGCGATGGCGGCCGGGCTCGGCCTGAACGCTTTCGTCACCTTCCAGATCGCCACCGTGATGACCTGGGAGGAGGCCATGGGCCTGGTCTTCCTCGAAGGCGTCATCATCGCCGTGCTGGTGCTGACAGGGCTCAGGACGGCGATCTTCCACGCCATCCCGGCCCAGTTGAAGACCGCCATCAGCGTGGGTATCGGCCTGTTCATCGCGCTGATCGGCTTCGTCGACGCCGGCTTCGTGCGCAAGGCCGCGGGCACGCCGCTGGAGCTGGGCATCGGCGGCAGCCTGACCTCCTGGCCGATCTTCGTCTTCATCATCGGGCTGCTGGCCACGGCGGCGATGGTGGCGCGCAAGGTCAAGGGCGCCATCCTGATCGGCATCGTCGGCACCACGATCCTGGCCATCATCGTCGAGGCGATCGCCAAGCTGGGCCCGTCCTCGCCCGACAACCCCTACACCTGGCAGCTCAACAGGCCCGTCGTGCCGGAGCAGGTCATCGGCTTCAACAATCCGCTCGTCCTGTTCACCGAGTTCGACCCGTTCGGCGGGTTCATCCGGGTGGACGTGCTGCTGGCCGCCCTGCTCGTCTTCACCCTGCTCATCACCGACTTCTTCGACACGATGGGCACCATCGTCGGCGTCGGCCGTCAGGCGAACCTGGTGCAGGAGGACGGGACGCTGCCGCGTACCAGGGAGATCCTGCTCGTCGACTCCCTCGGGGCCGCCGCCGGCGGCGCCGGATCCGTCTCCTCCAACACCACCTACATCGAGTCGGCCGCCGGCGTCGGCGAGGGCGCTCGCACTGGCCTCGCCAGCGTGGTGACGGGGCTGCTGTTCCTCGTGGCCATCTTCTTCACGCCGCTCGTCACCATCGTGCCCTACGAGGCCGCCGCGCCCGCGCTGGTCATCGTGGGCTTCCTGATGATGACCGCCATCAAGGACGTCGACTGGGACGACTACGAGCTGGCGATCCCGGCGTTCCTCACCATCGTCATCATGCCGTTCACGTACTCGATCTCGAACGGCATCGGCGCCGGCTTCATCAGCTACGTGCTGATCAAGGTGGTGCGCGGGAAGGCGCGTGAGGTGCACCCGCTGCTGTGGGGCGTGGCCGCGCTGTTCGCGCTGTACTTCGCCATCGGCCCGATCAGGGCCGCGCTCGGGCTCTGACCCGTACCCGGCCGTCACACCTTCGGAGCCGTCCCGCCCACGCGGGGCGGCTTCGGGGTATCAAGGGGTGGAAAGACACTTGTGTCCGGAAATATCTTGCCTTGCCGTATAGTTAGCAAAGGTAATGACTCATGCTAACCAAAACCCAGCCCAAGATGGACCTGCGCAGCGACGCAGGTCTGGCTTCAGCCCTGCGCGTGTCGCTGGCAAGGCTGAACCGACGCCTACGACGACAGGCGGCAGCGCACTCGCTGACGCCCACACAGTTCGCGACCCTCGCCGCGGTGGAACGGCATTCCGGGATAACCCCCGGCGAATTGGCCGAGCTAGAGAAGGTGCAACCGCCCTCGATGACGCGCGTGATCGCCGCGCTCGAGGAACGCGGCCTGGTCGCCCGTACCCCGCATCCGACCGACCGGCGTCAGGTGACCGTCTCGGTGACCGAGGACGCAGAGAAGCTGCTGAAGGAGGAGCGCCGCCGCAAGGAGGCGTGGCTGACACAGCGGTTGAAGGAGTTGTCGCCGGAGGAGAGGTCGATCCTCAGGCAGGCGGCGCCGATCCTGGAGAAGCTCAGCAAGATATAGAGCCTGAAGAACCCAGGACCGGGATGTTCCGGTCACTCAGGGTTCGTAACTACCGCATGTTCGCGGCGGGCGGCACCGTCTCCAACATCGGCACCTGGCTGCAGCGCACCGCGCAGGACTGGCTGGTGCTCGACCTGACCGCCGGCCCCGGCAACGCCCACGGCAGCGCGGCGGCGCTCGGCACGGCGACCGCGCTGCAGTTCCTGCCGATGTTGCTGTTCGGGATGTTCGGCGGCGTGCTCGCCGACCGCTACCCCAAGCGGCCGATCCTCATCGCCGCCCAGTCGCTCATGGCCGGGCTGGCGCTGACCATCGGCATCCTCACGATGACGGGCACCGCCCAGGTGTGGCACGTCTACGTGATGGCGTTCCTGCTCGGCATGATCTCCTGTGTGGAGGTGCCGACGCGGCAGGCGTTCGTGGTCGAGATGGTCGGCCGCAAGGACCTGCCCAACGCGATCGCGCTGAACAGCTCCATCTTCAACCTGGCCCGCGTGGTCGGCCCGGCGCTCGCCGGCGTGCTGATCTACGTGCTCGGCGGCACGGGGCCGATCTTCCTGATCAACGCGCTGACCTTCGGCGGCGTCATCTCCAGCCTGATCTTCATGCGCAAGGCCGAGCTGAACGTGGCCGAGCCCGTCCCCAGGGCCAAGGGCCAGCTCCGCGAGGGGCTGCGGTACGTGCTCCAGCGTGAGGAACTGCTCATGCCGGTGCTGCTGATCGCCTTCGTGTCGATGTTCTCGCAGTCGTTCTCGATGTCGATCGCGCTCATGGC
The DNA here is from genome assembly GCF_020215645.1 of Nonomuraea gerenzanensis. Lineage (NCBI taxonomy): Bacteria > Bacillati > Actinomycetota > Actinomycetes > Streptosporangiales > Streptosporangiaceae > Nonomuraea > Nonomuraea gerenzanensis. The sequence continues at coordinate 11,264,272 of NZ_CP084058.1, read as the reverse complement.
GCGGGAGGTGTTCGGGGCGGGCGCGTCCTCGTTCGGGCTGGCGTCCAGCATGTTCGCGGTCGGGGCACTCGGCGGGGCGCTGCTCGCCGCGCGCCGGGCCAGGCTGTCGCGCAAGGTGCTCTTCGCGGGGGCGATCGGGTTCGGGCTGTTCCAGATCGCCACCGGGGTGGCCCCGTTCTACCCCGCGTACCTGCTGCTGCTGATCCCCACCGGGATCGCGCTGATCACCATCAACACCGTCGCCAACGCCAGCGTCCAGATCGCCACCTCGCCCGAGATGCGGGGCCGGGTCATGGGCATCTACATGCTGGTGTTCACCGGCGGGGCGCCGCTGGGGGCGCCGCTGATCGGGTGGCTGTCCGAGCTGGGCGGGCCGCGGACGGGCGTCATCCTGTCCGGCGTGCTGGTCCTGGTCGGCACGGGGCTGGCCGTGCTGATGACGCGGCTGATCAGCTCGCGCGTGGCCAAGCCCGACCTCGCCATGGCGGCATGAGTCATCGCCTGTCGTAGGTGCGGGAGCCGTGGGGGCGCGGTGCGGGGGCGGGCACCCGCCGGGGCACAATCGTGAGGTATGAGGCTCTTCGCGGCGCTGGTGCCGCCCGACGGCGTGCTGGACGAGATCGCGCGCGCCATCGCGCCGCACGTCGGGCAGGTGCCGGGGCTGCGCTGGCCGGACCGGGAGACCTGGCACATCACGCTCGGGTTCTTCGGCGAGGTGCCCGAGCGGGCGCTGCCCGACCTGGAGACGCGCCTGGCCCGCGCCGTGCGCCGGCACAGCGTGCTGAACCTGGCCTTCGACCGCTTCGGCGCCTTCTCCTCCGTACGGCGGGCCCGGGTCTTCTGGGTGGGCGTCACCGGCGACCCCATGACCCGGCTCGCCGACTCCGTCAAGGCGGGCGCCCGCCGGGCCGGGGCGGCGCAGACCGACGAGAAGCGCTTCCACCCGCACCTCACGCTCGCCAGGGCCAAGGCGGAGACCGACCTGCGGCCGATGGTGGAGTCGCTGTCGGGGTTCAGCGGCTCGCCGTGGCGGGCGGAGCACGTCCGGCTCGTCCGCAGTCACCTGGGGCCGCCGGTGAGGTACGAGTCACTCGCCGAATGGGCGCTGGCACCCGCAGAGCAGAGCTAGGCTCCAGGTCGTGGATCGTCCTCGCCCCTGGCTGCTGCCCATCGTGCTCGGCCTGCTCCTGCTGATCGTGATCGTCGGCGCCCTGCTGTCCTGAGAGCGGACGCCTGCCCGGCGTCCGACCGCACGCCTCGTGCAGACGCCTGATCGCGCCTCGCGCAGACGCCTGCTCACACGCCTCGTCCAGACGCCTGATCGCGCACGCGGCCGGGCCGCCGCCGGGCGGGTGAGGCCGCGGCGACGGCCGGCGCGCGAAGGTGCTACCAGGCGTAGTCCTCCGGAGCGGTGCGGTGGCCAGGGAAGATCTCGTCGAGGCGGGCCAGCGCGGCCTCGTCCAGGTCGATCTCCAGCGCGCGCAGGCTGCCTTCGAGCTGCGCCATCGTGCGCGGGCCGATGATCGGCGCCGCGACCGCGCGCTGCTTGAGCAGCCAGGCCAGGGCCACGTCGGCCGGCTCCTCGCCCAGCTCGTCGCAGAACTTCTCGTACTGCTCGATCTTGTCGCGGTGCCGCTCCAGCTGCTTGAGCATGTGCTCGGCGCCCGAGCGGCCCTTGTCGAGCTTGCGCAGCACGCCGCCGAGCAGGCCACCGGCCAGCGGGCTCCACGGGATGACGCCCAGGCCGTAGTCCTCGGCGGCGGGCAGCACCTCCAGCTCCGGCGCCCGGGTGAGCAGGTTGTAGTGGGTCTGCTCGCTGACCAGGCCGAGGAAGTTGCGCCGGGCCGCGGTCTCCTGGGCCTTGGCCAGGTGCCAGCCCGCGAAGTTGGACGAGCCGACGTACAGGATCTTGCCCTGCTGCCGCAGGACCTCCATGGCCTCCCAGAACTCCTCGAACGGGGTCGGCCGGTGCACATGGTGGGCCTGGTAGATGTCGATGTAGTCGGTCTGCAGGCGCTTCAGCGAGGCGTCGCAGGCGCGGCGGATGTTCAGCGCCGACAGCCCTCGCTCGTTGGGCCAGTCACCCATGTCGCCGTAGACCTTGGTGGCCAGGACCGTCTTCTCCCTGCGGCCACCGCCCTGGGCGAACCACCGGCCGACGATCTGCTCGGTGATGCCCTCGCCCTTCTGGCCGCCGTAGACGTTCGCCGTGTCGAAGAAGTTCAGCCCCAGCTCGTGGGCCCGGTCCATGATCGCGAAGGAGTCGTCCTCCGTGGTGCGCGGGCCGAAGTTCATGGTGCCGAGGCAGAGCGGGCTCACCAGGAGTCCGCTGCGTCCGAGGTTGACGTAGTCCATGACACCCCACACTAAGGACCTGGAGCGCACTCCAGGCCATAGACTCGCTTCATGATCTCGGACAGAACGGGCCTGCCGGGTCTCCCCTCCTCATGATCGCGCTGCTGCGCGCCGCCGTGCCGGTCTTCCTGGCGATGGTCGCGGGCACGGCGGGGTCGCTGATCGTCACGTCCGTGCTCGGCAACCACGACACGGTCACGCTGGCCGCGTTCGCCGTGATCAGCGCCGTGCTCAACGCCGCGGCCGCCGCCGTGCAGGGCGCGTTACGCGGCCTCGGGCCGTTCGTGGCCCCGTTCAGGGACGAGCCCGCGGCGGCCGTGCCCGTCGTGCGGGACGCGCGCTGGCTCAGCCTGGCCACGGGCGCGCTGGGCGCCGTCGCGGTGCTGTGCGTGCCGCTGGTCGCCGGGGTCACCGGGGTGCCGGCCGAGGTGGTGCGGGAGATGGGGGTGCTGCCCTGGTTCCTGGCGGTCTACCTGCTGGTCTTCGCCTCCACCGGCGGGGCGAGCACGATCCTGGTCGCGCTGGGGCGCAGCCGTGACGTGCTCTGGCCGTCCCTGATCTTCGGGGTGGGGGTGGGCGGGCTCACCGCCGTGCTGGTGCCGTGGCTCGGGCTGACCGGGGTGGGCATCGCCTGGGCGCTGTCCGGGCTGGCGGCGGCGGGCGTGGCCGCGCTCAGCCTGCGGCGGGCGCTGGGGCGGCCCATCGGGCAGGGACGGCCCAGGCCGCGCGAGATCGTGAAGCTGGCCAGGGTCAGCGTCCCGCTGGCCGGGACCGTGCTCATCAAGTTCGGCGTGCTGAGCGTGGTGACGTTCGCCGCGAGCACCACGGGCACGCGCGACACCGCCGCCCACGCGGTGCTGACCACGCTCACCGGCCTGATCATGCTGGCCTCCCTGTCCGTCGCGCTGGCCTCGGTGCCCGAGGTCGCCCGCGCGCCCGGCCCGGCCGGCGCGCGGCGGGCCCTGTGGCGCGCCGCCGCGCTCGCCGTCACGGGGACTCTCCTGGTGGCGGGGCTGCTGCTCGGGCTGGGCGAGCACGTGCTGGTGCTCTTCAGCGGCGACGCGGCGGTGCGGGACCGGGCACTCGGGCTGCTGCCGGTGATGCTGCTGGCCGCGCTGCTCGACTCCGCCCAGGCGGTGCAGGGCACCGGCCTGACCGCGCTCAAGCGCTCCTCCTCCAGCCTCGTCTTCTTCGTCATCGGGTACGGCCTGCTGGTCGTGGCCGCCGTCCCCGTGGCGCGCACCTGGGGGATCGACGGCCTGTGGACGGCCATGGCGATCGCCAACGGGCTCCTGGTCGCGCTGCAGGGCACCGGCTTCCACCGCCACAGCGCCAGGGTGGGCCTGGCCGCGCGGTCCTCCTAGGAGTGCTGGACGCGCGGGCCCGGTGAGGCATGATGGCTGGCGTGGGGGACTTCGTGACCAGGATGCTCGTCGTCGTGGCGGCCGTGTGCCTGCTGCCGGCCGCGCCGGCTGCCGCCGACGACGGGACGGAGAAGCTGTTCACCTTCAGGGACCAGCGGATCACGGAGTCGAGCGGCCTGGCCCTGTCGCCGACGCACGACGGCCTCTACTACACGCACAACGACAGCGCGGCCACCCCCACGTTCTACGCCGTGGACGGCCAGGGGCGCACCCGGGCCACGTACCAGGTGCGCGGCGCGCAGGCGCGCGACTGGGAGGCCATGGCGGCCACGAAGGACCCGCGGACGGGGCGCGGGGTGCTCTGGTTCGCCGACATCGGCGACAACCTCGACGGCGCCTGGCCGAACGTGTCGGTCTACAAGGTGAGCGAGCCACAGACCGTCGCCGACGCCACGCTGCCCGCCGTCCGCTACCGGTTCCGGTACGCCGACGGCGCGCGCAACGCCGAGGGCATCATGGTGCACCCGCGGACCGGGCGGCTCTACGTGGTGTCCAAGGAGTTCGCCGGCTCGGTGTACGCGGCGCCGAAGACGCTGCGTACGGACCGGGTGAACATCCTGCGCAAGGTCGCGAGCGCGCCGCTGATGGCCACCGACGCCGCCTACGCCCCCGACGGCTCGTCGTACGTCGTGCGCACCTACTTCTCCGCCACCCTCTACCGGCCCTCGGGTGAGACGATCGGCAGGGTGCCGATGCCGGAGCTGGAGCAGGCCGAGTCGATCGCGTACACCGCCGACGGCAGGGCGCTGCTGGTCGGCAGCGAGGGGCCGCGCAGCCCCGTCTACCGGGTGCCGCTGCCCGCCGCCGCGACTCCCACGCCGAGCCCGGTCAGGGCCGAGGAGGAGCCGCGGCCGACCCCGGCGGCGCGGGCCGACGATGCCGGTGACGGCACCGGGTTGACGGCGAGGGACGTGCTCATCTGGCTCGCGGCGGCGGTGGGGGCGATCGGCGTGATCACGTTTTTGGCCCGCCGCACGCGCTGAGCGGTGGCGAGGGGGCAGCGGCCGGGGCCGCTGGAGCCGCGGCGACAGCGGCCGGGCCGCTTGACTCGGCGGTCAGGGCTCGCGGCGCATGGTGGCGGTGAACATGTCGCCCCTCAGGGCGCGCTCGACCACGTCGATGGAGCGTGACAACCGCACCAGCCGCGGCCCCTCCTGCCGGTAGGTGTCGAGCACCGCCTCGATGGCGTGCGGCGGCAGGTGTCCCTTGAGGTCGACCGCGGCGGCCCGGTAACCGGCGCGGGCCGCCTCGACGGCCGACCTGACGTGGTGGCGGGCCATCGCGGCCAGCGCCACGGGATGCCGTCTGAGCACCTCGTACGCCCGGTAGTCCGGCGGCACCGCGTCGAGCAGCCAGGCGACGGCGGAGGTCTCCCAGTCGGGCACGCTGGGGGGCCGGACCTCCGCGGGCCATTCTGGTGGGACGTACATACGGACATCGTACTCATGTTCGATTCGTCCGGATATGGCGGGGATGGCGGGTAACACGGAAAATCGTGGTGTGACGGAGAAGATCGGAGTCGTCGGCGCCGGCATCGTCGGGCTGGCGGTCGCGCGCGAGCTGGCCACCACCCGAGGGGCCGAGGTGACCGTGCTGGAGAAGGAGGGGCGCGTCGGCGCCCATCAGACCGGGCACAACAGCGGCGTCGTGCACGCGGGGATCTACTATCCGCCGGGCTCGCTCAAGGCCAGGCTCTGCCGGGAGGGCGTGGCGCTGCTCAAGGACTACTGCGCGGCGCACGCGCTGCCGTACGAGGAGGTCGGCAAGCTGGTCGTGGCCGCCGGTCAGGCCGAGCGGCCGAGGCTGGCGGCGCTGGCCGAGCGGGCGCGCGCCAACGGTGTCCCCGACCTCGCCGAGCTGGACGCGCTCGGGCTGCGCGAGATCGAGCCGCACGCGGTCGGCGTGGCCGCCATCCACTCGCCGCGCACCGCGATCTGCGACTTCCCCGCGGTCGCCCGCAGGCTCGCGCTGGACGTGGCCGAGCTGGGCGGCTCCGTACGCCTGTCGCACCCCGTCAAGGCGCTCAGGGAACGGGCGGGCAAGGTCGAGGTGGTGGCGGGCAGGCGCAGGTTCGCCTTCGACCGCCTGGTGGTGTGCGCCGGGCTCGGCACCGACGCGGTGGCGCGGATGGCCGGGGCCGGAGGCGAGGTGCGGATCGTGCCGTTCAGGGGCGAGTACTACGCGCTCAGGGGTGCCGCGAAGGACCTGGTGCGGGGGCTGATCTATCCCGTGCCCGACCCGCGTTACCCGTTCCTGGGGGTGCACCTGACCAGGCGGATCGGCGGTGGCGTGCTGGTGGGGCCGAACGCGGTGCTGGCCACGGCGTACGAGGGCTATCGATGGTCGAATTTCCGTAATGTTCGGCAAATTCTTGGTTGGCCTGGGACGCTGCGGATGGCCAGGGCCCACTGGCGTACCGGAGTTAAGGAAGTCTATGGATCTGTGGCCAAGCGCGCGTTCCTCCAGGACGCCAGGCGCTATGTGCCCGGGCTCACCGCCGCCGACCTGGAGCGGGCTCCCGGCGGCGTGCGCGCGCAGGCCGTCGCCAGGGACGGAAGCCTCGTGGATGACTTCGTGGTCGATGTCCGGGGAAAGGTGGTTCTGGTGAGGAATGCCCCTTCTCCGGCCGCCACCTCAAGTCTGGCTATTGCCCGGCATATTGCCGGAATTGTCCCAGCACTCGTCCGATGAGGGCATCCTTGGATGTGATGGAATCACGCCTGCTGATAGTCGAGGACGACCCGAACATCCTCGAGCTCCTCGCCGCGAGCCTGAGGTTCGCGGGTTTCGACGTGACCACGGCCAAGAGTGGCCTCGACGCCGTGGCCGCCGTCCAACGACACCGCCCTGACCTCGTCGTGCTCGACGTCATGCTGCCCGACCTGGACGGCTTCGAGATCGTCAGGCGGCTGCGCGGCGGCGGGGTGCACACGCCGGTGGTGTTCCTGACCGCCCGCGACGAGACCGAGGACAAGATCCGCGGGCTCACGCTCGGCGGCGACGACTACGTGACCAAGCCCTTCAGCCTGGAGGAGGTGGTCGCCAGGATCCACGCCGTGCTGCGCCGTACCGCGGGGGAGACCCAGGCGGCGCCGCCGCGGCTGACGTTCGCCGACATCGAGCTGGACGAGGAGAGCCACGAGGTGTGGCGCGGGGGCAACGCCGTGGCGCTGTCGCCGACCGAGTTCAAGCTCCTGCGCTACTTCATGACGAACGCCGGACGGGTGCTGTCCAAGCCGCAGATCCTCGACCACGTGTGGGACTACGACTTCCGGGGCGAGGTGGGCATCGTCGAGTCGTACGTGTCCGTGCTCCGCCGGAAGATCGACAACCGGAGCCCCCGGCTCATCCACACCCTGCGCGGGGTCGGATACGTCCTGCGCCTGCCACCGAGCTCCTGATGCGCGGCCTGCCGCTGAGGATCAAGCTGATGGCGTCGATGCTGGCGCTGCTGGGGTTCGGCATGTTCTTCATCGGCCTGGTCAGCGTCTCGGTGCTGCACGGCTACCTGCTCGACCGCGTGGACAGCCAGCTGCACCTGCTCAGCGCGCGCATGGACAAGAAGGTCAGGAGCGACTGGCGCAAGGACAGGGAGACCGCCGAGCACCCGATCCTCATCGAGTCCGACGCGATCGCCCTGGTCAAGGAGCCGGGCGGTGAGTACGTCCCGATGCTGACCGACCGCCCCGTGGACCAGAAGCCGAAGCCCGTGCTGCCGCGCTCGCCCAGCCCTGAGGCGTACACGGCGCCGGCGATCAGCGGGGACGGCGAGTGGCGGGTGCTGGGCACCCGGACCCAGTGGCGCACCACGCTCGTGGTCGCGGTCAGCCTGGAGGAGGTGGATGCGATCACCACCAGGCTCGTGCTCATCGAGCTGCTCGGCGGCGGCGGCATCCTGCTCATCCTGGCCGTGGCCGGGGTCACGATCGTCCGGCACAACATGCGGCCGTTGCGCGAGATCGAGCGCACCGCCGAGGCCATCGCCGGGGGCGAGCTGGGCCGCCGGGTGCCGGACGGCGACCCGCGTACCGAGGTGGGCGGCCTGGCCAGGTCACTGAATGGGATGCTGGCCCAGATCGAGGCCGCCTTCGCCGCCAGGTCCGCCTCCGAGGCGGCGGCCCGCCGCTCCGAGGACCGCATGCGGCAGTTCGTCGGCGACGCCTCCCACGAGCTGCGCACCCCGCTCACCTCCATCCGCGGCTTCGCCGAGTACGCCAGGCAGAACCCCGGCGCCGACCCCGCCGAGCTGATGCAGCGCGTGGAGAAGGCGGCCGGGCGGATGAGCGTGCTGGTGGACGACCTGCTCCTGCTGGCCAGGGTGGACCAGCAGCGGCCGCTGAAGATGCAGCCGGTGGACATGCTGGCGCTGGCCGCCGACGCCGTGCAGGACGCCCGCATCCTCGCCCCGGAACGGGTGATCAAGCTGGACGTCGTCGGCGGCGCCGCCCTGATCGTCTCCGGCGACGAGGTACGCCTGCGCCAGGTCATCAGCAACCTCGTCACCAACGCCATCGTGCACACCGAGCCCGGCTCCCCGATCATCGTCAGGGCCGGGGCGGCCACCGGCAAGCTGTTCATCGAGGTCGTCGACAACGGCCCCGGCCTGACCCCCGAGCAGGTCGAGCACGTCTTCGAGCGCTTCTACCGGGCCGACTCCGCCCGGTCCCGCCGCCGCTCCGCCGAGGACCGGGGCAGCGGGCTCGGCCTGGCCATCGTGCAGGCGCTCGTGCGGGCCCACGGCGGCACCGTCACCGTCGACAGCGCCCCCGACAGGGGCTCCACCTTCCGCGTCGAACTCCCACTCGCCTTGGAGTGAGCCTTCAGCTAACCCTCAGGCTGCTTTGTCACTCTAAGTAGGTGACGAAACCCGAGGCGCTGATCATGGTGGTGGACGACGAGCCCAGCATCAGGGATCTGCTCGCCGCTAGCCTGCGCTTCTCCGGGTTCGAGGTGCTGACGGCCGCCGACGGTGAGGAGGCCGTGGAGGTGGCCGTCCGTGCCTCGCCCGACCTGGTGGTGCTCGATGTGATGCTGCCCGATCTCGACGGGTTCGAGGTGGCCAGGCGCATCGAGGCGCCCGTGTTGTTCCTGACCGCCCGCGACGCCACCGAGGACAAGATCGCGGGGCTGCGGGTGGGGGACGACTACGTGACCAAGCCGTTCAGCCTGGAGGAGGTGCAGGCCAGGATCCGGGCGGTGCTGCGGCGTACGCGGGGGGAGGTCGCGCCCGCCAGCAAGCTGAAGGTGGCCGACCTGGAGCTGGACGAGGAGGCGCGCGAGGTCACGCGCGGCGGGCGGCAGGTGCGGCTCTCGCCCACCGAGTTCAAGCTGCTGCACTACTTCATGGTCAACGCCGGGCGGGTGCTGTCGAAGGCGCAGATCCTCGACCACGTGTGGAACTACGACTTCGGCGGGGACGCCGGGGTGGTCGAGTCGTACGTGTCGTACCTGCGGCGCAAGGTGGACGACGTCGAGCCGCGGCTCATCCACACGCTGCGCAGCGTCGGCTACGTCCTGCGCGAGCCGCCCGCCTCCACCTGATCGCCGGCAGGAACGCGGGTCAGTCCCGATTACCTGCCGCGATCGGGGATAGCGTGGTTCCCATGGACCTGCTGGGCGCGCTGGAGTCGCTGCGGCGACCGCTGGACAGGGAGCTGTTCCCGCTGGCGGTGGGCGAGGCCGACGCCGACCGGCGCGCCCTGCGCGAGCTGACCGGCCAGCTCGACGACTACCTGCTGCCCCGCCTGCGCGCCCTGGACGCCCCGCTGCTGGCCGTCGTCGGCGGCTCGACCGGCGCGGGCAAGTCCACGCTGGTCAACTCGCTGGTCGGCGCCGACGTGGCCGAGCCGGGCGTGCTGCGCCCCACCACGCTGGTGCCGACGCTGGTGGTCAGCCCCGCCGACCGCTCCTGGTTCATGGGCCAGAACGTGCTGCCCGGCCTGTCCCGCGCCACCGGCGAGCCCGGCACCGGCGCGGACCCGGGGGCCTTGCGTGTGGTGACCTCGCCCGCGCTGGGCGCCGGGCTGGCGCTGCTCGACGCGCCCGACATCGACTCCGTGGTGACCGCCAACCGGGAGCTGGCCGCGCAGCTCCTCGCCGCCGCCGACCTGTGGCTGTTCGTGACCACCTCCGCCCGCTACGCCGACGAGGTGCCGTGGAGCTTCCTGCGCTCCGCCCGCGAGCGCAGCACCGCCCTGGCCGTCGTGCTCGACCGGGTGCCTTCGGAGGCCGTCGAGCCCGTCTCCCGCGACCTGGCCCGCCTGCTCACCGAGAACGGGCTCGACGGCACCCGGCTGTTCACCGTCCCCGAGGCGGCGCTGCCCGACGAGAAGGCCAGACTGCCCGCCGCCGCCGTCGCCGACATCTCCTCCTGGCTCACCGGGCTGGCCGCCGACGCCGCCGAACGGTCGCGGGTCGTGCGCCAGACGCTCTCCGGGGCGCTCGACAGCCTCGCCACCCGGGTGCCCGCGCTGGCCGCCGCCGTCGAACGCCAGCAGGCAGCCTTCGACGGGCTGCGCTCCATCGTGGCGGGGGCGTACGCGGGCGGGATGGCCGACTTCGACGAGGGCATGCGCGACGGCTCGCTGCTGCGCGGCGAGGTGCTGGCCCGCTGGCAGGACTTCATCGGCACCGGCGACCTCATGCGCTCCCTGGAGAGCCGCGTCGGCTGGCTGCGCGACCGCATCGTCGGCTTCTTCACTGGACGCGTGCCGGAGGTCCAGCTCAGGGACGCCCTGGAGAGCGGCGTCGAGGCGTTGATCAGGGGCGCCGCCGACGGGGCCGCCGAGCGGGCCCTGGAGGGCTGGTCGGCCGCGCCCGGCGGCCCCGGCCTGCTCGAACGGCTCGGCCCCGTCGATTCCGCCCGCCTCGGCCGCGCCTCGGCCGACCTCGGCAAGCGGGCCGAGTCTGCGGTGCGGGGGTGGCAGGAGTACGTCCTCGACCTCGTCCGCGAGGAGGGTGCCGAGCGGCGCACCACGGCCAGGGTGGCCTCGTTCGGGGTGAACGGGGCGGGGCTGCTGCTCATGCTGGCCGTGTTCGCGTCCACGGGTGGGTTGACGGGGATCGAGGTGGGGATCGCGGGCGGGACGAGCGTGTTGTCGCAGAAGCTGCTGGAGGCCGTGTTCGGGGATCAGGCGGTGCGGTCGTTGACGGCGCGGGCCAGGGAGGATCTGCGGGAACGGGTGCGGGGGCTGCTGGATGAGGAGGCGGGGCGGTTCACCGACCGGCTGGAGCCGGTGGAGCCGGCCCGGGGCACGGCGGACGCCCTGCGTGCGGCGGCGGGGCGCATTCGCGACCATCGCGGCGAGTTGCCTGCTGGGGTGACGGTGGAGCTGCCCGTGCTGGACGGCTCGCCGACCGTGGAACGGCCCGTGCTGGGGGTGGAGGGCTCGCGGCCGGGTGAGCTGCCTGGGGAGGGGACCGAGGGGTCGGTCGGAGACTCGCCGGAGGAGAGGTCGTGAAGCTGTTGCGCCGCAAGGAGGGCCCGTCGCTCGACACCCGGCTGGCCGCCCTGCTGGAGGCGGCCACCCTGGGCGAGGGCCGGCTGTCCGAGCAGGCGGTGTCCGGCGCGCGGGCCGTCGCCGAGCGGGCCGGGGTACGCCGCGACCTGTCCATCGACCACACCGTGGCCGCCCTGGCGGGAGCCACCGGCAGCGGCAAGTCCTCCCTCTACAACGCGCTCGCCGGCGAGGACCTGGCGGACGTCGGCGTCACCCGGCCCACGACCTCGACCGCCCAGGCCGCGCTGTGGGACGGCGCGGGCGCGGGCCCGCTGCTGGACTGGCTGGACGTCCCGCGCCGCCACTCGGCCACCGACCCGGGCCTGACCGGGCTCGTCCTGCTGGACCTGCCCGACCACGACTCCATCCGGCTGTCCCACCGCCTGGAGGTGGACCGGCTGGTGGAGCAGGTCGATCTGCTGGTGTGGGTGGTGGATCCGCAGAAGTACGCCGACGCCGCCCTGCACGAGCGCTACCTGCGCCCGCTGGCCGCGCACCAGGACGTGATGGTGGTGGTGCTCAACCAGGTGGACCGGCTGCCCGCCGACGCGGTGAACCGGTGCCTGCGCGACCTGCGCCGCCTGCTCGACGACGACGGGCTGCCGGGGATTGCGGTGCTCGCCGTGTCGGCGCGTACGGGGAAGGGGCTGGACGAGCTGCGCGCGCTGCTCGGGGATCGGGTCACGCGACGAAGGTCGTGGTCGGCCCGGCTGGCCGCCGACATCGGCACCGCCGCCGACCACCTGGCCACCGCAGGTCCCGCACAGGCTGTGGACGGTCCCGCACAGGCTCTGGAAGCGGACGGTCCCGCTCGGGCTCTTGAGGCGGACGGTCCTGCTCGGGCTCTTGAGGCGGACGGCCCAGGACGGGCTTCGGAGGCGGGCGCGGCGGGGTCGGTGCCTGGGAACGGGGCGCTGGCGCTGGGGCGGGCCGGGGCGGGTGGCGAGGAGCTCGTCGGCGGGAACGGGGTGCTGGGCAGGGACGGGGCCGCCAAGCGCATGGCCGGGGCCGAGCGGGCGCTCACCGGGGCGTTGTGCGCGGCGGCCGGGGTGCCGATGGTCGTGGAGGCCGTGGCGAAGGGGCACCGGCACCGGGCCGTGGTCGCCACCGGATGGCCCGTCACCCGGTGGATGAGGAGGTTCCGCCCCGACCCCTTGCGCAGGCTGCGCCTCGGCGGCATGGCGCCCAGAGGCCGATCGGGCGGCGGGTCCGCAGGCGTGCTCGCGAGCGGCAGGCCGACGGGCGGCGGGTACACGGGTGGGGAGATCGTCGGGCGTACGTCCGTGCCGGCGGCGTCGGCCGTGCAGCGGGCGCAGGTGGAGACGGCGGTCAGGGACGTCGGCGAGGTGGCGGCGAGCGGGCTGCCAGGGCCGTGGGCGGTGTCGGTGCGGCAGGTGGCCAGGTCACACGCCCGGGAGCTGGCGGACGCGGTGGACCGGGCGGTGGCCACGACGTCCGCCGTCGGCACGAAGCGGCCCCGGTGGTGGCGGGCGGTGAACGCGCTGCAGTGGCTGGTGTTCGCGACCATGCTGGCCGGAGCGCTGTGGCTGGGGGTGCTGTTCGGGATGGACTATCTTCGGCTGCCCCAGCCACCGCTGCCGACCGCCGGCGTGGTCCCGTGGCCGACGGTGCTGCTGGTCGGGGGCGCGCTGGCGGGCGTGCTGATCGCGTTGCTGTCGCGGCTGGCGGCCTGGGCGGGCGGCAGGCGCAGGGCCCGCCGTACGGCCAAGGCGCTGCGCGCGTCGATCGGCCAGGTCGGCGGGGAGCTGGTGCTACAGCCCGTGGAGGCGGAGCTGGACACGTACGCACGCTTCACGGAGGCCCTGGAGCTGGCCCGCGCCCGCACCTGACGCCATGTGACGTGAGGCGCGGCGCAGCAGCGCGCGACCGTCAGGCACGTCTGCGCAGCAGCGAGGCCGCCGATAACGCACCCAGCAGGGCGAACGCGGCGCCCGCGAGAAAGGGAGCCCCGGGGCCGAAGCGCTCCCCGACCACACCGGCCACGGCCGAGCCCGCCGCGGCCCCCGTCCCGAGCCCCGTCGAGACCCACCCGAACGCCTCCGCCTGCGCCGTCGGCGCGTACTCGTCCACCAGCAGCGACGACGTGGTCAGCGCCGGGTTGAGCACCAGCCCGCCGAGGAACAGCACCACGCAGAACACCGGCAGCGGCCCGACCAGCGCGAGCGGCGCCAGCGCGAGCCCGAGCAGCAGCATCAGCCCCACCAGCCGCACCTGGGCCGGCGAGCGCCACGAGCGGGCCCCGTAGGTGGCGGCCCCCGCGATGCCGCCCACGGACAGCGCCGCCACGAGCAACCCCGTGGCGGCGGGGACGTCGCGGGCGGTGGCCAGCGCGGGCAGGCCCACCTGCAAGGCGCCGAAGGTGCCGCCGTGCAGCAGCACGACGCCCATCAGCACCAGCATCCGGCGGTCGGCGAAGGCTCGCCCCCGCTCGCGCGTGTGCCCGTCGGCATCGGCCAGCAGCGCCCGCGCGAAGGCCAGGGTCCCGGCGCCGGCCGCCGCCGCGACCGCGCCCAGCGCGAGCGACGCGGAGGCCACCACGATCAGCAGCCCGAACACCAGCGGCCCGGTGAGCATGGCCAGCTCCTGCACCAGGTAGACCAGGCTGTAGGCGGCCGTGCGGTCGCGGCCGGCGGCTCCGCGGCCCCACTCGATGCGCATGCTGACGGAGACCGGCGGCAGCCCGAGGCCCGCGAGCCAGGCCAGGGCCACCATGGGCCACCACGGGAGGCCGGGCCGTGCGCAGGCGAGCAGTGCCAGGAGTGCCGCCACGTGCAGGAGGGCGGTGCCGGTCAGCACCGCCCTGGCTCCGTGGCGGTCCATGAGCCGGCCCTGCACGGGCCGCCCCATGCCGGCCCCGACGGAGAACGCCGCCGCCGTCACCCCTGCCAGGGCCAGCGACCCGCTCGCATCCTGCACGACGAGCACGATCCCGACAGGTGCCACCTGCTGCGTGAGCTGTGCCAGGAACCCGAGCACGGCCTGCGCCCGCACCCCCGGCAGGCGGAGCATCTCGCGGTACGACATCACTCCAGGCTAGAACGCCATGATCACGACGCCGGGCAACCCTTGGCCCGGCCCTCGACGTACTTCTTCGACATGGGCTTGGTGTGCACGAAGACCGTGGCCACGCCGGGCGCGCTGAGCGAGCCGCTGTGCACCAGCCACGTCTCCGGCACCGAGGTCTTCTCCTCGTAGTCGAGGCTGTCGGTGCGATCAGGGTCGGCGACCACGAACTTGTCGATGGTGATCCCGCGCTCGGCCAGCATCGGGCGCACCTCGGCGACGGTCTTGTTGATGTACGGGACGCAGTGCATGGGCTCGCCCTTGGTGTCGAACAGGGTGGTGGCGAAGTAGGTCTCGCCCGGCTTGGCGGCCCGGCCCACGTCGACGTTCGCGGTGCCCTTGAAGTCGGTGGGGATCTTCACGCCGATCGCGCAGCCGTCCAGCTTGTCGCAGGGGCCGGGCGGGTAGATGCCCTTGATCTCGGTCAGGTACCGGTTGTCGGGGGAGGTGGGGAAGACCTGTCCCTCGAACGCGGGGGTGACCGGCCTGACCTGGAGGGTGATGTTCAGGCCGTAGGACCGGAGCTGGTCCTCGTAGATGTCGGGGTTGGCGTCGAGGTCCTTGATCGCGATGACGTAGTAGCCGTCCTCCTGCTTGATGTCCAGGGCCGCGTAGGAGGTGGTGGGGAGCAGCCAGGTCAGCGCCATGACGGCGGCCGTCAGCAGGGCGCCGGCGGGGACGGCCACGCGCGGGCCGAGGCGCCTGCGCCGGCGGCCCGGCTCGGGGGCGGGCCCGGCCGCCGTGATCTCGTGCATCAGCTCCCGGGCGCCGGGGCTGACGTCGGTGACGGGGGGCGCCGCGAGGCGGGCGACGACGTCGAGCTCGGGGTTCATGAGCGTCCCTCCGCCAGGGAGACGGCCCTGGATCCGTAGCCGGCCAGGTCGGGGTCGATCTCGGCCAGCTCCTTGGCCAGCCGCTTGCGGGCGCGGTGCAGCCGGAGCCGGGCGGCGCCGCGCGAGCAGCCGAGCACCTTGGCGATCTCCGGGCCCGTGAGCCCTTCCCAGGCGACCAGGGCGAGCACCTCCCTGTCGTCGTCGGAGAGCCGCTGGAAGGCCCGGTGGGCGGAGTCGTCCCGGACGACAGCGGCGGCCCACGTGGTGACCTCCCCGCGCAGCCGTACGGCCAGGGCGGTACGGCGTTCCTCGGCGCGGAAGTGGTTGGCGAGCACCCGCCTGGCGACGCCGTACAGCCAGAGCCTGGCCTGCTCCGGCTTCGGCGGGACGTCGTTCAGGCGGCGCCACGCCGTGGTGAACGTCTCGGCGAGCACGTCCGCGATGTCGTCGGGTGAGGTCGAGCGCCGCCTGACATAGGTGGCGATGGCTGGATAGTGCGCCATGTAGATCTCCTCGAAGCGTTGCTCGGGCTCAGGTGGCCCCATGGAGTGGTCCTTCCGATCGGCGAACACACCCGAGGAGATGTCCGGATAGGGGCGGGGTGTTTCAGCCCGTTCCGAGGGATTCGGCCACTTTGCGCAGGGCGGTGAGGAGCGGGCGCAGGAGGGGGTGGGCGTCGGAGCCACGCCGTACGGCGGCGAACACGCGCCGCTCTGGCCCCGGCGTCTGCCGCACCACCACCCCCGGCAGCGCCATGTCGCGCAGCGCCAGCCGGGGCACCAGCGCCACCCCGGCCCCGGCCCCGACCAGGGCGACCACGGCGCGGAAGTCGTCGGAGCAGTGCACGAGGTCGGGCGTGAAACCCGCCTGCTGGCAGGCGAACGTGATGACGTCGTGCACCGGGTTGCCGGGGTAGGGGCCGATCCAGGTCTCCGTGGCCAGCGACACCAGCGTGGCGCAGCCCGCCAGGGGGTGATCGCGGGGCAGGACCAGGTCGAACGGCTCGGCGTACAGGGGGCGGCGCGAGAGGCGCGGGTCGGCGGCGTCGGGCGCGCCGCGGTACTCCACCGTGATGGCCAGGTCCGCCTGGCCGTCGAGCAGCAGGGCGAGGCTGTGGTCGCCTTCGGCGTCCTGCACGCGGACCCGCACGCCGGGGGCCGTCTCGCGCAGGGCGGCGATGGCGGGGGAGAGCACGGCGCTGATCGCGGTGGCGAAGCAGGCCACGGTGACCTCGCCCGCCTCGCCCGTCGTGTACGCCGCCACCTCGGCCTCGGCGCGTTCGAGCTGGGCGAGGACCTCGTTGGCGTGACCCAGCATGATCTTGCCCACGGCGGTGAGGTGCACGCCGCGCCCGTCACGGGTGAGCAGGCGGTGCCCCACCTCGTGCTCCAGCGCGGCGAGCTGCTGGGACACGGCGGAGGGCGTCAGGTGCAGCGCGGCCGCCGCGGCGGTGACCGTGCCGTGGTCGGCCACCGCGCGCAGCGTGCGCAACCGCCGCGTGTCTATCACCCGTGCTCCATAGCACGGGAGGATACTCAGCCCCGGGCCTGGACGAACGCCTCGACGGCGCGGTCCACGTCCGCCCGCGAGTGGGCCGCGGAGAGCTGCACGCGGATCCTGGCCTGCCCGTGCGGCACGACGGGGTAGGAGAAGCCGATCACGTAGATGCCCAGGTCGAGCAGGCGCTCGGCCATGGCGCCCGCCTCGGCGGCGTCGCCGATCATGACGGGCACGATCGGGTGGTCGCCGGGCAGGATGTCGAAGCCGTTCCTGGTCATCTCGCTGCGGAAGTGCGCGGTGTTGGTGCGCAGCCGCTCGCGGGCCTCGTTCGAGGTCTCCAGCAGGTCGAGGATGCGCAGCGACGCCGAGGCGATGACGGGCGCGAGCGAGTTGGAGAACAGGTACGGGCGCGAGCGCTGCCGCAGCAGCTCGCAGATCTCCTTGCGGGCCGCGACGTAGCCGCCGCTGGCGCCGCCCAGCGCCTTGCCCAGGGTGCCGGTGATGATGTCGATCCTGTCGGTGACGCCGTGCAGCTCGGGCGTGCCCCGGCCGGTCGGGCCGACGAAGCCGACGGCGTGGGAGTCGTCGACCATGACCATGGCGTCGTACTGCTCGGCCAGGTCGCAGATCTCCCGCAGCGGGGCGAGGTATCCGTCCATGGAGAAGACGCCGTCGGTGACGATCAGCCGGCGCCTGGCCTGCGACGCCTCCTTCAGCCTGGCCTCCAGCTCCGACATGTCCCGGTTGGCGTAACGCAGGCGCTGGGCCTTGGACAGGCGGATGCCGTCGATGATGCTGGCGTGGTTGAGCGCGTCGGAGATGACGGCGTCCTGGGCGTCGAGCAGGGTCTCGAACACGCCGCCGTTCGCGTCGAAGCAGGAGCTGTACAGGACGGTGTCCTCCATGCCCAGGAAGTCGGACAGGCGCGCTTCCAGCTCCTTGTGCACCTCCTGGGTGCCGCAGATGAAGCGCACGGAGGCCATGCCGAACCCCCACCGGTCCAGCGCCTGCTTGGCGGCCTCGACCACGGTGGGCTCGTCGGCCAGGCCGAGGTAGTTGTTGGCGCAGAAGTTGAGCACCTCACGGCCGGCCACGCTCACCTGGGAGCTCTGCGGGGTGGAGATCACGCGCTCGGGCTTGAGCAGGCCCGCCTCGGTGATCTCGTCGAGCGTCGTACGCAGTTGCTGGCGCACGTTCGTGAACATCACAGGCTCCAATCCAGAATGACCTTGCCGGTACGGCCGCTCGCCGCCGTGTCGAAGGCGGCGTCGAAGTCCCGGTACGAGAACCGGTCGGTGATCACGGGGGAGAGGTCGAGCCCCTTCTCCAGCAGGACGGACATGTTGTACCAGGTCTCGTACATCTCCCGGCCGTACACGCCCTTGATCGTGATCATGGAGGTGACGATGGTGGCCCAGTCGACGGCGAACTCCTCGGCCGGCAGCCCCAGCATGGCGATCCGCCCGCCGTGGGCCATGCTCGCGATCATGTCGCGCACGGCCACCGGGTTGCCGGACATCTCCAGCCCGACGTCGAAGCCCTCGCGCAGGTGGAGCCGCTGCATGCCCTCGGCGATGGAGGAGCGGGAGACGTTCAGGGCGAGGGAGACGCCGAGCTTGCCGGCCAGTTCGAGGCGCTCGTCGCTGACGTCGGTGATCATCACGTTGCGCGCGCCGACGTGCGTGGCCACGGCCGCCGCCATCAGGCCGATCGGGCCGGCACCGGTGATCAGCACGTCCTCGCCGACCATGGGGAAGGACAGCGCGGTGTGCACGGCGTTGCCGAACGGGTCGAAGATGGCCGCCACGTCGGGGTGGACGGGGACGCGGTGCACCCAGACGTTCGAGGCGGGCAGCGTGACGTACTCGGCGAAGGCGCCGTCCCTGTTGACGCCGAGCCCGATCGTGTTGGCGCACAGGTGCCTGCGGCCGGCCATGCAGTTGCGGCACTTGCCGCAGACGATGTGCCCCTCGCCGCTGACGAGGTCGCCGACGGCGATGTCCTCGACGCCAGGGGCCACCTCGACCACGTGGCCGGAGAACTCGTGTCCGACGATGAGCGGGAGCTCCAGCGTGTGCCGCGCCCAGTCGTCATATTTCCGGATATGCAGGTCCGTGCCACAGATGCCGGTCCGCAGCACCCGGATCTTCACCTCGCCGGGGCCGACCTCGGGCTCGGGCACGTCCACCAGCCACAGGCCGGCTTCGGGCCGCTGCTTGACCAGCGCTTTCATGACTCCACTTCCCCCCTGACGAACCTAGTGCACTGTGCCTGCCCAGCACGGGACGTGTCCATCGAGGAGTTCTTAAGTGCCCCCTCAGCTCAGCTTCACGCGACCGCCGCACCTGGCAGGATTAGACAAACTTCTTGAAATAACCGGTTGGAGGTCGGGTGCGACAGCAGAGCGGTGACGCCTCGCTCCTGCGCAGGCTCAACTCGGCGGCGATCCTGCGCGTCCTGCGCGAGAGCGAGGTCGCCACGCTGTCGGAGCTGGCGCGGGCCGCCCGCGTGTCCAGGCCGACCGCCGAGGTCATCGTCGAGGACCTGCTCGCCGAGGGGTGGGCGGAGGAGTGCGCCGAGGGGCAGGACGACCGCCGGCGCGGGCGGCCGGCCAGGCGCTTCAGGTTCCGCGCCGGGGCCGGTCACGTGGTGGGGGTCGGCGTGGGCGGCTCCAGGCTGCGGGCCATGGTCACCGACCTCAACGGCGCCGTCGTGGCCGCGCGCCGGGCGTCGCACCATCCCTCGATGCCCGCGGGCGACCGGCTGGACGCCATCGCGGAGCTGGTCGGCGCGGTGCTGGCCGAGGCCGGCCCGGCCGTGCGGGACGTGACCGCCGTGGGCGTCGGCACCACGGGCACGGTCGACGGCTCCGGCCGGGTCGTCAAGAGCGTGGCGCTGGCCGGGTGGACGGGGCTCGACCTGCGGGGCGAGCTGTCCCGCCGGATCCAGGCGCCGGTGCTGGTGGACAACGACATGCGGCTGGCGGTGCTGGCCGAGCACTGGCGCGGCCAGGCGCGGGGCCGCCAGGACGTCGTCTATCTCTTCACCGGCAGCAGGCTGGGGCTGGGCCTGCTGATCGGCGGCAGGCCGCATCGCGGCGCCCACGCGGCCTCCGGCGAGATCGGCCGGCAGGCCGGCGACCACTGGCGGGCCTACCGGCACATGACGGAGTACGCGATCGCGGTGGAGCCCGGCGAGCTGCGCTCGCAGCGCGAGGCGGCGCAGTTCGCGATCGAGCGCGCCCGCGCGGGCGACGAGCAGGCCGCCCGCGCGGTCGGGGACTTCGCCCGCCAGCTCGGCCAGGGCCTGCTCACCGTGGTCAACCCGCTGGACCCGGAGCTGGTGGTCATCGGCGGCAGCCTGTCACAGGCCGGTGACCTGCTCGTCGAGCCGATCAGAAAGCTCTTCTCCGAGGCATGCCTCTACCCGCCCGACGTGGCGGCCTCGGGGCTCGGGGGCGAGTGCGTCGCGCTGGGCGCGGTCAGGCTGGCGCTCGACCACGCCGACCGGCGGCTCTTTACGCAGCCGTCCTGAAGAAATGTGTCGGAAAAGTGGCAGAAATGGGCATGTTCGCGTAGATCCGCATGATTTAAGCTGACAACTTGGATAAAACGGCGCTGCCGGAAGGGGCACCTGTGGAAGACCTGCGCATCGGAGTCATCGGCCTGGGCCTGCGGACCAGCCTCGCCCTGGCCGCGCACCGGCCCGGCAGGGGCGCGGTGGTGGCCGCGCTGTGCGACTCCGACCCGGCGGTGCTCAAGAAGCAGTCGGGCCTGTTCGAGGCCGAGCTGCTCACCGAGGACTACCGCGAGCTGCTCGACCGGCCCGACCTCGACGCCCTCGTGGTGAACACCCCCGACGACACGCACGAGCGGCTGGCCGTCGACTGCCTGCGCGCCGGCAAGGCGGTCTACCTGGAGAAGCCGATGGCCATCACGGTGGAGGGCTGCGACAACATCCTGCGCGCCGCCCGCGAGAGCGGCACCAGGCTGTACGTGGGGCACAACATGCGGCACATGGGCGTGGTGCGGCTGATGCGCGACATCATCGCCAAGGGCGTCATCGGCGAGCCGAAGACGGTCTGGGTGCGCCACTTCGTCTCCTACGGCGGCGACTACTACTTCAAGGACTGGCACGCCGACCGCACCCGCACCACCGGCCTGCTCCTGCAGAAGGCCGCGCACGACCTCGACGTGATCCACTGGCTCGCCGGCGGCTACACGACCAGGGTGAACGCCCTGGGCGACCTCATGCTCTACGGCGACCTGCCGCGCCGCGCGCCCGGCACCCCGCGCCCCGACGGCTGGCTCCAGGAGTACGACTGGCCGCCCACCGCGCGCCGGGACCTGCACCACGTCGTGGACGTCGAGGACGTGTCGGTGATGAACATGCGACTGGACAACGGGGTCATCGCGGCCTACCAGCAGTGCCACTTCTCGCCCGACTACGTGCGCAACTACACGGTGATCGGCACCGAGGGCCGCCTGGAGAACTTCGGCGACGGGCCTGGCGACACGGTCAAGGTGTGGAACACCGGGCCCACGGGCTACCGGGAGGACTGCGACATCGCGTACCAGGTGCCTGCGGCGTCCGGCTCGCACGGGGGCGCGGACATGGAGATCGTGACCGAGTTCCTCAGGTTCGTCAGGGAGGGCGGGGTGACGGACACCTCGCCGGTGGCGGCGCGGATGAGCGTGGCGGCCGGGTACATGGCGACGAGGTCGCTGCGCGACGGCGGCACGCCGTACGACGTGCCGGCCCTCGACCCGGACCTGGCGGCCTACTTCGACCGCGGCCAGACGGAACCGGGGAGCGCGCCAGGACAGTAGACATATGTGGATATGTCGACACGCGCCCGCATCCGTGCCGGCGACCAAGAGGCGTTCGGGCGGCTCTTCGACGACTGCGCGAAGGCCGTCTACAACCATGCCTTCCGCCTGACCGGCAACTGGTCCACCGCCGAGGACGTGACGGCGCTGACCTTCCTGGAGGCCTGGCGCTTACGGGCCAGGATCGACCCGGAGGGCGGCTCGCTGCGGCCCTGGCTGCTGGGCATCGCCACGAACGTGCATCGCAACGTGCGCCGGGCCGCCCGCAGGCACGACGACGCGCTGGCCAGGATGCCCAGGGGTGAGACGGTGCCGGACTTCGCCGACGAGGTGGTGGGCCGCATCGACGACGCCGGGCGCCTGGCCGCCGTGCGCGCCGCGTACGGGCGGCTGCGCCGTCAGGAGCAGGACGTCTTCGCGCTGTGCGTCTGGGCCGGCCTCGACTACGCCCAGGCGGCCGAGGCGCTCGGCATCCCGGTGGGCACGGTGCGCTCGCGGCTCTCCCGCGCGCGCAAGAAGCTCGCCGCAGCCGGGGAACCGCCGCCGGAGCGGCGACAGGTAGTAGGTGACCGAGGCCCCGACAAGGAGGAGATCCGATGAACTGGCCGGCTGAACGCGATCTTCCCGAGGGCCGTCACCGACTGCTCAAGGAGTTCGTGATGACCGAGATCGACCGGACCCCGCGCAGGCGCCGCCTGCCCCGCCCCGCCGTCCTGGCCCCCGCGCTCGGACTGGCCGCCGCCGCGGCCGTGGCCGTCCCGCTGCTGCTGGGCGGTTCCCCGGCGTACGCGGTGTCCAAGCAGCCTGACGGGCTCATCCGCATCACCATCAACGAGACCAAGGACCCGGACAAGCTGGAGGCGGACCTGCGGGCCCTGGGGGCGAACGTGGTGGTGGACTACATCCCCATGGGCAAGAAGTGCAGCCCGCAGCCCCGCAGCAGCCACTTCCTCAGCGTCGAGGAGGCCCCGCTGCACGTGTTCCCCACGCCCGAGGACAGCCTGCCGGGCATCGTCATCGACCCCCGGGTGATCGGCCCGGGCCAGACCGGGGTCCTGGAGTTCAGTGTGTCGGAGAACAACGGCGGGATCGTCGCGGGGATCTGGGCGAAGGTGGGCGAGGGGCCGATCGCCGAGTGCACCCTGGTGGACACCACCGAGGCGCCGCTGTCGCACTGACCCGGCTCGGCCGGTGCCGATCGTACGACCGGCACTGACCGCGTGGTCAGCGCTCGGCCTCAGACGGCTTCCTGTCGAGGTCGGGGAACGGGGACGGCTCCTCGGCCTTCTGCGTGAGCTGCCGGGGCCCGTTCGGGCTCTCCGCGTCCTGGGCGTCGGCGACCGCCTCGGCCGCGGCCTCCGACGCCTTGGCCGCCTCCTCGTCGGCGGCCGAGGTGTCGGGCACCTCGTCCCGCGTGGCCGCCGAGCGCGGCAGGGCCTCGGTGAACGCCTTGGAGACGCCCTGCAGGGCCGAGGTGACCTCGCTGGGGATCACCCAGAACGTGTTGCCGTCGCCCTGCGCGAGCTGCGGCAGCACCTGGAGGTACTGGTAGGCCAGCAGCTTCGGGTCGGGGTCGTTGCGGTGGACGGCCTGGAAGACCTGGTCGATGGCGCGCGACTGGCCCTCGGCCTCCAGGATCGCGGCCGTGCGCTGCCCCTCGGCGCGCAGGATGCGGCTCTGCTTGTCACCCTCCGCCGTGAGGATCTGCGACTGGCGCTGACCCTCGGCGTTCAGGATCGCGGCGCGCTTGTCGCGCTCGGCCCGCATCTGCTTCTCCATCGCGTCCTTGATGGTCTTCGGCGGGTCGATGGCCTTGATCTCGACGCGGTTGACGCGCAGCCCCCACTTGCCGGTCGCCTCGTCGAGGACGCCGCGCAGCTGGCTGTTGATGGTGTCGCGGGAGGTGAGCGTCTTCTCCAGGTCCATGGAGCCGACGACGTTGCGCAGGGTGGTGACGGTGAGCTGCTCGACGCCGGTGATGTAGTTGGCGATCTCGTACGCCGCCGCCCGCGGGTCGGTGACCTGGAAGTACAGGACGGTGTCGATCTCGACGACCAGGTTGTCCTCGGTGATGACGGGCTGGGGCCGGAAGGAGACGACCTGCTCGCGCAGATCGATCATGGGATAGACGCGGTCGATGTACGGGATGACGAAGTTGAGACCCGGCTTGAGCGTGCGGTGGTAGCGGCCGAGGCGCTCGACGTTGCGGGCCCGGGCCTGCGGGACGATCCGTACCGCTTTGAGCAGGGTCATCGCGGCGAAGAGTATGACGAACAGTCCGACCAGCAACAGCGGATCCATGGATCACTCCCGGGGATATACGAGGGCGGTAGCCCCCTCGATCTCGATGATGTCGACGGTCGCCCCTGTCGGGATCACCAGCGTCTCGTCGTAGGCGCGCGCCGACCATTCCTCGCCCCCGATGCGCACGCGGCCGTCGCGGCCCGTCACTTCGGCCACGACGTACGCGGGTTTACCGACGAGCGCTTCCACACCGAACCGCTGCAGTGGCGGCTGGTTGATATGACGCACCGCGATCGGCCTGATCACGAGCAGACCGGCCGCGGAGGACACCGCGAAGAAGATCAGCTGCAGGGGGACCGGCAATCCGAGGGCGGCGGTGGCCGCTGTCAGCAGCGCCGCGGCGCCCAGCAGGCCCAGTGAGGCCGTGAGCGTGAACAGTTCGGCCACGCCGAGGACGACTGCGAGGATTACCCAGATGATCCATTCATCCATGTCCTGGCCCTCCTGGTAGGACAACGGGCCTGTGTCCGCGAGTGGTTCCCTCCCCCTCTACCGTAATCCCGATGTCACCGCTGTGGCACCCTCCCACCTGCGGCGTCCGTTTCCCGCAACGCGCTGCCCTGCCGCCATTTCTCCCACGGGAGTTGCCAGAAACCCCATCCGTTGTCCCATTCCAGCGGGCGGTCGGTGCCGGTGATCGTCACCGGGTCGCCGCGCAGCGAGGTGGCGTAGAACCAGGCCGCCTGGTCGGGCCGGGCGTTGACGCAGCCGTGACTGACATTGGACCGGCCCTGGGCCCACACGTTGTCCTTGGCGTGCACGTATTCGCCGCTGTTGGAGATGCGGACGGCGTGATCGATCATCAGGTCGTAGAAACCGGGATCGCCCTTCTCCCTGCCGGGCGAGATCATCCGCACCGGATTCCCTTTGTCCATGGTCAGGTGAATGCCGCTGGTCGTGGTGTATTCGGGGGTGGTGGCCATGCCGGCGCTGATGGCCATGCGCTGCACCACCTTCCCGTCGCGCAGCACGAGCATCTGGTGGGTCCTGGTGTCGATCGTGCTGGTCTGCCTGCGGCCGACGGTGAAGGAGAAGGTGGAGTCGATGGCGCCGTACAGGCCGGCGCCCGCGCGCACGCCCGCCAGGTGCGCCGTGACCGTGACCCGCTGCCTGGCCGACCACGGCCGCCGCGTGCGGTAGACCACCTGCGTGTCGGTGGTCCACCGCCAGGCGCCCTCGACCGGCACCTCGGCCCGCACCTCCAGCGCGCGCTCGACGGCGGCCCTGTCCTCGATGGGCGTGTCGAAGTCGATGACGATCGGCATGCCGACGCCGACCGTCTCGCCGGGCAGCGGCGCGGTGCCGGCCACCTGGAACGTCCTGGCGGCGGCGCGGGTGCGGATGCGGCCCATCGCGACCGTGGCGGGCGCGCCCTCGCGGGTGGCCGTGGCGGTCACCGTGTACTCGCTGCCCGGCCGGAGCGTCCAGTCGGTGCGCCAGGTCGTCCGCGCGTCGTCGAGCCGGCCGAGCACCGGCTCGCCGCCCTCGTAGACCAGCACCTGGGTGAGCGTGCCGCCCTGCACCTTGACCACCAGGCCACGATCGGTGCGGGCCCGCTTGGAGTCGAACGGTGGCCACACCTGCACCACGGGCGGCGCCGCCGGAGGCCCGGTCGCCTCTGAGCCGCAGCCGCCCACCAGGAGCAGACACCCGCAGACCAGGAGAAAGGCGACACAAAAGGTCGCGGCACGCCGCATGGAACTCCTGCTTTCCGAGGGAAGGGAGATCCCAGGGTAGCGGGGAGTCACCGTGCAAGCACACCGAGTCAGCTATCCGATCGTTCCGGAAACCTCCCCCAATGTCAGCCCGGCGGCGGTGGCCCTGATCGTCACCGTGTCGCCGTCCTGGAGGAAGGCGCGCGTGTCGCCGCCCGCCAGCTTGATCGGATCGGTGCCGTTCCAGGTCAGCTCGATGAGCGAGCCGCGCTGGTCCCGCTCGGGGCCCGAGATCGTGCCGCTGGCGAACAGGTCCCCGGTGCGCAGCGAGGCCCCGTTCACCGTCAGGTGCGCGAGCATCTGGTCGGGCGTCCAGTACATGGCCGAGTACGGCGGCCGCGCCACGACCTCCCCGTTGAGCAGGATCTCCAGCTCGATGTCCAGGCCCCAGTCGCCCTGCCTGCGCAGGTACGCGGCCGGCTCCGGGTCCTGGGCGCGGCCGGGGATCCTGGGCAGCGCCTCCAGCGGCGTCACCCAGGGCGAGACCGACGTGGCGAACGACTTGGCCAGGAACGGCCCCAGCGGCACGTACTCCCACGCCTGGATGTCGCGCGCGCTCCAGTCGTTGACCAGCGTCACGCCGAACACGTGGTCCTCGAACGCTCCGGCCGGCGAGCCCATGGAGGTCGGCACGCCCACCACGAACCCCAGCTCCGCCTCGATGTCGAGCTTCTCGCACGGCCCGAACCTGCCGGCCCCGAGCTGCCCCCGCGGCCTGCTGACCGGGGTCCCCGAGACCACGACCGTGCCCGCCCTGCCGTGGTAGCCGACGGGCAGGTGCCGCCAGTTGGGCTGCAGCGGCTCGGAGCCGGGGCGGAAGATCTTGCCGATGTTGCTCGCGTGGTCGATCGAGCAGTAGAAGTCGACGTAGTCGGCAACCTCGAACGGCAGGTGCAGCTCCACCTGCTCCAGGGGGATCAGGTGCCGCTCCGTGACGGACCGGTCGGTGGTGAGCTTGTTCTGGATCAGGGCCCTGGTGTCGTGCCAGGCCGCGCGGCCCCTGGCCATGAACGGGTTGAGCGAGGGGGCGGCGAAGACCTCGTCGTGCAGGGCGGCTGCCAGGTCGAGCACCTTGTCGCCGTACCGGACGCCGACCCTGGGCTCCCGCCCGGGGCAGGAGAAGACGCCGTAAGGCAGGTTGCCCACACCCCAGCTCATGCGATCAGCCCCAGGGTGCGCAGGTCGTCGATCGGCGTGCTGGTGCTGCACGAGCCGTAGCTCACCAGCAGCTGCCGGGCCCGCCGCGCCGTGTCCTCGCTGACGGTGGTCGCCAGCCGGACGAGGTGGCCGACGTCGGTCGTGCGCAGCACGGGGGCGGGGTCGCGGCCCTCCACGGCCTCGCAGACGCCCAGCAGCAGGTTCAGGAATCCGTGCCGGTCCACGCCGAGCGAGGGGTCGAAGTGGCGGACGGCGTGGTGCAGCCCGGCGGTGGCCTTGAACGCGATGCCGCTCTCCGCGCAGGACCTGATGAACTGCGCCAGGTGCTCCACCGGCGGGAACGCCTCGGCCGTCGCGCCGCCGCAGCGCACCTTCAGCCCCACCCCCTCGGGCAGGTCCATGGCCAGCTTGCGCGGCGGCACCTCGGCGAACAGCCGCACGCCGTCGCGCAGCCCGAGCCGCCCCACCAGCTCCTCGACGGAGGTGTCGGGCGGCAGCGGCGTCTCGACGTAGTCGACCGGCAGGTCGCCCCAGTCGGGCAGCGTGCTGGTGTCCGCGATCAGGCCGATCCTGCTCGGCCGGTACTCCATGCCGCGCAGCCGTTCCAGGCGGCTGGCCGGGCAGAGGAAGCGGTGGGTGAGGACCTCGCTGCCGCGCTCCCGGTCGCGCCGGTTGCGGGCCAGGGCCTCGTCCATGTGCAGGGACGTCGGCGGGAACAGGCCCGCGTCGTCCACCAGAGCGGTGTACAGGCTCGTCGCCGTGGAGACGCTCATCGTGCCCAGGTCCAGGCGTATCCGGGGTCCTCGCAGGACAGCGCGCCCTGGCCGAGGTCGAGCGGGCGGAACGTGTCGACCATGACGGCCACCTCGCTGGTCGTCGTGACGCCGCGCGCGACGGCGTCGATGACCGCCTCCACCGCGCCGGGCTGCGGCCCGTGGGTGAAGCCGGCCGGGTGCAGGGAGATGGAGCCGACGTCGATGCCCGAGCCCGCGCGGGCCGAGTAGTCGCCGCCGACGTAGAACATGAACTCGTCGGAGTCCACGTTGTGATGGTTGTACGGGATCGGCACGGCCTCCGGGTGGTAGTCGAGCGGCCGGGGGCAGAACGAGCAGATCACGAACCCGGGCCCCTCGAAGGTCTGGTGCACCGGCGGCGGCGCGTGCGTCTTCTTCACGATCGGCTCGAAGTCGTCGATGTTGAACGCGAACGGGTAGAGGTAGCCGTCCCAGCCGACCACGTCGAACGGGTGGTGGCGGTAGACGAGCCTGGTCAGCCCGCCGCGCGTGCGGACCAGGACCGGCACCTCCTCGCCCTCGACGACGAGCGGCTCGGACGGGCCGCGCAGGTCGCGCTCGCAGTAGGGGGCGTGCTCCAGGAACTGGCCGTACTGCGACAGGTAGCGCTTGGGCGGCCTGATGTGCCCGGCCGCCTCGATGGCCAGCACGTTGACCTGGCCGTCGGGCACCCAGCGGTGGATGGTGCCGGTCGGGATCACCACGTAGTCGCCCTCGGCGGCCTCGATCACGCCGTAGGTGGACTCGAAGCGCACCCGGCCGCGCTGCACGTACACGCACTCGTCGCCCATGGAGTTGCGGTAGAGCTCGCTGGGCCGGTCGCTGGTGGCGTACGACAATCGGACGTCGCCGTTGCCGGCCAGCGTCATCCGGCCGGAGACCAGGTCGCCCGCGGTGCTCAGGTCCTGGGTGCGGAAGTGGCGTGGTGAGAGCGGCAGGTTGGGCTTCAGCCGCGTCTCCACGGCCGGCGTGACCGCGTCCGCCTTGATGATCGCGGTGGGCAGGTGGCGGTGGTAGAGCAGCGAGGAGTCGGACGAGAAGCCCTCCTCGCCCATCAGCTCCTCCGCGTACAGGCCGCCGTCCGGCCGCCTGAACTGCGTGTGCCGCTTTCTCGGCACCTCTCCCACGACCCGGTAGAACGGCATGGGCCCCTCCCTGCCTGTCCGACTATCGGACGAAAGTGTCCTCTATATGTGACTACCGTCCGCTATGGCCGCGGAGATGTCAACCCAGGGCGGCGGCCAGCTCGGCCGCGGCGGCCACCACGCGCGGCCCGGCCGACTCCTCCAGCGGCCCGAACGTCACCACCCCCACCGACGCCTCCAGCCACGGCAGGCCGGTCACGGGCGCGGCGACACCCCGCGCCCCCTCCTGCAACTGCCCCTCCGTCACGAAGTAGTCGTGCCGCCCCTCGCGCAGGGCCAGGATCGCCTGCCCCGCCGCGCCCCTGGCCAGCGGATGGCGCGAGCCCTCGCGGTAGGCCACGTGCATCCTCGTCCAGGACGGCTCCACCACCGCGACGGCCAGCCCGTCGTCACCCTCGGCCACGGTCAGGTGCGCGGTCGCGCCCACCTGCTCGGCCAGCCGCCGCAACGTCGGCACCGCCGCCGCGCGCAGCAGCGGCTGCACCGCCTGGGCCAGCGCCAGCACCCCGAATCCCAGGTGCACCCGCCCCTCGGCGTCCCTGCGCACGAAACCCTCACTCAGCAACGTCGTGAGCAGCCGGTACACCACGGGACGGCTCAGCGACAGCTCGGCGCTCAGCTCGGTCGGCGTGCGCCCGCCCTTGCCGTCGGCGAGCAGTCTGAGCAGGCGGAGCCCGCGCTCCAGGGTCTGGGCTGATTCAGCGGCCATGCGACCGATTATGGGGTGCCGCCCGCACGGTGAAGAGGAGGTGAACAGGGGTACGTATCGACGTGGAAGAGCCGGGGGGTAATGATGCGGCAAAGGTGGGTGCTCCTGCTTGCCGGGCTGGCGCTGTGTGCCCTTTCACCTGTCATGCCGTCGATCACCACCCCGATGGTCGAGGTGTCCCGCGCGACGCCCGTCGACCAGAGCCTGGTGGAGAGCACGTTCTA
The DNA here is from genome assembly GCF_020215645.1 of Nonomuraea gerenzanensis. NCBI lineage: Bacteria > Bacillati > Actinomycetota > Actinomycetes > Streptosporangiales > Streptosporangiaceae > Nonomuraea > Nonomuraea gerenzanensis. The sequence goes on along the minus strand of NZ_CP084058.1, from coordinate 11,234,699 downwards.
CGTCACCGTGGGCATCGAGGTGAGCCAGTGGCTGCTGCCCGTCGCCAAGGGCGTCACCTTCCGTCCCGCCTACCTCGCGGTCGGCGTCCAGGTCGACCAGGAGGGCCGCCTGTACGGCAAGCCGCAGCGCTCCGGCACGTTCGTCGCCACGGTGCAGGTCTGCGAGGGCCGGTCCTGCCGCGAGCAGGACGTCACGCTGGTGGTGCTGGCCAACGTGCCGTGGGAGCCGCGCGAGCTGACCTTCCCCGGCAAGGCCGGCACGGCGCTGAACGGCGAGATCGGCATCAACGGCGGCCCCGCCGGGGTGGTGCCCACCTTCACCGTGACCGACCACGACAAGGTCCCCGAGGGCGTGAGCATCGGCCCCGACGGGCACGTGGGCGGCGTCCCGGCGGCACCCGGTATCTCCGAGGTGCCGGTGCGCGTCTGCGTGGCGGGCAACTGTGCGGGCGTCGTCGTCCGGCTCATCATCGTCTGAGTCTTGTGGCGGAGCCCGGTTTCCGGTCACGGTGGTTCCATGAAATCGGTCATTGTGGTCGGAGCGGGCATTTGGGGGTCGTCACTGGCGTTGCGGCTGGCCGAAACCGGCTGGCGGGTGACGCTGATCGAGCAGCACAGGCCGGGGCACGTCCGGCAGGCCAGCGCGGGCGAGACGCGGCTGCTGCGCTGCGCGCACGGCGCCGACGACTGGTACGCCCGCCGCGCCTGGGAGGCCAGGGACGGCTGGCGGCGGCTGGGCGAGCGGGCAGGGGAGCAGCTCTACCTGGAGGCGGGGATGGTCTGGTTCGCCAGGACCCCCGACGGGTGGGAGCACGCCAGCGCCCAGGTGCTCAAGCGGCTGGACATCGACTGTGAGGTGCTGGACCCGCGAGAGGGCACCAGGTTCTTCCCCGACTTCGCCGGCGACGACCTCAGCTTCCTGCTGTGGGAGCCGCACGCGGGCGTGATCAGGGCCAGGCGGGCCACCCAGGTGACCGCCGGCCTGGCGGTGGACGCCGGGGCCCGGCTGGTCAGGGCGCGGGCGCTGCCCGTACCGGGGCAGGCCGCCGTCGAGGTCGACGGCGAGGTCCACCGCGCCGACCGCGTGGTGTGGGCGTGCGGCGCCTGGCTGCCCCGGCTCTTCGACGGGCTGCCGATCACCGTGACCAAGCAGGACACGCTGCACTTCGCGGTGCCGGCCGCGTGGTCGGTGCCCGAGACGCCCGCCTGGGTCGACTACGACGCCTCCGCCTACGGGCACGGCGACGTGGACGGGGTCGGCATGAAGTCCACCTCCGACGCGGAGGGGCTGCCGTACGAGCCGGAGCACGGCAGCCGCGTGGTGGACGCGGACAGCGTCGAGCGGGCCGCCGCTTACCTGGGCCGCAGGTTCCCCGCGCTGGCGGGGGCGCCGGTGGTGTTCAGCCAGGTCTGCCAGTACGCGATCACCCCGGACGCCGAGTGGCTGCTCACCGAGACCGCGCCCGGCGTGTGGCTGCTGGGCGGGGACTCGGGGCACGGGTTCAAGCACGGGCCGGTGCTGGGCGCGTACGTGGCGGGCGTGCTGGACGGCGAGCACGCGCCGGAGCCGCGCTTCGGCCCGCACGAGCGGATCCCCACCCGTGGCCTGCGGACAAGCGGCCAGGTGGGGTAGGGCGGGCCCCACCGGAACTCGGGGGACGGCGGGCATGCCGCGCGGGGGGCGCGCGGCGGAGACTGCGGTATCACCACTTCTCCGGAGGTTCCGCTATGAGCACCACCACCGTCGTCGTCAAGGCCGAGACGCCCCCGCCCGTCGTGCACACCGCCGCCATGCTCTGGCTGGCGGCCGTCGCGTTCGGCGCGTTCGAGGCCGTGCTGATGATCGGCAGCCTGTTGTACGAGGGCGCGCCGGTGCTCGGCCTGCTGCCCCAGGCCGGGTTCCGGCTGGCCGTGTTCGCCGGGGCGGTCTTCCTGACGCTGAAGCTGAAGGACGGCGCCAACTGGGCGCGCTGGACACTGGCCGGGACGCTCGGCGTGTTCGGCACGTTGTCGCTGGTGAAGGAGCCGGTCGAGTGGCTGCTCGCGGGCGGCTCGATCGCCGAAGCCATGGCCGGGGCCGACGCGCTGGCGTGGGCGTTCGCGGCCAGCCGGGTGCTGCACGTGCTGGCCGTGCTGGGGGCGCTGGTGCTGATGTTCCAGCCCAGGGCCAACGCCTACTTCAGGTCCGCGTGAGCGGTGGCCTGCGGCTGGGGCGCGCGCAGGTTGCGCACGCCGGGCGACAGCAGCGCGGCCAGCGTGGAGATCACCACGATGACCGCGCAGCCGAGCAGCGACTCCTCGGTGCCGAACCAGCCTGCCGCGGGCCCGGCCAGCAGCAGCCCGATCGGGCCGAACATCATCGAGCCGAGGATGTCGTACGAGCTGACCCGCGACAACGAGTCGGCCGGGATCTCCCGCTGCATCGTGGTCTGCCAGAGCACGCCGAACACGTCGAAGCACACGCCGAACACGAACGCCCCCGCCACGATCACCCAGAGCGGCGCGTCCAGCCCGAGCAGCAGGTACGGCAGGGCGGTCGGCAGGCACAGCAGCACCCCGACCAGGATCGGGCGGCTCGGGCGCAGCCGCAGCGAGATCAGCACCCCGGCGATCGTGCCGACCGCCTCCCCGGCCAGGAAGCCCGACCAGGCCAGCGGGCCGCCGAGGCTCTCCTTGGCCAGCAGCGGGCCGAGCACGCCGTGCGCGGCCTGGATGGCCATCACCAGCAGTGAGAACTGCGCGACCACCACCCAGATCCACTGCCGCGAGCTGAACTCGCGCCATCCGTCCCGCAGGTCGGCCAGCACCGAGTGGGTCTCGCCGTCCCGCCGGTCGGACGTCTCCAGCCGCAGCAGCGCGACCAGCACGCCCGCCAGGGCGAACAGCGCGCCGCTCATCACCAGCGCCCAGCCGCCGCCGAAGAGCACGACCATGCCGCCGCCGAGCACCGCGCCCGCCACCCGCGAGGCGTTCGCGCCCAGGCCGAGCAGGGCGTTGCCGGTCTGCAGCCTGTCCAGGGGGACGACCTCGGGGATGATCCCGGTCAGCGCAGGGAACGTGACCGCCGTCGCCACCCCGGCCAGCGCCGAGGCCGCGATCAGCGCGGGCAGCGGGGTCCAGCCGGTGAGCAGCATCGCGCCCAGCGCGAAGAACCCGGTGGCCATCAGGAACTCGCCCGCCATCATCACCCGGTGGCGCGGCAGCCGGTCCGCGATCACGCCGCCGACCAGCATGAACAGGATCATGGGCAGCGACTCGGCGGTGAGCACCACCGACAGCGTGGAGGCGTCGGCGCCAGGCAGGTTCAGGATGCCGAACGCCAGCGCGACCGGGGCGAACGCGCTGCCCAGTACGGAGATCGTCCGGGCCGACAGCAGGAGCGCGAAACGACGGTCCTTGAGCAGGCCGAGATCGCCTAGATTGCCGTGCATTTTCCGCAAACCCCCTGAAAAACAGCCAAACCCTGCCATTCTGCCGCAGCGAAGGTGCTGTGTCGTCTGCTTATTCCTTGTCACTTCGGCAACAAGATCCGTCGCGGATTGTGCCGGTGCCGGGCAAGAATCGCGCCTGCTTCTCCCGTAATTTGCTAGGTCCTGCTCACGGTGAGGGGACCAGGCATGCGCGAGACGCTGATCGCACAGGTGGCCCGGTGGGCCCGGGAGCTCCCGGAGGCGCCCGCGTACACGTTCGTGGACCACCTCGCGGGCGGCGCGCGGCACACGCTCACCTGGGCCCGCGCCGACCTCAGGGCCAGGGCGCTGGCCGTGCGGCTGCGCGAGCTGGCCGGTCCTGGCGACCGCGTCGCGGTGCTCGTGCCGCAGGGGCTGGACTACGTCGTGGCCATGATCGGCGCCATGTACGCGCGGCTCGTCGCGGTGCCGCTGTTCGCGCCGGGGCTGCCGGGGCACGGCGAGCGGCTGGCCGGGGCGTACGCCGACGCCGACCCCATGATCGTGCTGACCACGACCGCCGCGCTGCCCGGCGTCACCGAGTTCCTGGCCACCGCCCAGGCCCCCAAGCACGTGCTCGCCGTGGACACCGTCTCCGACCTGCTCGCCGACGAGTGGGAGCCCGAGCCGACCGGCCCCGGCGACCTCGCCTACCTGCAGTACACCTCCGGCTCCACCCGCGCGCCCGCCGGGGTCGAGATCACCCACGGCAACCTCACCGCCAACGCCACCCAGCTCTGGGAGCTGTTCAGGGCCAGGCCCAGGACCTCGGTGGCGGCGCTGTGGCTGCCGCTCTTCCACGACATGGGGCTGGTCGCCACCGTGGCGATGCCGATGATGGGCGGGAACCTGGCGGCCTTCATGGATCCGGTGGCGTTCGTGATGCGGCCGGTGCGGTGGCTGCGGCTGCTGTCGGAGTTCACCGACGTGTTCACGGCCGGGCCCAACTTCGCCTACGAGTACACGTCCGCCCGCGTCACCCCCGGGGAGAAAGCCGGGCTGGACCTGTCCGGGGTGCGGGTCATGCTGAACGGCGCGGAGCCGGTGCGGCCGGGGGCGATCGAGGCGTTCGACGCGGCCTTCGCCGGGTGCGGGCTGCGGCCCGAGGCGCACACGCCCGCGTACGGGCTGGCCGAGGCCACCGTCTTCGTCGCCGCCACCGGGCGGGACGAGCGGCCGGTGGTGACCACGTTCGACCGCGACGCGCTGCGCGACGGGCGCGCGGTGCCGGCCGCTCTTGGCTCTCGCCTCGTGTCCTGCGGCCGTCCGTACGGTCAGCGGGTGCGCGTCGTGTCCGGCGGCCGGGCGCTGCCCGATGGCGAGGTGGGCGAGATCTGGGTGCGGGGGCCGAACGTGGCACGCGCCTACTGGCGGGACGCCGCCCGCAGCGCGGAGGTGTTCGGGGCGGTGCTGGAGGGGGAGGAGGGCACCTGGTTGCGCACCGGGGACCTGGGCGTGCTGCACGACGGGCGGCTGTACGTCACCGGGCGGATCAAGGACCTGGTCATCGTGGACGGGCGCAACCACTACCCGCAGGACATCGAGGCCACCGTGCAGGAGGCGCACCCGGCGGTGCGGCGGGACCGCGTGGCGGCCTTCGGCGTCCCGGGCGACCCCGGGGCCACCGGCGGGGCGGGGGAGCTGCTCGTCGTGGTGGCAGAGCGGGCGCGGGGCGGGGAGGGCGCCGACGTGGCGGAGGTCGGGCGGGCGGTGCGGGCCGCCGTCCGGAAATATCACGAATTATCGGTGCACGACTTCGTGCTGACCGGCGCCGGAACCGTGCCGAGGACGTCCAGCGGCAAGATCGCCCGGCGGGCGTGCCTCCAGGCGTACCTGGAGGGACTGTTTGTTTGAGTGGGCGGGCCGGCTGGTCTACCGCGGCCGGTGGACGCTGCTGGCGCTGACCCTGGCGGCGGCGGTCCTCGTCGCGCCGCTCGGCCTGGAGCTGTTCGGCCGGATGGCCGACGGCGGCTTCGAGGACCCGCGCGCCGACTCCACCACCGCCGCCCGCTGGAACGACGAATGGTACGGCGGCCACGCCCCCGACGTGGTCGTGCTCTACCGGCACCCCACCGTCAAGGTGCGCGACGCCCGTTACAAGGCGGCCGTGCACGACTCGCTGCGGGCGCTGCCGGGCCGGCACGTGCGGGCGATGGCCACGTACTGGACGACCCGGTCGAAGAAGATGGTCTCCGAGGACGGGCACGCCACGTACGCGATCGTCACCCTCAAGGGCGACGAGCAGCGCGCCTACGCCGCCATCGCCGACCGGCTCAGGAGCGTCGAGAACCTGCACGTGTCGATCGGTGGCTCCGTCCCCCTCCTCGACGAGCTCAACGACCAGACCGCCGCCGACCTCACCCGCGCCGAGGTCATCTCCATGCCGGTGCTGCTCGTGCTGCTCGTCGTGGTCTTCGGCAGCCTCGTGGCCGCCGGGCTGCCGCTGGTCGTGGGGCTGCTCGCGGTACTCGGCGCGCTGGTGCTGCTGCGGCTGCTCACCTCCGTCACCGAGGTGTCCGTCTTCTCGCTGAACGTCGTCACCATGCTCGGGCTCGGCCTGGCCATCGACTACTCGCTCTTCGTGCTCAAGGCGTTCAGGGAGGAGATCGCCCGCGGCGCCACGAACGAGCAGGCCGTCGTGCGCACCATGGCCACGGCCGGGCGCACCGTCGCCTTCTCCGGGCTGACCGTGGCCACGGCGTTGCTCGGGCTGCTGCTGTTCCCGCAGATGTTCCTGCGCTCGATCGGGCTCGGCGCCGCCGCCGTGGTGCTGGTCGCCGTGGCGGCCGCGCTGATCGTGCTGCCCGCCGTCCTCGGCGTGCTCGGGCCGCGGGTGAACGCGCTGCGGATCACCCCCGACTTCGGGCCGCGCGGGCAGGGTGGGCTGTGGCACGCCGTCGCCTCCAGCGTGATGCGGCGGCCCGTGCTGTACCTGGTGGCGGTGACCGTCGTGCTGGTGGCGCTGGCGGTGCCGTTCCTGCACGTCAAGTTCGGGAACGTGGACCACCGCGTGCTGCCCGCCACCTCCGAGGGCCGCCGCGTCGCCGAGACCCTCGACCGCGACTTCGCCCGCAACGCCATGGCCGCCATCGACGTGCACGTCCTGGTCGAACGCTCCTTCACCGAACCGGCGCCGCTCCCGGGACCGCTCGGCCGGGGACACACCCCGATCAGCGCCGTCACCGGTGTCAGCCCCGTGGACGTCCGGCCCCTGGTGCGGCGCCTGGAACGGCTGCCCGCCGTCACGGAGGTCGAGGTCGCGGGGTTCTCGCAGGCCCGCGGGGCGGTGCGGCTGGCCGTGCGGTACGCGGCCGACCCGATGTCCGACGAGGCCCGGGCGCTCGTCCGGGCCATCCGGGGCCTTTCGCCCGAGCCGAACGTGCGGCGGGTGGTGGTCGGCGGGCCCACGGCGGCCCAACTGGATCTCCAGGACAGCCTGGTCGCCACGTTGCCGTGGATGGCGCTGGTGGTGTGCTCGGCCACGGCGGTGTTGTTGTTCGCCGCGTTCGGGTCTGTGGTGCTGCCGATCAAGGCGTTGTTGATGAATGTGTTGTCCATCGGGGCCTCGTTCGGGGTGATCGTGTGGGCCTTCCAGGACGGGCACCTGGCCGCTCTCCTGAACTTCACCCCCACCGGCGCCATCGAGGCGACCGTGACCGTGCTCATTCTGGCTGTGGTGTTCGGGTTGTCGATGGATTACGAGTTGTTCCTGTTGTCGCGGGTGCGGGCGGAGTGGTTGCGGACGGGGGACAACGCGGCTGCTGTGGCTGTGGGGTTGCAGCAGACAGGCGGGGTGATCAGTAGTGCGGCCTTGTTGCTGCTGGTGGTGATCGGGGCGTTTTCCACGGCTGGGATCACGATCGTGAAGTTGTTGGGGGTGGGGATGTTTGTGGCGATCGTGGTGGATGCGACGTTGGTGCGGGCTTTGTTGGTGCCTGCTTCCATGCGGTTGATGGGTGGGGTGAATTGGTGGTTGCCGCGGTCGTGGCGGGCATTTCATCGGCGCATCGAGCTTCGCGAAGCCCCGGTCCCGACTCCGGTTCCCGCACCTGCACGCGCCCTGGCCTCCGCGCCCGGCTCCGCGTCAGTGGCGGCGTCTGCGACTGTGCCCTTGCCGGAGGCCGCATCACCGGGGGTGACCGTGAACGGGCGGCCGGCCATCTTCGGGGCGGACACCGACCCTGTGCCGCTCCCCGCTCCGATCACGCGATCCACCGCCCGCGAGCCTGGGAACGCCCGGCCCCAGGACGCCCGGCCCCGGAGCGCCCAGCCTGAGCGGCGGCCGGCGTGGGTGCGGGTGACGGAGCGGCGTACGCGCGTGGTGCGACCGCTCCCGGGCGGCGGATGGACGTGGGCGGAGGTGGACGAGTGAGCCTGACCGTCACCCGAAGAGGGCGGCAGCGGCGATCAGCCAGGGCCTGGCCGCTGTTCCTCGTCACGGGCCTGGCCGGTTTCATGACCACGCTGGACAACACGATCGTCACCGTCGCCATCCCCACCATCCAGCGCGACCTCGGCGCGAGCCTGGCCGCCCTGGAGTGGGTGGCGACGGGCTACATCCTCACCTTCTCGGGCCTCATGCTCGCCGGCGGCCGCCTGGCCGACGTCCACGGCCACCGCCGGGTCCTGCTGGCGGGCCTGGCCGCGTTCACGGCGGCGTCGCTCGGCGCGGGCCTGGCCGGCTCGATCGAGGTGCTGGTCGCGGCCCGGCTGGCGCAGGGAGCTGGGGCGGCGCTGATCCTGCCCGCGACGCTGGCTGCGCTGGCCGGGCGGGAGGAACGGCAGCGGTCCACGGGGGTGGCCGTGTGGATGGCCTCCGGCGCGGCGGCGCTGGCGCTCGGGCCGGTGGCGGGCGGTTATGTCAGCCAGCACGCGCACTGGAGCTGGGTGTTCCTGGCCAACGTGCCGCTGGGCGCCCTGGTCATGGGCCTGGTCGCCGTGGGTGTGCCTGATGGTGCGGGCGATTCCGCTCGCCCGGCTTATGGTGCGGGCGATTCCGCTCGCCGAGCTGCTCCTGCGAGCGGGCCGGCCCATCGGGCTGCTGCTGCGGCCCGGCGCCCGGGGTGGCGGGAGCTGGACGTGCCCGGGGTGGTGGCGTCGGTGGTGTTCCTGGCGGCCGGCACGTTCGCGTTGATCCATGGAGGCGCGCACGGGTGGACGTCTCCGGCCGTCGTGGTGGCGGTGCTGGTGTGCGCGGGTGGTGGTGCGGCGTTCGTGGTGGCGGAGCGGCGGGCCAGGGAGCCGATGGTGGAGCCGGGGTTGTTCAGGGTGCGGAGCTTCGCGGGCGGGGTGGCGGCGCAGGTGCTCTGGGGGCTCGGGGTGAACGGGGTGTTCTTCTATACGGCGATCTTCCTGCAAGAGGTGCTCGGGTTCACGCCGACGGCCTCCGGGGTGGCGTTCGTGCCGTTGGCGTTGCTGGTGGTGGTCGTCACGCCGGTTGTGCCGGTGGTGGAGCGGTGGCTGGGGGCCGGGCGTACGGTGGCGGCCGGGCTCGTGCTGGTGGCCGGTGGGATGGCGTTGGCCGCGACGCTGGAGGCTGGAGACGGGTGGGGGCGGTTGCTGCCTGCCGTGTGTGCCATCGGGGTGGGGTCGGCGTTGACCATGCCGCTCGGGTCGGCGGTGCTGGGGGCGGTGCCGGAGGCGAGGGCTGGGGTGGCGGGTGGGATCTTCTCGGTGAGTCGTGAAATTTCGGGACTTTTTGGGATCGCTGCTGTTGGGGTGATCGTGCATGCTGCCGGGGCCTTTGCTGCCGGGTATGCGGTGGGGCTGTTGGTGGCGGCTGGGTTGGTGCTGGTCGGGGCGTTGATCAGTCTGGTGAGTCTGCCGTGAGGGTGGTGGTGCTGGGGTTCGGGTCGCGCGGGGACGTGCAGCCGTGTGCGGCGCTGGCCCACGAGCTCGCGGCCCGCGGTCACATGGCCACGCTCGTCGCGGCCGGCCGGTACGCCTGGCTGGCCGGGCGCGGTGATCGGACCGCCGCGCAGGCAGCACCCAGCCACCGCAACACGGCGCGGGCGATGCCTGAAGACCGGAACGCCGCGCAGGCAGCGCCCGGTGTGGCGTTCGCGCCGATCGGCGTGGACCCCGTGGCGATCGTGGAGAGCGAGGAGGGGCGCCGGTGGTTGCGGAGCGGCCCGCTGGGTTTCGTGCGTGGCTTCAGAACCGTGGTGGAGCCGCTGGCCACCACCCTGGTCAAGGAGGTGGACGCCGCCTGTGCGGGCGCCGACCTGGTGCTCGCCCCCGCCCTCGGCGCCTTCGGCAGGCACCTGCACGACCGGTACGGCACCCCGTACCGCATCCTGCACTTCCAGCCCAGCGAGCCCACCCGGGAGTTCCCCAACCCCCTGGTCCCGCTGACGACCCTTGGTTCCCTGGGCAACAGAGCCAGCTACGCCCTGGTGGAGCGGCTCGGCTGGCTGGCGCTCGGGAGGATGGTCAACCGGCTGCGGGCCGAGGTGCTGGGGCTGGGGCCGTTGCGGGGGAGCCCGTTCGCGGCGGATCGGCGGGCGCGGGTGCCGGTGTTGTGCGGGGTCAGCCCGCACGTGGTGTCCCGGCCGGCGGACTGGCCGGGGCACGTGCACCTGACCGGATACTGGCGGCTGCCGAACGGGGAGCCGGGAGGCGGGATCGAGGATTTCCTGGAGGCCGGACCGGCGCCGGTGTTCGTGGGGTTCGGCAGCATGGTGCCGGACGAGCCGGAGCGGGTGGCGGCCGCGGTGGTGGGCGCGTTGCGGCTGGCGCGGCTGCGGGGGGTCGTGCAGGGGCTGCCGGTGGCGGAGGACGACGACGTGCGGGTGGTGGGGGAGGTGGCGCACGAACGGCTGTTCCCGAGGATGTCGGCCGTGGTGCACCACGGAGGGGCGGGGACCACCGGGGCGGCGCTGGCGGCGGGGGTGCCGAATGTGGTGTGCCCGTTCTTCGCCGATCAGCCGTTCTGGGCCCGCCGGGTGGTGGCGTTGGGAGCAGGGCCCCGGCCGTTGCCTGTGAGCAGGCTGACCAGGCGGGAATTGGCGGCGCGATTGATCGCCGCACGTGAATATCGGGAAAACGCCGCACGACTGGGACGGCTACTACATGTTGAGCATGGCGTGAAGAACGCCGTAGATCTCATTGATCGTCCTTGATCGTCCGGATATTGTTCATATGCCCACGATCACCCCCTGGAAGTTAGGTGCCATGAGACGGCGGCTACGGCAGGTCTTCATCATCGGTCTCACCCTTTCGCTGCTCGGCATCGGGGTTCCGGCCTATTCCGAGGACGGCGACAGGAACTGCAACAGCGACCTGCCCGCCGGCACCCCGTCGTACGTGGTCTGCACCTGGCTGAACACGCCGGAAGAGGCCCTGGAGACGGCGATGTTCTGGCTCGGCAACGACGGCCAGAACATGGAGGACGCCGCGCCGATCCCTCCGATCATGATCGACTGCAGCGAGGAGGGCAACTCCTGCCCGACCGACTCCGAGGGTGACGGTCAGCTGCACGACGTCGACGGGCCCGACGTGCCGGGCGCCGAGGACGGCGGCACGCCGGAGTGCCAGAACGGCGAGCAGTGCTACGTCGACCCGAACACGATCACCGAGGCCGAGAAGACCGCCGCCCAGGAGACCCCGGCAGGCCAGGCCACGCAGGCCATGGCGCAGACCCAGACCACCATGCGGGTCTGGATCGAGACCGAGCTGGCCGACGACTACAAGGCCGGCAAGCTGACCGAGGCCGCCAAGAGGATCGCCGCGCTGGTCGCCACGCAGCCCGGCGTCGTGGGGGTCAGGTTCACCTCGCAGCTCGGCTACAACCAGACCTTCACCACGGCGGACGAGCTGGACAAGTTCGTCTCCGAGACGGCGACCGCGCTGCGCACCCTGCTGCCCGGCAAGAAGCTCGCCGCGCACACGGTGGTGCCGGTGTTCGGCTGCGGCACGGACCAGACCTGCACCGCTGAGATGACCAAGAAGTACCCGCTGCTCGACCCCGAGCGCATCGGCGCCTGGCTGAGCAAGGGTTACCTCGACCAGCTCGCCCTCGACAGCGGCCACCTGGCCACCGCGTACGCCACCTGGAAGATCGACGCCACCGCCGCCCAGCGCAATCAGTGGGCCCAGGTCCAGGGCCGCGCCTGGGACGCCTACGCGCAGATCGCCACCGAGGACGCCTCCTTCACCGCCGCCGGCAGCTCCGCCCTCACCGAGGAGCAGATCACCAAGGCGATCGCCGAGCGCATCGCCGCGCCGCTGCGCAGCGACGCCGCCGAGACCGTCACGCTGTGGTCCCGCTGGCAGAACGAGCAGGGCCAGATCAACCGGATGTACGGCGAGAAGTGGGCCGCCAACGCCACGTGGGAGCAGCTCAAGAAGCTCGACACGATCAAGCCGCGCCTGGCCACCATCTACGACCCGGCCAACCCCGAGGTGGACCCGGCCACGGACCTGCAGAAGCTCTCGGAGGTGTTCGGCCAGGTGTACCTGCACACCTCCTGAGCCCCGAGACGACGAGAAGGGCCGGGCGCCGCCAGCATGGCGGCACCCGGCCCTTCTCCTTGTCAGCCGAAGTAGCCGTTCACGGTGGCGTTGGCCTGGTCGAGGCTGTTGACGTCGGCCTTGAAGGAGAAGATCGCGTCCATCGTCTCCGTCATCGTCGCGGTGATGTCGGCCCAGTGCTCGGCGATCGGCGCCAGGTGCGTGGTGCCCTGCTCGACGTGCATGGTGAACGGCTCGACGTCGATCCCGGCGTCCTTGAACGCCTGCTGCGCCTTCACCGTGGCCGTCTTGATCGCCGGGAACACGATCGCCTCCTTGGCCACGATCTCCTCCTGGCAGGCCGGCGAGCCGAGGAACTTGACCCACGCCCACGCCGCGTCCGGGTTGTCGGTGGTGGCGGAGATGTTGTCGGCCAGGCCGTTGAAGAGGCTGGCCCGCTTACCGGTGGGGCCGATCGGGGTCGGGGCGAGGGCCGACTTGACGTCCTTCAGGTTCCAGTACGTCTTGGTGTTCCAGCTTCCCTCGGTGACCATCGCGTACTTGCCCGCCCCGTACGCGTCGATCTGCCCGACCCCGGAGCTGGCGATGTCCATGGTGGGCATGTACCCCTTGTCGATGAGCGAGATGAACCACTTGATGGTCTCCTTGAACGTGGGGTCGGCGTAGTTGAACTTCGTGGGCCACGGGTTCTTGTCGCCGTACTGCCAGCCGTTGCTCATCGTGTACTGGCTCCACTCGGTCTGCCCGAAGCCGGCGCCGCTGCCGGCCAGGCCGAGGCCGTAGACGGCCACGTTCTTCTTGTCGAAGCCGGGCTCGTCGCCGCGCTTGCCGTTCTTGTCGACGGTGAGGCGGGCGATGACCTTCTCGTACGTGCCCCCGTCCTGCGGGTTCCACTTCAGCTCGGCCATCTCCTCGGGCTTGATGCCGGCGTCCTTCAGCTTCTCGGTGTTGTAGATCACCGCCACGGTGTCGAAGTCCTTCGGCAGCCCGTACCGCTTGCCGTCCTTGGCCACCCACAGGTCGGCCAGGCCGTCCTGGTAGATCGACAGGTCCACCTTGTCCTTGGTGACCTGGTCGTCGATGGGCATGATCTGGCTCTGGGCGGCCAGCTCGGGGTAGCGCGACAGGTGGCCGACGAAGACGTCGGGGGCGGTGCCGGAGACGAAGGCGGTGGTCAGCGTGTTCCAGTAGTCGTCCCAGCCGTACTGGGTGATCTTGACGGTGTAGTTCGGGTTCGCCTTGTGGAAGGCGTCGGCGCACGCCTGGTACTGGGGTTGCTGGGCGGTGTCCCAGAGCCAGTAGTCGATGGTGACGGGCCCGTCGGCGGCCTGCGGCTCCTCCTGCGCGCCGCATCCGGCCAGCAGCAGCACCGCCGCGCCCGCGACAGCAAGACAACGCTTCATCACAACAACCTTCCGTGGTGGGGGGCGGCGGTCACTTGACGCCGGTGTAGCCGATGGAGTCGATGACGCGGCGGCCTAGCACGGCGAACAGCACCATGATCGGCAACGCGGCGAAGAGGGTGGCGGCCATCAGGCCGGCCCAGTCGGGGCTGCCCTGGGGCGTCTGGGAGCGGAAGATGCCCAGCGCCACCGTGAGCACCCGGACGTTCTCCGCCTTGCCGACCAGCAGCGGCCAGAAGTAGTCGTTCCAGCTCGTGATGTAGGTGAGGATGGCCAGCGTGGCGATGGGCCCGCGGCTCATCGGCAGCACGATGCGGAAGAACGTGCGCACGTGCCCGGCCCCGTCGATGCGGGCGGCCTCCTCCACACCGGCGTTGATGCCGAGGAAGAACTGCCGCAGGAAGAACACCGCGAACGGCGTCATGAGCAGGTGCGGCAGCACGATCCCGAGGAAGGTGTTGAGCAGCCCCAGCTCCTTGATCAGCACGAAGTTGGGCAGCGTGGTGAAGATCGGCGGCACCATGAGCGCGGTGACGAAGAGCGTGAAGACGGCGTTCCTGCCGGGCCAGCGCAGCCGTGCGAAGGCGTAGGCGGCCAGCGCGCCGAAGAAGACCTGCCCGGCCGTGGTGACCGTGGCGACGACGATCGAGTTGCGCAGGTAGAGCCAGAAGTTCACGGTGCCGCTCGACCCGCCCTCCGCCACCGCCTCGGCGGTGCTCGACAGGCCGAGCACCCGGCGGTAGGCGCCGAGCGTGAAGTCCACGGGCAGCAGGTCGGCGGCCCCCGCGGCCAGCGCGCGGGTGTTGGAGAAGGACGTACGCAACATCCAGTAGAACGGGAACAGCGTCACCAGCATGACCACCACGAGCACGGCCCAGCCGGCCACCCGGCCCCAGCGGATCCCGGCCATCACGCCCCCCTCAGATCGGACTCGCCGGCGCGGGACAGGCGCAGCTGCAGGTACGCGATCCCGGCGAGCAGCACGAACAGCACGGACGACAGCGCCGCGGCGTAACCGAAGTTGAACCGGTTGAACGCCAGGTCGTAGATGTAGAAGTAGATGACCCTGGTGGCGTTGATCGGCCCGCCGGCCGTGGTGACCGCGATCGTGTCGAAGACCTGGAAGGAGCCGATCACGCTCAGCACCATGACCAGCGCCATCACCGGCCGCAGCAGCGGCAGCGTGACCCGCCAGAACGTGCGCCACTCCGAGGCCCCGTCGATGGCGGCGGCCTCGTACACGCTGGGCGGGATCATCTGCAGCCCGGCGAAGATGAGCAGCGCGGTGTAGCCCATGTGCCGCCAGGTGTTGATCCCCGCGATGGTCGGGATGGCCAGGTCGGAGCCGAAGAACGCGACCCGGTCGAAGCCCAGCCACTCGATGATGTTGTTGACCACGCCGAGCTGGAAGTCCAGCATCCAGAACCAGACCAGGGCCACGATCACGTTGGCGACGAGGTAGGGCAGCAGCACGATCCCGCGGACCAGCATGGATTTCGTCAGCCGGTACAGCAGGACGGCCAGCAGCATGGAGATCACCGTCTGGGAGACGATGTTGAGCACCACGTACTCGGCGGTGACCTTCAGCGCGTTCCAGAACAGGCGGTCGCCGAACAGCTTCTCGTAGTTCTCCAGCCCGATGAAGCGCGCCGGCGTGAGGACGTTGTACCTGGTCAGGCTGAGGTACGCGCCGCGGATCGCGGGCCAGAGGTAGAAGAGCGCGAAGCCGACGGCGGCGGGCAGCACGAACAGGACGGCGACGGGCAGGTCACCGAGCCGGCGCAGGAGCGGGGGACGGGGGGTGGGGTGCACTGTCCCCGGCACCGGTCCGGACGGGGTGCGGGGGGCGGCGCGGACGGTATCACTGGTCATACGACCTCCTAGTGCCCGCCGGCGGTTGATCAGCGGTGCAACAGCAGATGCTGGAGAGCGGTGACAGCCGCTCCCCTGGCCCACTCGTTGAAGGCGAAGGGCTTGACGACGACCCGTACGGGGGCGGTCGTCCAGTGGGTGTGGGCGGCGAGGGCGGTGTGGAACGCCCCCGCGCACACGTCGTACATGTGGACCGACTCGCCGGACAGGACGACGAGCTCGGGCCCGGTGAGGTTGGCGACGGTGGCGACGATCTGGCCGAGGGCGGCGCCGGCCTCGTCGAAGACGCGGCGGGCGACGGGGTGGCCGCCGGCCGCCAGCGCGAGGCAGTCGTCGAAGGTGAGCTCGGGCCGGTCGATCGTGACGGCGATCGAGCGGCGGATGGAGGGGGAGGAGGCGTAGGCGCGGGCGCAGCCGCGGTGGCCGCGCTCACACAGGGGGCCGCGGTCGTCGATCTGCAGGTGCCCCACCAGCCCGGTGGCGCCCGACTGCCCGGTGACCAGCCGGTCGCCGACGACGAGCCCGCAGCCGATCCCGGCGCCGACCGTCACCAGCGCGAACGACGAGTGCCCGACACCTTCGCCGAACCACTGCTGCACGGCCGTCAGCGCCCGCACGTCGTTGTCCAGCACGGTCGGCACGTGCACGGCCCGCTCGACCAGCTCGGCCAGCGGTAGCTGGCTCCAGCCGAGGAACGGCGAGGTGTGCACGACCGGGTCGCTGGGCGTGGCGGTG
Source organism: Nonomuraea gerenzanensis (assembly GCF_020215645.1). Classification (NCBI taxonomy): domain Bacteria; kingdom Bacillati; phylum Actinomycetota; class Actinomycetes; order Streptosporangiales; family Streptosporangiaceae; genus Nonomuraea; species Nonomuraea gerenzanensis. Next base: position 11,218,768 of record NZ_CP084058.1, on the reverse strand, counting down.
CCGGCCAGGCTGATGCCGACGGCCGACAGGGGCCGCTCCGGCACGGTCAGCTCCCCGACCACCTCGGCGATCTGGCCGAGCACGTGGTCGATGTCGTGGTCCGCGAGCGGCCTGGACGTCTCGCCCTGGACGGTGGCCGCCAGGTCGGTGCGTACCGCGAAGAGCTCGTCCTCGGTGAGCTTGATCCCGACGAACGACATGCGCGAGGCGTCCACCTGCAGCGGCTGCGAGGGCCGCCCGACGGTAACCGGGCCCTCCTCGCCGCTCGCCTCCAGCAGGTAGCCCGCCTCGATGAGCGGCCTGGTCAGCTTGGTCAGGGCGGACGGCGACAGGGCCAGCCGCCGCGCCACCTCCGCCCTCGACAGGGGGCCGTGCACGAGCAGCTCGACGAACACGGAACGCATGGCGTCGGTCAGCCGCACAGGGTCCGTGGCGGTGTGTGAGAACACGGGGACATGCTTGAGGCTATTTATTCATTCTGTCAAGTAAAGCCGTGGTGTGGGTCACAACTTCTCCGCATGGCGTGCTGGCTTTCATTGACCTGGTGCATTAAGGCGGGTTAGTCTCCAGCCGCCTGAACGATCCACGCAGCTCGGGGGACGCCGATGCCCGTAATCCCGCTCGACGACCACCATTGGGCACTGACCACGCCCGCCTCCACGTACGTCATGGGCGTGGACATCGACCCGGACACCGGGGAGGCCGCGCCGCGCCAGACGTACTGGGGCCCGCGGCTGACCGCCGAGGCCGCGCGGCAGGTCACCGGCCTGCCCCGGCGGCACGTGTCCAGCTTCTCCACACCCGCCGAGATCGAGGAGCTGCTGCCGGTGGACGGCGGCAAGCGGTGGGGCTCGCCGTCGCTGCAGGTCGCGTTCGGCGACACGCGCTCGGTCGAGCTGCGCTTGGCCGGGGCGGAGCGGCACGAGGAGGGCGGCGGCGCCGAACGGCTCGACGTGCTGCTGGCCGACGCCCACCACCCGTTCGAGGTCGTGCTGTCGCTGCGCGTCCGCGACGACACCGACGTCATCGAGCGCTGGACGACCGTCAGGGCCGGCACCGAGGTCGCCGTCACCCGCCTGGACTCCGGCAACTGGTTCGTGCCCGACGCCCCCGCCTACCGCTACAGCGGCGTCTTCGGCGCCTGGGCCGAGGAGTCGCAGCTCCAGCGCGGCCCGCTGCCGGTCGGCGAGCTGGTCTTCACCAGCCGCCAGGGCATCACCAGCCACGTGGCGAACCCGTGGGTGATGATCGACGCGGGCGCGGCGACCGAGGAGCACGGCGAGGTCTGGGGCGTCACCCTGGCCTGGAGCGGGAGCTGGCGCCTGACCACCACGCAGCGGCCGGAGGGCGGCGCCTGCGTCTCCGGCGGCTTCGGCCACGACGGCCTGCGCTGGACGCTCACGCCGGGCGAGGAGCTGGTCACGCCGTCCGCGCTGGGGCTCTACAGCACCGGCGGGTTCGGCGGGGCCAGCAGGGCCTGGCACGCGTACGCGCGCGGGCACGTGCTGCCGACCCCCGCCGAGGAGCGGCCGGTGCTGTACAACTCATGGGAGGCCACGGCGTTCGCCGTCACCGAGGCGCAGCAGCTCGCGCTGGCCAAGACCGCGGCCTCGATCGGTGTCGAGCTGTTCGTCATCGACGACGGCTGGTTCGGCCGCCGCGACGACGACACCACCTCGCTGGGCGACTGGTTCCCGCACCGCGAGCGCTTCCCCGACGGGCTGCGCGGCATGCTCGACGGCATCCGCGACCTCGGCCTGCGGGTCGGGCTGTGGGTGGAGCCGGAGGGGCTGAGCAAGGAGAGCGAGCTGTATCGCGCGCATCCCGACTGGGCGCTGCACATGGAGCACCGCCGCCGCGACGAGAAGCGCGGCCAGCTCGTGCTCAACTTCGCCCGCGACGACGTACGCGCGTGGGCGCTCGGCTGGCTCGACGGGCTGGTCACCGAGCTGCGCCTCGACTACCTCAAGTGGGACATGAACCGCCCGTTCACCCAGGCGGGCTGGCCGGAGCGGAGCGACGGCCAGGACCGGGTCTGGATCGAGCACACCCGCGGCGTCTACCAGGTGATGGCGGCGCTGCGGGAGCGGCATCCCGGCCTGCGCATCGAGTCGTGCGCGGGCGGCGGCGGCCGGATCGACCTCGGGATCCTGCGCCACACCGACGAGGTCTGGCCCTCCGACAACACCGACGCCCGCGACCGGCAGACCGTCCAGCACGGGTTCTCCCAGCTCTACCCGGCCGGCACGATGTCCGCCTGGGTCACCGACTCGCCCAACCCGACCACCCGCCGCGAGATGCCGCTGCGCTACCGCTTCCACGTGGCGATGGCGGGCGTGCTGGGCATCGGCGGGAACCTGTCGGAGTGGTCCGACGGCGAGCTGGAGACGGCGGCCGAGCTGATCGCCCAGTACAAGCGGGTCCGCAGGACCGTGCAGCACGGCGCGCAGTACCGCCTGGCGGGCACGCCGGGACAGGAGCGCTCCGCCGTGCAGTACGTGCTGGACGACCAGGTCGTGGTGCTCGTCTACAACCCGCTCGGCAACGCCAAGCGCGGGCCGCGCACGCTCCGGCTGACCGGCCTCGACCCCGAGGCGCTGTACGAGCTGGAGGCCGACGGCTCCCGCTGGCACGGCGGCACCCTCATGGGCGCCGGCATCAGGCCCGCCGCGTGGGAGCCGATCGGCGCCGACCACCGCAGCGAGCTGGTGGTGCTGCGGAAGCTGTAGCCCGGCCACCGCACGCCCGGCCTGTGGCCCCGGCCACGGCATGTCCTGGCCGTTAGGGTCTCGTGGGGGTGCCCACTGGCCCTGTCGTCGCTCGGGCGGGCCGTGAGAGTTTGAGCCATGGACGGGTCACCGGCCGCGATCGTGTCGGTGGTGGCCCGCGTGGGGGTATCACCGGTAGCGAAGGGGGCTTCACCATGGCCGAGAACTTCACGGAACTGCCCGCCCCGTCGTCCGTGCGGGTGATCGACTTCGAGGAGGCGCGGGTCGTGCCGGGCATCGTGCCCCGCTCGTTCATCCTCATCGTCAGCGGTACGAAGCCGTACCTGAACATGACCGTCACGCTCTCCCCGCTGGTCTACGTCAAGCAGCCGGAGTACTGGGGCATCGAGGTCGTCGGGACGCTGCCGGGCATCGGCCTGCCCGCGACGGCGCCGTACACGGTGGCGCTGCCGCTCGACGGCATCCTCGGCACCAAGGGGATCGAGGTCATCGGGGCCGGCAACCGCAAGACCTTCGACGTTCCATAGGAGGCGATGTCCGGTATGACGCAGGCTGGGGACGCGATCGCCGGCGAGGCCGTGCGACGCGCCCTGGCCAGCGTGGACGGCACCGCCTACACCGTCCTGCCCGGTGGCGCGCGCATGCCGCACCTGCCCGACCCGGCCGTCGTCGCCGGCATGCTGGAGCGGCTGGAGGTCGGGCCGGGGCACCGGGTGCTGGAGGTCGGCACCGGGTCCGGGTTCTCCGCCGCCGTGCTGTCGCGGCTGGTGGGGCCCGGCGGGCAGGTCACCTCCATCGACATCGAGGCCCGGCTGTCCCGCCGGGCCGCCCGCCTGCTGGCCGACGACGGCTGCGGCAACGTGCGGCTGGTGACGGGCGACGGCACGCGCTGGGCTCCGGACTCGCGCTACGACCGGGTGATCGCCTGGGTCGCGCCCGTCCGGATCCCGGACGTCTGGGTGCGGCAGGCGGTGCCGGGGGCGGTGCTCGTCAGCCCGGTGCACCTGGCCCCGCTGGCCCGCGCCATGGGCGTGGCCCGCCTGCGCCGGGGCGCCACCCCCGACCAGCTCACCGCCGACCTGCTGATGCCCGGCGGCTTCGCCGAGGCCAGGCCCGAGCCGCAGGACCAGTGGCCGGTGCCCTCCTACGGCGTGGACGCGCTGACCCGCGACGCGGCGGGCCGCATGTGGTGGGTGGCCGCCGAGTGGCTGCGCGCCCACGAGCCCGTCGTCGGCATGCGCCTGCTCGAACTGATGATCACCGACGGGCGCGGCGGCGCCGGCTGGCCGGGCGCCGTGGACCTGCACGCCTACCTCATGGCCGCCCGCCCCGACGGCCTCACCACCGCCTCCCTCGGCGCCCACGGCTGGGGCGTCGGCTGCTCGGAGCCGGGCGGCGTGGCCCTGCTCTGCCCCTCCGGCGACCTCTTCCTGGCGGGCACCCCCGCCGCCCTCGACCGGCTCGGCGCGTGGACGCGCGAGTGGCGCGAGCACGGGCAGCCCGGCATGTCCGGCCTGACCCCACGCCTGCACCGGCGCGGCTCCGGGTGGGACGTGCGGGCGGTCGTGCCGCCGCGCTAGGCGCCGAGCGCCTTGCGGATCATCGGGTACGAGCTCTTGAACTCCCTGATCCAGTACGGCCACGTGTGCGTGCCGTTGCCGTACAGGTGGAGCTTGTGCGGGATGCCCAGCCGCTTGAGCCGCTCGCTCAGCGCCTTGCCCGTGTACGCCGAGATCGGCTCCCCCAGGTGGGCCGGGTGCCACGGCGAGCCCGGCGGGTCGAGCGGGCCGTTGAAGCTGTTGGTGCCGCTGGAGAGGTAGAGGCTGACGCCCCTGAGGCCGGCGGCCAGCGCGAGAGGGTCGTTGGCGGCCCACACCCGCTTGTCGCGCCGCGGGTCGCCCCACAGGGCCAGGGGGTCCTGCTTCTCGCTGGCCTGGGCGTTCATGATGACCGCCGGGATGCCGGGCAGGCGGGTGGCCAGGATGCCGCTGTAGGCGCCGGCGAAGCGGAACATGCCCCGGTAGCGCGCGGCGTACTTGACGGCGCCGTACGCGCCCATCGACAGGCCGGCGATCGCGCGGCGGGTGCCGGCGCGGTAGCCGATCTCCAGCAGCCTGCGCACCTCGTAGGTGTGGAAGGTGGCCCACGCGGGCGGCCCGCCCCTGCCGCCGTTGTGCCAGTCCGTGTAGTTGCCCGCGCGGCCCGCCTCCGGCATGACGACGATGGCGTCCAGGTCGGCGGTGTAGGTGGCCAGGTCGGTCATGCGGGTCCACGAGGTGTAGTCGTCCGCGCCGCCGTGCAGCAGGTACAGCACCGGCCACGTCCGCCTCGCGCTCTTCGACCAGCCCTGAGGGAGGAGCAGGCGCACGGGCAGCATGCGGCCGACCGACGGGGAGGAGATGAGCACGTCCAGGGTGCGGGCGTCGAGGCGGCGCTCGCGCACCACGCGGGCCTGGCCGGGCAGCGCCTTCTGCCAGGGCAGGTAGCCGGTGTCACGAGCTGGCCGGGTCGGCTGCGCGGTGGGCTCGCCGCCTTCCGGGACCAGTGACCAGTCCGGGTCGGCGCGGGCGGCGGCGACGCCGGGCGCGGACAGGACGAGCAGCGGCACCGCCGCCACGACCAGCAGGCGGCGCATGGCCGGGCGCGTGCGTGCGGACCGCGTGCGTGAGGTCATGGTCATGCTCCTTCGCCGGGAGTGCAGGCGAGGGTAGGCGGTGCGGCGGTGGCGGGGCTATGAGCGTCCGTACGAAAATCCGCCGCTCGTTCCGCCCCGCCGGATAAATCATCACCGGCGTGACAAAACGCGGCCGAGGAATGTTCCGTCCGGGCCTGACCCTCGCCCCGGGCCCGTGGGTATCTTGGCCGATCACCCCAGATGCATGGGAGCGCTGATGGACGTACCCGGCGAAGGTGAGATCCGCCGCTTCCTCGTCGAGCGGCTCGGCGAGCACGTGGACCCCGACCGCCCCCTGGGCGAGTACGGGCTCTCCTCGCGGGAGTCGGTGGCCGTGGCGGCCGGGCTCGGCGAGCTGCTGGGCCGGGAGCTGAGCCCGACGCTGCTGTGGGAGCACCCCACCGTGAACCGCCTGGCCCGCGCGCTGTCCGCCCCCGAGCCTGCCGTACGCGCCGTGCGCCCCGCCGGTGAGCCCGTCGCCGTGGTCGGCGTCGGCTGCCGCTTCCCCGGCGCGCACGGGCCGCGGGCGTACTGGGAGCTGCTCGTCGAAGGGCGCGACGCGGTCGGCGAGGTGCCCGCGGGGCGGTGGGAGGCGTTCGGGGCGAAGGTGGACGCCACCCGGCACGGCGGGTTCCTGGACGACGTGGCCGGGTTCGACGCGGAGTTCTTCGGGATCGCGCCGGGTGAGGCGGCGGCCATGGACCCGCAGCAGCGGCTGCTCCTGGAGACCGCCTGGGAGGCGCTCGAACACGGCGGCATCGCGCCCAGGTCGCTGGCCGGCACCCGCACCGGGGTGTGGACCGGCATCTCCGGCAACGAGTACGCGTACCTGACCACCCTGAACCTTGCCTCCGTGGACGCCTGGACGGCCACCGGCGCCGCGCTCGGCATGGGCGCCAACCGCCTGTCCTACCTGCTCGACCTGCGCGGCCCGTCCATGGCCGTGGACACGGCCTGCTCCTCCTCCCTGGTCGCCACCCACCTGGCGGTCTCCAGCCTGCGCGCGGGCGAGTGCGACCTGGCGCTGGCCGCCGGCGTGAACCTGCTGCTGTCCCCCGTCATCACCCTCGCCTTCGACCGGGGCGGCGGCACGGCCCCCGACGGGCGGTGCAAGGCGTTCGACGCCTCGGCCGACGGGATGGTGCGGGCCGAGGGGTGCGGGGTGGTGGTGCTCAAGCGGCTGCCGGACGCCATCCGCGACGGGGACCGCGTGCTCGCGCTGGTCGGCGCCACCGCCGTCAACCAGGACGGCCGCTCCCACGGCCTGGTCGCGCCCAACCCGGAGGCGCAGGAGGAGCTGCTGCGGCAGGTGTACGGGGACCGCGGCCCCGACTACATCGAGGCGCACGGGACGGGCACGTTCCTGGGGGACCCGATCGAGGCCCGCGCCATCGCCGCCGCCATCCGCACGCCCGTGCTGCTCGGCTCCGCCAAGACCAACCTCGGCCACCTGGAGGCCGCCGCCGGGGTCGCGGGGCTCATCAAGACCGTGCTCGCCCTGCACCACGGCGTCATCCCGCCCAGCCTGCACTTCCGCCGACCGAACCCGCACATCCCGTGGGACTCCCTGCGAGTCGTCACCTCGCCGACCGCCTGGCCTCGGCGCGATGCCAGGGCCGGGGTGTCGGCGTTCGGGTTCGGGGGGACGAACGCGCACGTCGCGCTGGACGCGCACGTCGCGCTGGACGCGCACGTCGCGCTGGACGCGTACGGCGCCGCCAGCGGTGAGCCCGCATCCGCGGCCCCTGACATGCACGGCGGCTCCTCGGCTTCTCGCGCGAACGGCGGCAGCCCGCGCGGGGCCACGGCCAAGCACGTCTTCCTGCTCACCGACACCACCGAGGCCAGGGTCCGCGACCACGCCCGCGCCCTGGCCGCCTGGCGCCCTGGAAGCGACCTGCGGGACGTCGCCCACACCCTGGCCCGCCGCGCCGGCCGCGGCAAGGTGGCCGCCGCCGTGGTGGCAGGCGACGCCGAGGAGCTGGCCCGGCGCCTGCGCGACGTACGGCCCGCACGGGCGACGGGCGGCGCCGGGCCCGTGTGGGTCTTCGGCGGCTACCGCCCGCACCCTCCCGACCTAAGCCTGTACGACGTCGAGTCCGCCTACAGGCGCACCGTCGACGCCGTGGCCCCGCTGCTCGCCGCCGAGGCCGGCATCGACGTCCACGACCCGCTCCCCACGGGGGTCGCCGCCATCCAGCCGATCCTCTTCGCGGCCCAGCTCGCCCTCGCCGAGACCTGGCGGGCCTACGGCTTCGAGCCGGCCGCCGTGATCGGCCACTCGATGGGCGAGGTGGCCGCCGCCGTGGTGGCGGGTGGCCTCCCGCTGCCGGACGCCGTCAAGGTCATCTGCACGCGGGCCAGGCTCCTCGGCGGGCTCGGCGGCGGCGGGGCGATGGCCGTCGTGGGGCTGGACGCCCGCGAGGTGCCGGACGACCTGCGCGTGGCCGTGTACGCGGCGCCGGGACAGTGCGTGGTGACGGGGGAGCCGGAGCGGGTGGCGGCGTTCGCGGAGTCGGTGGCGGGGCGAGGGCTGTTCGCCAGGACGCTCACCGCCGAGGGGGCCGGGCACTCGCCGCAGGTCAAGCCGCTGCTGCCGGTGCTCAGGGCGGAGCTGGCGGGGGTGGCGGGGGGCAAGCCGCTGGTGCCGTACTACTCGGTGGTCTTCGAGGATCCCCGGGAGGTGCCGGTGTTCGAGGCGGCGTACTGGGCGGCGGGGGTGCGGCGTCCCGTGCGGCTCATGCAGGCCGTACGCGCCGCCGCCGAGGACGGCTTCTCGCTCTTCACCGAGGTGAGCCCGCATCCCGTGCTCACCGGCGCGCTGCGCGACACCCTGCCGCCGGGCGCCGTCCTGACGACGGGCGACCTCCCCGCCCAGCTCGCCACGGCCGCCACCGTGGTCACCCCGCGCACCTTGGGGCGCGTCGTGGACGTGCCGCACTCGCCGTGGCACCACGTCCGCCACTGGGCCGGGCCCCCGGTGGCCGCGCCGCGCGGGCTGGACGGCACACTGGTCGTACGCCACTGGGCTCCCGCGCCATCACGGGGGGCGGGCGCGTCCCGCGCATGGCTCGTCCTGGCCGATGAGGGGGATGCGCGGGCGGCCCGCCTCCCTTCCCTCCTGGGGTCCGGCTCCACCCTCCTGCCCCTCGATGCCGTCCCGGTGCCTCCCGATGGTGTCGGTACGGCCGCGTCCGTGCTCGTGCTGCCTGCCAGGGAGCTGGATCCGGTGGGGGTGCGGCGGGTGATGCTGGCCGTCTCCGCGTTGGTGGCGCGGGGGTGCCGGGTGGTCATCGGGACTGAGCGGGCTCAGGGCGTGCTGGAGGGAGAGCGTCCCGATCCGGGGCCTGCGGCGCTGCGGGGGCTGGTACGGGTGCTCGCGCTGGAGCGACCCGAGGCCCGGGCCGCCTTGGTGGACTTCGACGACCTTACGGACCTGGTGACGGAGCTGACGGGGGGTGCGGCGGGCGGCGGTGCGGCGGACGATGAGGTGGCCTGGCGGGATGGGGTGCGCCATGCGGCTCGCCTGCGCCGCGCCTCGCTTCCCGCCGCCCGGCCTTCACCCACCGGGGCGGCCCCTGTCGCCGGGCCGGGCGCGTACATCATCACCGGCGGCACCGGCAAGCTCGGCCGGCTCGCCGCCCGCTGGCTGGTCGAGCGCGGTGCCACCCGGGTCGTGCTGAACAGCCGGTCCGGCGCCGCCGCCGACGGGGTCGTCCAGGTGGTGGCGGGCGACCTGGCGTTGCCCGGCACGGCGGAGCGGCTGGTGGCGGCGGCGACCGCAGACGGGATGCGGCTGCGCGGTGTGATCCACGCGGCCGGCGTGCTGGACGACCGGCTGGTCACCGACCTGGATGCGCAGAGTCTCGAACGGGTGTGGGCCGCGAAGGTGGACGGCGGGTTGCGGCTGCACGAGGCCACCGCCTCCGTGGAGCTGGACTGGTGGGTGGCGTTCTCGTCGGCGGCCGGCGTGCTCGGCTCGCCCGGGCAGGCCGCCTACGCTGCGGCGAACGCCTGGCTGGACGGGCTGTGCGAGCTGCGCCGGGCGGAGGGGCTGCCGGGGATCGCCATCGCCTGGGGGGCGTGGGCGGGGACCTCCGCCGGTGCGCTGCCCGCTGTGGAGCCGTTGACGGCGGAGGAGGGGCTGGAGGCTCTGGAGGCGCTGATCCGGGGTGGGATGTCGGCCGGGGTGGTCAAGGTGGACGTGCGGGAAGCGGTCAGGATTTTTCCGGCCATTGGTCGCATTCCGTATTTCTCCGATGTGGCGAGCGAGGCGGAGGGCGCTGTCCCGCTGGATCCGGGCGCGCTCACTCCGGAGGCCGTGTCGGCGGGGGTGCGGGAGCGCGTGTCCGTGGTGCTCGGGGTGGCCGCCGGAGGGCTGGACGAGGACGTGGTGCTCACGGACCTCGGGCTGGACTCGCTGGCCGCGACCCGGCTGCGGGGGATGATCGAGCACGACTTCGGCGTCACGGTGCCCACCGCGCCGATGCTCACCGGATGGACGGTGGGCACGCTCGTGGGGGCGGTGGGGGACGAGCTGAGGCCGAGTGTGCCCGGCGGGCATGGGCCGCATGCCGATGTGGAGCCGGTGTCGGCGGCGGCGCCTGCCATCGCGGCCAGGGACGCGGCGGAGCGGCAGGTGGTGCGGGTGCTGGCCGGCCTGCTCGGCCGCGAGCCCTCCGTCACGGCCCCCATCCCACCGGCCGTCCTCCCCGAGGCGATCACCCTCCTGAGCCGTGAGCTGGGCATGCCGGTCGACCCACCACCAGCCAGCGGGCCGGCCACGACCAACACCCCGACGACCGTCGCGGAGCTGGCCGAGGTGGTGCGGAGGCTGGAGGAGGCGGAGGCGGGACGGTCGGTGGTGAGGCGGCTGAACACCGTCACCACTGGCAGGCCGCTCTTCCTCGCCCACCCCGCCGGCGGTACCACCGGCGTGTACGCACTCCTCGCCGACCGCCTGACCACGACGACCCGCCCGACCACGACGACCCGCCCGACCACGACCGCCCGCCCGACCACGACGGCAACCATCCCCGTCCACGGCCTGGAACGCCTGGACGGCACTCTCGGCATCCCCGAACGCGCCGCCCGCTACGCCGAGGCGATCAAGGAGACGTCCCCCGGCGAGTACCGCCTGGGCGGGTGGTCGTTCGGCGGGATCCTGGCGTTCGAGATCGCCCGCCGGCTGGGCGAGGCGCACGTCGAGCTGGTGGCGATGATCGACTCCGGCCTGCCGGAGGAGGTGCCCGAGGCGGCGCGGCGCGAGATCGAGGCCCGCCGTTACGCGGACTTCGCGGCCCACCTGAGCAGCACGTACGGCGTGCACCTCGACTTGGACCCCGCCGACCTGCTCGACCTGGAGGAGGCGGCGCGCACGGCGCTGGTCATGGACAGGATGGCCGCGTCGGGAGCCACGGAGGTGCTGCCCGCCGCGGTGCTGCGCCACCAGCTGACCTCGCACGAGGACACCAGGGCCATCGAGCGTTACCGCCCCGGCACCCCGTACCACGGCCGGGTCGTGCTCTACCGGTCCACCGAGCCCACCCCCTGGACCGTGCGCGACAGCCGGTACGCCCACGAGGGCGACCCGGCCAGGGGCTTCGGGCCGTACTGCACCAACCTGGAGATCGTCGAGATCCCCGGGGCGCACCACCTCGACCTGCTCGATCCCCCGCACGTCGAGGTCATCGCCGAGCACCTGGGAGGACTGCTATGACGCTGGCACAGGCGGTGGTGGCGGGCGCGGAGCCCGCGGAGCTGTCGCGCCTGGACGTGCCCGCCACGTACCGGGCCGCCCACCTGCGCAAGGACGAGGTGGGCACCTTCGACCAGGACGAGCAGGACAAGGACGTACGCAGGACGTTGCACGTCGGCCAGGTGCCGATGCCGGAGCCGGCCGAGGACGAGGTGCTGATCGCGGTGATGGCCAGCGCGATCAACTACAACACGGTGTGGTCGGCGATGTTCGAGCCGATCCCGACGTTCGCGTTCCTGGAGCGGTTCGGCCGGACGGACCCGAGGCACGACCTGCCCACGCACGTCCTCGGCTCCGACGCGTCGGGCGTGGTGGTCAGGACGGGCCGGGCGGTGCGCCGCTGGCGGGTCGGCGACCGGGTGGTGACCAGCCCCGCGTACGTGGACGGCGAGGACCCGGTCGTGCAACACGACGGCATGCTCGCCGCCGACCTGCGGGCCTGGGGCTTCGAGACGAACTTCGGCGGCCTGGCCGACTTCGCCCTGGTCAAGGCCACTCAGCTGCTTCCCAAGCCCCGGCACCTGACGTGGGAGGAGGCGGCGTGCAACATGTTGTGCGCCTCGACCGCGTACCGGATGCTGGTCGGCGAGCGCGGCGCGCGCATGAAGCAGGGCGACGTGGTGCTGCTGTGGGGCGCCACCGGCGGCCTCGGCGGGTACGGCGTGCAGCTGGTGCTGCGCGGCGGCGGCATCCCGGTCGGCGTGGTCAGCTCCCCGGAGAAGGCGGAGCTGCTGCGCAGGATGGGCTGCCCGCACGTCGTCGACCGCGCGCAGTTCGACGATCTCGGCGACGAGAAGGCGTGGCGGCGGCTGGGCGCGGAGGTCAGGCGGCTGGTGGGGGAGGACCCGGCGATCGTGTTCGAGCACACGGGCCGGGACACGTTCGGCGCCTCCGTGTACGTCGCCCGGCGCGGCGGCTCGGTGGTGACGTGCGGGTCGTCCAGCGGATACGCCCACGAGTACGACAACCGCCACCTGTGGATGAAGCTCAAGCGGATCATCGGCTCCCACGGAGCGAACTATCAGGAGTGCCACGAGGTCAACCGGCTCATCTCGCTCGGGCTGATCCACCCGACGCTCTCGGCGGTGTACCCGCTGACCGGTGCGGCCGAGGCGGCCCGCGCGGTGCAGCTCAACCAGCACGTGGGGAAGGTGGGCGTGCTGGCGCTGGCCCCGGAGGAGGGGCTCGGCGTCGAGGACCACGAGCTGCGGGAGCGGGTGGGCGAGGAACACCTGCGTCTGTTCCGTCCGCGTTGAACAGGCGGCGAGCGCCTGCGCCTGTTCGGCCGCGCTGAACCTCTTGCGGAGCGAAGCGCTCCGTCTATAGCATCTTTTATCGGAGCAAAGCGCTCCGATTAAGAGAGCTGAGGTTCATCATGGAGGACGACGTGGCCCTCGCGGCCATCGAAGACCTGGTCGCGCAGGCCGAGCGGCACCAGAACGACCCGAACCCGTTCCTGGCCCTGCACACCGCAGACACGTCCGTCGTGAACATCGCCGGGCGGCGGGTCGCGGGCCGGGACGCGCTGGCCGAGGTGATGCGGGCGGCCCTGGCGTCGCCGCTGGCCGAGGTGATCACCAGGACGGAGGTGGCGGACATCCGCTTCGTCCGGCCGGACGTGGCCATCGTGACGTCGATGAAGCGGGTGTTCGACGGGCGCGACCCGGAGGTGCGGGCCGACCCGCGTGCGGCCCTGCCTGCCGCGTCCGGCTGGCTGACCTACGTGGCGGTGCGGGAGGAGGACGGCGCCTGGCGGATCGCCTCCGCCCAGACCACCCCCATCCGGGCGTGAATAACCCCAGGTAGCGGAGATTTCGGTATCTTGCGTAGTCCGAGATGACCGAACCTGCGACAGAAGGGAACGGCACGTGCCCGACGATGCCGGCCTTCAGGCGCTCCGCGAGGCGGCGCGTCTCTCCCCGGACAACCTCCCCCTCCGCCGGCATCTCGCCGGGCAGCTCCTCGCCAAGGGATACCTGGCGGACGCCGAGGCCGAGTTCCGCGCCGCGCTCGCGCTCGCGCCCCAGGACCCGGAGCTGATCGCCGGGCTCGCGGACGCGTTCATCCGCCAGAGCGCCTTCGGGGAGGCGATGGCGGTGCTGGAGCCGCTGCTGGCCACCCCGGGCTACCCGCCCGCCGTCGGCGTGCTGGCGGCCCGGGCCCTGCTCGGCGAGGGGGACGCGAGCAGGGCCGCCTACCGGTACTTCGAGGCCACCTCGCGCGACGCGTCCGTGGCGGACCAGGAGCTGGAAGCACGGATCACGGGCGCCCCGCGCCCCGCCAGCCAGCACCCCGCCAACCAGCACCCCGCCAACCAGCGCCCCGCCAACCAGCCGCCGCCGGTCGGCCCGCCCGGTGCCGCGTCGCCGTTCCTGCCCTCCGTCCCCCTGTCCGGCGACAGCACCACGGCGGAGGTCGAGCGGTCCGGGGTGTCGTTCGCCGACGTGGCCGGGATGGACGCGGTCAAGGAGGCGCTGCGCATCAAGCTGCTGCTGCCGATGCAGCAGCCGGAGATGTTCGCCGCGTTCGGCAAGCGCGCAGGCGGCGGGGTCCTGCTGTACGGCCCGCCGGGCGCGGGCAAGACCCACCTGGCCAGGGCGGCGGCGGGCGAGCTCGGCGCGGCGTTTGTCAACGTGGGCCTGGCCGACATCCTCGACATGTACATCGGCAACAGCGAGCGCAACCTGCGCGCCACGTTCGACCTGGCCCGCCGCAACCGCCCGTGCGTGTTGTTCTTCGACGAGGTGGACGCGCTGGCCGGCCGCCGCTCCGACATGCGCAGCGCGCACGGCCGCCAGCTCGTCAACCAGTTCCTGTCCGAGCTGGACGGCGTGGACCAGCACGCCAACGAGGGCGTGCTGGTGCTGGCCGCCACGAACGCCCCGTGGTACGTGGACGTGGCCTTCCGCCGCCCGGGGCGGCTCGACCAGCCGGTGTTCGTGCCGCCGCCGGACCAGCAGGCCCGCGCGGCCATCCTGCGCATCCTGTGCCGCGACAAGCCGCTGGCCGAGATGGACTACGACGCGGTGGCCCAGGCCACCGAGCACTTCGTGGGCGCCGACCTGAAGGGCGTCGTGGACCGGGCGGTGGAGGCCAAGCTGCAGCAGTCGCTCAGCGCCGGCCGCCCGATCCCGCTGACCACGCAGGACCTGCTGGCCGCCGCCGGGAGCGTGCGGCCCACGGCCGTCCGCGAGTGGATGGGCACCGCCCGCAACTACGTCATGCACGCCAACGACTCCGGGGCCTGGGACGAGCTGATGCCCTGGGTGAAGGCGAAGTGGTAACGGCCGCCGACCCGATCGAGCGGGCGCGCACGCTGCTGCGGCTGCGCCGCCCCGCCGACGCCGAGCGGGAGCTGCGCGGCCTGCTGGCCCAGGAGCCGCAGCACACCGTCGGCCACGCCCTGCTGTCGCTCGCGCTGATCGAGCAGCGGCGGGCCGACGAGGCCGTCCAGGAGGCCCAGGAGTCGGTACGCCTGGCCCCCGACCAGTGGCTGCCCCACTACGCCGCCGCCCAGGTCTACAACAGGGCCCGCCGCCCGGACGACGCCGTCACCGCCGTCCGCGCGGCCCTGGAGCTCTCCCCGGAGTACGCCCCGGCCTGGGAGGTCCTGGCCCGCGCGCACCTGTCGAAGGCCGAGTGGCAGCCGATGCTGGACGCGGCGCTGCGCGGCCTGAGCATCGAGCCGGAGGACTGCGACCTGGTCAGCCTGGTCTCGCTGGCCTACCTCAACCTCGGCGACCCCGGGCAGGCCCGCGCCGCCGCCGCGCACGCCGTACGGATCGACCCGGAGAGCCCCACCGCGCACTTCGTGTACGGGCGCGCGGAGCTGAGGTTCGGCGACCCGCGCCGGGCGGCGGAGAGCTTCCGCGAGGTGCTCAGGCTCGATCCCGGGTTCGGCGCGGCCAGGGATTGGCTGGTGCGGGCGCTGAAGGAGCGCAACCCTGTCTACCGGCGGCTGTCGCGGCTGCGCGGCAGGTTCCCGCAGGGCTGGCGGCTGATCTTCCTGCTGCCCGTGATCCCGCCGGTCATCGCGGTGTTCGTGATCCTGGCGCTGCTGCACTGGGTGGCGTGGGTGGCCGAGGCGTGGAGCATGCTGCGGCTGGCTCGCGGCAGGGCCACCCGGTTGCTGTTCGAGGGGGCCGAGGCGCGGGTGGCGGTGGCCTGCCTGGGGCTGGTGGCGGCAGGCGCGGTGCTGCTCGGGCTGGGCATCGGGCTCGGCCAGGAGGCGCTCGGCGTCGCGGGGGCGTCGGTCATGGCCCTGGTCACACCCGTGCAGGAGGCCGCCCACACCGGCTCGCCCCGTGGCCGGGCGATCCTGTACGGCTGGGCGGGCCTGCTGGGCGTCGCCGTGGTGGTGTCGGTGCTCGTCGCCGAACCCGGCGTGGCGCTGCTCGCCCTGTACGCCTCGATCGCCACGGTCTGGCTCGCCACCCCGGTCAGGGGCAGGCTCACACCGGCCGTCTAGAGCAGCGTCCCGCCGCTGACCTCGAACGTGGCGAGCGCCTCGTCGATCCTGGCCAGCGTGTCGGCGTGCAGGGTCACGTCGGCGGCGGCCAGGTTCTCCTCGATGTGCGCGGGGGTGCGGCTGCCGGGGATCGCCACCACGTGCTCGTCCTGGTGCAGCAGCCAGGCCAGGGCGAGCTGGGCGGGGGTGAGGCCGAGGTTGGCGGCCAGGGTCGCGATCGGGGCGTAGCGGTCGTTGTTGCCCGCGAGGTTGGCGGCGGAGAAGCGGGGCGCGTTGTGGCGGAAGTCGCCCTCGCCGAGCGCCTGCACCGTGCCGGTCAGGAAGCCGTTGCCCAGCGGGCTCCAGGCCACGATGCCGACGCCCAGCTCGCGCGCGGTCGCGAGCAGGTCGGCGTCCACCGGCCGCCACATCGACCACTCGTTCTGCACGGCCGTCACCGGGTGCACCGCGTGCGCCGCCCTGAGCTGGGCGGCCGTCACGTTGGACAGGCCGAGGTGCCTGACCAGCCCGTCGCGCACCAGCTCGGCCATCGCGTCGGCGGTCTCCTCGATCGGCACGCCGGGGTCGGGGTAGTGGGCGTAGTAGAGGTCGATCACGTCGGTGTCCAGGTTGCGCAGGCTGCGCTCGGCGTAGCGGCGCACCAGGCGGGGGTCGGCGTTGACGCGCAGCTCGCCGAAGGCGTACCCGACGGGGTGGGCGCGGCTCGGCTCGCCCTCCGGGATCGCCAGGCCGAACTTGGTCGCGACCACCACCTCGTCCCTGCGGCCCTTGATCGCCCGGCCCACCAGGCGCTCGTTGTGGCCGTCCGCGCCGTAGGCGTCGCTGGTGTCCACGTGGGTGCCGCCCGCGTCCAGCGCCGCCTTGAGCGCCGCCTCCGCCCGGGTGTCGTCCACCTCGCCGTACACGCCGGGCGAGAGCACCATGGCGCCGAAGCCGATCGCCGGGACCTGCAGGCTGCCGAGAGTCCTTGTCTTCATGGCCCTGATCCTGCCGCCGGGGCCCGTCCACGGTCCAAGACCTTTTGCTATAACCGATGGCTATGGACGTGCATCTGCGGGAGTTGCGGTATTTCGTGGCGGTGGCCGAGGAGCTGAACGTGACGCGGGCCGCCGAGCGGCTGTTCGTCTCGCAGCCCGCGCTGTCCAAGCAACTCGGGGTGCTGGAGCGGCAGCTCGGGTTTCGGCTCTTCGATCGGGTGTCCAGCGGGGTGGTGCTCACGCGGCAGGGCGCGGTGCTGCTGCCGGTCGCTCGCGAGCTGCTCGAACGCTGGAACGCCGGGGTGGAGCAGGCCAGGGCGGCGGCGCCCACCGGCACGCTGGTGATCGGCCTGCAGACGGCCGTGGGCAGGGGGTTGCAGCAGGAGGCGCTGCGCCGCTTCCGCGCGGCCATGCCCGGGTGGGAGGTGTCGCTGCGGCTGGTGGGCTGGGACGATCCCAGCGGCGGGCTGGCCGACGGGTCGTCCGACGTGGCGTTCATCTGGCTGCCGGTGCCGGCCGGGCTGCGCACGTACGTGCTGGCCACCGAGCGGCGCGGGGTGGCCATGCCCGCCGATCACCCGCTGGCGGAGCTGGCGGAGATCCCGTTCGAGGCGCTGCGGCGGGAGCCGTTCATCGCGCTGCCCCGGGCGGCGGGGCCGCTGCGGGACTTCTGGCTCGGGCTCGACGCGCGTGACGACGAGCCGGTGGTCGGGGTGACGGCCAACACGCCGGAGGAGGTCTTCGAGGCCGTGATCAGCGGGCTCGGGGTGGTGCTGGTGGCCGAGGGGAACGCCACGCTCTACAAGCGGCCCGGCATGACCTACCGGCCGGTTACGGGGCTGCCTCCTGGGGAACTGGCCATTGCCTGGCGCGAAGGGGACGCGAGCCCACAAGTCCTCGCATTCATCGACGCTTTGCGACAGGTGACCACTAAGGTCTGACCCGAGATCGACCCGTAGAAAGGTGCCCCCCATGAGCGAGTTCGCCACCACCTTCGACCTGATCGACGCCGACAAGGACGGCCGCATCTCCGCTGTCGAGCTGGTCCGGCTGATGGAGGTGCTCGGCCAGCCCGTGACGCTGGAGGCCGCCCAGGAGGGCGTGCTCAAGCTGGACAAGGACGGTGACGGCCTGATCGACCTGGAGGAGTTCAGCGCGTTCCTCCAGAAGTGATAAGAAACAAGCGTTTGCTACACATTCTTCTGTTGCCTGGGTCACAATGGCGACAGGAGGGACGATGGCGATCAAGAGTGACATCAGCGA
The DNA here is from genome assembly GCF_020215645.1 of Nonomuraea gerenzanensis. Lineage (NCBI taxonomy): Bacteria > Bacillati > Actinomycetota > Actinomycetes > Streptosporangiales > Streptosporangiaceae > Nonomuraea > Nonomuraea gerenzanensis. Next base: position 11,200,899 of record NZ_CP084058.1, on the reverse strand, counting down.
AAGCCGTACACCAGCGCACATCGTGAAGACGCTCAGGTCGGGCGTCGGCCCGGTCTCCGAAGAGGTGATCGAGGAGATCCAGGCCCGCATCCCCGAGTACGCCCGGCCATCGGACGAGATCTACATCAAGGTCGTGCGGATGGCGGTCGAGCAGGCCATCGAGGGCTTCCTCGACCGCATCGAGAGCCCCGACGCCCCGTGGGACCCGGAGCCGTTCCGCATGATCGGCAAGGGGGAGGCGGCGGAGGGCCGCAACCTGGAGCCGCTGCAGGCCGCGATGCGGCTCGGCGCGCGGGTCGGCTGGCGGCGGCTGACCGAGATCGCCGGCCCGCTCGGCCTGTCACCCCAGGCCCTGTGCGAGCTGGGCGAGGCCGTCTTCGTCCACCTCGACCGGCTCGCCGACGCCGCGGCCGAGGGCTACGACGAGGCCAGGGCGCACGAGGCGGGCGAGATGGAGCGCCGCCGGGCCCGCCTGCTCGACCTGCTGCTCAGCCAGCCGCCCGCCAGCCCGGACGCCATCGCCGACCTGGCCAAGGCCGCCGCCTGGCGGCTGCCCAGGACGGTGGCCTGCGTCGCGCTCGACGACCAGTACGGCACCTGCCGGGTGCCCCCGCTCCCGCCCGACGTGCTCACCGGCCCCGGCAGGCCCCTGCCGTGCCTGCTGGTGCCCGACCCGGCGGGGCCGGGCCAGGCGCAGCTGCTGGAGCACGCGCTGCGCGGGCGGCGCGCGGCCATCGGGCCCGCGGTGCCGCTGGTGGCGGCCGCGACGTCCCTGCGGTGGGCGGGGGAGGCGCTGGAGCTGTCCCGGCGCGGCGTGCTGCCCCGCGGGCTGCTGCGGTGCGAGGACCACCTGGCGACGCTGGTGGTGTTCAAGGACGAGGAGCTGGTCGACGTGCTGGCCGAGGTGCGGCTCGCCCCCCTGGCCCACCTGCGGCCCACCCAGCAGGACCGGCTGGCGGAGACCCTGCTGGCCTGGCTGCGGTACGGGCGCGGGGCCGGCGAGGTGGCGGCCAAGCTGCACGTGCACCCGCAGACCGTGCGTTACCGGCTGCGGCAGCTCGAAGAGCTGTACGGTGACCAGCTCGCCGATCCCGACATCCGGTTCGAGCTGGAGATCGCGCTGCGGGCCAGGCAGTCGACCAGGCCGGGGCACCGCGACGGCGATCGGTGACCTGGGCCGATGCCCGAACGCGCACGTGGCCACCGGCGTGGCCGTCGGGCCTTCCGGGACCTGCTGGAGGCCGCCCATCGCGCGCTGACGTAGCGGTGCTGTCATGAGAGCCGCCCCGTGGGGTAGCGGCTACGGATGCGACTGACGTACACCTCCGACGTCTGGTGGAAGAACGCCGTTGTGTACTGCCTGGACGTGGAGACGTTCAAGGACGGCAACGGCGACGGCGTGGGCGACTTCCGCGGCCTGACGCAGCAGATCGACTACCTCGCAGGGCTCGGCGTGACCTGTCTCTGGCTCATGCCGTTCTTCCCGACCCCCAACAAGGACGACGGATACGACATCACCGATTTCTACAGCATCGACCCCCGCCTGGGGACGCTGGGCGACTTCGTGGAGTTCATGCGGACCGCGCACGACCGCGGCCTGCGCGTCATCGCGGACCTGGTCGTCAACCACACCTCCGACCAGCACCCCTGGTTCAAGGAGGCCCGCGCGAGCCGGGACTCGCCCCGCCGCGACTGGTACGTCTGGTCCGACAAGCCGGAGCCCGACAACCCCGAGCAGATCGTCTTCCCCGACAAGGAGAACAGCGTCTGGGAGTACGACGAGGGCTCGCGCCAGTACTACCTGCACAGCTTCTACCGGCACCAGCCCGACCTGAACGTGGGCAACCCCGAGGTCAGGGACGAGATCACGCGGATACTCGGGTTCTGGATGGAGCTGGGGCTGTCGGGATTCAGGGTGGACGCGGTGCCGTTCCTCATCGAGAACATCAACCCCAAGCTGGCCAACCCGCACGAGTTCCTCGCGGATCTGCGGGCGTTCATGACGCGGCGCAAGGGCGGGTCGATCCTGCTCGGCGAGGTCAACGTGCCGTACAAGGAGTTGATCGCCTATTTCGGTGATGGGCTGGGCGACCAGATCACCATGTGCTTCGACTTCATCAGCATGCAGAAGGCCTGGCTGTCGCTGGCCCGCAGCGACGCCACGCCGCTGGCCGACGCCCTGCGCGAGCGTCCCAAGCCGCCCAAGGACTGCCAGTGGGCGATGTTCCTGCGCAACCACGACGAGCTGACCCTCGACAAGCTGACGGAGGAGGAGCGCGAGGAGGTCTTCCAGGCGTTCGGGCCGCGCAAGGAGATGCAGATCTTCGGGCGCGGGCTGCGCCGCCGCCTGCCGACGATGCTCGGCGGCGACCTGCGGCGCGTCAAGATGGCCTACAGCCTGCTGTTCTCGCTTCCCGGCACGCCCGTGATCTTCTACGGCGAGGAGATCGGGATGGGGGAGAACCTGGAGGAGGAGGGCCGCATGGCGGTCCGCGTCCCGATGCAGTGGTCGCAGGACGGCGGCTTCAGCCAGGCCGAGCCGGTCCGCGAGATCCCCGGTGGCTCCTTCGCCCCCGACCGGGTGAACGTGGCCGACCAGAAGCGGGACACGGCGTCGCTGCTGCGCTGGTTCGAGCTGCTCATCGAGCGCTACCGGGAGTGCCCGGAGCTGGCGTGGGGCGAGTACACCGTGCTCGACACCGGCCATCCGGCGGTCTTCGCGCACCGCTGCGACGCCGACGGGGCCACGGTGGTGGTCGCGCACAACCTCTGCGACACGGCTCAGGACGTGGAGCTGCGGCTGGCCGGGCTGGAGCGGCACCTGCTCACGGACCTGCTGGTGGACGGGACGCTGGAGGTGTCGCAGCAGGGCGTGGTTCGGCTGCCGATGGACCCGCACGGCTGCCGCTGGCTGCGTGCCTCGCCGCCGGAGATCCCGCCGGAGGACGCCTCGGTCAAGTCGTTGTGACCACGGCAGGGGCGGGCCAGGCGGACATGGCGAGGGTGGCGACGGCGAGCAGGTCCTCGTAGCGGGCGCCGTCGCGCGACTGCGTGGACATGCCCTGGATCGTCGCCGCGTAGAACGTGGCCAGGCCCGCCGTGTCCGTCGCGGCGGGCAGCCGCCCGGCCGCCACGTCGTCGTCGATCCGCGCCTTGATCGCCGCCTTGGCCTCCTCCCTGAAGCCGCGCAGCAACGCCTCCACCTCGGCCGACTCCGGCCCGCAGTTCACGGCGGCGGTGATGATCAGGCAGCCGGCCGGGTGCTCCCGGCTGGCGTACTCGGCCGCCGTCTCCCTCAGCACCCGCTCGATCGCCGCCCGCCCGGTGGGCTCCTCGGTCAGCGCGCGGGTGGTGAAGGCGCCGTAGGTCCGCTGGTAGCGCCGCACGGCCTCCTCGAACAGCCGCCGCTTGTCGCCGAACGCCGCGTACAGGCTGGGGGGCCTGATCCCCATCGCGGCGGTCAGCTCCGCGATCGAGGTGGCCTCGTAGCCGTGGCGCCAGAACGCGAGCAGCGCCGTCTCCAGCGCCGCCTCCCTGTCGAACTCCCGTTGCCTGGCCATGCCGCCATTCTATAGCGATCGCTATGTTATGGTTCTGTATCGATCGCTAAAGAAAGGAGTGCGACCAGTATGCCCACGGTCATCCACGGTGGCGGCGCCGTCCACTACGGGAAGGCGGGCAGCGGCCCCGGTCTCGTGCTGGTGCACGGCACCGGCGGCGACGCCGTCACCAACTACGCCCACCTCGTCCCCGGCTTCGCCGACCTGCGCACGGTCATCACCCCCGACTACGCCGGCAGCGGCCGCACCTTCGACCCCGGCGGCGACCTCACGCTCGACCTGCTCGCCGGTCAGGTGGCCGCCGCGTTCGAGGAGCCGTCCGACCTGGTGGGGTTCTCGCTGGGCGCCGTCGTGGCCGCCAAGCTCGCCGCCGAGCGGCCCGAGCTGGTCAGGCGGCTGGTGCTGATCGCCGGCTGGACGCACCTCGCGGACTCGCGGCTGGAGCTGGGCCTGCGTACGTGGGCGCGGCTGGCCGCCACCGACCCGGAGAGCTTCGCCGCGTACGGGCCGCTCGTGGGGTTCAGCCCGGGTTTCGTCGGCTCGGTGGGCGCCGGAGCCCTGATGGCGGGCCAGGCGCCGCCCGGCACCCTGCGCCAGATCGAGCTGGACCTACGGGTGGACATCAGGGACCTGCTGCCGAGGATCACCGCCCCCACCCTGGTCATCGGCAACACCCAGGACTACCTGGTCCCGGTGGAGCACGCCCGCGCCATGCACGCCGCCGTCCCCGGCAGCGAGTACGCCGAGCTGGACAGCGGCCACGTCGTCCTGCACGAGCGCCCGGCGGAGGTCACGGCGTTGATCAGGGAGTTCATCACCCGGTCGTAACCATTGAGTGATTTGTCAGGATTACTCTCCGCCTCATGCGAACCATGAAGCTCGCCCTCACCGGGGCCGCCGCGACCTGCGCGCTGGCCCTGGTGGCACTCCCCGCGCAGGCCGTCGCACCGGCGAAAACGGTCACGGTCACGGTCATGGGCACGTCCGACCTGCACAGCAACGCCCTCAACTGGGACTACTTCAAGGACACCGCCTACTCCGACAGCCAGGGCAACCACGTCGGCCTGGCGAAGGTGTCGTCGCTGGTCAACCAGATCAGGGCGGAGCGCGGGGCGGACCGCACACTGCTGTTCGACTCGGGTGACACGATCCAGGGCACGCCGCTGGCGTACTACTACGCCAAGGTCGAGCCGATCACCGAGACCGGTGAGACCCACCCGATGGCCGCGGCCATGAACGCCATCGGATACGACGCCGTGACGCTCGGCAACCACGAGTTCAACTACGGGCTGCCGCTGCTGGCCACCTGGATCGACCAGCTGAAGGCCCCGGTGCTCGGCGCGAACGCGGTCCACGACAGGTCGGGGCTGCCGGCGTACAAGCCGTTCGTGATCAAGAGCATGAAGGTCAAGGGCGACAAGCCGGTCAAGGTGGGCGTGCTCGGCCTGACCAACCCGGGCGTGGCCATCTGGGACAAGGCCAACGTCGAGGGCCGGCTGCGCTTCACCGACCTGGTCGAGTCGGCGAAGAAGTGGGTGCCGGTCATCCGGGGCCTCGGCGCGGACGTGGTCGTCGTGACCGCGCACGCGGGCGACAACGGCCTGTCGTCCTACGGCGGCGACCTGCCCGTGGAGAACGCCTCGGCGATGGTGGCCGAGCAGGTGCCGGGCATCGACGCGGTGCTGTTCGGGCACGCGCACAACGAGGTCGCCCAGCGGTTCGTGACGAACAAGGCGACTGGCGAGCAGGTGCTGCTGACCGAGCCGGGCAAGTGGGGCCAGCGCCTGTCGCGGCTGGACTTCCAGCTCACCAAGCAGCGCGGCAGGTGGGTGGTCACCGGCAAGTCCTCCACCACGATCAACACGAACACCGTCCCCGAGGACCCGAAGATCGTGACGCTGCTGAAGCCGCAGCACGACACCACGGTGGGCTACGTCAACAAGGTCGTGGCCACGTCGTCGCAGCAGCTCTCGGCGGCCGAGTCGCCGTACAGGGACACGCCGATCCTCGACTACATCCAGCACGTGCAGATCGAGACGGTCAAGCAGGCGCTGCCGGACAACACCCTGCCGGTGCTGTCGATCGCCGCGCCGTTCAGCCGCAGCGCGGTCTTCCCCGCCGGTGACGTGCGGGTCAGGGACGTGGCCGGCCTGTACGTCTACGACAACACGCTGATGGCGGTCAAGCTGACCGGGGCGCAGCTCAAGGACTACCTGGAGTACTCCGCCAAGTACTTCAACCAGCTCGCGCCCGGCGCCCCGGTGGACGTCGCCAAGCTGACCAACGCGAACAACACCCCCGACTACAACTACGACCAGCTCGCCGGGGTCTCCTACGACATCGACGTGGCCAAGCCGGCCGGTCAGCGCGTCGCGAACCTCACCTACGACGGCGCGCCGATCCCGGACGACAAGGAGTTCGTGGTCGCGATCAACAACTACCGCCAGTCGGGCGGCGGCGGCTTCCCGCACGTCACCGCCGCGCCCGTGCTCTACAACGCGCAGGTGGAGATCCGGCAGGCGCTGATCGAGTACGCCACCGCCCAGGGCACCATCGACCCGGCCGGCTTCGCCGCCGCCAACTGGAAGCTCACCAGGGACGGGGCGCCCCTGTTCTGATCACAGGTAGGAGGGCCCGCTCACCCGGTGCCTGAACGTCCACCACACCCACGCCTGGACCGCCACCAGGAACGGGATCAAGGTCAGGACCACCGGCACCAGCAGCGGCCCCGACGTGCCGGGCTCCAGCGGCAGCCGGAGCCCGGCCAGCACCCCCACGACCACCAGCGCCGCCGAGGTCAGCGCGTACGTGCGCCCCTCCCCGGCCCCGCCGGCGAGCACCGCGGCCCGCGCCCGCAGCGTCCCGCGCAGCCGCAGCGCCGCGAACGTCAGCCCGTGCGTGCCGAACAACGCGGCCAGCACCAGCGCGGGCAGCAGCGCCACCGGCCCCTGGATGCCGAGCAGCACCTGCGACAGCAGCATGCCCCAGCTCAGCGCCAGCCCCCAGCTCCCGGCCGCGATCGCGCCGTCCCAGCCCGCCTGCCAGCGCGCCCCCGGCAGCCGGCCGCGCAGCCACAGCCCCATGTCGCGCACGACCCAGGCCACCAGCAGCGTCACCACCACGGTGTGGTTGCCGTGCAGCAGCTCGCCCTCCAGCCGGGGGAAGAGCCCCGCCAGCACCCCCGCCGTGGCCACCAGCCACACCTCGTTGCCCAGGAAGAACGGCGCGATCGCGGCGATCACCTCGCGCCGCTCGCCCGCCGACCGGCCCAGGTACGGCAGCGCCATGCCGACCCCGATGTCCGCGCCGGCCAGCACGAGGTAACCGATGGCGAAGAAGCCCAGGATGAAGATCTCCATGACAAGCGTCCCTAGAACGAAGGAGCAGGAACGGGGGTCTCGACCGGCCGGTCGCCCAGCGCCACCGCGCCGGGCCCGCGCCGCGCCTGCCTGGCCAGCAGCCAGTAGTTGACCACGATGAGCACCGCGAACACCGTGACGAACGCGGCCAGCGAGAAAACCAGCTGCCCTCCGGTCACCGGCGACATGGCCTCGGACGTCCGCAGCAGCCCGTACACGGCCCACGGCTGGCGCCCCAGCTCGCGGAAGACCCAGCCGGCCAGCACGGTGACGAACGGGACCGGGATCATCAGCGTCAGCAGCCGGTGCCACAGCCTGAACCCGCGCACCACCGGCCGGATCAGCATGAGCAGGAAACTCGGCCCGGCCACGAACAGCATGAGCGCGAACAGCGCCATCATCGTGATGCCGCTCGTCTGCACCGCCTCCACCGGAGGCAGGTAGTCGCCGGGGCCGAACCTGGCCACCATCTCGGCCTGCGCGGCGGCCAGCCGCTCGGGCGAGCCGACCCACGCGGCGACCTTCGTCGGCTGCATGGTCTCGAACCCGAGCCCGCCGAACGTGGCCGTCAGGAGCAGGGCGGGCAGCGCCACGCCGATCCCGATCCGCAGCGACTTGCGGAACAGATCCTGCTCGGGGGTGCGCCTGCGCAGGTGGTACGCGCTCACCCCGGCCATGAAGAACCCGCCGACGACCATCGCCCCGAACAGCACGTGCCAGAACGCCACCTGCGCCGCCGGGTTGGCCACCATGGCCCCGAAGTCCGTCAGCCGCAGCCGCCCGCCCTCCGCCACGTGCCCGACCGGGTTCTGCAGGAAGCCGTTGGCGACCATGATCCAGAACGCCGACGCGTACGCGGTCAGCGTCACCACCCAGATGAGCGCCAGGTGCGCCCACCGGTTCAGCTTGTTCCAGCCGAAGATCCACAATCCCAGGAACGTGGACTCGACGAAGAACGCCACCAGCGCCTCGATGGCCAGCGCCGAGCCGAACACGTCGCCCGCGTACTCGGTCAGCCCGCTCCACGACAGCCCGAGCTGGAACTCCATCACGAGCCCGGTGACGATGCCCATCGCGTAGTTGATGATGTAGAGCTGGCCCCAGAACCGGGTCATCCGCAGGTGCACGGGATCGCCGCCGAAGGTGGCGCGGGTCTGGACGACGGCGACCAGCGTCGCCAGGCCCAGCGTGAGCGCCACGAACAGGAAGTGCGCGCCCGCCGTGAGCGCGAACTGCAGGCGGGCGAGGTCCACGATGTCCATGCCACAGACCCTCCCGGTACGGCCGGGCCCGCCGCGTCATGCCGGGGAGGGCACCCGGCTTACCTCCCGGGTCGCATGAGGCCCGCCGGCGTACGACTCAGGGAGTAAGCCAGCCCGGCGTGATCATGCCGGCCTCGTACGCGATGACCACGAGCTGGGCCCTGTCACGCACGCGCAGCTTGGTCATGATGCGGCTGACGTGCGTCTTCGCCGTGGCCGGGCTGAGCACGAGGCGGGCCGCGATCTCGTCGTTGGACAGGCCGCCCGCCACCAGCGTCATGACCTCGCGCTCCCGCTCGGTGAGCGCGTTCAGCTCGGGGCCCGGCTCGGGCCGCTTGACCCGGCCGGCGAACTCGGCGATCAGCCGCCGCGTGATCGACGGCGCGATCAGCGCGTCTCCCCTGGCCACGACCCTGACGGCGTGGATCAGCTCGGCCGGCTCGGTGTCCTTGACCAGGAAGCCGCCGGCGCCGGCCCGCAGCGCGCCGTAGACGTAGTCGTCGAGGTCGAACGTGGTCAGGATGATCACCTTCACGCCGTCGAGCGCCGGGTCGCCCGCGATGCGGCGGGTGGCCTCCAGGCCGTCGAGCTCGGGCATGCGGATGTCCATGAGCACCACGTCGGGCCGGTGCTCGCGGGCCCCGGCGATCGCCTGCGCGCCGTTGGCGGCCTCGGCCACCACCTCGATGTCGTCCTCGTCGCTGAGGATGGAGCGGAACCCGGCACGCACCAGGGTCTGGTCGTCGGCGAGCAGTACGCGGATCATCGGGCCCCGTTCGTCGGCTGGGTCAGTGGCAGGCGGGCGGTGACGCGGAAGCCGCCCCCGGGGCGCGGGCCGGCCTCCAGGGTGCCGCCGAGCGCCGTCGCGCGCTCACGCATGCCCTGGATCCCGAAGCCGCTGCCCCCGTCGTACGTGGCGCCGGGTCCGTCGTCGTCCACGGTGATGATGATGTCTCCGGCCTCGGTGGTGATCGTGAGCGTGGCCTCCCGCGTGCCCGAGTGGCGGGAGACGTTCGTCAGCGCCTCCCTGACGATGCGGGTGGCGGCCAGGTCCACCTCGGTCGGCAGCGCGCCGAGCGGCTCGGGCAGCTCCGTGCGTACCGTCAGGCCCGATGCCGCGACCAGCGCGTCCAGCCGCGCCAGGCTGTCGGCGGGCGCGACCGGCGCGTCCTCGTCGACCTGGCGCAGCACGCCCAGCGTGGTCCGCAGCTCGCGCAGCGTCTCCTTGCTGGTCTCCTTGATCGTGCGCAGCGCCGCCTCGGCGTCCTCCGGCCGCTTGCGGATGCCGTGCAGCGCCGCGGACGCCTGCACGTTGATCATGGAGATGTTGTGCCCGAGCACGTCGTGCAGCTCCCTGGCGATGCGCAGCCGCTCCTCGCTGGCCCGCCGCCTGGCCTCCTCCTCCTTGGTCAGCAGGGCGTCGAGCGCGTGCTGACGGGCCTCCGACAGGTACGCGCGGCGGTTGCGCGTGACCCCGCCGAACGCGATGGACGCGACCACCCAGCCCGTGATCATGATGAACGTGCTGTCGTCCACGTGCCTGATCCCGCCGGTCTCGCCGACGCCCATGGCCAGCAGCGCCGCCGCCCCCGTGGCGATGGCCGCCGTGAGGTGACCGCGGTCGGCCGCCGTGTAGAGCACGACGAACAACATCACGACGAGCGGCCCGTCGAGCCCCGCGTACGGGTAGTAGGCGGCCACGGACACCGTCACCACGACCAGCGCCACGACCGGATAACGCTCCCTGGCCAGCAGCCCGGCGCAGGCGACCAGCGGCAGCACGACGTCCAGCACGTTGGTCGGGCCGGAGTTGGCGAAGGCGAGGAAGGAGCCGGCCAGCACGGCGGCGATGGTGACGACCGACACGATCGTGCTGGGCGACGGCCTGCGCATGCCCCTCATTCTGTACGGCCACGCACGCGGTCGGGTAATCGCGGCGGCGCTTCTGGGTAGGGGCGTTGGATGAGCACTAAGGACGAACTCCGGCAGATCGAAGAGGACCTGACCAGGTTGCGAGCCGAGAACCAGGACGTGCGCGACCAGATCCGCGACATGGGCGCGACCGACCAGATCGAGGTCTCGGCGATGATCAGCCAGGCGGACGAGCAGGTCGAGTTGATCGCCGAGCTCGAACGCCGCCGTGACCGGCTGATCGAGCGGCTGGAGGAGGAGGGCGCCCGGTGAGGGGCGCCCTGAGGGCTGGCCGGCCGTGGGCGGCCGGCCGGGAGGTCAGCGCAGCTTGGCGCCCACCTCGTGCAGGTGCCGCAGCGCCTGCCCGTAGGACTCGATGAGGCCGGTCTGGAGGTAGTCGACGCCGATCTCCTGGCAGTAGCGCTCGACGATGGGCTGGGCCTTGCGCAGGTTCGGCGCCGGCATGTGGGGGAACAGGTGGTGCTCGATCTGGTAGTTGAGCTGGCCGAGCGCCACGTCGGTGAACAGGTTGCCGCGCACGTTGCGGGAGGTCAGCACCTGCTTGCGGAGGAAGTCCAGCTTGTCCTCCTTGGTCAGCACGGGCATGCCCTTGTGGTTGGGCGCGAACGTGCAGCCGAGGTAGACCCCGAACACCCCCTGGTGCACGACGAGGAACAGCAGGGCCATGCCGAAGGGCAGCACGGTGAAGACCACGCCGAAGTAGAGCACGAAGTGCGCCAGCAGCAGCGCCAGCTCCAGGTTGCGGCGCTTGGCGGTGGGCTGGAACAGCGCCTTGACGCTGGCGATGTGCAGGTGCCAGGCCTCCAGCGTGAGCAGCGGGAAGAACCAGAACGCCTGGTACTTGGCGATGAACCGGGGCAGGCCGGTGCTGCGGGCGGCCTGGTCCTGCGACCAGACGATCACGGCGGGTGAGACGTCGGGGTCGTGATCCTCGTGGTTGGGGTTGGCGTGGTGCTTGTTGTGCTTGGTGGTCCACCAGCCCCAGCCGAGCCCGACGCCGAGGTTGCCGATCACCAGGCCCGCGATGTCGCTGGGGCGACGCGTCCTGAACACCTGGCGGTGCCCGAGGTCGTGGGCGAGGAAGCCGAACTGCGCGAAGATCACAGCCAGGGCGGCCGCGACGAGGAGTTGCCACCAGGAGTCGCCCACCCAGGCGAACAGGGCCCAGCCGCCGGCGTACACGACGGCGGCGATGCTCATCCGGACGGCGTAATAAAAGGGACGCCGGTCGAGAAGACCGGCGTCCGCAATGCGATGGGCTAGTCGGGCGAAGTCACTGCCTCGAGTGTCGATGGTGCCAGGACTGGCCACTGCTCTCCTTACCTCGCGGTGCAAGTTGCCCTAACCTTGGCGCATCCGCCGCCAAACGGGAAGCACGTAGCCGGACGGTGTGATCTACGTCAACACGCCTCTGACTCCGGACATCCGCCAGGCCGTGGCCGCGACCTGGGGAGTCGAGGGGCCGGCCGGGCGGCTGCACGAAGGTGAGGAATCCGCAGCCTACAGGCTCCGGACCCGTGGTCAGGATCGGCAGCGCCGTGCGGGCGGCAGCCGCTCCAGCGCGAGTCCAGGTCGCCGCCGCGGACCCGGGAGACGGCCTCGTACCTGGCGCCGCCCGAGAAGACCGTGAGGCCGCGCAGCAGCTCACGCTCGCGCTCCGACAGCAGGTTCCAGCTCCAGCCGATGACCGCGCGCAACGTGCGGTGCCGCGGCACCCGCGCCGGGCCCGCCCGCTCAGAACCCGAGGCGGTCCCGCAGCAGCTCGACGGGCAGGTGCGGCACCGTGGCCTCGCCGAACTCCGGCAACCCCACGCACAGCTCCCCGTCCGCCGCGTACAACCCGGCCACCGCCGCGTACCCCCTGCTCTGCCTCGGCTCGATGTTGTAGTAACTCCCGATTCCGTACTGGATGCGCACGCTCTCCAGCGCCGGCCGCGCGCTGGCCAGGCAGGCCCCCATCGGCAGGCCCAGCTCGGTCGGCGAGGTCAGCGTGTGGGCGTTGCCCGCCACCACCAGCGTGGACCGGGGCCGCTCGGCCAGCACCCGCTCGGCCATCAACGCGTCCCGCTGCGACCAGTCGCCGGTGAACATCCCCCCGTCGAACAGCGTGACCGTCAGCCCCGGGATCGCCTTCAGCACCGCGAAGTGCCCCGCCGTCACGCGCCCGTCACCCAGCCACCACAGCGGATGGTCGAGCCCCGTACCGTCGGACAGGTAGACGTCGAGCTGCGGCTTGAGGTTCTGCGGCCATTCGAGGGCGAGGTGGGTCAGGCCGAGCGCCCGCATGAGCCCGAGGATGATCAGCGGGTTCTCCCTGACCCCGTGGACCTCGCCGAGCAGCAGCAGCCCCGTCTCCTCCAGCGAGCGCCTGGCCCGGTCGAGCGCGCCCTTCTCGACCGGCAGCTCGTAGTCGTCCGTACGGAATTCCGCGACGGCCCGCAACAGGCCGTCCAGGGTGTCGACGCCTGGCATGCCTCCACAGTGTTCGCCCCGGTCGCTGAGCGCAACCACCGGCGGCGACGAGTCAGGGGCAGCGGACCACCATGCCCGCGTAGGACAGGTTGCCGCCGAAGCCGAACAGCAGCATCGGCGCGCCCCGCGGCACCTCGCCGCGCTCCAGCAGCTTCGCCAGCGCCAGGGGCACACTGGCGCCCGAGGTGTTGCCCGAGTCCACCACGTCCTTGGCGACGATCGCGTTGACCGCGCCGAGCTTGTCGGCGATGGGCTCGATGATGCGCAGGTTCGCCTGGTGCAGGACCACCGCCGCCAGGTCTTCCGGGCGGACGCCGCCGCGCTCGCACGCCTGCCGGGCCAGCGCGGGCAGCCGGGTGGTGGCCCAGCGGTAGACGGTCTGGCCGTCCTGGGAGAAGCGGGTGGGGGTGCCCTCGATGCGGACGGCCCGGCCCAGCTCGGGTGCCGAGCCCCACACGACCGGGCCGATCTCCGCCTGCTCGGCCGCGCTCACCACGGCCGCGCCGGCGCCGTCGCCGGTGAGCACGCAGGTGGTCCTGTCGGTCCAGTCGGTCACCGCGGTCATCTTGTCGGCCCCCACGACCAGGGCATGGGTGGCGGCGCCCGCCCGGATGGCGTGGTCGGCCTGCGCCAGGGCGTGGGTGAAGCCGGAGCAGGAGGCGCCGAGGTCCATGAGCGCGCCGCCCGGGACGCCCAGGCCGGCGGCGACGCGGGAGGCGACGTTCGGGGCGCGCTCGGTCTGGGTGCAGGTGGCGACCAGCACGAGGTCGATGTCGGCGGGTCGCAGGCCGCTGCCGGCCAGCGCCTTCGCGGCGGCGTGCGTGGCCAGGTCGGCGACGCTCTCGCCGTCCTCGGCCACGTGCCTGGTGCGGATGCCGACCCGCTTGCTGATCCACTCGTCGCTGGTGTCCACCAGCTCCGCCAGCTCGTCGTTGGTCAGGATCCTGGCGGGCTGGTAGTGACCTGTGGCGACAAGTCGTGATCCACTCATGCGGCGGACTATAGCAACCGAACGTTCGGACGCTAAAGTGGCCCGCATGAACGACGCACCACGGGGTCTCGGATGAGCCCGCGCAGGTCGGCCGCCGAGGCGCTGGGCACCCGGGCGGCCATCCTCGACCGCTCGGTGGCCATCGCGTCCAAGGAGGGGCTCGAAGGGCTGACCATCGGGCGGCTCGCCACCGAGCTGGACATGAGCAAGTCAGGCGTGCTCGGGCACTTCGGCTCCAAGGAGGCGTTGCAGCTCGCCGTCCTGGAGCGGGCCGGGGAGATCTTCCGCGCCGAGGTGTGGGAGCCCGCCCTGCCCGCCGCGCCGGGGCTGGCGCGGCTGCGGGTGCTGTGCGAGGCGTGGATCTCCTACCTGGAACGGCAGGTCTTTCCCGGTGGTTGCTTCTTCGTGGCGGCGGCGCACGAGTTCGACGGGCGGCCGGGGGTGGTGCGGGACGCGGTCGAGAGCCGGTTCGAGGCGTGGCGGGGGCGGCTGGGCAAGGAGGTGGGCCGGGCCGTGGCCGCGGGGGAGCTGCCCCGGGGCACGGATCCGGAGCAGGTGGTGTTCGAGCTGCTCGGGGTGGTCATGGCGCTGAACCACGCGATCCAGCTCCACGGCGACCAGCGGGCCGCCGCCCGCGCCCGCCGCGCCGTGGAGTCCCGCCTGACGCCCGCCGATCGCCCCGCCTGACGCTCCGCCTGACGGCCCGCCGCCAGTCCTGCCTGGCGCCCGCCCCCGAAGCCTCGCCTGGCGCCCGCCGGTGGTGCTGCTTGATCCGAGCTGCGCCTACTGGGTCGAGAGACGGTCGAACAAGGCCAGCGCCGCCTGCCGGACCTCTTCGGGCGAGACGCCGTCCAGGGTCTGCCTGGCGTCGTTCATGTCACGGGTGGTGGCGAGCGTGATCGCCACGGACGAGGCGGCGGCGCGGTCGATCGATCCCGTCGGGGCGGCGTCAGCCAGTTCCTGGGCGCTCGCGGCGAGGTCGAGGTTGTCTCTCAACGGATCTCCTCGGGTGGGGACGGTTCGGCCCATTGCATCATCTGGCATCGTGCCTCATCCACCATTCGGTGAATTCCCGGCATCGCCCATCGGGAGCGAACCGTATCACCCAGAGGTTGCTATACGTTTTGTCGGGATATGTCGTGACTCCTTGGATGACGCTGACGTCCTCCGTCACGCTCACCGGATGCCACTCGAAGGTGGCCTCACCAGGCTTGTCCTGCCGTCCCAGCCACTCGCGGACGATGTCGTCGCGCCCCTGCCACGGCGAGCTGTAGGGCTCGGTGTAGTACACGGCGTCCTCGGTGAACAAGGCGGCGATGTCGTCGGGATCGTTGGAGTTCCACGCGCGTACGTAGCCCTCGATCCACGGATGCGGCTGGACCATCGGGTCATCCTCTCAACGGGTCGTGACCGACCGACATCAGCTCGCGCCGCGACTCGTCGTCCGTACGCTCGCCCAAAGTCTCGACGAGCTCGACGACCTGGCGCATCACGTCGAGATCGGTCTTGGTGAGGTCGCCCTTCCGCTTGCTCAGCACGTGCAGCACGCCCCGGCCCAGCTCGTCGATGCCCAGGTCGGGGTCGGGCGGGAAGCCCTCCTCGGAGGACGCCTCGGCCAGCAGGTACGTCCGCAGCTCCTCGGAGTTCATGTTGACCGCCCGGTGGAACTCGTCCCAGAGCATGTCGGTGTCAAAACCCTCAGTCATATCGCCCGCCTACCCGCCAGGTCTCGCGTTACGCCCCCGTGACAATCGGCCGTCGGCCCACGCCGCCGGCGAGCTCGGCCACCGCGTCGGCGACGCGCCGCTGCCGGGTCCAGGGCTTCTTGGCGCCCTCGACGCTCAGCGCGTGCCACCTCTTGCGCGAGCAGGGCACGCGGGGTGCGGTGTCCAGTGTGACCTCCACCTCGGCCTCGTCGCCCGCCGCCACGCCGCAGCCCTGCCGGTTCTCGGCCGAGCAGGTCACGATTCGCCGAATTTCGTATCTCGTTTAGGTATGGAGGTACTCAGGCGGTGCGTACCGGCCTCGGTCAGTATGGAGTCGCCTCGGCGCGGGGGACGCAGGGGCGGCTCCCCGGAGAGATGCCGCGAGGAGGGGACGGCACGTGTCACGGGCTCGGACGGGCGGTCTGCCAGCCGCGGTCCCGGCCCGCGACACGTGCCGAGCGGGCCAAGCCGGTCGTGCCGGTCAAGCCGGTCGAGCCGGTCAAGCGGAGCGAGCGGGCCCCGTGCTGCCACGGGGCGTGAGGATGGCCGCCTGGTCCTCGTACGGCGGCACGTCCTCGCCCGCGATCAACGCGAGCAGCCGCTGCGCCGCGTGGGCGCCGTAGGCCGGGATGTCACGGGTGAGCGCGGTCAGCGGCGGCCGGACCACCTGGGCGAGCGGCGAGTCGTCCCAGGCCACGATGGACAGGTCACGCGGCACCTCCACCCGCATCTCCTGCGCCACCGACAGACCGGCCACGGCCATGATGTCGTTGTCGTAGACGATGGCGGTGGGCCGCTCCGGCGAGCTGAGCAGCCGCCTGGTGGCCCTGGCGCCCTCCTCGCCGGTGTAGTCGGTGTGCACGATGACGTGCTCGGCCACCCCCTCGCACGCCTGCTTGAACGCCTGGTCCCGGACGGTCGTGTGGACCAGCTCGGGCAGCCCGGCCACCCGCGCGATGCGGCGGTGGCCCAGCGCCACCAGGTAGCCGACGGTCTCGCGGACGGCCTCGCCCTCCTCCGACCAGATGGCCGACAGCGAGCCCGACTCGGAGGGATGGCCGATGACCACGGCCGGCATGCCGAGCCGTTCGAGCTCGGCCACGCGGGAGTCGTCGTAGTGCAGGTCCACGAGGAACACGCCGTCGATGCGGCTCTCACCCCACCAGTGGCGGTAGACCTCGCTCTCCTGCTGGTGGCTGGTGACGACCTGGAGCAGCAGCGCGTACGAGCGGTCGGCGAGCACCCCCTCGATGCCGCTGATCAGCTCCATGAAGAACGGCTCGACGCCGAGGATCCGGGCCGGGCGGCAGAGCGCGAGGCCCACGCAGTTGGCCCTGGCGCCGTTCAGGGCGCGGGCGGCGCTGTTGGGCCGCCAGCCGATCTCGTCGGCGATGGCGATGATCCGGGCCCGCGTCGCCTCCGACACCCCCGGCTGCCCGTTGAGCGCGTAGGAGACCGCCACCTTGGACACTCCCGCCCGGCTGGCGATGTCGGCGATCGTCGGTCGCTTCACGGACTCCCTCTCTGAACCGGATAACCCTCCCTACTTTAGGTCACTTCGCCCCCCCGCCATGGTGCCCCTCCCGTACGGGTGTTAACCGCTTAAGCCGCGTGCCACGGCTTGGCGTCCTGGGTCTCCTTGGCGGCCTCGGCCACCCGCAGCGCGAACGTGGGCCGCCGCGCCCCCTCCACCGGCCCGAGGTAGGTGTGCCCGGTCAGGTGGCACCACGCGGGCAGGTCCACCGGGGCGGCGGGGTCGGTGGCGATCAGGTGGATGACGGCGCCCGGCCCGGCCGCGCGGACGTGGGCCCGCAGCTCGATGAGCAACTGGACGCAGAGCTTGTCGCCGCCGTCGACTACGAGATCAGGCATGCGTATAGGAAACCACCACTTCCTCTCCGCCCGCGCCGTGGTTCTCAGCGGACGGAGCAGACCGCGTCCTCGATCACCCGGGTGACCGCCTCGGGATGCGAGACGAGGGTCAGGTGCGAGCCGCCGGCGAACTCGGTGACCTTCGAGCGGGCCCGCTTCGCCATGGCCCGCTGCGACTCGGGAACGATGATCTGGTCGCCGGTGGCGATGAAGTACCAGGACGGGATCGTCCGCCACGCCGCGGCCTTCGACGGGGTCGTGAACGCGGCCGTCGAGGCCGCCCGCTGGGTCGCCCAGAGCTCGCGGGCCGTGTCCCTGGGCAGGTCGGAGGCGAAGGAGCGGACGAAGACGTCCCGCTTCAGGTAGAGGTCGGCCGCGCCGCCCGCCGCGCCGGAGTAGGCGGCCCGGTCGTACAGGGTGGCCGGGTCGCCGCCGAGGGCCGAGCCGGAGCCGCTGAGCTGCGCGGTCGTCTCGCCGACGGCCGGTGCCGCCGCGTTGACGTAGACCAGGGCTTCGACGTCCGGGTCGCCCGCGGCGGCGTTGGTGATCACGGAGCCGCCGTAGGAGTGGCCGACGAGGACGACAGGGCCGGAGAGCGTGTCCAGGAAGTCGCGTACGGTCTGCGCGTCGCCGTTCAGGTCACGCAGCGGGTTGCCCACCGCGCGCACGACGTGGCCCGCCCGTTGCAGCGCCCGGATCTCGCCGCTCCAGCTGGAGGTGTCGGCCCAGGCACCGTGGACCAGCACGACGGTGGGCCTGGCGGCGCCGGGCGTCGGGCACGGAGCCCGCTGCTGCGCGGAGGCCGGCGCCACGGCGGTCGCGGACGCCAGCACCAGGACACAGGCCGGAACGTTGAATCGCGTCATACTCGCTCACCCCCGCATGAATGCGTCCTTCTCAGGCTGCCAGCGGCCACCTCCAGAGCTGGTGGTGCGGCCGTCAACCGACGACTCCGACCGGGTAAAGGCTGTGGCACACCGTCTGGAGCGCATGCCGGTCTGGAGCGCATGCCGGTCTGGAGCGCATGCCGGTCTGAAGCACATGCCCGTCAGGAGCCGACGCTCAGGCCCGCCGTCAGCAGCGGCAGCATGACCTCGACCCGGGTGCCCGCCCCCGGCTCGCCGGTCACCACGCAGAGGCCGCCCAGCTCGGCCGCCCGCTCCCGCATCGAGCCCAGCCCCACGCCCGCGCGGTGCCGCTCGGGCAGCCCCTTGCCGTCGTCGGTGATCAGCACGCGCAGCACCGGCTCCTCCCGGCGCAGCACGATCCTGGCCCGCGACGCCTCGGCGTGGCGGCGGATGTTGGTGAGCGCCTCCTGGACGATGCGGTAGACGGCCACCTCGACGGCGGCGGGCAGGTCCTCCACGTCGCCCTCGACCGTCACCTCGATCTCGGTGTCGGGCGAGGAGTGCCCGGCCAGGTCGCGGACCGCGCGGGCCAGGCCCAGGTCGTCGAGCGCGGGCGGGCGCAGGCCGTACACCAGCTCGCGGATGTCGCTCGTGACGGCGCTCATGCCGGCGTGCAGCTCCCGCAGCAGCTCGTCGGCCGCGTCAGGGGAGCTCTTGAGGCTCAGGCGGGCCATGTTGATGGTCATCGCCATCGCGGAGAGGGTCTGGCCGAGGCCGTCGTGCAGGTCGCGGCGCAGGCGGCGGCGCTCCTCCTCCCTGGCCGTGAGGATGCGCTCGCGGGAGCGCTGCAGGTCCGCCGCCATGCGGACGGCGTGCGCCACGTCCGCCGCGTACGGGGTGAGCGTCGCGAGCACGCGCTCGTTGTGCGCGGCGGGGAAGCGGCGCGGCCCGGGCGGCCCGACGAGCAGGCGGCCGACCCGCGCCCCGTGCCAGACCAGCGGCACCTCCCGGGGCTCGGCCCCGACGTGGCCGCTCTCCACGTAGCGGGGCTCGCCGTCGGCCACCTCCACGGCCACGCCCTCGACGGCCAGCCCGTCGCGCAGCACGCTGACCACGGAGTTCAGCGCCCTGGCCGGGTCGGCGCCGCGCACGGCCTGGGTCAGCCGCTCGGCCAGCACGCCGGGGTCGCCGACCGCGCCGTACAACATCCGGTCCACCGCCCGCTGCAGCCCGCGCCGCAGCGGCTGGAAGAACGCGCCCGCGAACAGCGCGGCCGCGATCCCGGCGACCTGGTGGTAGCCGGAGACGACCAGGCTCGACAGGGTGCCCACGCCGAAGTAGACGAGGCTGACCACGACGACCACGCCGGCCGCCACGAAGGCCCGGCTGATCACGGTGTCGATGCCGTAGAGCCGGTACCGCATCACCGCGAACGCCATCGCGAACGGGATGGCCGCCGCCCACGCGATGGCCGGCCACATGAACACGGGCCAGATCGCGGCCAGGACGAGGAAGACGATGTACCCGGCGAACGCGAACAGCGGCCAGCCGATCTGCCGCCGCCCCACCGGGTCGGCCCCGCGCAGCCGCGAGGCCAGCGACAGCGCGGCCAGGGCCATCGCGGTGTAGATGCCCGCCCAGCCCACCGTCGCCATCACGTCGGCGTAGGGCGCCAGCGCGGGGATCCCCAGCGGGTTGGGGATGACCGAGGGATACGGGTACCCCTCGGTCCGCGGCGCCCTGAACAGGTACTGGACCGCCGCGGTGCCGATCGAGAAGCAGCCCAGCCACAGGGCGGGCCGCCAGCGCCTGGACGGCAGGCGGCCGTCCGGCGAGTAGAGCGGCAGCACCATCGTGAGCGACAGCCCGCACACCGCCCATCCGAGCCGCAGCGGCACCCGCAGCCATCCCGCCAGCGCCGGCTCGCCGATGGCGGCGGCGTGGAACATCAGCGCGCTGGCCGCGTCGCTGACGGCCGCGGCCAGCCCGCCGACGCACATCAGCCAGGCCAGGTTGAGCCGGGGCCGGTGGTAGATGAGGAAGGCGCCGACGGCGGGGAAGGTGAAGGTGACCGCCGACTGGGGGCTCACGGTGATGTCGGGCGCCCACTGCGCGGGCAGCCCGGCCCAGACCAGGTACGCCGTCAGCGACAGGATCGGCGAGGCCACGGCCATGACGGACGCGACCACGAACCGGCCTGTCAGGCGTCCGCGCGGAGTCTCGGCGAGTTCGGCCATCGTGCTCTGTCCCGTCCTGTCCTGGCCCCGCGTAACGGGCGGGGCCAGGACAGAATAGGCGCTACTGGACGGTGACGGTGGTCTTCGCGGTCACAGGCACGTGCGTCTCCTCAGATCGTCGGAAGCCAGACCCGCATGGTCGCGGGGCCGCGGTTGCCCCACCGGTGGTAGGGCACCAGCCGCAGCCGCACGTCGGTGCCCTCCTCCTCGTCGGGCGCCGCCCCGTACGGCCAGGAGCCGTTGCCGCCGGCCGTCAGCCGCGCGCCCACCTCCAGCTCCACCACGCCGTCCGTCTCGTGCTCCACCGGCGGGTCGACGCGCGCCGTCACCCCGGCGAGCGGCGGCTCGTCGGCCACCGACTCCGCGCAGTACACGAGCGGCCCGCGCTCCACGGCCGCGCTGCCCCGCAACGCGTCGATCCGCCGGTCGGGCAGGGTCCACCTGGCCCGCATCGGCAGCTCCAGCCGCAGCTCGTCACCGGCCCGCCAGGGCCCCTCGGCGTAGGCGTAGCCGGGGCCGACCGGCCGGATGACCGGGCCCTCGGGCAGCGGGGCGTCCTGGGAGGAGACCGGGACGTGCGCGAGCGTGGCGTCCGTCGCCCAGGCGGGGACGCGCAGGCCGATGCGGCCCTCGCCGTCCTCCAGCACCCGCACGCTCACCGAGCCCTGCCACGGGTAGCCGGTCTCCACCCGCAGCGCCAGCCGCGCCGAGCGGATCTCCGCCGGGGTGAGGTGGTGGATCAGCACCCCGCCGTCCCCGGTCGCGGCCACGTACGCGGGCAGCGAGGCCAGCGTGCGGGCGATGTTGTTCGGGCAGCACGACACGTCGAACCACGGCGAGCGCAGCCCGCCCTCCGCGGCGTGGTTGACCCCGTCGAGCGGCGTCGCGGGCACCCGTACCTGCAGCGGGTTGACGTAGAAGAACGACGTGCCGTCCAGCGCCACGCCCGTGGCGAGCATGTTGTACATGGTCCGCTCGGCCAGGTCGGCGTAGCGGGCGTCGCCCGTGGCCAGCAGCAGCCGGTGCGCCAGCATGAGGGAGGCGATGCTGCCGCACGTCTCGCTGTAGGCGCGGTCCGGCGGCAGCTCGTAGTCCTCGCCGTACGACTCGTCGGCATGCCTCGAGCCCATGCCGCCGGTCAGATGCGTGCGCCGGGCGACCGTCCGCTCCCACTGTGACTCGACGGCCTTCAGCAGCTCCTGGTCCCCGGTCTCGACCGCCACGTCCACCACGCCGGAGGCCAGGTAGAGCGCGCGCACCACGTGCCCGCGGAAGACCTGCGCCTGCCTGACGGGCACGTCGTCCTGGTAGTAGGCGCGGCCGAACGGGATGTCGGCCAGCGCGGGCAGGCCGCGGCGCTCGACGAAGCGGCGGGCCAGCTCCAGGTACCGCTCCGCCCCGGTGGCCCGGTACAGCTCCACCAGCGCCATCTCGATCACCGGATGGCCGCAGGTCTCCTCACCGTCCATGAACCGGCGGCACACGTGGTCGGCGGCCCTGGTGACGACCTCGGTGAGCCGGTCCTCGCCGTGCATGCGCAGCCGCGCCACCCCGGCCTGGATGAGGTGGCCGTAGCAGTAGAGCTCGTGCCCCCACTCGAAGTCGGTGTAGCGGCTGCCCGACCAGCGGGTGTTGAGGTAGCCGTCGCCCTCCTGGGCCTGCGCCACCGTCTCGGCCAGCGCGGGCAGCCCCGGATGGTCCGCCCAGGCCATGGCCTCCAGCAGCTTGTAGATCTCCGAGTCGCTGAACTCCCGTCCTCTGCGGGGCCGCTCGCCCCTGAAGTTGCCGATCCAGCCTTCGCGCTCCTCCCACTCCTGGCAGTGGGCGATCGTCACCTCGTTGTTCAGGGCGATCCGGTCGCCCCAGAAACCGGGCAGCACGCGTACGGAATCGAGGCCGAGGGGGGACAGGACACCCGATGAGGGCAGGACGGGACTAGCCACGCAGAGCTCCTGACATGAATCCGCGCACGTAGTGGCGCTGCAGAACGATGAAGAGGATGAGACAGGGGAGGGCCATGACCATGACGCCGGCCTGGAGCATGCCGTAGTCGATGGCGCCGAACGTGTGCTGCGTCATGCTGACCACGGCCACCGGCAGCGTGAAGGACGATCCGTCGTTGAGCAGGATGAGCGGCGCGAAGAAGTCGTTCCACGAGGCCAGGAACGCGAACAGGCCCACCGTGATGAGCGCGGGCCGCACGGCGTGCAGCAGGATCCTGGAGAAGGCGCGGAACGTGCCACAGCCGTCCACCAGCGCGGCCTCCTCCAGCTCGCGCGGCACCGCCTCGAACGCGTTGCGCATCATGAACAGCGCGAACGGGAGCTGGAACATCACGAACACCAGCGAGAGCCCGACCAGCGAGTTCTGCAGGCCGAGGTAGCCGAGCAGCACGTAGAGCGGGATCAGGATCGTCGCGTACGGCACCATGAGGATCGCCAGCGTGGCCAGGAACAGCACGTTCTTGCCGGGGAAGTCGAAGCGGGCGAAGCCGTAGCCGCCGAGCGCAGAGACGATCAGCGTGCCGCCCACGGTCATGGCCGACACCAGCACGCTGTTGACGGCGTAGGTGTCGATGCCCTCGCCGAAGCGGGCCATCTCCAGGTAGTTCGACGGCTCCTCCAGCGACGCGTACCCGCTCCACACCAGTGGGAACAGGAACAGCACCGCCAGGGCCGACAGGGTGAGGTAACGGCTCACCGCAGCCTCCGCATCATCAGCGTGTTGAGCCCGACCAGGGCCACGAGCAGCACGACCGACAGGGCCGCCGCGCCGCCGAGGTCGAAGCGGAAGAACGCGTCCCGGTAGACGACCATCACCATGGAGACCGTGCTGTTGTCCGGGCCGCCGTTGGTGAAGACGAAGAACTGGTCGAAGGCCAGCAGCGAGCCGGTGACGCTGAGGATCAGCATCAGCGCCAGCGTCGGGCGCAGCAGCGGGAGCGTGATCCTGGTGAAGATCTGCCAGCGGTTCGCGCCGTCGCTCCTGGCGGCCTCGTACACCTCGGTGGGGATGGCCTGCAGCCCGGTCAGCAGGATGAGCATGTTGAACCCGGCGAAGCGCCACAGCACCAGCGTGATCGTGGAGAACAGCGCCATGTTCGGGGTGCCGATCCACTTGATCGGCTCGCTGGTGATGCCCAGTGACTGCAACATCGGGTCGATGGGGCCGAAGTCGTTGTTCAGCATCCCGTAGAACAGCAGGCCCGCCGCCGCGAAGCCGACCGCGCCCGGCAGGAAGAACGCGGTCCTGAAGAAGGCGATGCCCGGCCTGCGCTCCTGCACCAGCAGCGCCAGCCCGAGCGCCACGCCCGACAGCAGCACCGTGGTGATGGCCGTGTACTTCAGCGTGAAGAGGACCGCGTCCACGAAGAGCGGGTTGTCGGCGATCTTGACGTAGTTGGCGGGGGCGTTGAACGTGGCGGGGCCGAGCAGCGGCCAGCGGTTCAGCGACATCCACACGACCAGCACCAGCGGCGCGATGAACAGCACGCCCACGATGACGGCCGTCGGCGCCGCGTACAGCCAGCCCTGCACCTTCCTGCTGCGCCAGCGGGCGGACGGCGCCGAGTGCGCCGCCCGCCTCGATCGGGTGACCGTCAGCGTCATTGCTGCAGCGACTTCGTGATCTCGGTGTTGAGCTGCGGGACCTTCGAGGCGTCACCGAAGACCGCCTCCCTGGCCAGCCGCAGCCACGGCCCCTGCGGGTCGTTGTAGGTCTGGCCGAAGCGCAGCGCGAACGGCGTCTGGCCCTTGGCGACCAGCGAGTTGATCAGCACCACGCGCGGGTCCTCGGCCGAGTACTTGTTACCGGCCAGGTCCGTACGCGCGAGCACGTCCTTGTTCTTGGCCATCACCTCCACCTGCGCCTGGTCCGAGACCGTCCAGGAGATGAACTCCCAGGCCGCGTCGGCGTTCTGGGAGGTGGCGGAGATGCCGAGCGAGTCGCCGCCCACGAACGTGGACTCGCCGCCGTCGGGGCCGGCGATCGGGGTGACGCCGATCCTCATGTCCTCGGGCATCAGACCGAGCGTGGTGGACGGCATCGGCATTACGCCGATCTCACCCTTGGGGAAGAAGCCGGTCCAGGTGGGGCCCTGCTCCTCCTTGGCGGTCGGCCCGGTGACCTTGTTCTCGTACAGCTTGCGCCAGATGTCGAACACGGCGGTCATGGGCGGCTGGTCGTTCAGCGAGACCGTGCCTTCGGCGTTCATGACCTGCGCACCGGCGGCCCACACGGACGGCCAGAACGTGAAGACATAGCAGCCGCCGCAGTTGCCGCCGAAGAAGGTGCCGTGGATCTTGCCGTCCTTGCCCAGCTTCTCCTGGACGGTGGTGGCCTGCTCGGCGAACTCCTTGAGCGACTCGGGGCCCTGCTCGGGGTCGAGGCCGGCCTTCTCGTACAGGTCCTTGTTCCAGAACCAGACCGACAGGTCGAGGGTGTGGGGCAGCGTGTACTGCCGGTTGTCCAGCGTGCCGAGCTTCATGTGGGAGGGGGCGAGCTTGTCCTTGTACGGCAGGGCCGCGATCCTGTCCGTGATGTCCATGAACAGGCCCTGGGAGGTGTAGTTCGGGACGAAGATGACATCCGCCGCGAACACGTCGGGGAGCTGCTTGGCTCCGGCCGCGGCGGCGATGCGGGGCTGGTAGTTGTCCGTCGGGATGACGGTGAGCTTGACCTGGTTCTTGTGGGTCTTGTTGTACTCGGCGACCAGGCGCTCGCTCTGCGTCTGTGTCGCCGCGCGGGTCCACATGGTGATGGTCACGGGACCGTCCGCCGCCTGTGTCCCGCCGTCGTTACCGTCGCCACCGCCGCAGGCCGCTGCTGTGAGCGCTAACACACTGAGGAGGGAGATCCCGGCCAGCCTTCGTCTCATGATCTGCTCCTGGACTTAAAGGTTTTCGGAAACGTAGAAGAAACATGAGCCCATGTCAATGGGTGCTATGGTGCTAAGCGGTTCACAATTCACCGAAAAGGGTTTCGAAGTATGGCGGGTAAGCGGGCGACCATCAACGACGTGGCCTCGCTGGCGGGGGTATCGATCGCCACGGCCTCCAAGGCGCTCAACGGGCGCCAGGACGTGCGGGCGGCCACGCGCGAACGCGTGCTCGCCGCCGCGGCCGAGCTCTCCTTCCAGCCCAACGCCCTGGCCAGGGGCCTGCTCTCGGGGCAGACCAGGACCGTGGGGCTGCTGACCTCCGACAGCGTCGGCCGGTTCGGCATCCCGGTGCTGCTGGGCGCCGAGGACGCGTTCGGCGCCGGGGAGATGGCGGTGCTGCTGTGCGACGCGCGCGGCGACGCGATCAGGGAGCAGCACCACCTGCGCGCCCTGCTGTCGCGACGGGTGGACGGGCTGATCGTGGTGGGGGAGAGCACGAACCCGCGGCCGTCCGTGAGCAACGACCTGCCGGTGCCCGTCGTGTACGCGTACGGGCCGTCCGAGGACCCCTCGGACGTGTCGTTCGTCCCCGACGACGTGGGCGCGGCGGCGATGGCCGTCAACCACCTGCTCGCCCTGGGCCGGCGCCGGATCGCGCACATCACCGGGCCCGCCCACTACAAGGCGGCCCGCGACCGAGAGGAGGGCCTGCGGCGGGCGCTCGCCGAGGCGGGGGTCCAGCAGGTGGGGCAGACGATGTCGGGGGTGTGGTCGCAGCGGTGGGGCCGGCACGCGGCCGAGATGCTGCTGATGGCCGAGCCGGAGATCGACGCCGTGTTCTGCGGCAGCGACCAGATCGCGGCCGGGTTCGTGGAGGCCGTGCGCGAGCGGGGCCGGCGGGTGCCCGACGACATCGCGGTGGTCGGCTACGACAACTGGGAGGTGCTGTCCACCGAGACGCGGCCCGCGCTGACGACCGTGGACATGAACCTGGAGGTGCTGGGCCGCACGGCGGCGCAGCACCTGTTCGCCGCGATCGACGGCAAGGCCACGCCGGGGGTGCACACGCTGCCGTGCCAGCTCGTCATCCGCGACTCCACCTCCCCGCCCGGGGTTTCGTAAGAGGCGTCCCGCATGCGCGGGCCGCCCCCATCGCCAGGTGGAGGCGGCCCGCGTTACGTCGTCAGGAGGCGGCGCAGGTGTAGGAGCCGACCGTGGCGGTGTTCCCGCCCGGCCGGTTGACCTGGAAGCCGAAGCCGGCGTTGCCGCCCGCCGGCACGTTGCCGTTGTAGCCCGCGTTCCTGGCCGTGACGGTCTGCTCGCTGGTCGTCACCGAGGCGTTCCACGAGCCGGCGAGGGTGTGCCCGGCGGGCAGGGTGAAGGTGACGGTCCAGCCGGTGATGCCGGACGTGCCGGTGTTGGTGACCGTGACCGGCTGGACGACGTAGCCGCCGCCCCACTGGCTCTGCACGGTCCCTGCCGCCGTGCAGCCGCCGCCGGTGCCGCCGCCCGTGGTGGTGAAGGTGGTGGTGGCCGAGGCGGCCGACTGGTTGCTCGCGCCGTCGCGCGCCCGCACGTACACCTGGTACTGGGTGGACGGCGTCAGGCCGGTCAGGGTGATGGAGTTGGTGGTGGAGGAGCCGAGCAGCGGGTCGGTGGCGCCCTGCTCCCGGTAGACGTCGTATCCCGCCAGCCCCGAGCCGCCCGCGTCCGTGGAGGCCGTCCAGGTTAAGGAGGCGCCGGTGGAGGTGACGCCGGAGGCCGAGGGGGTGCCGGGCGTGGTCGGGGCGGTGGTGTCGGTGCCGCCGCCGCTGAAGAAGGTGGCCTCGCGCGAGGTGGCGGTGATGCCGTTGGCGCCGTTGAAGATGCGCTGGCCCCAGGACGTCAGCGCGGCCGGGTTGAAGTTGGTGACCATGTCGAGGTACTCGACGCCGCCACTGTTGCCGCTCCACGACCAGCCGATGTAGCCGAGGCCGCGCGACACCGCCTGGGCCATGATCGTGTCCTCGTCGGGGTTGCCGTCGGAGTGGTTGTGCCCGAACTCGCCGATCACCAGCGGCAGCCCGGCCGTCTGGAACGCGTCCAGGTACGCGGTGATCTCGGCGGCCGTGTCGAAGACGCCGTACATGTGGACGGAGAACACCGTGTTCCGCTGCGTGTCGGCGGCGGCGACCGTCCTGGCGTTGTCGCGCATGGTGAACTGCCAGTCCTGGCCCCAGTTGGGCGCGTCCACCATCAGCATGTGCTGGAAGCCGAGCGTGCGCATGCGGGTGATCGCGCTGGTGGTGGCGGCGGTCCAGGCCGAGACGTTGTTGTTGCCGTACGGCTCGTTGCCGATGTTGACGATGATGAAGTCCTCGGTGCCGGTCAGGGCGCTGCGGACGCTGTTCCAGTAGTCGACCGCCTGGTCGAGGGTGTACGCGCCGCTCTGCTCGCCGTACCCGGTGGTGTCATGGTTTTCGAGCACGCATATTAACCGGTTCTGCCGGCACAGGGAGACGACGTTGGCCACGTCGGAGGCGCTGTTCGGGGTCCACCGGCCGCCGCTCAGCACGACGCGCACGGTGTTGGCGCGCAGCGCCTTGATGTTGGCGAAGGAGCTCGTCTGATTGGTGTACCAGGTGTGCGCGTGGCTGACACCGCGCATGACGAACGCGTTCCCGTTGGCCTCCAGAATCCTGGTGCCGCTGACCCGGAGCCCGACCGCGGCGTGCGCGGGAGCCGGGACGATCAGCATCGAGACGAGCAGCGACAGGAGCGCCGCCGCCGCGAGCCCGAGTCGTTTGATCATGGGGGGTGCCCTTCTGATGATTGTTAACCGGTTAGGTATCGGGCACATGCTCTGCGGAAACCGCCCCGATGTACAGCGAGCGGGCCGCGGGCGGTCAGGAATGCCTGGAGAGAGGTGAAACTTTCACTCTTCCCTGAGAGTCGGCAGCCCGGCGGCCAGGGCGGAGAGCGCCCGGACGAGCGTGGGCAGCAGCACCGGGCAGGCGGCGGCCAGCTCCGGGTCCTCGGCGTAGACCTGGGCGAGCGCGGGCGGCGGGTTGGCGGCCGGGTAGAGCATGCCGGCCAGGCCGCTGGCGGCGGCCGCCAGCTCGCCGCCCTCGCGCTCGGTCAGGTCCGTCGCGCCGGCCACCACGGCGCCCATCTCGGCGACCCGGGCGTGCACCGCGTGCTTGAACGAGCGGGCGGCGGAGACCGAGACGTTGTGCTCCAGGCTGGTGGCGGCGTGGCTGAGCAGGTCGCAGAAGAGCGGGCGCTCGACGAGCGTCTCGGCCAGCGCGGTCACCGCCGCCGCCGTGCCGCCGGCGGTGGTGCGCAGCCGCTCGGCGGCGGCCTCGGCCCACTGGCGCCACTCGTCGGTGAGCAGCTCCAGGTAGATCTCCTCGCGGGTGCCGAAGTAACGCACGATGTTGGACTTGGCCAGCCCCACCGCCTCGGCGACCGCCCCCAGGCTCACGTTGCGCACCCCCGAGGTGCGGGCGAGCTCGCGGGCGGCGGCGAGGATGGCCTCGCGCCGCTGCTGCTTGTGCTCGGGCCGCCTGGCCCGGAGGAATGCCGACCGCGTCATGTCGTCATCAGCATACTGGCGCCGACTTAAAAGAACGCCGTTCACTTGTTAAGGAAACGACGTTCTGTTAGCGTCCGGTGCAAAGCCGGGAGGATGCGCGTGACCGAGATACGGATGAAAGTGAACGGCTCCGTCGAGTCCCTCGACGTCGAGCCGTGGGTGAGCCTGCTCGACGCGTTGCGTGAGCGGCTGGGGCTGACCGGCCCCAAGAAGGGCTGCGACCAGGGCGCCTGCGGCGCCTGCACGGTGCTCGCCGACGGCGTGCGGATCAACGCCTGCCTGGCCCTGGCCATCCAGTACGACGGCAGGGAGATCACCACGATCGAAGGCGTGACGCATCCGCTGCAGGAGGCGTTCGTCCGCCACGACGGGCTCCAGTGCGGCTACTGCACCCCGGGCCAGATCTGCTCCGCGATCGGCATGCTGGCCGAGCACGAGGCCGGCATGCCCAGCGCCGTGACCGGCTCGCAGGGGCTCGACGAGGCCGAGATCAGGGAGCGGATGAGCGGCAACCTGTGCCGCTGCGGCGCCTACAACGGCATCGTGGACGCGATCAAGGAGGCGTCCCGATGAGGCCGTTCGCCTACGTCAAGCCCGCCGACGTCGCCGAGGCCGTGCGCGCGGCCACCGAGCCGGGCGCCAGGTTCCTCGGCGGCGGCACCAACCTGGTGGACCTCATGCGCGAGGGCATCGAGCGCCCCGACACCGTCGTGGACGTCACCGGGCTGCCGTTCGACACCGTGACGGAGCTGCCCGACGGCGGGCTGCGCATCGGCGCGCTGGTCCGCAACAGCGTGCTGGCCGCCGACGGCCGGGTGCGCACCCGCTACCCGATGGTGTCGCAGGCGCTGCTGTCCGGCGCCTCGGCCCAGCTGCGCAACATGGCCACCGTGGGCGGCAACCTGCTGCAGCGCACCCGCTGCCCGTACTTCTACGACCACGCCTCCGCCTGCAACAAGCGCGAGCCGGGCGCCGGCTGCGACGCGCTCGACGGGTTCAACAGGAGCGCGGGGATCCTGGGCGTCAGCGAGCACTGCGTGGCCACCCACCCGTCCGACCTGTGCGTGGCGCTGGCCGCCCTGGACGCCACCGTCGAGGTCCACGGCGTGGACGGCACCCGCCGCGTCCCGATGGCCGGCTTCCACCGGCTGCCCGGCGACACCCCCGACGTCGAGACCACGCTGGCCCCCGGCGAGCTGGTCACGGCGGTCGAGCTGCCGCCCGTCCCCGCCGCGGCCAACTCCCGCTACCGCAAGGTCCGCGACCGGGCGTCGTACGCCTTCGCCCTGGTCTCGGTGGCGGCGGCGCTGGAGGTGCGCGACGGCGCGGTCACCGGCGTACGGCTGGCGCTGGGCGGCGTCGCCCCCAAGCCCTGGCGCGCCACACGGGCGGAGGACCTGCTGCTCGGCGGCCCCGCCGACGAGACCGCCTTCCGCCGCGCGGCCGAGGCCGAGCTGGCGGACGCCGTCACCAGGGAGGGCAACGCCTTCAAGCCCCGCCTCGCCGTGGCCACGATCACGGCCACGCTGCGCGAGCTGAGCACCGGAGGGACGGCCCGATGAGCATCAAGTACGCCGAGACCGAGCAGGCCACCGGCACCACCAAGTACGTCGGCCAGGCGATCGACCGGGTGGACGGCCCCGCCAAGACCACCGGCGAGGCCCGCTTCGCCGCCGAGTACCCCTACCCGGGGCTCGCCTACGCCGCCCTCGTGCACGCCACCATCCCCAGGGGCCGCATCACCGCCATCGACACGGCCGAGGCGCAGGCGGTGCGCGGCGTCATCGATGTGCTCACCCACGAGAACACCCGGCCCATGAAGCCCGCCCCCAAGGTGAGCTTCCTCGACCTCAGCACGCTCGTCTCCGGCACCTCGGTCAACTACCTGGCCACCGACGAGGTGTCCTGGAACGGCCAGCCGATCGCCGTCGTGGTCGCCGAGACCCCGGAGACGGCCCGGTACGCGGCGTCGCTGGTGCGCCCGGCCTACGAGGAGCTGCCCGCCGCGGTGGACCTGGCGGCCGAGCAGGGCAACGCCGTCCCCCAGAAGGGCAACCTGATCAGCGAGGCCGAGGCGGACAAGGGGGACGCGCGGGCCGCGCTGGCAGCCGCGCCGCACACGGTGGACCTGACCTTCACCACGCCGCCGCACAACCACAACGCGATCGAGCCGCACGCCACCACCGCCGTCTGGGACGGTGACCGGCTGACCGTGCACGAGGCCTCGCAGAGCATCACCTGGACGCGCAAGCACCTGGCCCAGCGGTTCGAGGTGCCGGAGAAGAACGTCAGGGTGCTGTCCCCGTACGTCGGGGGCGGGTTCGGCGGCAAGGGCTCGGTCTGGGCGGGCACGCTGCTGGCCGTGCTCGCCGCCCGGGCGACGGGCCGGCCGGTGCGGCTCGCGCTCACCCGCGAAGGCGTCTACCACACGGTCGGCGGGCGTACGGGCAGCATCCAGCGGGTCGCGCTGGGCGCCGGCGCGGACGGGAAGCTGACCGCGGTCATCCACACCACCGTGTCCAGGACGGGACGCAGCGGCGGGAACGGCGAGCCGATCACCGCCGGCACCCGGCACCTGTACGCCGCGCCCAACATCCACCTGCGGCAGAGCACCGTCCGGCTCGACCTGCTGGCCAACACGTTCATGCGGGCGCCCGGCGAGTCCATCGGCACCTTCGCCCTGGAGTCGGCCGTGGACGAGCTGGCCTGGGAGCTGGGCCTGGACCCGGTCGAGCTGCGCCTGCTCAACGAGCCCGACCGCGACCCGGTGGGCGGGCAGCGGCTGGCGCACCGCAGGCTGCGGGAGGCGTACGCGCTGGGGGCCGAGCGGTTCGGCTGGCGCGAGCGCGACCCGCGCGCCGGGTCCATGCGGGACGGCCGGTGGCTGGTCGGCATGGGCGTGGCCACGGCCTACCACCCGTCGATGCGGATGCCGGCGAACGTCACGGTGCGCCTGGGCGCGGACGGCGGCGTCGTGGTGCGCTGCGGGCTGCAGGAGATGGGCATGGGCACGGCGACGGTGCTGGGGCAGATGGCCGCCGACGAGCTGGGGGTGCCGCTGGCGTCCGTACGCGTCGAGTACGGCGACTCCGAGCTGCCGGTCGCGCCCGGCGCCGGCGGCTCGATGCAGACCGCCAGCGCCGCCGCGGGCGTGCAGGACGCCGCGGCCAAGCTCAAGCGCACGCTGCTCGGCCTGGTCCGCCGCTCGCCCGGCTCACCGCTGCGCGGCCGCAAGCCGGATGAGGTGGAGGCGCGCGACGGCGGCCTGTACGTGGGAGGCGCAGGTCAGACGTACGCGGAGATCCTGACGGCGGCCGGCCGCGGCCACGTGGAGGTGGAGAGCAAGGCGGGCATGCTCGGCTTCATGGCCAGGACTCTGCGCGAGCGCAGGCGCTGGGTGCGGGCGGCGACCGGCGCGCAGTTCTGCGAGGTGCGCGTGGATCCCGACACCATGGAGGTGCGCGTCTCGCGCTGGGTGGGCGTCTTCGACGTCGGCACCGTGATCAACGCCAGGACGGCGGCGAGCCAGCTGCGCGGCGGCATCGTGATGGGCATCGGCATGGCGCTGTCGGAGCAGACGCTGATCGACCACCGCAACGGCCGGATCATGAACGCGAGCCTGGCGGAGTACCACGTGCCGGTGCACGCCGACATCCCGCGCATCGACGTGCTGTGGCTGGACGAGCCCGACTCCACCATGCCGCTGGGGCTGCGCGGGATCGGGGAGGTGAGCATCACCGGGGCCGCCGCGGCGGTGGCCAACGCGGTGCGGCACGCCACCGGCAAGCGGGTGCTCGACCTGCCGATCACCCTCGACAAGCTGCTGTGACCGCGTGGGCGGCCTTCGCGGCCGCCCGCGCCGCCGCCGCTCCTCGTTCCGGGTCCACCATGGCGGTGACCGTGGCCCCGTCCACCAGGACGAGGAGCTGCTCGGCCGTCAGGTCGTCGGCGACCAGCCCGCGCAGGTACGCGCGCAGCCGCCGCTTGTGCCCGCGCACCACCTCGGCGACCGCCTCCGAGGTGGCGCCCAGCTCCCCGTACGCGTTGACGAACCCGCACCCACGGAAGTCCTCCTCCCCGAACCATCGCTCCAGCCATCCGAACACGGCTCCCACCTGATCGTCGTGCCCGGCCACGTAGGACGTGAGCGAGTCCATCCACCGCTCGTCCCGCCGCTCCAGATAGGCCACGACCAGCGCCTCCTTGGACGGGAAACACTGGTAGAGCCGCTTGAGCGACACCCCGGAGGCGGCCCTGACGTCGTCCATGCCGACGGCCTGGATGCCGCGCCGGTAGAACAGCTCGCCCGCCGCCGTCAGAAGTCGTTCGGCGTGTTCCATGGCACCTCGCTTGCGTCGGAGAACGGTCGTTCTCTAGGCTATCTCGCGAGAACGACCGTTCTCCTGCCGTCGAGGAGGCCGCCATGTCCCGCCCGCCCGTCCCGCCGTTCACCGAGGAGACCGCCCGGATCAAGGTCCAGGCCGCCGAGGACGCCTGGAACACCTGCGACCCCGACAAGGTCGCGCTCGCGTACACCGAGGACTCGGTGTGGCGCAACCGCGGCGAGTTCCTGACCGGGCGGGAGGAGATCAGGCGGTTCCTGCGCCGCAAGTGGGACAGGGAGCTGGACTACGCGCTGCGCAAGGAGCTGTGGGCGGTGCTCGGCGATCGCATCGCGGTCCGCTTCCAGTACGAGTCGCGCGACGCCGCCGGCCAGTGGTGGCGCAGCTACGGCAACGAGCAGTGGGAGTTCGACGCGTCCGGGCTGATGCGGCGCAGGGAGGCGAGCATCGACGACGTGCGCATCGAGGAGTCCGAGCGGCGCATCTTCGGGCCGCGCGGTGACGACGAGCGCGGCGTGGACGTGCTGCCGCTCAGGTGAGACGGGGTGAGAGGCGGGCAGCAGCGTGGATCAGGGCACGCGCAGCCATCGGGGGTCGTCGTAGCGCTGCTCCACGCCTTCGCCGGGGACGAAGTCGGGCACCGTGTACAGCACCACCTCGCCCTGCACCTCCAGGCACCTGATCAGCGCCTTCGTCACCGACAGCACGGCCTCGGCCCCGCCCTGCACGTGCCCCTCCACCAGGGCCACCGCCTCGCGGAGCCCGAACTCCTCCGGCAGCAGCGCGGCCACCTCCTTGAGGAGGCTCTCCGTCAGCTCCGTCTGGTGCAACAGCGCGGCCGGCCCCGACGTGCCGGAGCCGCCGCAGGTCTCGCAGCCGCCGCTGTGGTGCGGGTTGATGGAGATCGTGCCGGCGCCGAGGCACACCAGGCACCGGCCGACCTCGGAGGCGTGCTGCGCGGCGGTCACCCGATCGGGCAGTGGCAGGTCACAGGTGCACGAGAAGGAGTTGTAGGTGCCTTCGACGTAGTCGTGATAAGCGATCTCGTCGGGGGCGTCGACCCACCGGATGGTGATGACGTGCTCGTCCATGAAGACCTGTGCGCTCTCGTCCTCGGCTGATGGAGGCACCAAGATAGCCCGCGCGTCCCGCGAGGATCACGCATTCGGCAGAAGACGTCACGTTACGTGAGGCTCCTCGTGTGGCCCGCCCTTCAGCTCGTGGAAACCGGGGGTGCCCGCCACGAGCAAGGTCCCGTCCCAGAGGCGGGCGGCCTGCTCGCCGGTCGGCACGCGGGAGACGACCGGTCCGAAGAACACCACCCGCTCCCCGTCCTCCCGCGTGACCGCGACGATCGGCGTGCCCACGTGGTCGCCGCCGATCAGCGCGACGGCCTCGGCGTGCGAGGCGCGGACGACCTCGTCGTAGCCGGTGCCCAGCCCGGCCTCGGCCAGCCCGACCGGCAGCCCGGCGGTGGCCAGCGCCGTGCGCAGGTCGCCGATCCAGTCGCCGGTGCCGGTCGTCCACAGGGCTGTGTACAGCTTCTCCAGCGCCTGCTGGCCGTGGTCGCGCTGCACGGCCGCGCAGATCCGGACCGGGACCCACAGGTAGCCCTCGGGGTCGCCTTCCGGGTCGTCGTCGCGGCCCTCGTTCAGCACCGACAGGCTCATCACGTGCCAGCGCACCTCGACCGGACGCACCTCGCGCACTTCCATCAGCCATCGCGCGGTCACCCACGTGTACGGGCACGACGGGTCGAACCACAGGTCGGCCACAGTCATGATCGCCAGTCTAGGCTCTACAATCGCTTGCAAGATCGTAGGCTGGCGCTGCAACAAAACTGCACACCAATCGGGTTGACGCGCCTAACAATCGGTTGCATAAAGATGTGAAGCTCGTCCCGTCAGGCAGCGCGACACGGCGCTCTCCCCGTTCCCTCCCCGACGCGCCCCGTCGCCGCCCCTCACCCCCGGAGGCTCCACGGTGCGCAGCAAGAACCCGCTCTACCTCGCCTGCGCCGCGCTCGGCGCGGCCGTCGTCGCGGCACTCCTGGTCATCCCGAGCGCGTCCGCCGTGACCCTGTTCAGCGACGACTTCCAGGACGGCGACGCCGCCGGCTGGTCCCGCTCCGGCGGGAGCTGGTCGGTGGTCACCGACGGCTCCCCGGCCTACCGCCAGTCCGGCACCAGCGCCGACGCCCGCGCCCTGGCCGGCGGCGGCTGGGGCGACCAGGCGGTGCAGGCCCGCGTCAAGCCGATCGCCTACAACGGCTCGGGCCGGTACGTCGCGGTGCTGGCCAGAGCGCAGAACAGCAGCAACTACTACTTCCTCGGCCTGAGCAACACCGGCGCCGCCATCCTCGGCAAGCGAACCGGCGGCGCCCCCATCACGCTCGCCACCGGCGCGGCCGGCGTCACCCCCGGGTCGTGGCACACGGTCAGGCTGGAGGCGTTCGGCAGCACGCTGCGCGGCTTCGTGAACAACGTGCAGGTCGCCTCGGCCACCGACAGCTCGTTCAGCTCGGGACGGGTCGGCCTGGCGGGCTACTACGCCGGCGCCACCTTCGACGACGTCCTCGTCACGGACCTCGGCGGTCCCACCGACCCGCCCACCACCCCGACCATCCCGCCGGGCAGCTGCCGCACCTCCGGCTCACCCGTCGGCTTCGCCTCCGTGAACGCCTGGGGACAGAACGGGACCACCGGCGGCGCCGGCGGCCCGACCGTCGCGGTGGACACGACGGCCGAGCTCCTCGCCGCGATCGGGCAGCCGGGGCCGCTCACCGTCTGCGTCCTGGGCACGATCACCCTTCCGGCGGGCATGCACAACGTCACCTCGGACAAGACCATCCTCGGCGTCGGTGCCACCTCCGGCCTCACCGGCGGCGGGCTCAACATCGGCCTGCCGGCGGACGACTCCGTGACCTCGCCACCGGCCGACGCGGTGCACAACGTGATCATCCGCAACCTGTCGTTCCGCGGGGCCACCGACGACTCGATCAATGTGCAGATGTTTAGCCATCACGTGTGGATCGATCACAACGATCTGGCCGACGGGTACGACGGGCTGATCGACATCAAGCGCGGGTCGTCGTACATCACCGTCTCGTGGAACCACACGCACGACCACACCAAGAACATGCTGCTCGGGCACGACGACGGGAACGCCGCTCAGGACGTGGGGCGGTTGAAGGTTACCTACCACAACAACTGGTTCGACCGGACGCCGCAGCGCAACCCGCGCGTGCGGTTCGGGGAGCCGGTGCACGTGTTCAACAACTACTACGTGTACAACACCGACACCGGGGTGGCCTGCCAGGCGAACGCGGGGTGCCTGGTGGAGGGGAACTACTTCGAGCGGGTGGAGGAGCCTGTCACCAACTCTTATGCGGGGCCTGGGGGGCGGTGTGTGGCGCGGAACAACGTGTTCGTGGATGAGTCGGGGGCGCCTGACTGCAGTGGGGTGGTGCAGGAGGCGTCCGCGTACTACTCGTACACCGTGGCTGATCCGGCCTCGGTGAAGGCGGTGGTCATGGCGGGCTCCGGCGTGGGCAAGCTCTAGAAGCTCGGGCCTACGCTCGGGGGCGCTTCGCGCCTTCGTGCTCCGGGCCGCGCCCTGTGGGGGAGCCGAGCTCCCCCACACCCCCTAGCCGGGGGCCTCCCGGCCCCCGGACCCCCGTGCCTGGGGCCGAGTTCTTGGTCCGGTTGTCGGTAGCGCCTGCGACCATTGCGCCATGATCACCCCCAT
Organism: Nonomuraea gerenzanensis; assembly: GCF_020215645.1. Lineage (NCBI taxonomy): Bacteria > Bacillati > Actinomycetota > Actinomycetes > Streptosporangiales > Streptosporangiaceae > Nonomuraea > Nonomuraea gerenzanensis. The sequence goes on along the minus strand of NZ_CP084058.1, from coordinate 11,164,117 downwards.
CGACAAGGACCACGCCGACCTCGCCGAGATAGGCGGCTGCATCACCTACGTCCGCGGCCTGACGCCGGAAGAAGTAGCGATCCGCCTCGGCGGCCGTCTCGAGGATTTCAAGCCGGCGACTTTCCACCAGTTGTTCGGCAGCAGCTCGTCCGGGGCGCTCGTCGGCATCACAGCCGTCGGTGACTGGGTGATGATCGTCGAGATGGGCACCACGCTCGGCATCACCACGGACATCGTCACGCGCTTGTCCGCGGGCACCCGCCTGGTCTCCCACTATTGCCTCGAGATCAAGGGCCTCGACTACTTCTACTGGCTTGAGGATGGAAGGCTCCGGTTCTGCTTCATCGCGCAGGACGGCTACATGGACCCGGTGCCGGACGAACTCGTGGAGACCATGCACGACATCTACGCCCGCTACCAACCGCTCGTCGACGTCCGCATGGGTCCGATATTCCTCCTGGCCGAGCACCTCACCGGGATCAAGCTGACACCCGAGTTACTGGAGGAAGCCACCTACCTGTGCGGAATCGTCCCCGAACCGGAGTGGGACATCATGAGTTGGTGATACTCCCTACGTGAACGACGACGTCAGATCCAAGGAGACGCACTGGCTCCTGGCGGAGCTGTGCGTCCGCCATGGGTTCTGTCTCCCGCCCGAGGAGCAGCAGCGGCTCGTCCAGCAGGCACCCTTCATGAGCGTGGATACCTTCACGGACGCCGTCTTCATCGCCGAGGTAATGGACCCGTCCCTCTACAGGGACTTGCGCCGAAGCGTACGAGAGACAGTGCGACGCCGCCTGCCCGAGATCGAGGATCGGCAATCCGACACCTGATCGACTGCGGTCACAGACTCGCGCCGAAGAGCAGGCACCTCCCCGTCACCCGCCATCGAGCACCTCCAAAACCCTGATACTCCCCACATCTCCGCCGTACCAGAGCCGATACTCGGCATCCGGCCACACATATCGCCCAGCATCCTCGAACCAGAAACCCGCCTCAGCCACGACCGCACCCTCCTCAGGCCGCAGGGAAACGGCATCCGAGACGTCGAGTTCCACACCGAGCAGATACGGACGCCCCTCCTCATCCGTCCCGACGCGCGCCATGAGCGAACGGGTCGGAAGCGGCATGGCTTGCCGCAGCCCAGGCGTCCGCAGCACCACCTTCGCCCGCACAGTCATTTGAAGATCCTCACCAACCTGACCAACCTCACCAGCCCACTACGCAAGAAGTAGGCCGGCCCTTCCCCAGCCGCCGCCACCGACTCGGCCTTGGCCAGATAACGCGCGTCGATCTCCGCCTGGGTGATGACGTACGTACCCCATCCCCGCTCCTCAGCGAGCCGCTTGAAATTCTCCGCCTGCTCCCGGGACGGAAAGAAGTACTTACCCTCCAGCCCTTCGATGACCGCATAGCCGCCCTTCTCCTCCAGCGACTTCATCTCCGCTTCCGTCACGGCCCGCCACAACGGCACGATCCCGGCAGCCCCCAACACGGGCAACTTCGCCCCAGGAAGAGCCCCCTTCACGAGCAGGAACTTCTGGCACGCTGCCCCGAGATCCCGCCCTTCCCGCGCCCCCACGACGATGCAGATCTGACCGCTGTAGTCGCCGTCCACCCCCTGCGTGACACGCGGACACCGCGGGACGGTCATCGTCCCCGTCACGGGCGTCGTCTCGGGCGGCACCGTCGGATCGAGATAGGCCGGCAGGACCACTCGCCGATATGCCGTGTAGGAGACGTGGCTCCTGACCCAGCACTCCATCCGGAACCGCGCGACAGAGACGGTTTCCTCGATCTTCCGGCTGCCGAGCAGCCCGGTGAACGTCAGCTTCCCGCCTGCCACCGCCGCGAGCACCTTCGGCTCACGATCCCGCCGCATGCTCCCGACGGCCACGTATGCGTGCCCCGCCTCGGGGTGTGCGCTGTAGATGAGCGGTAAGGCGGGTGTCGGCCCAGCGTCACTGGCGGAGACGGTGGTGATGGCATGCACCATCCCACCGGCCAGCGCCAGGAGAACCGCGGTAATCAAGAGCAGCTTGAGCTTCATGGCGTACGCCCCTGCCGAGTCAGGCTTCAGATGCGCGTACGGAGGCAGGAAGCGGCAGGGTTCGAATCGCTACAGCTTCGGCATGCCGGTCCAGCCGGGTGGGTTCACTCAGGAGACGGCACGTGCGGCGGATACATCAGGCATCATGACCCGCCGCATCGCCGTCAGGCCGCCTCGCCGTTCAGAATCTGCTCGAAGGTCCGCCTTGCAACAGCTGTCAACGTCCGAGCGGTCTCGTGCACGGTCCGCCTCTCGCGGTCCATACGGCGGATGAAGCCCTGGCCTCCAGCAGCACAAAGCTCGTATGTCGTCGCCCGGCAGTGACAGGTATGCGCGGTGACCCGGACGTGCTGCGCCAGTTGGGTCGGCTCGTACCACGCCAGCTTGACGGGGTCAGCGAGGAGCGGCCGGATGTGAGGCCCGTGATAGTCCGGGATTCCGCCCGGAGCGCTCATCGGATTCGCCCCTCGAAGACCTCGACGAGGTTCCTGAGCTCTGTGGCGACCCGTGCCATGACGAGCCCGTGGACGTGGTCGCTCTCCTTCGGCAGCCGGTAACCGTGCCTCTCCAGCACGGATCGCACCTCTGCCGCCAGCAGGGGCGTGAACCGGACATCTGTGGTGGTGTTGCCCATGGGTCGGACCTCCTGTGTCCGATCAAGGGGCCCGTCTCGGTGCTTCCACCGCCGAGGCGAACCCGTTTGGCTGTCTGAGATCTACGGCAAGACGGCATCGCTAGCTGATCCGTGCGGCGTGCCACGGAGGTGTTAAGCGAGGAGGACTGAGTGGTCACGATCCAGGGCCCTGGGACGTTCGGTCGCGCCCAGGGCGCATAGGCCTCAGCCGCCCGCAGAACCTACAGGTGTCCGGTTCGCAGATCGTTCCAGCCATAGCCGCAGTTGGCCGGAGGGGTGCCTTCGAACGAGCGAAGGTGGTCGATCTGCAGGTCGCACAACCGCTGGCCTTGATCAAGTGCGTGGTGCACCACGGCCTTATTCATCGCGCTGGCTATATCAACCGCCTCCACAACCCACGTGTACGGCGCCTCACCATCAAAGCGTTCGGTGCCAGCGATGGTCACGGTGAAGGTCTTGACGTGCCTCATCCTGCAGCGCCAGTGACGATCTGCACCCACAGGGCTCGCGCCGCCCACGTAGACATCCAGTGACTCTCCAGGACGTGCTCGGCCTGGTCGCCATCCGTGCGTCGGACGAACGACAATCCACCCGCCACGCACAGCTCGTACATGGGGTACATGCAGGCACACGTGTGCTCCCGAATCCGCACCCGCTTGATTCGCTCTTGGCTCGGCCGCCAGTCCACAGGTGCGGCGTCCGCGAGAGACGGGACGACATGAAGGCCGTGGTAATCGAAATGTGACGGCGGAGGCTTCATGGCTGTACCGCCATCCGGGCCAACATCTCGAGTCCTGGCACGAACGCGGTCGCGTGCTGGAGCCGCCTCTCGATGTCGGCGTCTCGTAGCCGGGCGTCTGGCGGAGCCGTGCAGAAGACCTCAGCGTCACTCCAGAAGACCGACGAAGCGGGGAACTTGGTGCGGAGGTTGTCGAGGTCATTGCCGAGTGTTGGTTCCATATCGGCAGGCTACGCCAACCTTCCTAGCCCTGCCTAGAGGTACCCCTAGGTACCTCGGGGAAGGAAGGGGAACCTTTGGGTTCCTATCGTTACCTATATGGACTTCAAGCCCGACGAGCTTCGCTGGCAGGCCGTGGCAGATGAGATCCGGCGCAGGATCGCCGAGGGGATCTACCAGCCGGGCATGCCTGTCCCGGGCGAGCCGCGGCTGGCGGTTGAGTTGGGCGTGTCGAAGGGGACGGCGCGGCGGGCACTGAACGCACTGCTCGCAGACGGAACGCTCTACTCGGTCCTGGGGAAAGGCACCTTTGTGAGCAGGCGGGACGAGGCGAGCGCTCCAGACAATTGAACCAGCCCACGAATTCGATAGCATGGCGATTAGATCGTTGGCAAGGGCTAGTTACCGTCTGTGATGAGGTATTCATGGCGCGAGTGACGGAATTCTTCAGAACGCAGCAGAACGGACGTCCGCATCCCACCGAAGTCGAATGCGGGTACCAAGTCATCATCGGGGCAGGTGAACGTTACCTGCAGCTGAGCACATACGGATCAGACGGCAGGCAGTCTGAGAAGAAAGTGAGTCAGACGCTTCAGCTGGATCGCGAACGGGCAGCCACCCTGCTCAATATTATCAAGGAGTCGTTTCCGGACCTCGGCTGATGAGATGATATGAGATACAGGTCATGAGTGGCGCGGCAGCTGTCTAATTAGCATTACATAGCTACCGCATACGCGACCGGCAATGGAGCTACCCTAAGGCGTCATTGACTCGGACAAGCGGTTCTCGACCGCCAGCAAGGCAATGGCGATTGGTGCGCGGGCTGAGCTGTCGCGCCATGCTGCCCGTGCGTCTGCGGTAGGAGCTGTCGGCGCGGCGCCTTGGTGCGGGACAGCATGACTGCGGCACCTCGAACGTGAAGCGACGCCCCGATTGCATGCCAGGTGGGCGATTTGACCGATTCTCGCCCTTGTTGACCCAACTTGAGTCCAGTATCCTTCGCGGATCGGCCAGGGAGGGTGGGGGCATGACCAAAGAACTCAACAGCGATATGGTTTCCGTCGCGAAGCTTTTCTCGCAGGACTTTTTCTTCAGGGTTCCCGCTTATCAGCGACCGTTTCTATGGGACGCCGATAATTTCAGCGATCTTGTTGATGACCTGGCAGGCGCTGATCGCGACGAGCCGTACTTTCTTGGCACGCTTGTGCTGCATCAGTACGCTAAGAACCACTACGACATCGTAGATGGACAACAGCGGCTAACTGCCCTCTGCATCTTGCTTGCCTGTCTAAGGGATTCCCCGGCCATCGTAGAAGACCCAGATCTTGTCAAGGAGATACATGAAAAAATCATCCAGCCCAAAAGGAAGCTGGAAGGTATACCCGAGATAAGTCGCGTAACGGTGAAAGATAACGCCGCCTTCAATTCTCTGGTCGGCAAGATAAACGGCACATCAAAGCCTTTTGTGAAGCCTACGGGCTCGCCCGCCGAGGCGCGCTACGAGAAGGCGAGATCAATCTTCTGGGATAAGATTAGCGAGATGTCCGAGGAGGAGGTTAAGAAGTTTGCCGAATTTGTGACTGTCCAGTGTCACATGATTTTCTTGTCTACAGTTTCATTCAATGACGCCTTTCGGCTGTTCACTGTGGTGAATGATCGAGGCAAGCAGCTTCGGCGCATCGACGTTCTCAAGGCGTATAACCTAGATCCTGCAGCGATAACGAATGAGTCTACTCGCGAGCAATACGCTAAGCGCTGGGAGGCGCTGGAAGAGCGGCTGGGCGAGAAGAGCTTTGAGGATATTTTCCATCTCCTGCGACTCGTGTACATCAAAGATAAGCCTCAGAAGGATCTCTATTCAGAGTTCAGTGAGCGCATACTGGGGAAGTCTAGGATGCCCAGTCGCGGCGCTGGCTTCATGGATGAACTCGAAGATTACGTCGATCTGTACGATGCTCTGTTTGTGGCACGTGACATCCTGGATGATCCAGAGAAGAATATCATCCACGTTAAATATCAGACTCTGATGATGGCCATGGTGAAGCACTTTCCGGCATCGGAGTGGAAGGCATGCCTCCTCTATTTCGTCAAACGCTTCGGCAAAGAGCAGTTGTATGACCTGGTTATTGCCATAGAGCAGGTAGGTCTAGACCACTGGGTGCGGGGTGTGCGGAAGGATGAGCGATACGGAACGTACACTGACATCCTAAAGCTCATCGCATCGGCGTCATCTGCCTCGCACGTGCTTGATGGCATAAATGTGACTAAAGAAGCCATCGAGGACGCATGTAGAGCGCCGAATTTTTATGGTGCCGGGCATGCGAAGTACTTGCTCGTGCGAGCCGAGATGGTGACGAGTGAGCTTGACCATGTCCGCGATTTCAATGTTCGTTCCATTGAACATGTCCTTCCCCAGAACCCTGCCAACGGCAGTGAGTGGGTGCGAACCTTCACCAAGGCGGAACGGGACTCGCTCACGAATACCGCCGGAAATCTTGTTCTTCTCAGTAAGGCCAAGAATTCTGCTGCCGGCCGAAAGGATTTTGCAGATAAGAAAATGACGTATCTAAAGCCCAGGGTCTCCGATTTCCCTAGAAGTCTAGAGGTCCTGCAATACGATGAGTGGACGCCCGACATGATCAGGGAGCGTACTGAAGCGTTCGCGGCCATAGTGCTTGGAGATCTTTGATCGTCCAATTCCTATCGATGCCAACGTGAAAGATCAAACCTTGAACTTGGCTTCTCCAAGGGGTATGGGCGCGTGGGACCGTCTGCGTTGGATCGCCGCCGAGAGCTTTCAGTATGCTCGCGGCATGAACGGGCAGATGGAATCGCTCGACGGTGGCTCTACAGGTGTGATGTTGGCAAGAGTGTCTCTATAGCCTCGATTCTTCCGCTGGTCGGGGTGCGTGAGCGGCTCCGCGGGTTCGCCCGTTATGTCCCCGAGGCGGTTGGGGCGGGCCGTCGCATGACATTGCGGGGGCGCCGGGGTCCACGGGCCCGGATGAGGCTCCTTCCTGGATCGTCGTGGTCGGGTCCGGCTCTCAGGTGAGAGTAGGCAGGTCGGTGAGGCGCTGCCAGTCCAGGACGAATGCCTGGGCCCAGGGCCAGGTGCGCTCGATGCGCAGATGTCGGCGGCGGGCTTGGGTGGCCATCCGGGGGCAGGTGGTAGAGCCGGTAGCGCATGGCGTCGGGTTCGGCGCGGTCCAGGCCGGGCTGGTCGTGCAGGGTGAGCAGGCGCAGCCAGCAGTCCAGGTCGTCACCGAGGGTGGCGGTCAGGACCATCCTTGGTTGACGTCCAGCCCTTGCTAAGCAGATTTCGCAGGCCCATCGCCTTGCCGACGCGGACACGGTCCTCGACGACGACGTGCGCGCGAGCCAGCGCGCCAGCCATTGCGGGTGGTGGGAGCCGGCGATGCCCCACATCTGGCCGATGTTGGTGGCGATGATCGAGTACTTCCAGCTGGTCCCGGTCTCGAAGGCGGTCAGGCTCTTGCGGTGACGGGCCGAGGGGCGGACCCGGCGCACCAGCAGACGCATGTCCTCGGGCCAGCCGGTGCGCTGGTTGAGTAGCTGCCAGACACGGCGCCGTACCTTCGCCCGCGCCTTGACGATATGGGCGAGCATGGGTCTCGTCCAGGCCGGCCAGGGCGCGGTGCGTGGTGGAGTCCGAGGGCGCCGCTCCGAATAGCGCCGCCTGGTGAGCTTGCGGCCGTTCGGCTTCCAGCAGGCTGCGCGCCGCACGCGATCGCCGCGGCCAGGGCGACCAGGACGTGTGCGCGGTCCCGCCAGGTCGCGCTCTGCCGATGCGGCCACAGCCTGCCGAGCGCCTCGGTCAGCCCGACCCGGTCGGCGAGCTTGTGCAGCAGCACTGCTCCCGCATGGCCTACCAGCCCTTTTCCGTCGGCTGTGACAGACAGCCGGCGGTCCCACCCGATACGCTCGTTCACCAGAAAGGTGCACCTGTTTCTGCGCTGGATATGGCGCCGACACCCAAATCTTTGCAGGTCAAGGGCACCTTTTTTCATGTTTCAGGCAGCGCCGGCTCCTCGGCTGAATACACGAGGTCAGGGTTCGGTCGGTGGGGCGACGACCAATTCGGTGTCCGGGTCGTGGTCGAGGTGTGGAGGGCCGGCGACGATCATGGTGGCCCGCGCCCACGGCCGTTCCCGCCTCAAGAACGGCAGCTCCTCCAGCAGCCAGCTCGCCACGTGCTCCCGCTGCTCAGGAGAGTCACCGTCGCGGAGGACCAGCAACCGCTCTTGCTCATCAAGGTCCCCCTGCATCCATACCGAGGCGTCCAGCCACGGGGCAAGCTCTGCGCGGATGATGCCGGTGCCCTCGACCCAGACGACGTCGGCGCCGGCCGGGATGGTGATCGATCCGGGCCGGCCGTGGGTGATCCAGGCATCAGGGCGGAAGTTCACCGCCTCGCCCCGATGCAGGGGTCGCAGGATGTTCTCGACGAGCACGGCGCCCCAGTCGAAGTAGGCGTGGTTCCAGGCGATGTCGTCGGTGTGCACGATGGCGGAGCCGGGCACCACCTTGCGAAGCCGCTCAGCCAGGGTCGTCTTGCCGGCGCCTCCCCGGCCGTCGATCGCGATCACCTGCGGACGTCCGCTGACGTCGGGTGATGCCTTGCGCAGGCGCTGGACGGCGTCGAGGACAGTCACCACCCGCCAGCCAGTGGCCTCGGTCTCGCCTGGGTGTAGACGCATCGGCAACCTGTCTCCAGAGGTGCGGCCACGAGTCCGGCCTGCCGTACCTTCATGGTCTCTTCAGCGGCCGTCCGACGTGGCGCGAGCACCAACGGGCTGATCAGTTCATCGATAGTACGGCCGACAGGGGTCCCGGCGTCGGGTCATGAGCGGATGATGGCCTGTTCGAGCAGTTCCTGAAGGGTGCGCTGCTGCTGGGCGGTGAGGCCGGCCAGCGGTGAGTCCTGGACGAGCAGTTCGAGGAGCCGTTCACGCAGGGCGTCGCCCTCCGGGGTGAGGACGAGTTGCTTGGCGCGGCGGTCGGTGGGGTGCGCGCGGCGCTCGATCAAGCCCTGCTTTTCCAGCTTGTCCACGATGAAGGTGGCGTTGGAGGGCTCGCAGCTCATGCGTTCGGCGAGCTCTCGCATGGTCATGGGCCCGGTCAGCTCCCTCAGCGCGGTCGCCTGGGCGGCGGTGAGGCCGAGGGTGACGGCGCGTTCGCGTACGTGAACGGCGATCTGCTGGGCCAGCCCGTTCACCAGGCCGCACAGCTCCCGCTCGGCGACGGCCTGCGGTTCTGGTGAGGTGGTCATGTGCTCCATGCTAGCAAGTCCATCAAGCCAGTATATTTCAAGCTTGACTGATTCAAGCTTGATGCTTATGGTGGCCTGGTCGCTGACAGGCGGACGCGGCGATGACGTGACTTGGAGAAGGGAACGCGACCATGGTGAGCTCCGGGGTTGACCAGGATGAGCGGCTGCGGCGGCCGGCGGGGATCCGCTCGGTGTGGCTGGGGGACACGAAGGTGTCCTACGTGCCGGACGGGGTGATCCAGGGCAGGCCCGGCTGCTGGCTGCCGGACACCACCGAGGAGACCTGGGCCGCTCATCCGCAGTACCTGGATGACTCCGGGCATCTGGTGGCGAGCATCGGTGGTCTGCTGGTGGAGAACGGGGGGCGCGCACTGTTGATCGACGCCGGGTGGGGGCCGGTGTCGCTGCCGGCCGAGGCGGGCAGCCCGAACGGGGCCGTGCGCGGTGGCGCGCTGCTGGACAGTCTGGCCGAGCTGGGGCGCAGGCCGGAGGAGATCGAGGCGGTGGCCTTCACGCACTTGCACATCGATCATCTCGGCTGGGCCTGGCGACTCGCCCCGGGTGGTGACCAGCCCGTGTTCACGCGGGCCGAGTATCTGGTGGCCGCGCCGGAATGGGCTCACCGTGATCTGGCCGCACAGGGGATCACTGAGGAGGAAGTCGCCGCGCTGACGCCGCGCGTGCGTACGGTGGCGGACGGGCAGGAGATCTTCCCTGGCGTACGGGTGCAGGTCACCGGCGGTCACACGGCCGGGCACACGCAGTACGTCATCACCGGGGGCGGCACCCGGCTGATCGCCTTCGGCGACGCCCTGCATTCGCCGATCCAGGTGGACCACCCCGAATGGTCCTGCCTCTATGACCATGACCGTGCCCGGTCCGCCGAGCATCGTCGTCAGCTCGTCGCCGAGTTGGAAGAGCCTGACACGATCGGTTTCGGCATCCACTTCGCCGATGCGGCCTTCGGGCAGGTTCGCAGGGACGGTGGCGGGTCCGCCTGGCGCCCGCTGGAAGTCTGATTCGCCGGAGATCAGTCGATGGCTGACTGGGCCCAGGTACGTAGGTGATCCCGCGCCCGCGTAGATCATGTTGCAGGATGTGAGGGGTGGCATTCATTCCTCCTGACCGCCCTCCACGGCCGCCCGCGCCGGCCATCGTATGGAAGACCTACCTGACGGGCGCCGCAGTCTCCCTCGTGCTGGCGATCTACGCCGCGGTGGTGGCGGAGCCCCAGATCATGACCGCCCTGGCCACCATCTCCGCCGGTTTCGCCGTCGCCTTCATCCGGACCTACATCCGCAGAAGGCTGTGAGACCGAGAGCGAGCTGCCGGTAAGAACCAGGTCGGCTTCCCTCGAAGGGCTGAGGGATCCACACTCCGGATATGGATACGCGGCGCGTCGGTACGATCCTCGCGATTCTGCTGACGATCATCTACCTGGCCTACATCGTGGCCATCCCCTTCGGCCTGGTGACCCACCGGCTGGAGGTGCACGAGGTGGCGCTGGCCGCGGCCCTGCTGGCCGGGGTGTGGTTCGCGGCCTCGTCCTATTTCATCACCGATGTGTCGATCGGCGCGGGCGGGTTCAGCGCCCGGCTGGACAAGGCCGAGGCCAGGCAGCGGGCGCTGGAGTCGGAGTTGCGGGCGCTGCAGGTGACGCTGGGCGGGCTGGTGACCAAGCACGAGTGGATCCAGTTGCGGCGCCTGGCCGATGCGGGAGGCGAAGGGCCGGTGCACGTCCGCAACCGGAAGGACGAGAAGCTGCAGCAGGAGCTGGAGCGGCTGGACGCCCTGGGTTTCCTGGAGCCGGTGGACTCGCGGCGGGGGCTCAACGCGATTCGCGAGGATCATGGGGACAGGGAGGAGCAGTTCGACCTCACGCGGTATGTCAGGATCACGGAGGCGGGGCTGGAATACCTGCGGTTGCGGGAGAAGTTGTGAGATCCCGGCGCGAAACAGCCCGCGATACAGCCCGCGATGCACCACACGCCGCGGGCCGTATCTCCTCGCTGACATGAAGTATCCCGTTGCTGACATGACGCCGTAGACGCGGCCGGCGTGCGTGTCAGTCCCGGCGTCAGGTCGGCCGACGTGCGTGTCAGTCCCGGCGTCAGACCGGCGACAGCCCCGTATCAGAGCCCCCAGCGAAGGTTGTCCTCGTGAACGGTTCGCCACCCCGAACCGACAAGAACCCCCACGAAGGACACCAGGAGATTCTGATGAACAACGGCTTCACCGCGACGGGTCTGCGCAGGCTGCGGGACGTGCTGGCCAGGCACGTCGACTCCGGGAAGATCCCCGGCTTGGTGGCCCTGGTCAGCCGAGGCGGCCAGACCCACGTCGAGGCCATCGGCACGATGCAGCACGACGGCGGCGCGCCCATGCAGCGCGACACCATCTTCCGGATGGCCTCCACCTCCAAGCCCGTCTCCATCGCCGCCGCGATGGTCCTGCTGGACGAATGCCGGCTGCGCCTGGACGACGTGGTGGACCCCTGGCTGCCCGAACTGGCCGACCGCCAGGTGCTCACCAGCCCCGACGCCGAGCTGGACGACACCGTCCCGGCCCGCCGCCCCATCACCGTCCGCGACATCCTCACCTCCACCTTCGGCCTCGGCCTCGACTTCACCGCCCTCGGCAAGCCCATCATGAACGCCGTCTTCGCCCAGGGCCTCACCCCCAACCTGCCGACCGAGGTCCCCGAACAGGACGAATGGATGCGCCGCCTCGGCGAGCTGCCGCTGATGCACCAGCCCGGCCGGCAGTGGCAGTACCACATCAGCAACGACCTGGCCGGCGTCCTGGTCTCCCGGGTCACCGGCCAGAGCTTCGAGGACTTCCTGCGCGAGCGCATCTTCGCCCCCCTCGGCATGACCGACACCGGCTTCCACGTCCCCGCCGACCAGCTCGACCGGCTGCCCACCCTGTACGCCCCCGACCCCGCCACCGGCGAGTTCCTGGCCTGGGACGAGCCCAAGGACGGCCGCTGGAGCAAGCCCCCGGCCTTCCAGGGCGGCGGCGGCGGCCTGGTCTCCACCGCCGACGACTACCACGCCTACTTCCGCATGCTGCTCAACGGCGGCACCCACAACGGACAGCGCATCCTGTCCCGCCCGGCCGTGGAGCTGATGACCACCAACCGGCTCACCCCCGAGCAGAACGCCCCCCGCACCGCCCTAGCCCGCGACAACGTGCACATCTCCTTCGGCCAGGGCCAGCAGGGCGGCTGGGGCATCGGCATGGCCGTGCGCACCTACCGCGGCGACTACGCCCCCATCGGCCAGTTCGGCTGGGACGGCGGCAGCGGCACCTCCGCCTACGCCGACCCCGCCAACCAGCTCACCGGCATCCTGCTCTGCCAGCTCGGCTACAGCGTGCCCAACCCGGCACACCTGATGAGCGACTTCTGGACCACCGTCTACCAGGCCATCGAGGACTGAAACCGAGTCACGCCCGAGGGGAGGCCCCCTCGGGCATCCCCCCGCACGCGAACGGACACCGAAGACATGCAACCGCACCCCCGCCGCTGGCTGATCCTCATCGCCCTCTGTCTCAGCACCATGGTGCTGGTCATCGACAACATGGCCCTCACCGTCGCCGTCCCCGCACTGTCCGCCGACCTGGGCGCGAACGCGCAGGACATCCAGTGGATCCTGGAGTCCTACATGCTGGTCTTCGCCGGCCTGCTGCTCACCGCCGGATCCCTGTCCGACCGGTACGGCAGGCGCAAGGCCATGGTCGTCGGCCTGACCCTGTTCGGCGTCGCGTCCCTGGCGGGCACGTTCGCCACCACCCCGGGCGAGCTGATCGCCGCCCGGGTGGCGATGGGCGTCGGCGGCTCGCTGATCATGCCCGCCAACCTGTCCATCATGATCAACGTGTTCACCGACGAGGCCGAACGCCGCAAGGCCATGGCCGCCGGCGCCGCCTTCGGCGTGCTCGGGCTGGTGGGCGGGCCCGTGCTCGGGGGCGCGCTGGTCGCGTCCCTCGGCTGGGAGGCGGTCTTCTGGATCAACGTCCCGGTCGCCGCCCTGGCCATCACGGCCGCCGTGACGCTCATGCCCGAGTCCAAGGGCCCCGTGACCAAGCCGGACCCGCTCGGCGCCATCCTGTCGGTGATCGGCATGTCGGCGCTGGTGTGGACGATCAACGAGCTGGCGCACGGCGTCGCCTGGGTCCCGCTGATCATCGCGGTCGTCGCGCTCGGCGGCTTCGTGTTCTGGGAGCTGCGCACCGAGCACCCGATGGTGCCGCTCAAGCTGTTCGGCGACCGGGACTTCGCGGGCGGCAGCCTGTCGATGACGCTGGTCCAGGTCGGCAACGGCGGGCTGCTGCTGGTGCTCACCCAGTACATGCAGTTCGTGCTCGGCTACACCGCCACCCAGGCCGGGCTGGCGTTCATCCCGATGTTCGCCGCGTCCATGATCTTCAACGGCGTCGGCGCCGCGCTGGGCAACAGGCTCGGCAACCGGACCACCGCGGTGCTCGGCATGGTGGTGATGGCGGGCGGGTTCGGCCTGCTCAGCCTCTCCACCGCGGACAGTTTCGCGATCCTGGCCGTCGCCCAGGCCGTGCTCGGCGCGGGCAGCGGCCTGGCGATGCCGTCGGCGGTCATCGCCCTGATGGGCGCCATCCCCGCGCAGCAGGCCGGGGTCGGCTCGGCGCTCAACAACACCATCCAGCAGGCCGGCGCCGCGCTCGGCGTGGCCATCCTGGGCACCCTGGCGACCGGCAGCTACGCCGCCGCCATGCCCGCCGGCGCGTCCGAGGAGGCCCGCCGCTCGGTGGCCGTCGCCGTGGCCGACCCGTCCCTGTCCGCGGCCGCCCGCGAGGCCTACGGCGCGGCCATGTCGTCCGCCTTCCTGGGCGCCGCCGCCGGGGTGATCGCAGCCGCCGTACTGGCTCTGCTGCTCCTGCGCGGACGCCGTAAGGCAGGCGCGCCCACCACCGGCGCGCCCGGCGAGTCCAAGACCCTCGTCGCCGTCTGATCGGATATCAGGGGCCGCGTCAGGATGACGACGGCCCTGTATCAGGGCGACCGGCGAAGGTGGTTGCCAGGAGAGGTCCAGCGACGTGACCTCGACCGACGAACACAGCCGGAACGGAGCACCCACCATGTCCCTCACCCTGACCCCCCAGGACAAGATCACCATGCGCACCGCCGCCTGGGGCTCGATCTCGCTGATGGCCGCCGCCGACGCCGCCGGACGCCCGCACCGCGCCGCCACCCACGGGTCCATCGCCCTGGCCTCGGCGACCGGCCTGACCGGGCACGTGCTCGCCGAATGGCCCAAGGGCGTGAACCTGCGCGGCAAGTCCGTGGCCGAGCTCGCCGACCTCGTCCTGCCGGCCCTGACCGCGACCATGAGCCTGCTCAACAAGCGGGATCCGGCGGAGGCGCACAACTTCCGCCGCACCGTCGTCGTCGCCATCGAGGCAGCGGCCAGGGTCCACCAGGGCGAGCCCCGCCCGCCCGTGGCCGAGATGCTCCGGAAGATCACCGCGGCCCTCGACGCCGCTTGACGGCATGACCCCGGCCTGACCACCTCCGGTGGCGGCCGGGTCATCCGCCGCCCGCTGGACCGGAGGCGCTGCTGGTCGCGCTCGACGTCGGCCATCGGTAGCCCTTGACGGCGATTCCGTTCGCGTGCGTGGCCGCCGCGCTCCCCCTACGGCGGGAAGGTGTCCATCAGAGCCACCGGTGTCTTCTGTTACCGTGCCGCGGTGGATCTCTTCTCACGGTCGTGGGCCGCGTTGCGCGCGGCGGTCGCGGAGCTGCCCGACGCGGACTTCGAGCGGCCGTCCGGTTGCGCGGGCTGGCTCGTCCGGGACCTCGCCTGTCACCTGGTCATCGACGCCCAGGACGTCCTGATCACCCTCGCCACCCCCGAGGACGGGCCGCCGACCCGGAACGCGGTGACGTACTGGGACCTCCTCGATGAGCCGCCGACCGGCGACGACCCGCTCGACGCGCTCACCGTCCGCCTCGCCGCCGCCTACCAGGAGCCGCGGCTGCTCACGTTCCACCTCGACGACGTGGGCTCGGCCGCCGGGCGCGCCGCCGCGCTCGCCGACCCGGCCGCCCGGGTGGGGACCAAGGACCAGGTCCTCACGGTGGGGGACTACCTGGCGGCGTACGTCCTGGAGTGGACGTTGCACCACCTCGACCTGATCGCCCACCTGCCGGGCGTCGCCGGGCCGTCCGCCGAGGCGCTGTCGCGGTCCCGCGCGATGCTGGAGGAGCTGGCCGGGGCCGCGTTCCCCGCGTCGTTCTCCGACGCGGACGCGCTGCTCATCGGCACGGGACGGCGGGCGGCGACCGCCGCGGAGCGGGCGGAGCTCGGTGAGCTGGCCGGCAAGCTGCCCCTCGTCCTTGGCTGATCCTCCGCAGGCGCCGGGAGCAGCCGGCCCGCCGGCTCCGGATCAGCCCGCGATGGCCCGCTGGGCGATCACCTTGTCGATGCGCAGCCGGACGAGGCACTCGCCGGGCACCGCGTTGCGGGTGCCGAACTCCTGGGCGCGCTCGTCACCCATGTACCGCCGCCCGATCTCCACCGCCCACGCCAGCATCTCCTCCAGGTCGACCGAGATGCTCGCGCGCCCCTTGACCACCACGTACGAGTACGGCGGCGTCTGGTCGTCCACGCACAGCACGGCCCTCGGGTCGCGGCGCAGCGCCCTGGCCTTGAGCCCGGTCTCGGAGGTGTTGAAGACCACCGCGTCGCCGTCCAGCAGGAACCAGATCGGCGTGACGTGCGGCGCGCCGTCGGACAGCGTCACCCCGAGCTTGCCCGTGCGGGTGCCCGCCAGGGCGAAGGCCCGCCACTCCTCGTCACTCATGCGCTCCATGGGGCTACGCTACGCCACCACGTAAAAGGGTTCGAGAACTGTCGGTGCCCGGTGATACAAAGCAGGTTCCAGCTAGGCCAGGGGGGCTTGAGCATGTCGATCACCAGTGGCTCGGAGTTCTCCGTCGCCGGTCCGCGTCACGACCGCCGCGGCCCGGTGCGCTGGCTCTGGTCGCACCTGCGCCGCCACCCGCTGCACCTGCTCGGCTTCCTCGGCGGGTCGCTGGCCATGGTGGTGCTCAACGCCATGGTGCCGCAGCTCACCGGTGACGCGTTCGACGCGGTGCTCGGGGTGAAGGGCGAGCCGATGGACGCGCTCGGGCTGATCGCGTGGGCGTTGCTGGCGATCGTGGTGGCGCGCGGGCTGTTCGACCTATGGGCGCGGCTGTCGAGCGAGGTGCTGGCCAAACGGCTGGAGCGGGACGCGCGCGACGAGCTGTACGTGAGCCTGCTCGGCAAGAGCCAGACCTTCCACAACCGGCAGCGGGTCGGCGACCTGATGGCCCGGGCGGCCAACGACATCCGGCAGCTCTCCATCATGATCACGCCGGGCGCCGACCTGATCGTGGACTCGGGGCTGACCGGGCTGGTGCCGCTGTTCTTCATCGCCGCCATCGACCCGCGGCTGCTGCTGGCGCCCGGCGTGTTCGCGGTGGTGTTCGGGTTCGCGCTCTGGCACTACATGCGGCAGCTCAACCCGGTCGCGACCCGCATGCGCGAGGAGTTCGGCGAGCTCAACGCCGGGCTCAACCAGGCCGTGCGGGGCATCGAGGTGATCAAGGTGACCGCGCAGGAGGCGCAGGAGCGGCTGCGGTTCCGGGCGAACGCGCGGCGCTACCGCGACTCCTTCGTCCGCAACGGGCTGGTGCAGGCGCGTTACCTGCCGACGCTGCTGTTCGCGTTCGCCATGGCGGCGGGGCTGTGGCACGGCCTCTACCTCCAGGGCGTCGGCGCGATCACGATCGGTGAGCTGGTCGCGTTCATGGGGCTGATGGGCATGCTCGGGTTCCCGACGCAGATGTCGATCTTCACGTTCTCGCTGATCCAGATCGGCATCGTCTCCGCGCGCCGGATCCTCGGCCTCATCACCTCCGAGAGCGAGATCGAGCAGCGGCCCGACGGGCACGCCGCGCCGGTCAGCGGGGAGATCGTCTTCGAGGACGTCACGTTCGGCTACGAGGAGGGCGGCGAGCCGGCGCTGCGCGGGGTGACGTTCACCGTGCGGCCGGGGGAGACCGTGGCCATCGTCGGCGAGACCGGGTCGGGCAAGAGCACGCTGACCAAGCTGGTGCCGCGCATCTACGACGTCACCTCGGGGCGGATCCTGATCGACGGCGTGGACGTCCGCGACTGGGACCTCGACTCGCTGCGCTCGCAGATCTCCACGATCGAGCAGGACATCGTGCTCTTCTCCCGCTCCGTGGCGGAGAACATCGCGTTCAGCATGGGCCAGCGGGCCGACCGCGAGGCGGTGATCGAGGCGGCGCGCGACGCGCAGGCCGCGGAGTTCGTCGAGGAGCTGGACGACGGCTACGACACCGTGATCGGCGAGCGCGGCGTCACGCTGTCCGGCGGGCAGCGGCAGCGGCTGGCCATCGCGCGGGCGCTGCTCACCGATCCGGCGATCCTCGTGCTCGACGACTCCACCAGCGCCATCGACTCCGCGACCGAGGACAAGATCCAGCAGGCCATCGGCCGCATCCTCGAAGGGCGCACCACCCTGCTGATCACCCACCGGCTCTCGCAGATCCGCTGGGCCGACAAGGTGCTGCTGCTGCGGCGCGGCCAGGTGGTCGACTTCGGCAGCCACGACGAGCTGATCGGGCGCAGCCGCCTCTATCGGCGGGTCTTCGCCCACTACGACGAGGCCGACCTGCACGACGACGGGCCGGTCCTGGCCGGCGAGCAGGGAGGGGTGCGCTGATGGGCTTCATCATGGACGGCCTGGAGGCCGAGGACTACGACCGCACCTACAACGACCGCGAGCTGCTGCGCCGGATCATGTCCTACTTCCGGCCCAGACTGGGCTCGATGGTCCTGGTCGCCACCATGATCGTGCTGGGCTCGGCGGCCCAGGCGGTCATCCCCACGCTGGGCAGCCTCGCCGTCGACGCCATCGCCGACGGCACGATCGGCCAGATGGGCTGGCTGCTGGCCGCGGGCATCCTGGCCACCGGGGTGCTGTCGTGGTGCTTCAACTACCTGCGGCAGAAGCACAGCGCGAAGGTCACCGGCGACGTGGTGCTGAGCCTGCGCGAGGACGCCTTCGACGCCGTGCTCCAGCGCGACCTGTCGTTCTACGACGAGACGCCGTCCGGCAAGATCGTCAGCCGGGTGACGTCCGACACCGACGACTTCGCCACCGTCTCCACCCTCACGATGGACCTGATCAGCCAGGTGCTCATGGTCGGTTTCGTCACGGTGCTGCTGTTCGTGCGCAGCGTCGAGCTCGCCCTGCTGACGCTGCTGGTGGTGCCGGTCGTGGTGGGGCTGGCGCTGCTGTTCCGGCGGCTGGCCAGGGTCAGCACGCGGCGGGCGCAACGCTCGCTGAGCCGGGTCAACGCCAACCTCCAGGAGACCATGGGCGGCATCGCCGTGGCCAAGAACTTCCGGCAGGAGCGGCAGGTCTACGACGAGTTCCGGCCGATCAACCAGCAGAGCTACCAGGTGACGCTGCGGCAGGGGTTCGTCTTCTCCGCGATCTTCCCGGTGCTCTTCCTGGTGGCGGGGCTGGCCACGGTCGCGCTCGTGCAGCTCGGCGGCGCGTCGGTCGTCGCGGGCAGGCTGTCGGCCGGTGACTGGTACCTGTTCCTGCAGGGGGTCTCGCTCTTCTGGTTCCCGCTGACGTCCATCGCCGCGTTCTGGTCGCAGTTCCAGCAGGGGCTGTCGGCGTCCGAGCGGGTCTTCGCGCTGATCGACGCGCCGCCGCGGGTCGTCCAGACGGACGCGCAGCCCCCGGGGCGGCTGGCCGGGCGCATCGAGTTCGAGGGGGTGACGTTCGGGTACGACCCGGCGCACCCCGTGCTGCGCGACTTCGACCTGGTCATCGAGGCGGGCGAGACCGTGGCGCTGGTGGGGCACACCGGCGCGGGCAAGTCCACGCTGAGCAAGCTGATCACCCGGTTCTACGAGTTCCAGGACGGCCGGCTGCTCATCGACGGCCGCGACATCCGCACGCTGGAGCTGGGCGGCTACCGGCGGCAGATCGGCGCGGTGCCGCAGGCGCCGTTCCTGTTCAGCGGCACCGTGGCGGCCAACATCCGCTACCCGCGCCCCGAGGCGACCGACGACGAGGTGCTCGCCGCCGCGTCGGCCGTGGGCGGCGGCGACTGGATCGAGGCGCTGCCGAACGGCCTGGAGACCGATGTCGGCGAGCACGGGCGGGCCCTGTCGATGGGGCAGCGGCAGCTCGTCGCGCTGGCCCGGCTGCTCATCCAGGACCCGGCGATCGTGGTGCTCGACGAGGCCACGGCCAGCGTCGACCCGCTGACCGAGGCGCAGATCCAGGAGGGGCTCGACGTGGTGCTGGCCGGGCGCACCTCGATCGTCATCGCGCACCGGCTGTCCACGATCGAGCACGTGGACCGGATCATCGTGCTCGACCACGGGCAGATCGTGGAGGAGGGCGATCACAACACGCTGCTGGCCAGGGGCGGGCGCTACTGCCAGGTCTACAACACCTACTTCCGCCACCAGTCGCCCAACTACCGGGCGGGCTCCGGCTTCGTGCCGGTCAGCTCGGCCTGAACGACGGAGTGAGCGCGGTCAGCTCGGCTTGATCCGGGCGAACGCGGCCTTCACGCCGGAAGTGTCGGTGGTCGGCTCTAGGGTCTGCGGTTGTGAGCGAATCCACCGTGCAGGTCACGCATATCGACCTCGGCGTCAGTTACCGACAGGCGTACCTGATCGACTGCACCGACGACGCCGAGGGGCCCGAGGGCATCCCCGACGACCATCCCACCCACCCGGTCGGCATCATCCGGGTCGAGGGCGGCGACGCGTTCATCATCACCGGCCTGCACACCGGAGTGGTGGACTTCGACGTCGCGGTGTCCGACCACGATCCCGGGGCGGACCTCGACGGCTTCGAGGACGTCGTGGAGATCAGCATCAAGTCGGAGTCCGGGGAGTTCGAGCTGCAGGAGTGGGGTGGCGGGGACAGCCATGCGCTACCCGCGCTGCCGGCTGGGCCCGGGTGGTACCGGCTGCGGTACCACGCGCGGGGGATGGACGACGCGACCGACGACGCGGACCTGTCCGACGGGCCCGTCGATCACTATCTGCTGCAGATCTGGCCGGCGGAGGAGTCGCTGCCGCAGGTGGTCAAGCACAGCAGCGGATCAGCGGCGTACTGGCGGCGGCCCACCTGAGCCGGGGGGTGCGGTGGAGGCGTCAGCGGTCGTCGCGGAGGGCGCGGAGGGTTTCGGCCTGCTCGGCGGTGACGCCTCGGGCGCGCTGGGCGGCGGCCTCCTCCGGGCTCAGGCCGGCACCCGCCCACGACGCCGTCTCCTCGAACGGGATGCCCGCCCGCCACCACGCCCGCGCGACCGCCATCGGGCTGAGCCCGCGCTGGATGAACCTCCTGGCCTCGGCCGGTCTGAGCCCCAGCTCCTGCCACATGCGGGCGGTGGGGGCGGCCACGTTCTGGCGGGCCCAGGCGGCGGCCTCGTCGTCCACCCAGTCCTCGCCGCAGTAGCTGTAGATCACGAAGGCGTCGGCGTTCCCCAGGCGGGCGATGAACCGCTGCGCCCTGTCACGCGGATCGCCGCCGCCCGCGAACGCCATGAGGCTGCTGAACGCGTCCCCGGGGGCCGTGGGGTCGTCGGCGCTGCGGGGCCGGCGGCCGTGTTCGAGGTCGTAGGCCCGGTCAGGGGTGTGCCCCTGGCGGGTGAGCGCGATGGCCTCGTCGAGGGTGAACTCGTACTCGTGCCAGAGGAGCGCCTCGGCGGCGGTCAGGCCCGCGACGCGGCACGAGCCGACCGTGTCGGGGGTGACGCGGGCGGTGGTCCACTGGGTGGCCTCCGCCGGGTCGGTGACGCCGGCCCGCCGCCAGGCGGCGGCCTGCGCGGCGGTCAGCCGCCAGCTCCGCCAGCGGCGGGCCTCGGCGCGCGGGATCCCGGCGGTCTCGTACGCGGCCGGGTCGAACTCGTCGGACATCATGATGCTCCTTGGACGTGTACGGTCTGCGCCCACTCGGGCGCCTGCCCGGTCGCGTCGAGCAGGGCGACGACGACCCGGGTCGCGGGCGGGCGGTGCGACGGCCACGGGGTGCGGCCGTCGGTGAGTGCGATGATCAGGTCCGGCGGCGGGCGCCTGGCCAGGGCGGCGGCGAACCCGGCCCGCAGGTCGGTGCCTCCGCCGCCGTCCAGCCGCAGGTCCGAGACGCGGCTGAGGGCTTGCGGCCGGTACGCGCGCGCGTCGCAGGTGATCACCGTGAGCAGCCGCCGGCCGAGGCCGAGAGCCCGCAGCACGCCGGTGACCTCGGCCAGCGCCTGGGCCAGCATGGTCTCGGTGACCGAGCCCGAGGTGTCGATCAGCACCGTCACGGAGGGCAGGGGCTGCTGCAGGCTCGGCAGGACGACGCCGGGGAGCGCGGCTGCCCTGCGTGACGGCCTGCGGTAGGTGTAGTCGACGCGGCCCGCCGCCTGGGTGAGGCCGTGCCGCACCTTGGCGGACAGGAGGCGACGCCAGCTCACGGTGGGTTCGAGCACCTGGTCGGCCCAGCGGCGCCAACCGGCCGGCACGTCGTCGTGGGCGTTGAGGCGTTCGCGGATCCTGCGGGCGGTGTCGAGGGCGGTCAGGCGGGCGCTGGCGGGGGAGAGGGCGGGCAGGTCTCGGTCCCAGGCGCGGGGGAGGCCGTCGCAGCCGCTGCCGCAGTCACCCGGGGTGGTTGGTGGGGAGTGCTTCGGCTGGTCGTGGTCGTGGTCGTGCTTGTGCTTGTGCTGGTGCTGGTGCGCCGCGTCGTCGCGCAGGGCGTGCCAGTACTGTTCGGCGGTCCAGCCGTCCGGGAGACCGAGCCGGGCGGGCGTGGTCGCGTCCGGTGGACGAATGGGTGTGGTGGCGTCCGGTGAAGAAGCGCGGGGGGTCGTCCTCGGCGGCTCGTCCGGGGTGAGGTCGTCGTCGATCTCGGCGTCGGTCGCCAGGTTCCAGGCTCGCTGCTCCTCGGGCAGCGGCTCCACCACGCCGCCCGGGTAGCGGCGGGCATGCTCCCGTAGCAGGTGGGTCACCTGGTGGACGAGCCAGAAGGCCACCTCTTGCACGCTCTGCCCCGCCAGCTCCTCGGCCCCGACGTACACGTGCCAGCCCGGATCGGTGGGAAAGCGCCGCAGCTCGCCGGTGGTGCCGGTGACCATGACGGGGTCCAGGGAGAGCAGCGCGGTGGCCAGGTACGGGGCCTGGTGGGCGGCGCGGACGCGGGCCGCCGACCACTTCTCCCACAGCTCGGGGCTAGTCACCGAGCAGCCCTGCCGAGCGCAGGATCGGGCTGAGCTCCAGCAGCGCGGCGGGGATCTCGGCGCCCGGGGGGCGGTGGCCGGCCAGGGTGCGGGCCGCGAGGGTGGCCACGTCCGGCGCGGTACGGGCGGCCTTGGCGATCACCCGCCAGGCGGCGTTCCACCGTTCCACGTCCCCGGCGGCCACCGCGACGGCCACCACCGAGGTGAGCACGGCGAACGCCCGATCACCGCGCCTGGGCAGCTCGAACGCGTCCGGGCCGGCGAGCACCGCCATCGGGTCCGGCAGGTCCAGGTGCTCCAGCCACGACAGGAACTCCAGGGCCGCCCCCTCACCGACGGCTCCGGCCACGAGCACGGCCAGCACGTCGGGCGAGGCGCCGGCCGCCTTGCACGCGGCCATGAGCTTGGCCGCCGCCTCCCACGAGCGGGGACTGGGCCAGCCGTGACCGGCGCTGCCGGGGGCGCCCGCGTTCCACGCACCCCGGTCCGGCGGATTCCCGGCCGACGCGCCGCCCATCGACGAGCTGCCGCCCCAAGTGCCGCTGCTCGACGGCACCCGCAGTGCCAGCGCGGGCCTGATCTCCAGGAACGCCGCCACAGTCGCCCGCGCCTCCATCACCTGCTCCCGGGACGCCGGCCGCGCGAACCCGGCCAGCGACGGCACGGGAAACCCCATGGCCAGGCCCCGCGCGATCTGCCTGCCGTCCACCGGCCAGTCGAGATGCACGAACCGGTTCGCCAGCGGCGGCGCCGGCTCCCAGCCGTCGGCGGCCTCCTCCGGCGGGTTCGCGGCGGCCACTACCTGCACCTTGTCCGGCAGCCGCAGGTCGCCGACCACCCGCTCCAGGACCACCCGCAACATCGCGGCCTGCACCGCCGGGGGAGCGGTGGTCAGCTCGTCGAGGAAGAGCAGCCCGTGCCCGGCCGTGGCCAGCCGTTGCGCCCAGGCCGGCGGGGCGAGCCGGACGGTGCCGTCGGAGATCACCGGCAGGCCAGCGAAGTCGCTCGGCTCCCTGATCGAGCCGATGACCACTTCGACGGGCCAGCTCAGGGACTCGGCGAGGGCTACGACGGCCGAGGTCTTGCCGGTGCCGGGGCTGCCCCACACCAACGTCGGGACGCCCGCCGACACGGCGATCGACAGCGCCTCCAACACGGTCCGGGCGCCGTCCACGCTCACTGCTCCGCCGCCTGCGAGCCGCTGCCGGCCTGCGAGCCGCTGCTCACCTGCGGGCCACCGTCCGCCCGGGAGCCACCGTCCGCCTGCGAGCCGGGACCACCGGCCAGTTGCGCGGCCAGACCAGGCACCCCCAACTGCCCCGCCAGCAACGCCAGCTCATGCCCCGCCACCTCCCGCCGCACAGTGAGGGCGTGGTCCACCAGCGGCGCCGCCGTCAACCGCACCCGCCCCACCCCCTCCAGAAACGCCTCCTGATCCCACGGAAACGCCACCTCAGCCTCCGCACAAACGCGAGCCAGCTCCTCAGCGGCGGGCTGCCCGGAGATCCCCAACCGGGCCGTGAGCCGATCACCCACCAGTAGCCCGGCCAGGAAGCTCCGCCCAGCCGCCAGAGTCCGCCGGGGACGGGGATCGACCCCATGGACCCAGGCGGTGACGATCTCAGCGACCAGCCGCGCGGCAGCGTGCCCCGGCCGATCGGACAGGCCGAAATCACCCAGGTCGAACTGGTTCGCGGAGATCACCAGCGCCACCCGATCCTCGATCCACCCCCGCGTGAAGTGCGTCCACCCCCAGGGGTACTCACCACCGTGCCCGATGTACGGATGCGCACCCCCGAACACGTTGAACACCAGCCCGACAGCCAGATCCCCCCGCGCCCCCATCAACGTCCCCCCGGACGCCTGAGCCGTGACCAGCTGCGTCGCCAGCTCCGCCGACAGCACCGGAGCCCCGCCGCCGAGCACCGCCAGCACGAACCTGGCATGATCGGACGGCGTGCTCAGCGCCGACCCCGCCGGATAGTCACCCGGATACAACGTAGGCAGCGGAAGCCGCAGACCGGGCAACGTCGCATACCCCGTGGAACGCCGGGCGAGCAGCTCGGCCGGCACGAAGTCGGGATGCTGCGCCCGTGGGAACACGGTCGAGCCCATCCCCAGCGGCGCGAACACCTGCCGCCCCACCCACTCCGAGAACGTCACCCCATCGGGATTGAGCAGCTCCACCAGGTGCCCGACCACGGCGATCCCCACATTGCTGTACTGGTAAGCAGCCCCCACGGGCCCCGCCCAGAACGGCACCATCGCACCCCCGTACGCGTCGGACCGCCCGGCGTCGAGCACCCGCCGCAGATGCTCACCCAGCGGCGGTGGCGGCACGCGGTCGAAGTTGCCCATGCCGACGCCGAGCCCGCTGCGGTGGGTGAGCAGGTCCCGCAGCGTGATCGGTCGCTGCCCGTACGGGTTGACGACGCGCACGTACGGCTCGATCGGCTCGTCCAGCCCGATCACCCCGCGCTCGACGAGCTGGAGGGCGGCGACCCCGGTGTACGGCTTGCAGTCGGAGCCCGTGGGGGCGACCGTGTCCACCGCCATCGGGCGGCCGGTGGCCAGGTCCGCGACCCCGTACGCGCGGGCCAGCGGCACCTCCGTGCCGACGCCCACCGCGATCGACAACCCCGGCGTCCCGCAGTGCTCCATGATCTCCGGCACGTACGTGTCGAGCGCCTCTCCCAGCATGCTGATGTCCATGCGTCAACGCTCGCATTGACATCCCAGAAGTGTCAAGGCAGACGTTGACAGCCATAATGGTACGGTGCCCGAGCTACCCGACCTCACCGAGCTGCTGTCGATCGTCGAAGAGCGCAGCGCCGACGACACCGACGCCCTGGCCCGACTCACGGTGGCCGAAGGCGTGCTGTCCGACCTGCAGAAAGTCGGCGACCGCCTGCTCGGCTACCTGGTCGAGCTGGCCAGGGCCGAAGGCTGCTCATGGGCCGACATCGGCGACCATCTCGGCATCAGCCGCCAGGCGGCCCAGCAGCGCTACGGCCGCCGCTGGTCCAGCCTCACGATCGCGGACCTGGCCAAGTCGGGGGCGTTCGAGCGCTACACGGGGCGCGCCAAGGAGACCCTCGAACGCGCCGAAACGCACGCCCGCCGCCTCGGCCGCTCGGCCATCGAGGCCGGCCACGTCCTGCTCGGCATCCTCGACGACCCGAACACCCTGGCCGTCCGCGCCGTCGCCGCCCAGGACGCCGACCCGTCCGCTCTGCGCGAGTCCCTGGAACGGCGGCTGCCCACCGGCCCAGGGGCACCGGCGGCGCTGTCGGTCGGCGCGGACGCCCGGCGGGCCCTCACCGCCGCGCTGACCGAGGCGGCGGAGCTGCGGCACAACTACATCGGCACCGAGCACATGCTGCTCGGCCTCCTGCACGACAAGTCGGGGACGGCGGGCAAGCTCCTGTGGGAGCACGGGATCGCCCTGGAACCGACGAGGGCCGCCGTCCGGGCCGCGCTGGAAGCATTCCTGCGTTCCAGAGAAGCCTGACGGAAGGGCTGCCGGTGCGCCAGGGAAGCTTCTAGCGGGCCGCCGGTGTGTCGCTGGAGAAGGCGTACCCGGTGAAATCGCACATCGGGACGTACCCGATCCGCTGATAGAGGGCGTTGCTGGTGGCGTTGGCGGGATCCGCGAACAGGACGACGTCCGTCGCGCCCGCGGCGAGCGCGGCCCCGCTCACCGCGGCCGTCACGGCGCCCGCGTAGCCGCGGCCGCGGAGGCGGGCCGGCGTGTAGACCGGGTCCACCCTGATCATGCCGCCGACCATCGACGTCGAGCCCGCCATGGAGACGGCGGTGCCGTCCGGCAGCTCCCAGAACGTGTAGTGCTTGTCGGCGAAGCGCGAGTCGGCCCAGGCGCGGGCGTCCATGGCGGCGGCCTCCCCGACGGCGGCGGCGAACTCACCGCACCACCGCACCACCTGCTCGTGGTCCTGCGCGCCCGCGACCCGGCCCTGACCGGCCGGTACCGGCTCCGGCGGGGTCAGTGTGCCGAGCCGGTAGAGGCGGGCACCCCAGAAGGAGGCCGGCGTCGCGCCCGCGTGCCGCTGCCACGCCTCGGCGAAGGCGGTGGCGGTGTCGTGGTCCGCGGTGACGCCGACGAGGCGGGTGCCGAGGCCGGCCAGGTGGGCGGCGAGGGCGTCGGCGTGCTCGTCCGAGCACGGGGTGAGGGTCAGGCGATGGGTCGCCAGGCGGTAGCAGACGGCGCTGACCTGCCCCTCCGGCTCCAGCACGCCGAAGAAGACGGACGCGTCCGCGCCCCGTGCGCGCAGCTTCTCCAGCGCCGTCAGCGGCGTGGTGTGCAGGGCGGGACGGGACCGCAGGAAGTCTCCGGCCCGGGCGAGGAAACCGTCGAGGTCGTCGGTGAGGTGCCAGTCGTTCGGACGCATGCGCCATGATCCTAGGCGGTAGTGCTGGCCCTACCACGATCGTCCCGTATACGGGATCGCGACCGGCCCCTGACCGTCCGTAGTTTGGCGACATGATCGCATCGAGCTTCCACCGGTGGACCGGAGCCTCCGCCCTCACCCTCGCCGTCCTCTGCGGCACCGCCACCCAGGCCGCCGCCTCCCCGAGCATGGAGGCGACCCTGAACAAGCTCGTCACCAAGGACGGCTTCCCCGGCGCGCTCGCCTCCGTCCAGGCACGCGGCGGCGGCATGCGCCACTACACCGCGGGCCGCAAGGGCCGTCCCCCGGCCGACGCGTACGTCCGCATCGGCAGCAACACCAAGACCTTCACCGCCGTGACCGTCCTGCAGCTCGTCGGCGAGGGCAAGGTCAAGCTGGACGCACCCGTCGAGACCTACCTGCCGGGCCTGCTGCGCGGCGACGGCATCGACGGCCGCCGCATCACCGTACGGCAGCTGCTGCAGCACACCAGCGGCCTGCCCGAGTACACCGACACCCTCCTGGCCGGCGGCATCCTGCCCATCCTGCACCAGCACTACGAGCCGCGCCGCCTGCTCGACCTCGCGCTGGACAAGAAGGCACAGTTCGCGCCCGGCACCCGATGGGCCTACAGCAACACGAACTACATCGTCGCGGGCCTGCTCATCGAGCAGGTCACCGGCCGCCCCGCGAGCGAGGAGATCACCAGGCGCACCGTCGACAAGCTCGGCCTTCGCCGCACCTACTTCCCGGCCGACGGCGACCGCAAGCT
Organism: Nonomuraea gerenzanensis; assembly: GCF_020215645.1. Taxonomy (NCBI): domain Bacteria; kingdom Bacillati; phylum Actinomycetota; class Actinomycetes; order Streptosporangiales; family Streptosporangiaceae; genus Nonomuraea; species Nonomuraea gerenzanensis. The sequence continues at coordinate 11,136,701 of NZ_CP084058.1, read as the reverse complement.
CCGCCGGCCGTACGCCACCGGCTACCACCGCGACGACCCGCAGCAGCCGATGTCGGACGTCACCGAGTTCGACCCGTCGCAGGCCTGGACCGCCGGGCAGATGATCTCCACCCCCAGCGACCTGAACCGCTTCTTCACCGCGCTCCTCGACGGCAAGCTGCTCAAGCCCGCCCAGCTCAAGGAGCTGCGCACCACCGTCGCGGCACCGCAGTTCGGCCGCGAGGGGCGTTACGGCCTCGGCCTGAGCAGCGTGAAGCTGTCGTGCGGCGTCACGGCGTGGGGGCACGGTGGCTCCATCCCCGGCTACTACACCGCCAACGCCGCCACCGAGGACGGCCGCGCCGCCGCCGTCGCCGTCACCCACCTGCCCACTTCGGCCAAGGCGCTGGAGCGGGTGGAGGCTGCCTTGGACACCGCCATCTGCACTCAGCGCTGACGCCCGACGGGCCACACGGTCGTCACCGCGCTCAGCGGTGGGGCGCCCGGCGGGCCTGACGAGCGTCGCCGCCGGGGACGCCGCGCTCAGCGTGGCGGAGCCCGGTGCACCACCCTGGCGTCGCCGCGTCCCGGCCAGGCCATGACGAGCAGCCGCTGCCCCACCTTCCTCTCCCAGTCGGGCGGGTCGTAGTGGACGCGGATGCGATAGTGCCCCTTCCTGCCGCGCAGCGAGAGGTCGGGAAGCTCCACCCCCGCGAGGTTGTCGGTGAGCTCGATGGTGCCGGTCGGGCTCTCGTACCCGACCTCGACGACGTGCGCCCAGCCCTTGGTCTCGACCGGGGGACGGCGGTCGTAGGTCTCGGTGGTGACGCAGACGCGGTAGGTGGTCTCGACCTCGATGAGCAGGTGACCGGGCGCGACGGCCACCAGATCGAGCTCCTGCCCGTACAGCCCGTCGTCCGGCATGCCGTCCCCTTCGTACGCCTCCAGCCAGACCTCGGGCCAGACCGGCTCCTTCTCCCTGGTGGCCCGAACGGGCTCGACCAGCGGCCGGTGGCGCGGCGCGCGGTCGCACATGGCCTGCTCCTCCGCCTCCCACGCCAGCATCTCGGCCTCGTCCTCGGCCGAAGCCTGAGCCACGTCCGCCTCGGCCTTCGGGCAGATGTCCCGCACGAGCGCGGCCTGTTCGAGCGGCGCGAAGCCGTGCGCGGCGCCGAACGCCGCCGCCTCCTGGGCGTCGCCGCGGGTGTAGACGTCACAGAGCCGCCGCCCGTACGCGATCAGCCGCTCATCGGGCATGTCCTTGCCGAACGGCGGGCTCTCGATGCGCCGCACCGAGCAGACGAACCGCTGCTCGCCCGAGACCCGATCGGGGTCCATGCCGTCGCAGCCGGCCGCCGTGGTGAACCGGGCGGGCTCCTGATCCGAGACCGGCACGAACGCCAGCGCCGCCGCCGTGGCGACGCTCGCCATGACCGTCCGGTACGGGCGGCGCACGCGGTGGCCGCCGTACGCGAGGAGCAGGAGTAAGGCGGAGGTGGTGAAGGCGGCGCTGTACCAGAGCGGGGAGATGCCGGGCTCGGTGGTGAGCAGCTCGTCGAAGAGGATCGGGGGACTCTCGTCGTGGAATGTCAGGCGGCTCTCGAATGGGCGGACGAGGCCGACGATCACCTGCTCGGAGCCGGAGGTGCCGGCGTCGGGGGTAGGGGCAGTGGTGGGTGGGGCGGCGGCGTCGCCGGCAAGGCCGGTGGCGGGATGGGTGGCGGGATCGGTGGTGGGTGCGGCGGCGGCGTCGCTGGCAAGGCCGGTGGTGGGTGCGGCGGTGGGATCGGTGGTGGGGCCGGTGGTAGGCGCAGGCGTAGGTTCAGAGGCAGGCTCAGTGGCAGGGTCGGCGGCAAGGCTAGTGGCGGGTGCAGTGGTAGGTGCGGTGGCAGGGAAGGGCGTGTTCCAGATCGCGGTCTCGGAAGCTTGGGCCGCCCGTTCTCCTTCGTCCCCCGTTGTCACCGCGCTCACCACGCCGACCACCGCCGCGACCAGCAGCACCCCGACCGTGCCGAGCACCAGCCGCCGGGTCTGGAGCAGCACCGCCGCCAGCACCAGCCCCGAGGCGCCACCGGCCCCCAGGAGGACGTCGATCGGGAGCCAGAGCTGCCGCAGGAACCACCCGTCGCCGGAGAACCAGGATGCGATGGCCCCGCGCGGCCCGATCCAGGTGAACACCCCGTTCACGCAGTTGACCATTGCGGGCACCAGCGGAACCACCACCGCCACCGCCTGCGCCGGCCACCACCGTAACGGTCGCCTGTGGGCGGCGGCTGACGGTGCCTTGGACCCGGTCCGGGCCTGCGCCAGGGCCTTGGGTTCGTTCCCGGCTTCCCGGGCGGAGCGGCCGAGCCACACCACCAGGACCACGTCGATCAACAGCCTGGCCCCTTCGAACCACGCGTAGGACCAGAAGAAGGGAAAGTCCAGCTCCGGCACGAGCAGCGGCTCGGCGGCGACCACCGCTCCCGCCCACAGCGTGCCCCGCCGCCACCGGCCGTCCTTCGCCTGCGCCGCCACCGTCAGCACGAGCCAGACCAGCCACGACACCCCACCCAGCCGCAGAACGTCGTAGAGCACCGCGCCCTCGATCCAGGGGATCGCGGAGACCAGCACCCGGACCGGCTCCAACAGCCCCACGACGAGCGCGACCAGTCGCAAGCCCAGGGCCACCGGTCGCATCACCCGGAAGAACAGCACCACGGCGGCGGCTTGGGCGAGATGCTCGGGCAGCTCGGGCCAGGAGGGCAGGCGGTCGGCGAGCTCGCACCCGATCCAGGCGTACAGCACGATCCGCAGCAGCCGCTCGTCCCAGCCCCGCGCCCCACCCCGTGCCCCGCCGCCGTGCCGCTGCGGCAGGACGGCGGCGGGCTTCGGCAGGATCTGCCCCAACGCCCAGACCTGTGCCAGGCCCACCAGGACCAGCATCACGAGATGGGCCGTATCCACCTCGTCGAGCTGCTCGGGGAACCGCCCGTAGACCAACAGCACGGATAGCCGGGTGTCGCCGGTCACGAGGGCGACGGCGCCGGATGCAGCGACCAGCACCGCGAGGAGGGCCACGACGATCGGGCCAAGGCGGTAGCGGAGCACGGCGGTCCTCGGGGGGCGGGAGGAGGGCGGAGGAGGAGCGGAGGAGCGGAGGAGGAGTGGGGAAGGGGGCGGAGGGGCGGAGGAGAATGCAGCGGAAGAGAAGGCGGACAACCCTAGCGGTCCCGCCGCCCCGTAGTCGATCAATCCGGATCAGCCCGCCGGCTCCTCCCCTTCCACCAGCGAAAACCGCACCCGACGCGGCAACAGGCTGTCGCGCCCGATCAACCAATCGGCGAGGCGGTCACGTTCGACGAGGACGAGAGGCTGCCGGGCGCGTAACGCCTCCGCACGCGCCTGACGGGTGAGATGCCCGGAGGTGACGAGCACCCCCGTGTGCCCGTCGAACGTGTTGGCCAGCGCCCCCAGGAAGTTGCGCACCTCCGGAGCACCGACCGTCCGGCTGTAGCGCTTGCACTGCACCGCGTACGGCCCGCCGCCGGGCGCGACGGCGGTGATGTCGACGCCGCCGTCGCCGCTGCGGCCCCGCTCGCGTACGCGGCGGAAGCCGTCGGCGATCAGGCGTTCGGCGACCAGGTGCTCGAATTCGGGGCCGGTCAGGGTATCGACCTTCGCCAATTCCGCATTGGCGGCGAGAAATTGCCGACGATGTGCCTGAATGACCCGATATCTCATGAAAAGCGCGCCACAGAAGCCGATTATCAGCAGGCCGGCCATGACCACGGCCCACACCGGATTCTCCACCGCGAACTTCACCAAGAGAACGGCCACGACGGCCGCGCCCACGAGGCCGAGCAGCGCCAACTGCTCCTTCATGCCCGCCTTGCGCCGCCTGCGCCTGGAGCGCCTCGCCATCGCCGCCGCCTCCCCGAGATCAGTGCTCGATGGCGATTATGAACGGCGGCACCGACAAAATCGAAGCCGGCCGAACTTTCGGTGACCTCCCGATGGCCATGCGGCAAACCCTCTTCTTTCCGGAAAAACCGGGCTGTTGGCGTCCGGGGCATGTCAGCACCAGATCTCACCGCCGCGCTGGAGCGTATCCCCGGCTGGTTCTGGCCGACCGACCAGCGCCTGTTCGAGTGGTTCCCGTCGGGCGAGGGCGCCTCCGGCGACGTCCTGGAGATGGCGGCGTACCTGGGCAAGAGCGCCGTCCTGATCGGCGCCCACGTACGCCGGGGCGAGTGCGCCGCCGGCTGGCTCCGCCGGCGCTCCACCCCCACGAGGTGACGGACCCGGCGTGGCCTGGCTCCACCAAGCTCAGAGGAACGCGCCGACCTGCTCGGCGAACTCCTCCGGGCTCACGATCCGCACCCCCAGCGACTCGGCCTTGGCCCGCTTCGAGCCCGCCTTCTCCCCGGCGACCAGCAGCGAGGTCTTGGCGGAGACGCTGGAGGAGGACTTGCCGCCGGCCCGCTCGATCAGCTCGTTCACCTCGTTGCGCGTCAGCGCCGCCAGCGGCCCCGTCATCGTGCCGGTCACGACCACCGACATCGAGCTGAGCGGCAGGTCCTCGGCCGGGGCCTTCGGGTCGTCGCTCGGCGGGGTGGCGCCGGGCTCCACCATGTTGACTCCCGCGCGGACCAGCTTGTCGATCAGCGGGGCGAGCTCGGCCAGCTCCTCCACCACGACCGGCGCCTTCTCCGGCCCGATGCCGTCGACCTGCTGGATCGCCTCGGCGTCGGCCGCGCGGATGTTGTCCATGGTGGCGAAGTGGCGGGCGATGCGGCGGCTCATCGAACGGCCGGTGCCGCGCACCCCGAGAGCCGCGAACACCCTGCTGAGCGGCCTGGTCTTGGCCTGCTCGATGGCGGCCAGGAGGTTGTCGGTGCTGGTCTCGCCCATGCGCTCCAGCTTGAGGAGTTGCTCGCGGGTCAGGAAGAACAGGTCGGCGAAGTCGGCGATCAAGCCGTTCTCGAACATCTGCTTGATGCGGTTGGACGCGAGGCCCTCGATGTCGAGCGTGTCGCGTTCGACCGCGTAGATGACGGAGGAGATCGCCTGGCAGTCGCGCCCGCGCACGCACCGCCAGCGCTCCTGCGACCGATCGATCTCATCCCCGCACATCGGGCAGACCTCGGGGATCGGGATCGGCCGCTCGTCGCCCGTGCGCAGGTGCACCACCGGCGCCTCGACCCGGGGGATGACGTCGCCCGCCTTGTAGACGGTCACGCTGTCGCCCAGCATCAGGCCGCGCCGGGTGATGTCGGCGACGTTGTGCAGGGTGGCGTAGGTGACGATGCTGCCGTCGAGCTCGACGGGCTCCAGCACGGCGCGCGGGGCGATGACGCCGGTGCGGCCGGTGTTCCACGTCACGTCGAGCAGTTTGGTGATCTTCTCGGTGGCGGGCAGCTTGTACGCCACCGCCCACCGCGGCGCCCGCGAGCTGAACCCCGCCTCCGCCTGGTCACCGGCCAGATCACACTTGATCACGATGCCGTCGATGCCGAACGGCAGCTCGGCCCGCGCCGCCGCGATCTCCCCGACCCGGGCCTGCACCTGGTCGAGCGTCTGCGCCACGATGCCGGCCACGGAGGTGGCGGCCGTGGTCTGCACGCCCTGCGCGGCGACCCACTCCATGATCTGGCTGTGCGGCAGCTCGCGCAGGCGCACGGCCAGGTCGGACTCGTCGCCGGGCGCGGGCAGCGCGCCGTAGCCGAAGAAGGTCAGCTCGCACACGTAAGGCCGGTCCTGCGCGCGCAGCGTGCCCGCGGCGGCGCTGCGCGGGTTGGCGAAGGTGGTGCCGTCGTGCGCCTGCCGCTTGGCGCACGCCTCCTCGAACTGCGAGGTGGTCATCATGACCTCACCCCGCAGCTCCACCGTCACGGCGTCGGCGAGCCGGTCGGGCAGGCCGACGACGGTGCCGATGGCGTGTGAGACGTCCTCGCCGGCGGTGCCGTCGCCGCGCGTGACGAGCTGCGCCAGCCGGCCGTGCCGGTAGCGGGCAGAGATCGCCAGCCCGTCGAGCTTGGGCTCCACGCTCCACGCCGTGACCGGCCGCCCGAGCCGGCGCTCCAGCCCCGCCGCCCAGTCGGCGAGCTGCTCGGCGCCGAAGACGTTGTCGAGGCTCAGCATCGGCACCGTGTGCGGCACGTCGCCCGCCACGGCCCCGCCGGCCACCTTCCCGGTGGGCGAGGACGGCAGCACCGACTCGGGGTGCTCCTCCTCGTACGCCTGGATGCCGCGCACCAGCCGGTCGTAGGCGTCGTCGTCGAGCGTCGAGGTGCCGTCGGCGTAGTAGGCCGCGGCGGAGTCGACGGCGAGCTGGACGGCCTCGGCGTAGGCCGTGTCGTCGGGCAGCGTGGTGATGGGGGGCGTCTCGGTCATGGGTCCATTCTGACCAGCGGGACCGACAATTCAGCCGGCGGTTCCGAACGGGTTGTCGATCGCGTACCGCCAGCGGCCTTCCTCGCCGCGCCTGGCGACGTGGGCCGGTGCTGCAGGCGATGTGGGAGCGGGGAGCCGAGGGGACGGCGGCGCCCGACGAGCCCTGACGGCGCCCCCGACGGCGCCCCCGACGGCGCCCCCGACGGCGCCTGGCAGGAGCTGACAGCGATCCGGCAGAGCCGCCTGGCACGGTCGGCGCCATGAACGACGACACCGACGTGCTCATCGCGGGCGCCGGCCTCACCGGCCTGACCCTCGCCGTGGACCGCGCCCGCCGCGGCGTCCCCTGCCGCATCCTGGACCAGGCCCCGCAACCGGCGGGCGGCTCCAAGGGCAAGGGCCTCCAGCCCCGCACGCAGGAGGTCTTCGACGACCTGGGAGTGGCGGCGCCGATCCTGGCGGCGCGGGCGGGCGGCGGGCACGCCTGTTCGACCTGCTGCGGGGGCCGCACTTCACGCTGCTCTCCCCGGACCCCGCGCCGCGCGTCCCCGGAGGTCCGCAGGTGCGGGCGTACGTGCCCGCGCAGCCGTACGGAGGCGTCAGGCACACCCTGATCAGGCCGGACGGGTACGTCGGCATCGCCACCTCCTCGGCCGGGGAGCTGGCCGCCTACCTGGCCATGGTGTGAGCCCGCGTCACTGGTCGGCGACCAGCCGTGCGGGGAAGCCGCCGGTCGCGATGGGGCCCCAGCGGTCGATGTGGATGCGGATCAGCGACTTGTCCTGGCGGCGCATGGCCTCGCGGTACTCGTCCCAGTCGGGGTGCTCGCCGGCGATGCACCGGTAGTACTCCACCAGCCCCTCCAGCGCCTCCGGCATGTCGGTCACCTCGGCATGCCCGTCCACCTGCACCCACGGCCCGTTCCAGTCGTCGGACAACACGCAGATCGACACGCGGTCGTCACGGCGGGCGTTGGCGGCCTTGGCCCGGTCGGGATAGGTGGAGACCACGATCGTGCCCTTCCCGTCCACACCGCAGGAGACGGGGGAGAGCTGGGGACGCCCGTCCGCGCGGGTGGTGGACAGCAGGCCGTGGTGCCTGGGGCGCAGGAAGTCGAGCAGTTCGGGCAGGTCGACGCGGCGTGCGGTGGCGATGTTCGGAGCCATCTCGGATGCCTTTCAGATCAGAGCGTGATCCGATCCTGTCAGACGGCGCATGGCGATCGGTGGTCATGGGCACGGCGAAAACCGCCCGAAACAAGGGCGCAACAGCCGTCCTCGATGATCGGTGTCACGAGCGAGGCGTTGTGAGGAGCCATCATGACTGTGCCGAAGAGCGCGGCCGACGTACGGGACGCGCTGATCACCGGACTCGGGCGGCGGAGCTTCCTGCGCGTGGCGGCGGCCCTCGGCGCGGGCGCCACCGCCACCTCGGCGGCGAGCCCGGCCGCGGCCCAGCCCCGCGAGATCCTCCAGCCCGGCAAGGGCCCGATCCACGGCAGGCACTACCTGCGCTCCACGCCCGACCAGGTGCGCTGGGGCTACGTACCGTCCCTGACCAGCGAGCCCGTCCTGCGGATGCGGTCGGGCGAGACGGTCACCGTCGACTCGGTCTCGCACGAGGGCATCCTTGAGGACCAGGGCCGCGACCCCGTCGCGTACTTCGGCGGCCACGGCGTGCGCCGCGCGGACGTGCTCCAGGACGCCGTCGCGATCGCCCGCGACTACGCCCGCACGCCGCGCGACTTCGACCTCGACGGCCCGCACATCGTGACGGGCCCGATCCACGTGGACGATGCCCGCCCCGGCGACGTGCTCAAGGTCGAGATGCTGTCGCTGCTGCCGCGCGTGCCGTACGGGGTCGTCTCCAGCCGCCACGGCAAGGGCGCGCTGGCCAGGCAGGCGGGCGGCGGCGCGCCGGACGGCATCACGGTGCAGGAGGTGATGCCTCCGGTGGCCACCGACGGGCGCGCCACCGGCGATCCGATGAGATACGGGAACGTGTCGGTGTTCACCCCGGTCCGCCGGGGCCGCGGCGTGCTGAAGCGCGGGCGGGGCAAGGAGGTGACGTTCCCGCTGCGGCCGTTCATGGGGGTCATGGGCGTCGCGTTCGCCGGCGCGGACCGGATGACCGACCCCGCGCTCAACTCGATCCCGCCCACCCGGGGCGGCGGCAACATCGACATCCACCACCTCGGCGCGGGCGCCACGTTCTACCTGCCGGTGTTCGCGGAGGGCGCGCTGTTCTACACCGGCGACCCGCATCACGCGATGGGCGGCGGCGAGGTGGCGCTGACCGCGATGGAGGGCTCGCTGCGCGCCACCTTCCGCCTCACCGTCTGCAAGCCGGGCTCGGGCGACGCGCCCTCGCCGGCCTTCCACTACCCGTTCGCGGAGACGCGGGACGCCTGGTTGCCGATCGGCCTGTCCGATCCTGACGGCTCGCAGGGCGGGCAGGTGAACGACCTGGACGTGGCCATGCGCCGCGCCGTCGTCAACGCCCTGGACTTCCTGGAGCACGACCAGGGCATGGAGCGGGCCGTGGCGTACGCCTACCTGTCAGCGGCGGCGAACTTCGAGGTGTCACAGGTGGTCGACAGGACGACGGGCGTGCACGGCGTCATCCCCAAGGAGCACTTCGCCGGGTAGGACCGAAATTCCCGCGTTCTGAAATCTCGGCCGTTGACCGCCCCCGCGAACGCGCGCTTCCCCGGCATCGACTGCGACGGCAGCATGGCCGAGCTGCTGCTCACCTCCGCCCGTTCGGTGGTCAAGCTGAGCCAGTCACTGCACCCGGCGGAGGTCGCGGCGCTCGCCGACGCGGGGCTGACCGCCTACCACGCGGTACGCAAGGCGCAGCCGCTGCTCCATCCGGGCACGAGCGTCGCGGTGATCGGCGCCGGCGGGCTCGGCCACATCGGCGTGCAGTGCCTGGCCGCGATGACACCCGCCGAGATCATCGTCGTGGACCGGTCGGCGGAGGCGCTCAAGCTCGCCGAAGGGCTCGGTGCCACGCACACGGTGCCCGCCGACGGCCGGCACGGCTGCCGACCTACTTCTGCGCGCCGGACTTCGCCTACCTCATGGTCGCGGACGCCCTGGACGCCGTACGGGCGGCGCCCGGAGTGCGGACGGCGTGCGGACGGCGTGCGGACGGCGTGCGGACGGCGGAGGCGCGGCATCGAGGGCAACGCCGGCCTGTGCCGCGGCCTGCTGCGCACCCGCTACGGGCACTGATCACAGCTCGGTCAGCCCGAGCCCGACCAGCACGACGCTCGCCGCGCAGGCCACGGTGCGCAGCGTGTTGAAGGCGGTCCACCGGGGCGAGTAGTCCTTGAACGACATGGTCGCGGCGTCCAGCGCGTTGTTCATCGGCACGTTGATCAGCATGGTGACCAGGAAGGAGCCGACGAAGTTCACCCCGGCGGCGGCGAAGAACCAGGTGGCGGCCATGCCGTCCGCGAGGAACCCCGCCACCAGGGCGGCCACTGGCGAGCCGAGGAAGACCAGGTGGAGCCACGGGTTGAGGATCTTCCTGTTGATGCTCCGCATCGCCGCCTCGGCCTGGGCGGGGTCGATGGCGTTCAGGCCCGGCATGACGGACATGGAGAAGGCGTAGAACAGGCCCGTGAGGGCGCCGTGCAGCAGGAGGGTGATCAGCGCGAGTACCAGCATGGTCATATGGTGGCGGTGCCGGAGCGGGGCGGTCCATGGCGGACGCTCTCAGCCCCATGCGCGAGCGTCTCGGCTAGCGCCTGTCGTGGCACGCGTCCGGCATCCGGCGGCATCGCGCTCAGCTCGCCCACCGGCAGGAACCCGTCACGCCACCGCTCCGCCGCCCCGCTGGTCCGCCACGCCCATACGGCCTGCGCCGCCTCGTCCTCGAACGTCCGGGGCACCCCGACCGGCACCGGCGTCCCGCTGAGCACCAGCAGCACGATCACCAGCGTCACGCCTGATCGCACCATCAGGTGATCTTCGCAGACCCGCGGGGAGGCTTGCCAAGCGAACCCGATCAGGAGACCGTGGCGACGTGCGCGATATCCCCGGACCTCCCACCCAGTCAGACAGCGGGCTGAGCGCCATCACGGCCGCGGGCGGCCTGCACGCCTACCAGCTCGACCTGCACGAACGCTACGGCCCGCTGGTGCGCTTCCAGCTCCCCGGCGCCCCGTCGGCCGTCTCGGTGGCCGACGCCGTGCTGCTGGAGGCCACGGCCGCGGTCAACAGCCGGCCGGACAAGCTCTTCGAGTTCCTGGCGCCGCTGTGCGAGGCGGGCAACCTGCAGACCCTGCCCGCCGACGAGCACACGCCCTTCCGCCGCGCCCTGCTCTCGGTGCTGGCCGGCCGCCGCTCCCACGAGACGCACTTCCCCGCCTTCACCGCCCTGGCCACGGACCTCGCCGACCGCTGGGCGGGCCAGGGGGAGGTGGCGCTGCAGCAGGACCTGAGCGCGCTCTCGCTGCGCATGATCTGCCAGTACGCCCTCGGCGGCGACCTCGACGACCCGGCCCGGGTGGTAAGCGCGTTCGAGACCGTGCTGACCGTCTACCTGGGCCGCCGGAGCGAGAGCGACGACGACCTGGCGCGGGCCGAGCAGGCGCTGGCACACCTGCGCGAGGTCGTGGACGGCGTTCTGGCCGCCGGCGGCAGCGACCTGGTCGCCGCCCTGGTCAAGGCCGACCTGTCGGCGGCGCGCATCCGCGACACCGTCCTCATGATCATGCTGGCCGCCCACCACACCACCGGCGTGGCCGTCTCCTGGACCCTCCACCTCCTGGCCCGCCACCCGGAGGCCGCCGCCCGGGTGGCCGCCGAGTTGCACGACGTCCTCGGTGACCGCGCCGCCCCGTCGTACGCCGACCTGAAGCGCCTGCCGTACCTGGAGATGGCGCTCAAGGAGTCGATGCGCCTCTACCCGCCCGGCCCGTACGGCGCCCGCGAGACCACCGAGGACCTCACCCTCGCCGGCCACCACATCCCGGCGGGCACCACGATCTTCTACCCGTTCTGGGCCGTCCACCTGAACCCGGAGCACTGGCCGGACCCGCACGCGTTCCGCCCCGAGCGCTTCACCCCGGAGGCCACGGCCCGCCGGCCCCGGTACGCCTACGTTCCCTTCGGGCTGGGGCCACGGAGTTGCGAGGGGGCGAGCCTGGCCATGGTGGAGGCGGAGCTGGTGCTGGCGGTGCTGCTCAAGAGGTTCCGGTTCGAGCCGGTCGAGGGTCATCCGGTGGTGCCGGTGGAGCGGTTCGTGTTGTGGGCGGAGGACGACATCAGGATGCGCCTGCGGGCGTACGCGTGAGGTGGTCTCGCGGATGACGTGAGCCGGTGTGGCACTGATCACGGCTGGTGTGTGGATTCCTCCACAGTTGATCGCTCGCGGCCTCCGTAATGTCCCTGGTGTCGGGACAAGCCCGGCAACACGGACACAGAAACGAAAGAGGACCCGATCATGCGTAAGACCCTCACGATCGCCGCTCTGGCCGGTTCGATGGCCGTCACCGGTCTGGCGCTTGGCCCGGCCGCCGCCCAGGCCGCCACGCAGACCACCACCACGACGGCGAGCACCGTCACGGTCGTCAAGTGGGGCAAGTTCTTCTCCAGCGACCGCAAGGCCTACACCTACGGCAAGACCTGGGCCTCGGGCGGCAAGGTGTTCACGAAGTGGTACGGCGTGGACAAGGTCGGCGGCAAGAAGGGCTGGGTGTGGTTCGAGTACTACCAGAACGGCTCCTGGCACAAGTTCAACAAGTCCTGGGACGGCAAGGTCGTCGGCGCCTGGAGCGGCAAGGGGATCAAGAAGGTCTACACCTTCACCTGCTGGGCCGGCAAGTTCGACAACTGCGGCAAGAAGTACCGCATCTACTAAAGCTTGAACCGGCACTGCCCGGCGTTCCACCTGAACGAAGGGGCGGTCACGCGAAGCTGGCCATGACGACTTCCTGGCACGACGAAGCAGGCTCTCATGGTTGTTGGATCATCGCTCGCCGCCCTCGTTCTGATCACCTCGCTGCCGGCCCCCACCGTGACGCTGCAGCAGAAACTCACCGCGCTGTCGGCGCTCACCCAGCCCACCGCACGCAGCGCCGCCGCCTGGCGCGACGCCTGGGAGCACCGGTCGTCCTGGGCCCCCTACGCCTTCGACTGGACCACCGACCTGTGCTCGGGCAGCCCTGACAAGCCGCTCGGCTACGACTTCCGCCTGGCCTGCACGCGGCACGACTTCGGGTACCGCAACTACAAGGCGGTGAGCAGGTTCCCGGCCCACCGGGCGCGCATCGACGAGGCGTTCCTGTTCGACATGGGGCGGGTGTGCGCCACGTACGCCGAGATCCGCAGGACCGCTTGCGACCGGCTGGCCCGCTCGTACTATCAGGCGGTACGGCGGCTGGGAGCCGTCGCCTGAGGAGGCCCCTGAGGAGGCTACGGTGGCACAGCGGGTCAAGGTCGAGGGCGACAGGTACCACGGGCACGTGCCCGACGGGGCGGTGTACGTCGGCAGGGCGGCGCCGGGGCTGAAGGCCAGCCCGTACAACAGCCCGCACAGCGTCGGCGGCAAGGGCTGCCGGGCCTGCGGCGGGCGGGTGCACGAGCGGCCCGAGGTGATCGAGCTGTACCGCGCGCACCTGCGCGAGCATCCGGAGCTCGTCGAGCGGGCCCGCCGGGAGCTGGCGGGCCGGGATCTCGCCTGCTGGTGCAGGCCCGACCAGGAGTGCCACGCCGACGTGCTGCTCGCCGTCGTGGCCGGACAGGAGCCGTAAGAGTTCAGCTGGCGGGGATGAGCTCGAAGACCGGGTGGTGGCCGGCCTCGGCGACGAAGTCCGCCACGGGGGAGTCCTTGGTGGCCGTGAAGTACGGGCGCGTCGGGGTCGCGACGGCGACGTACCGCTTGAGCACGGGCCCCGCCTCCCGCGCCGTGGCCTCCCGTACGGTGTAGGCGCGGCTCCGGAACCGGCGGCGCAGGCTCACCCGCCCGTCCGCGCGGACGTTGTGCACCCACGAGACGACCCCGTACGGCGCGACCAGCCACCGCTTGCCGTCATGCTCCACCACGGTCACCGGATTGGTACGCGGGCGCCCGCTCTTACGCCCCCGGGTGGTCAGCAGATAGGAGCCCGGCACCAGACCGGCCCGGATGAACACGCTGATGATCGCGTCGCCGATGCGGCGGCCACGGCTGGAGCGGAACTGCCGGGGCGGCCGGGAGGGGTGGTCGGGGGTCGTGTCGGCCATGTGCCGCACCTCTCGTCGATCCTCCGGACCTCTTCAGCCTATGCGCGGCGATCCGGGGAGATCAGGCCGGCGGCAAGAAGATTGCAAGCAGCGCACATCCCGCGGCAAGTCACCTGAAATCGATCGACCGCACAGTGTGGGCCATCTCCCCTCTGAGAGGACGGCCCCCCATGGCGATCATCCGTACCCTTGCAGGCCTGACCCTGGCGGCCACCGCCACCCTCGCCCTCACCGCCCAGACGGCCCACGCCGCGAGCGCCTCGTGGGGCCCCTACCACGCACCCGGCCACGCGGCCAGGGCCGCGGGCACCCTGACCGTCAGGGGCGAGGACCACGCCGACCTGCCGACCGCCGACTCCGTGCGCGTCTCCGGCAAGGTGCAGGACGACACCCGCGGCGCGGCCTGCGGCTGGGCCGTCTTCCGCGTCACCTACCGGTCGGGGAACGAGCTGCCGCACCGCGAGCACTGGGCCCGCGACTGCTCCTACCGGACCCCGAAGCGCTTCTCCTTCACCTTCAGCGACGTCTACCAGGTCGAGCTCAAGGTGTGCGCGGAGCGCAAGGCCGCCAAGCCGTCGCTCAACTGCCTGTACGCGGGCACCTGGAAGACCCTCTACCTGTCGAAATAGGAGGCGTGACGCGGGCCACATCCGCGTAAGGATCATGTACGGTGGTCCGGCACATCCCCAACGGCCTGGAGCCCGCCGTGCCGCACATGTCCCGCCGCCAGGTTCTCTCGCTGCTGCCCGCCGCCGGCCTGCTCGCCGCCGCCTCCCCGGGGCGCGCCGCGACGGTCGACCACGGGCGGCTGCTCGCCAACACCCTCGCCATCTTCGCCGGTACGCCCGAGGTCAACGCCCGCCCCGAGGTGGCGGGCAAGCTCGCCGCGATCCTGGCCACCGCCAGGACGCGGCTGACGGCCATGGACCGGGCGGGCGACGGCCAGCTCTTCGCCGGCCTGGCGCTCGGCACCGACGACGCCAACCTCCGCCTGGCCTACCAGTACCTCTACGAGATCGCGCTCGCCACCCGCGCGCCCGGCAGCGCGCTGGTGGACGACGCCGCCGTGCAGCAGCGCGTCGCCGGCGGCCTGCGGTGGCTGCACGAGCGGTACTTCGGCGACCAGTCGGCCGGCTACTACGGCAACTGGCACAACTGGGAGATCGGCATCCCCACCCACGTGAGCAGGACGCTGGTCCTGCTGCCCGAGGGATTACGCGGCGACCTGACCGCCACCTACCTGCCCACGATGGACGCCTACCTGCGCAACGGCAAGAACGGCGACGTCGACCTCGACTCCCGCTTCCACACCGGGGCGAACCTGGCCGACATCACCGCCAACCGCATCCTCCAGGGCGCGCTCACCGCCGACGACGCCCGCGTCACCAAGGCCGTCGCCGACCAGGCCACCGTCTTCGCCACCATCGACCCGTACCGGCTCCAGCACGGCGTCACCGACGGCTACTACCGCGACGGCTCCTTCATCCAGCACCACTCGGTCGCCTACACCGGCTCGTACGGCCGCATCCTGCTGACGCGCGTCGTCCAGACGCTCAAGATGCTCGAAGGGGCGGTGGCGGGCGGCGCCCAGGACCTGCCCGGCGTCGTGTACCGGTGGATCACCGACGGGTTCGCGCCGCTGATCTTCGAGGGCTGGCTGATGGAGATCGTCAAGGGACGGGCGGCCTCGCGCACCAGCAGCGGGTACGCCGACATAGGCGTCGTCATCGAGGCCATCGCCGACCTGGCCGACCACGTCGAGGACGCGCTGCCGCTGCGCCGGTACCTGAAGTTCCTGCCGGCGGCGGACACGACCGCGTTCGTCTCGCCGGTGAGCATCGCCCGCTACACCGCCATCCGCGCCGACGCCACCGTCCCCGCCGCCGACCTGAACCCACCCCAGCGCTGCGTCGCGTTCAACGCCATGGACCGCACCGTGCACCGCCGCCCGGGGTACGCCTTCGCGCTGGCGCGCAGCTCGGAGCGGATCAGCAAGTACGAGTACATGAACGGCGAGAACCTGATGCCCTGGTTCCAGGGTGACGGGGCGTACTACCTGTACCTCGCGGGCGAGGACCAGCGTGAGGTGTTCGGCGTCGACTACTACACGGCCGTCTCGCCGTACCGGCTGGCCGGGGTCACCGCGCCGGTGGAGGAGCGGCGCACGGTGCCCGAGCTGTACGGCCGCTTCTGGTACGAGAACCCGGGGCACCCGCTCAACTTCACCTCCTCCTCGGAGTCCCAGAACACCTACGTGTACTTCCCGCGCGCCGGCAACGCCTTCTCCGGCGGCGCGACGCTCGGCGCGTACGGCGCGGCCGGCATGGTCCAGACCGACGACGCCGCCTACACCGCCAAGCAGGCGGGCCTGCTGCCCGACGACTTCGTCGCCTACCGCAACGCGCGCGCCACCAAGTCGTGGTTCATGTTCGACGACGAGATCGTGGTGCTGGCCGCCGGCGTCTCAGGGCAGGGCGGGCGCGACGTGGTGACCACCGTGGACAGCCGCATCGCCGCGCCCACCGACGAGGTCGCGCTCACGGGCGAGCGCTGGGACGGGCAGCCGTGGCAGCCGGGCGCCGCCGCGCAGCCGCGCTGGCTGCGGTACGCCAACGGCACCCGCCGCACCGCCGTCGGCTACGCCTTCCTCACCAGGCAGCCCGTGACGGCGGGGTTGGAGCCCGTCACCCGCAGCCGCAGGGTCGTGCGCACGGCCAACCCCGACACCAGTGTCACCAAGAACGTGTTCACCGCCACCGTCGCCGGTGCCGCCACCGCCTTCGCCTACGCCCTGGTCCCGAACGCCACCGAGGCCGCCCTGCGCGCCTACCAGGACGGCCCGCTCACCGTCCTGGCCAACGACCGCCACGTGCAGGCCGTCAAGCACCGTGACCTCGGCATCGTGGCCTGCAACGTGTTCAGTGACGGGCCGCCGCGCCAGGTGGAGCGCCTGCTCGTGGACGGACCCGCCTCCGTCATCGTCAGGAAGTCCGGCGGCCGTACGGTGGTCGCGCTGTCCGACCCCACGATGGCACGCGAGCGCGTGTCCGTCGTGGTGCGCGGCGCGCGGCTGCGGCTCGACTCGGCCGATGAGGGGGTGACGGTGCGCCGCGTCCCGGGCGGGACCTTGATCCAGGCCACGACCCACCAGGCCTACGGCCGCACCTTCACGGCCACCCTTCACTGAGCGCATGGAGCGGGCCCGCCAGCTCGTAGGTGAGATGCTCATCTACTGCTTCGTGATCGTCCTGGCCACCGGAGCCTTCCTGGCCTTCCACTACACGCCGGACGACCGGCAGGTGGTGTACGACGGCAGCTACGCGCCGCTGCACGGCGTGCCGATGAGCGCCGCCTACCTGTCCAGCCTGGAGATCAGCTTCGACGTGCACGGCGGCCTGCTCGTGCGGCAGCTGCACCACACCTCCTCTCTCCTGCTGCTGCTCGGCGCGGTCGTCTGGGCCATGCTCGGGCACTTCCGGTACGCGCCCGCGTGGGGTGGCCTGGCGTTGATCCTGGTCAGTGTCCTGGGCGGCTACGGCTCCGTGGACGACCTGCTGCACGGCACCGTCCTGGGCGGCCTCCCCGTCGTCTTCTGGTACGGCCTGCACCTGCTCACCGCGCTGGCCCTGATCCTCACGCTGATCGACACCTCGCGCAGGGAGGCCGCCCGGCAGCCCAGGACGCCGGGTTTCGTGGCCCTGGCCCTCGCCCTGATCGTCGTGGTGTTCCTCTGGGCCTGAGCGGGAATCTGTTCCCTCTCAGGGTCTGGAGGTCCGCACATGCCGGTCATCGTGGGCGCCATCGCCGCCCTGCTCACGTTCATCGTGATCGGCAGCCTGCTGGCCCCGCTGGGCGCCATGGGCACCGTCGAGATCGCCGTCATCGCGTTCGTCGGGCTGATCGCGGGCGTCGCGGCGGGCGTGTGGGAGGCACGCCGCCGGCGCGGCTGAAACTGCTCAGAAAAAGTGCTCATTCGGTGAGCACTTTCGGGGGTCATGATGAGGGCACAACCCCGCGAACAGGAGCCGGACATGCTTCGAGGACTCACCACCACCGCCTTCTACTCACCCGACTTCGAGGCCACCAAGCGCTGGTACACCGAGCTGTTCGGCATCCCGCCGTACATGGACACCCCGGCGTACATGGAGTGGCGCATCGGCGACTACCAGCACGAGTTCGGCGTCATCCACAGCCGGTACGCCGGCAGCCCGCTGGCCATGACCCCCGACCCGGCCACCATCGGCCGGCCCGCCGGCGCGATCGTCTACTGGCACGTGGACGACGTCCCGGCGGCGCTCGCGCGGCTCGTGGAGCTGGGCGCCAAGGAGCACGACTCGCCCCACGACCGGGGCACCGGGTTCATCACCGCCTCCGTCATCGACCCGTGGGGGAACGTCCTCGGCCTCATGTACAACCCCCACTACCTGGAGATCCTCGCCTCGCTCAAGGGCACGTCATGATCCTCTTCCCCGACGCCGCCGCGTGGCGAGACTGGCTCGCCGAGCACCACGGCACCGCGACCGAGGCGTGGGTGGTGCTGGCCAAGAAGGGCACCACGGAGCCGACGAGCCTGACGTACGAGCAGGCGCTGGAGGAGGCGCTCTGCTACGGCTGGATCGACGGCCTGACCCGTCGCCGCGACGCCACCACCTACCTTCAGCGCTACACCCCGCGCCGGCCGCGCAGCGCCTGGTCCGAGCGGAACCTGGCCCGGGTGGCGCGGCTGCGCGAGCAGGGCCGCATGCAGCCGGCGGGCCTGGCCGCGGTTCCTGGGTGAGTCGCCGTCCGAACGGACCGGATGCCCAGGATTCCGGACAGCTCGCACGGGGGATCGGGGTCCGCGGCGGGCCGATCCGTGAGAGTCGGGGGCATGACAGATGTTTCCTCCCCTTCGACCGGCCCGGTCGCCGTCCGGGCCCTGGCCTTCCTCGCCCACCGCTGGCCCACCTTCGCCGGTCTCGTGGCGATGGCGCTGGCCGTCCTGGACGACCAGGACGGCCGCAGCCAGGGCCTCGTCGTCTTCCTGGCCGCCCTCATCTACCTCGCCACGGCGGTGGTCGGCCGGCCGGGAGTCGTGTGGATCCTGTTCGGGGCCGCCGTGGTGGGGGTGACGGTGACGCGGGTGCTGGGCGCGGACCTGTGGCCGGTGCTGGTCGGCGGTGCCGTGTCCGTCACGGTGCTCAGCCTGGTGAGCGACCTGCCGCGGCGGCCCAGGCTGGCCGCGATGCAGATCCCGCTGATGCTGGTCTTCGGGGCGGCGGCGCTCCTCGCGCTGAGCCTGGACCCGGTACTCGGCGCGTGGCTGGTCGCGGTGGCCCTCATCGGCCACGCCGCGCAGGACGTGATCGTCTGGCGGGCCGGCAAGGTCGTGGCGCGGTCGCTGGCCGAGTTCTGCGCCGTCCTGGACTTCACGCTCGGCGTGGCGATCATCATCCTGCTGTACGTGTGACATGGCGCGGTGAAAAGGGCCGACATTACGATGAGGGCCGTGGCACCGACCCCCGCGCCCTCCGCCCTGCCCCGGCCGGAACATCCCCGCCCGCAGTTCGCCCGCGCCGACTGGCTGAACCTCAACGGCCCGTGGCGGTTCGAGATCGACGCCGCCGACTCCGGCCTGGAGCGCGGCCTGCTCGACCGGGAACCGGCCGCGACGATCACCGTGCCGTTCGCGCCGGAGTCCGAGCTGTCAGGGGTCGGGCACACCGACTTCATGGAGGCGGTCTGGTACCGCCGCACGGTGACGATCCCGGCCGGGTGGGCGGGCCGCCGGACGCTGCTGCACTTCGGCGCCGTGGACCACGACGCCACGGTGTGGGTGAACGGGGTGGAGGTGGCCCGTCACCGCGGGGGTTTCACGCCGTTCACGGCAGACCTGTCCGGTGTGGTGTCGCCCGGTGAGGACGCCGTGATCGTCGTACGCGCGCGCGACCCCCGCCACGGCCCCCAGGCACGCGGCAAGCAGTCCACCCGGTACGGCAACTACGAGTGCCTCTACACCCGCACCACCGGGATCTGGCAGACGGTGTGGCTGGAGCCCGTCCCCGAGGTGCACCTGCGCCGCCCGCGCAGCACCCCGGACGTCGCGGCCTCGGCCTTCACCGTCGTCACCCCGCTGTCCGGCAACCGTCCCGGCACCTCGGTCCGCGTGACGGTCTCCGACGCGGACGGCGCCGTCGCCACCGCCACCGCCCGCGCCTACCTGGACCTCGCTCCCTCCTTGCGCCTGCGGCTGCCCGAGGAGCGGGTACGCCTGTGGGAGCCGGGCGACGGCTTCCTGTACGACCTCAGGATCGAGCTGCTCGACGCCGGCGGCGCCGTCATGGACGCGGTGGACAGCTACGCCGGGCTGCGCTCCGTCGCCGTCGACGGCAAGCGCGTGCTGATCAACGGGCGTCCCGTCTTCCAGCGGCTGGTGCTCGACCAGGGCTACTACCCCGACGGGCTGATGACCGCGCCTTCCGACGCCGCCCTGCGGCGCGACATCGAGCTGGCGCTGGCCGCCGGGTTCAACGGTGCGCGCCTGCACCAGAAGGTGTTCGAGGAGCGGTTCCTGTACCACGCCGACCGGCTCGGGTACCTGGTGTGGGGCGAGTTCGGCGACTGGGGGGCGTTCGACGGGCGGGAGCAGCGGCCCACCGCGTCCTTCGTGACGCAGTGGCTGGAGGTGCTGGAGCGCGACTACTCGCACCCGTCGATCGTGGGGTGGTGCCCGCTCAACGAGACGGCGCAGGTGATCGGTGACCAGGTCACCGGGCTGGACGACGTCACGCGCGGCATGTTCCTGGCCACGAAGCTCGCCGATCCCACCCGGCCCGTCATCGACGCCTCCGGCTACAGCCACCGGGTGCCGGAGGCCGACGTCTACGACTCGCACAACTACGAGCAGGAGCCGGCGGCGTTCGCGGCGCAGGTGGGTGGGCTGCGCAAGGATGAGCCCTTCGTCAACGCCGCCGGTGACGGGCGGCCCCTCTCCGTTCCGTACCGGGGGCAGCCGTACTTCGTCAGCGAGTACGGCGGGATCTGGTGGAATCCCGAGCTGGCCGGCACCGAGCAGGACGCGGATCGTGTCGGGTCCTGGGGGTACGGGCAGCGCGTGCGTGACGAGGAGGAGTTCCACGCCCGCTTCGCCGGGCTGACCGGGGTGTTGCTGGATGATCCGGACATGTTCGGCTACTGCTACACCCAGCTCACCGACGTCTTCCAGGAGGAGAACGGCATCTACCGCTTCGATCGCACGAGCAAGCTGGACGTCGGGCGGGTGCGTGCGGTCCAGTCGAGGCGGGCGGCCTGCGAGCGCTGACCTCGGCGGCTGAAGCGGTCTGCGAGCGCCCGCTCAGCGGCTGAAGCGGGTTGCGAGCGCCCGCTCAGCGGAAGGCCTGGTGTAGCTCCGCGATCGAGGCCAGCTGCTGCGCCTCGGCAGCCTGCGGGCGATCGAGGTGCGCGGCCTGGACGCCGGCCTGCCCGTGGTCGCGGTCGTGCGGCGGCGCGGCTACCGGGGCATGCTGGCGGAAACCTTCCTGGGCGTGCTGCGGGACCACACCCCCGAGCTGCTCACCTGGTGACGCGGACGTCGTCGAAGTCGACCGCCGCCCGGCCGGTGACGAGCTGCACCGAACCGGCGCCGGTGATCGGGTCCGGATCGGTCACCGTGACGCGGGGCGCGGGGTCGTCGCCGACGAAGGCACGCAGCTCGGCCCCGCGCAGCTCGACCCGGAGCCTCGTCGGGCCCGTGACCGCCGCTCCCGTGCCGGTCGCGAGCACGCCCGTGCCGGCCCGGTAGACGTCCACGGAGCCGTTGGGGCGCAGGTAGACGAGGTAGCCCGACTGCGTGTAGGCGTCGCCGGGCCTGGCCGTGCGCACCTGGACGCCGCCGAACGCGGTCGAGGTCGCCGTCGTGCGGAAGTCGATGCTGGTCTCCACCGTGCCGTCGGCGATCGTCAGGCCGTTGACGTAGGTGCGCCAGCCCGTACGGGTCGTGTCCTGTTGGCGGTAGACGCCGCCGGTGACGCTCCAGGTGCCGTCCACGGCGGTCCACGCCTGCGAGGGCGCGGAGAAGCCGTCGCGGAAGACGACGCCCTGGGCGTCCGGCACGATCGTCAGCGGGAGGGTGTCCAGCTCGACGGTTCCGGTGGTGCGCACCGTGCGGACGGTGAGCGGGCAGGGCCCTGGGAGGGTCGTCTCCCGCACGGTGACCTGCGTGGGCCCGGTGGTGGTGACCTCGGCGGTCAGGCAGGGGCCCGACACCGTCGCCTCGCGGATGCTCCGCCCTTCGAGCCGCACGTCGAGCCGCGTGCCCGCCACCGCCTCCGCCGCGCTCAGCGAGGCGGTGACGAGGTTCTTGCCCACGTCGGACCTGGCCGCGGCGGCGACCAGGCGGGCGGCGTCGCGCCTGGTCAGCACCCCCTTGCGGGCCAGGGCGGTGGTGGTTTTGGTGACGTGGGCGACGAAGGCGTGGTGACCGTCCCACTGCTCGGTGGCGCGCAGGCGGTCGGCGACCGTGCAGCCGGTGCCGTCGTCGGGGTTGCGGACGCCGGTGTCGCGGTCGCCGATGAAGACCTGGGCCCGCTCGTCCGAGCCTACGCAGGCGTCGTCGACGATCCGGATGTCGTACGCCAGCGTGTTCGTGGCCTTGAGGTCGAGCACCTGGAGCGTGCGCCGCCCGCCCGCCACGGGGAGGGACGACGGCCACAGGACCGCCGATCCGGTGCCTGACCAGCGGATCTCCACGCTGCGGCCGTCGCGGTTGACGATGACCCCCGAGACGTCGGTGGCCTCGGCCCGCGAGCCGACCGCCACGGACCGGTCGGCCGTGGTGCCTTCGCCGACCGCTACGGACCGGTCGGCCGTGGTGCCTTCGCCGGCCGCCGCGGATGCGCCGCCGGTCCGGGTGCCTTCGCCGCTGATCCACCGCACCGTGTCGTCCTTGTCCAGCACGAGCGGGATGCGTTCGAAGAACGGCGCGGTGGCGCCGTCGATCCGCACCTGCAGCCGGTCGTCCAGGGTCACCGACTTGGTGCCGCCCGCCGACGCGTACCGGATCTCCAGGTCGTCGAGGTCACCGGCCGCCGCCGGGTCCACGGGCGCGCCGTCGCGGTAGAACGCGGGCACGGGCTGGTCGTAGGAGTCGAAGTGCACCCCGTCCGCCGCCGTCCATCCGGTGCCCCACGACAGCTCAGCGTCCACCGGCCGGGTGCGCGGGGCGCCGATCTGGGGTGCGTTCTGCCCTTGGACGACCACGCCGAGCTTCGGGTCGTAGAGGTAGCTGAGCCCGAAGCGCTGGTTGTCCCAGAAGCCGTACTGGGTGTCGAAGTGCTTGCCGAAGCCGAGACCGGCGACGTAGGAGGGCCGCTTGGCGAAGACGAACCGCTGCCCGGTGACCGCGTCCGCGCGGTGCTCGGTGTACGGCGCGCCCGCGTAGGGCCGCAGCGTCCTGACGGCGGCCAGGCGGTCGGCCGCGGCCGGGTGGTACTCCTCGCCCAGCGCCACGTCACGGATGATCGAGGGGTCGAGGTAGGCCCAGGTCGGCGCGATGAGGGGCGCGACGGAGGTCTGCCAGCCGGCCTCGGCGAAAGCGGCGCGGCGCTCGTCGGTCTCCTCGCGGGTGGCCGCGTAGGCGCGGGCCTGCGGGATCACCGAGCCCCAGAGGTTGTTGGAGCCGATCGGCAGCTCGTCGGCGTAGTTCCAGCCGCGGTGCCGCGAGTCGATGGCCGTGTTGATGAAGTAGCCGTCGAGCCCCTGGTCGTAGAGCAGGTTGTACTGGGCCCAGTCCAGGTACCGCGCCTGCATCCGGTCGATGACCGGCCGGGTGGCGGGGTCGGCCCAGCCCGCCAGGTCCTCCGACTCGACCTCCAGGCTGTAGCGGTGGGCGACCGTCCCGTCCCTGAAGAAGCCGGCCTCGCCCTGGGAGACCCGCTCGTGCTCGGCCAGCCGCTCCTCGAACCGGGGGCGCAGGTCGCCGAAGCGGGCGAGCAGGCGGGAGATGCCGACCAGCCCGCCGGCGACCTGGTTGGCGAACTGCGCGCCGCGCGGCCCCCACACCTCCTCGTCCTCCAGGAACCACCCGCTCGCCGCCCGCATGGCCGCGCTCAGCCGCGTGACCAGGGCCGGATCGAGCGTGCCGTCGGCCTCCAGGAGGTCCAGCATGATCGCGTACAGCTCCAGCGCGAAGCCCGTGGCGGCCCGCGAGTGCAGGTCGCCCGAGCCCTGCGGGAACGAGCCGTCGGCGTTCTGGGTGCCGAGCATGAACCGCAGCGCCGCCTCCAGCCGGCCGCGCAGGGCCGGATCCCGGTGGTAGGGGTTCCACGGGCGGTCGGCGGTGTAGAAGTAGGCGAGCGTGAGGACGTTCTCCATGACCCGGGCGTCGTTCGGCCCCTGGCCGGTACGCCAGCAGTTGCAGGTGATGAAGCCGGCGTCGTCGACGCTGTTGGCCAGGCGGGCCAGGTTGCCCAGGTAGGGCGCGATCTGCTGTTCGAGGCCGGTGAAGCCGGCGAGGTCGATCGTGGCGGGGTCGAGGGCGGCGACCGGGGGCAGCGGCGCGGCCGCCGCGGGGGTGGCGGGCGTCAGCCCCAGCGCCAGCGCCGCGGTTACGGCCACCGCGGCGATCCGTTTCGAGCTCATGGGGGTGCCTCCTGGGGGTGCGAACGCGGAGACCGTCGTGACCTGCGCCGATGCGCCGACCATGATCGTGAATCGATTCACGACGATGCGCGGAGCCTACGAGCGGCGTCACGGCCATGTCAACAGCACACAGACAGGGGACAGCTCAGTCGCGCAGGGAGGTCTCCCGGACGACCAGCTCGGGCTCGAACCGCCCCAAAGTGTCCCGCTCAGACTCGATGCCCAGCAGGATCCGCACGGCACTGGCCCCCAGGGCCGCCGACGGATGCCGGATGGTCGTCAGCGGCACGATCGCGAAGTCGGCGAACTCTATGTCGTCATAGCCGACCAGCGACAGATCCTCCGGCACCCGGATCCCGCCCATGATCAGCCCGTGCAGCAGCCCCAGCGCGAGCAGGTCGTTGCCCGCCACGATGCCGTCGGGGAAGTCGCCGGCCGGGCGCCGCAGCAACGTCCGCGCGACCGCCTCGCCGACCTTCGCCGTCTGCACCTGAATCCGGATGATCTCCAGCGAGGCGGGCTCCCCGAACTCGTCCACGGCCCGCTTGGCCCCGGCGAGCCGCAGGTCCACGTGCGGGTGCGGGCCGCCGATGAAGATCAGCCGCCGCCGTCCCTGGTCGAGCAGGTGCGTGGCCGCCAGATGGCCGCCGCGCTCGTTGTCGCCGGAGATCGCCGGATAGCTGTGCGGCCCCGTCGCCGTGCCGACCAGCACGAACGGCGTGCCCCTGCGGCCCAGCCCGAGCAGCTCCTCCGGCACGTCGCCGACCGGTGCCGCCAGGATGCCGCTGACCTGCTGGGACTCGAAGAAGCCGAGGTAGGCGCGCTCCCGCTCGGGGCTCTCGTCGCTGTTGGCCACGAGGATGAAACGGCCGTGGGCGGCGGCCTCCGCCTCGGCGCCCGCGGCCAGCTCGGCGTAGACGGGGTTGCCGATGTTGGAGACCAGCAGGCCCAGCGCCAGGCTGTGCCCCACGCGCAGCCGGCGCGCCGCCTCGTTGCCGACGTAGCCGAGCTCGTCGGCGGCCTCGATGACGCGGCGCCGCAGGTCGGGCGAGACCCGGCCGGGCTGGGTGAAGGTGTAGGAGACCGTCGCCCGCGAGACCCCCGCGCGGGCCGCGACGTCGGCGACCGTGGGGGTGGACGCCTCGGCCCTCGACTGCTTCGGCGCCGAT
This sequence comes from Nonomuraea gerenzanensis, assembly GCF_020215645.1. NCBI lineage: Bacteria > Bacillati > Actinomycetota > Actinomycetes > Streptosporangiales > Streptosporangiaceae > Nonomuraea > Nonomuraea gerenzanensis. Next base: position 11,111,323 of record NZ_CP084058.1, on the reverse strand, counting down.
CCAGAGGCCATCGGGCTCCTCACACGTGTCTTCGTGGCCTGGTGTCGGCCTCAGCCTAGCGGATCGGTGAATGGATTCACGTAGTACCGCCAAGCGCCGCTGCCTCATTGACATCGTCTCGAACGCCCGCGTAATCTGCCCGAAACGTCGTGAATCGATTCACGGCGGGTGGACTCCATGACGAGGGCCGCATCGCGCGAGATCCCGTCCAGCAGACCACGTGCATCCATGGTCACCCCCGAGAGGAGTCACACGTGGCTGCCACTCATGTCCCGACGACATCGCCCGACGTGCACCAACCTCCCGCGCAGGCGCCTCCGGGACGCCGGCGGGTCGGGGTCCGCGCGCCCTGGTGGTTCGTCGTGCCCGCGATCTCGATCTACCTGTTCATCGTCGTCGTCCCCAGCGCCAACGGCGCGTTGTTCTCCTTCACCGACTGGAACGGCCTGCGCCCCGACTGGTCCTTCGTCGGCCTGGACAACTTCACCGCCGTCTTCACCGACCGCACAGCGCTCGACGCCCTGGTCAACACGCTCGTCCTGGCGGCGGCGGCCACGGTCGTGCAGAACGTCGCGGGCCTGCTCCTGGCCCTCGGCGTGAACAGCATGGTCAAGAGCCGCTACGTGCTGCGCGTGATCTTCTTCGCCCCCGTGGTGCTCACGCCGCTGGTCGCCGGGTACGTGTGGAGCTTCCTGCTGTCGCCCAACGGCGCCGTCAACGACGCCCTGCGCGCCGTCGGCCTGGGCGCGCTGGCGCACGACTGGCTCGGCGACCCCGACACGGCCCTGTACGCCATCGTCCTGGAGATCGTCTGGCAGTTCTCCGGCTACTCCATGGTCATCTACCTGGCCGGGCTGCAGGCGATCCCGGCCGAGGTGCTGGAGGCGGCCACCATCGACGGGGCCGGGGCGTGGAGCAAGTTCCGCCGCGTCGTGCTGCCGCTGCTCAACGGCGCGGTGGTGATCAACGTGATGCTCTGCCTCATCGGCGGGCTCAAGCAGTTCGACCAGGTCATGGCGATGACCGGCGGCGGGCCCGGCACGGCGACGGAGACGATCTCGACGGCCATCTACAAGAGCGCGTTCTCGCTCGGCGACTTCCCGTTCTCGATCGCGCTGGCGGTCGTCATGACCGTGGTCATCGCGGTCCTCGCGGCCGTCCAGTTCCGCCTGACGCAGAGGAAGAGCATCTGATGCACTCGCGATACACCTGGCGCACGCTGGCGCGCGAGGTGAGCCTGATCCTGCTCGCCCTGGTCTTCCTCGTGCCGCTCGTCGGCCTGCTCAACGTCTCGCTCAAGCCACAGGACAGCCAGACCGGCGCGCTGGCCTTCGCCTTCCCGCCCACGCTGGACAACTACGTCCAGGCCTGGAACCAGGCCAGCCTCGGCGCGGCGCTGGCCAACAGCTTCCTCATCACGGCGGTCAGCGTCCTGCTGATCATCGGCTTCGCGTCGATGGCCGCCTACCCGCTGGCCAGGGTGACGCGGGGCTGGTCGCGGTTCACCTTCTACCTCGTCATCGGCGGCCTGCTCATCCCCGGCCAGCTCGCCCTGCTCCCGCTCTACGCCACCATGCGTGACTTCGGCCTGCTCGGCTCCCTCTGGTCGGTGATCCTGATCAACGTCGGGCAGCAGATCCCGTTCTCGGTCTTCCTCTACACGATGTTCCTGCGTGAGCTGCCGCTCGACTACGAGGAGGCGGCGCTGCTCGACGGCTGCGGGCCGCTGCGCTCGTTCGTCTCCGTCGTCTTCCCGCTGCTGCGCCCGGTCACGGGCACGGTCGTCATCCTCAACGCCGTCGGCATCTGGAACGAGTTCTTCACCCCGTTGCTGTATCTCGGCGGCAGCGACAACACCACGGCACCGGTGGCGATCTACGGGTTCGTCAGCCAGTACGTGTCGCAGTGGCCCCTCATCTTCGCCGGCCTCGTGATCAGCGTGATCCCGATCCTCGTCGTCTACTTCGCGCTGCAGAAACACATCATCAAGGGCTTCGCCGGCGGCCTCAAAGGCTGATCGATCACCTCCTCCTGGAGTTCGTCATGAAGATCATCAAAACGTTCGCCTCCGTGTGCTGCCTCGCCGTCGCGGCAGGCGCCTGCTCGACCTCGGGCGGCCAGACCACCGCCACCCCCGGCGAGCAGACCCTCACCTTCGCCGCCGCCGGACAGGGCCCCGCCCAGGCCGCCGTGGACGCGTTCATGAAGGCCAACCCGGGTGTCGTCGTCAAGACCACGTACACCGAGGACGACGCCTCCTACCAGCAGCAACTGCGTACGCAGCTCGCCTCGGGCACCGCTCCCGACGTGTTCCGCATGTGGCCGGGGGGCGGCAACACCATGGCCGTGCGCGACCTCGGCGCCGACGGCATGCTGATGGACCTGTCGGGCGAGAGCTGGGCCGGCGGCCTGAGCGCCGACCTCAAGGCCGTCACCTCCGACCCGGCGGGCAAGGTGGTGGCCGTCCCGGTGACGATCGGCGCCATCGGCGCCGTGTGGAACGACCAGGCGCTGGCCAAGAGCGGCCTGAGCAAGCCCACGACCTGGCCCGAGGTGCTCGCCTTCTGCAAGGACGCCAAGGCCAAGGGGGTGGTGGCGTTCGCGCTGGGCCTCAAGTCGGCGTGGGTCACCCAGCTCGTCCCGTACGCGCTGACCGCCTCGCTCGTCTACGGCCCGAACCCGCAGTTCACCCAGCAGCAGAAGGACGGCCAGGCCAGCTTCGCCAAGTCGGCGTGGAAGCAGGCGATGGAGCAGTACCTGGAACTGCGCGACTCCGGCTGCTTCAACGACAGCCCCAACGGCGTCGGCTACGACGAGCAGATGCAGCTCCTCGGGCAGGGCAAGGCGCTGGGCGCCGTCCACGTGCTGTCGGCCGTCCAGTCGGCGCTCAACTCCGCGCCCGAGGGCACCACGTTCTCGATGAGCCCGTTCCCCGCGACGGGCAGCGCCGACGAGACCTACCTCCCGGTGTCGGTCGGCATCGTGTACGGCGTCAACGCCAAGGCCAAGAACCCGGCCCTGGCCAAGAAGTTCATGCAGTTCCTCGCCTCGCCGGAAGGCCAGGCCGGCTACGCCGAGAAGTCCGGCAGCAGCCCGGCGTTGTCCAGCCCGGCCTTCAAGCCCGACGCGCTCCAGCAGCCGGTGCTCGAAGCCGTGCGGAACGGCAGGTCCACCGTCTACCCGGACCAGGGCTGGCCCGGCCCGAAGGTGCAGCAGGAGCACCTGACCTCCGTCCAGGAGCTGTTCAACGGCACGATCGACGTGCCGACCCTGCTCGGCCGGATGGACAAGGCGTTCGGGGAGGCCAGGTGAGCCTGGAAGCCTGCCTCTGGATCACCCCCAAGATCTTCGACGATCTGGACGACCCGGGACCGGGGGTGGCGGCGTTCTTCGACCACCACGCCGAGTGGCTGACCGACCGGCCCGTCACCATCGTGTTCTGCGCCGGCAACGGCGACCACGTGCTGAACTACGCCGGCCGCGACGCCTGGGACCACCGCTTCGACTGGGCCCGCTACAACTGCTTCGCGCTGGCGCCCGGCGGGCCGGCCGCCGCCACGCGGGCGCACAACCAGGACTGGCTGGCCCGGGTGCGCGACGGCGGCGAGCGCTCGTTCAACCCGTACTCGGCCGGGCCCATGTTCGTGCTGTCGGAGCAGCCGATGGACTACCGGACGCTGGCCGGCGTCTACGCGGCCGTGCGCGCCGAGGCCGAGCGGCGCGGGCTGCGGGTCAGCCTGCTGGAGTACCTGGAGCCGGGGCCGGAGTTCTGCCGCAGCGAGTGGAAGACGCAGCGGCACCCGGAGGTGGCGGCCGGCACCGCCGACGCGGGCGGGCACATCGTGCCGGGCGTCATCGACGTGACGGCGCCGCTGTCGGCCGACCCCCGCCCGTACGCCGCCTTCCCCGGCGGCGTCGCGGCCGGGCTGCCCGCCGGGGACTTCGTGGCCGCGCAGACGGCCGCGTTCACGGCCGACTTCGGACTGGACGGGGTGCTGCTCGGCAACCAGTTCGGCCTGGTCGGGTTCTGGCATCCGGACAACGCGCCGCCGCTCACGCCGGAGCGCTCGGCCGGCATCGAGCGGTTCTTCCTGCGGTTGCGCGAGGCCATGGGCGACGGGCTCGTCTACTGGATGGACACCTACTGGCGGGCCGAGGTGGAGCGGTCGGCCTGGGGCATGACGGACGCCGCCTACCGCTCGCTCGACGCGATCCTGGTCAGCACGTTCGCCGTGCTCGTCGAGCGCACCGAGATCGTGCCGAACCTGCTGAGCAAGGCCGCGCTCGGCGGGCCGCGGCCGCTGCTCGGGCTCGACTTCGTGGACCCCTGGTACTGGTACCGGACCTACCTGGACGACCGGCGTACCTATCTCTACCAGCGGGAGGTGCTGGCCGCGCACGCCGGGTCCGTGGCCGGGGTGTCCTTCTTCGCCAACGACACCTTCGGCCATTTCGTGCCGGAGTCCGAGCTGGCGGCCACCTTCGAAGCGGTCAGGAAGGCGGACGTTCAGGAGGGGCGGCCGTCCGGAGGCGGCGTGAACCGGCCGTAGCGGACGTCGCGCGTCTGGTCGCCCAGGTACGGGTGCCCGGCCTGCCCGTGCTGGGGCGCGGGCTGCGGGCCGTGACCGTAGCCGGAGCCGTTGTACCCGTACGGGCCGGGGGCCGGCGGGACCGGGGGCGACACCTGGGCGTGACTCGCGGGGAGCTGGTGCTGCTGCCACGGCGGCGACGGCACCGCGCCGTACGGGGCGTGCGCCGCGGCGGCACGGCGGCGGCGCCGCCCGAGCAGCTTCACCAGCACCACGGCGAGCACGAGCACGACCAGCGCCCCGGCCCCGATCAGCACCCACATGAGGATCGGCCGGGGTGACTCGTCCTTGCCCGCCGAGATGGCCGACTGCGTGTCGCTGATGTACTTGGCGACGTACGGGTGGTTCGGGAAGAGCGCCTGCACCTCGCGGAACTTCGGCAGCGCGTCCTCGAAGTAGTTGCGGAAGTAGTCGTTGAGCGCCTCGTTGTAGCGGGTCGTGGTGACGGCCTGGGCGGGCTTGACGTTCTTCTCGCCGAGCTTCTCCTTGATGATGCTCACCGGCAGCACGAAGCTCTCGCTCTCCGAGGCCTCGCCGCCCTCGCTCACCGTGCCGGCGATCAGCATGCCGATGACCTTGCCGTCCTTGCTGAACACCGGGCCGCCGGAGTTGCCCTGGTAGGACGGGGCCTGGGTCTGGATGTAGGGCACGCCGGTCTGCGTGCTGCGCTTGGCGTTGTACGGCCCCTCGGTCAGCGCCGGCTCCAGCCTCGACTCCAGGCTGAAGAACGGCGTGTTGGTGACCAGGCCGGGGAAGCCGCTGATGTAGAGCGTGTCGCCGGTACGCACGTCGGCGTCCTCACCGAGCGGCACGGTCGGCAGGTTCTGCTGGCCGTTGACCTTGAGCAGCGCGAAGTCCTTGCCGGGGTAGCTCTCGCCCACCGAGACCAGCTCGGCCGGGGTCGCCTTGGCGGTCTTGTCCACGCCGCCGCCCGGCAGGCTCTGCAGCACCGACAGGCTCTGCTGCAGGTTGCGGATCTTCATGTGACCGGTGTTGAAGGTGACGTAGATCTGCTGGGCGAGCTTGAGGATCTCCTCGTCGGCCTCGATGCCCTGCAGCCCGGCGACGATCTCCTTGGCGTCCTGCTCGTTGAACTTGGCCAGTGCCTGCTGCGCGAAGAGCCGGCTCAGCTCGGTCTCGCCGACCTGGACGCAGTGGGCGCCGGTGACCATGTACCCGTCGGGGGTGACCCACCAGCCGGTGCACAGGCCGCCGACCTCGGCGTCCACCGTGCGCTCCGGGGTGGTCTCGGTCAGGTAGGTGTCGACGTCGGCGGCGATCCGCTGGAAGAGCCACTTGGCGATGCTGCGTTCGTCCGAGGAGATCTTGCCCGCCTGCACGGCCTCGACGGCCTGCTGCGTGAGCCCGTTGAACGCGGTCTCGTTGATCGTGCTGGTCGGGACGGCGACCGTGCCGGTGTAGGTGAAGCTGGTCAGCTGGACGGCGGGCTGCGTACGCGCCGCCAGCCAGGTGCCGACCGGGATGTCGGGCCGCTCGTCGGGGGCGTCGTCGGCGGCCGCGGGGGCGGCGGGCAGCGCCACCGCCACGACGGCCGCCGCGACTGCGGCGATCTTCGTCAACCTTGTCCTGAAATATCCGCTCACGGATGGAGATGGTGGGGGTGCGCTCTTGTCCATGGCTTGGACCCGACTGGGAGTCGGCCGCTCAGCCCCCGTTGACCTGCGCGGATGTCAGACGTTTGGTGCTCCAGTTGGCCCCCACTGGAGCGCCATCAGGCTAGCGGCGGGCTGTCCGCTTTGTCTAGGTTTATGGTTCGGTGGGTCAATCAAGGGTGCTGATCTCCTCGTCCGGCAGCGCCCGGTCCCAGAGCGCCACGTCGGCGACCGCGCCGGGCCGGAAGTCCACCGGGGTGACGTGCGTGGCGCGTCCCAGCTTCAGCGCGTTGCCGGTGAAGACGCCGTTGCGCTCCACGGCCGCCTGCGGCGACAGGCCGGGCACGTACTCGCTGACGATGCAGAGCCGCTCGCCCAGGACGCCGGCGTCCAGGATCGCGGCGGTGCGCGCCTGCGGGACGCGGCGCGCGGCGGCCACCTCGCGGGCGAAGCGGTCGCGGGCCTGCATGGCCTTGAGCGCCTTGAGTGCCTTGAGCGCCTTGACGGCGACCGGCCGCCCGTCCGGGTCGCGTCCGAGGTGGACGACTCCCTGGCCGCCCGCGCCGAGGCGTCCTTCGATGACGTACCGGGCGATCTGCCGGGCATCCTCGTGGCCGAGGGGCAGGGCTGCGGCGCTGTCGATCACGGCAGCGTTCGCTGCAGTCGCGGTGTATCAAGCCGTCCTCGCCCACTGTTTCTAACCAACTGGTAGGTTTTGCGTCTACTGCAACGACGAAGGGACGGGCGGGATGGGCATCACGTTTCCTGAGGGCTTCCTCTGGGGGGCGGCGAGCAGCGCGCACCAGATCGAGGGCAACAACGTCGCCAGCGACCTGTGGGGGCTGGAGAGCCGGCTGCCCGAGCGCAGCGGCGACGCGTGCGACAGCTACCACCGCTGGCCGGAGGACCTCGACCTGGTGCGGGACCTCGGGTTGAGCGCCTACCGGTTCGGCGTCGAGTGGGCGCGCGTCGAGCCGGTCGAGGGTCAGGTGTCGCGGGCGCACCTCGCGCACTACCGGCGCATGGTGGAGGGCTGCCTGGAGCGGGGGATCACGCCGATCGTGACGTTGCACCACTTCACCAGCCCGATGTGGTTCCAGCGGGAGGGCGGGTGGCGGTCCGGCGCGGCGGCCGAGCGGTTCCGCAGGTACGTGCGGGCGGTGCTGCCGATCCTGGACGGCGTCCCCTGGGTGTGCACGATCAACGAGCCCAACATGCTCGCGATGATGGCCGAGGCGATCAGGGACGGGCACCGCGAGGGAGGCGTGGCCGGCGCCATGGCGGCCCCGGACCAGGCGATGGCCGACGCGCTGGTGGCCGCGCACCGGGCGGCCCGTGAGGAGCTGGGCGCGGCGGGCCTGCGCGCGGGCTGGACGATCGCCAACCAGAACTTCCAGGCCGAGGACGGCGCCGAGGCCGAGCGGGACGCGTGGGCCTGGCCCCGCGAGGACCAGTTCCTGGAGGCGGCCGAGGGGGACGACTTCGTCGGCGTGCAGGCGTACACGCGGGTGCGGATCGGCAGGCGGGGCGCGCTGCCCGTGCCCGACGGCGCCCGCCGCACGCTCACCGGGTGGGAGTTCTACCCCGGCGCTCTCGGCGACGCCGTCCGGCACACCGCGCGGCGGCTGCCCGGCGTGCCGATCCTCGTCACGGAGAACGGGGTGGCCACGGCTGACGACGCCGAGCGGGTGGAGTACACGCGGGCGGCGCTGGCCGGGCTGCACGCCGCCCTGGCCGAGGGGGCCGACGTGCGCGGGTACCTGCACTGGTCGTTGCTGGACAACTACGAGTGGGGCTCGTGGGCGCCGACCTTCGGGCTGGTGGCGGTGGATCGGGAGACGTTCGCGCGGGAGGCCAAGCCCAGCGCGCGCTGGCTGGGTGAGGTGGCCCGCGCGAACGCCCTCCACGCGCCCTAGGACGTCGAGGTCAGTGACTCGGCGCGGACCGTGGCGACCAGGTCGGCCACGGCCTGCGCCGTCAGCCCCAGCCCGAACGTGCGGAACTTGATCAGCGGGATGCCCAGCGCCAGCCCCATCAGCGCCGGGTCCACCTCGGCCAGGCCCGGCGCCCCGCCCAGCCGCTCCTTCAGCACGCGCCCGCCCACCGGATGCGCCAGCCACTCGCCCAGCGTGGACATCGGGGTCAGCTCGGCCACGTGGCCGTCGCCCGGCGTGCTCACCTCGGCCCGCAGGCGGAGGTCGCGAGAGGAGGCGCCCACCTCGACGACGAAGGCGCCGGGGTCGATCCGCCAGCCGCCGCGCTCCACCGACCACTGGGCCAGGTCCCGCCCGGTGAGCGGCAGCCGCACCCGCTCGCTCGCGCCCGGCTCCAGGCCGACCTTGGCGAAGCCGCGCAGCGTGTGGCGGGGGCGGGTGGGCCGCTCCTCCTCGAAGGCCACGTAGAGCTGCGCGACCTCCTGGGCGGCGCGCTCGCCGGTGTTGGTGACGGTGAACTCGACGAGCCACTCGTTCGTGCCGGTCTCGCGGACCTCCAGGCCGGAGTAGGCGAAGCTGGAGTAGGTGAGCCCGTGCCCGAACGGGTAGGCCACCTCGGTGCCGAGCGTGTCGTGGTGCCGGTAGCCGACGTAGCGGCCCTCGCCGTACAGCACGTGCCCGTCCGAGCCGGGGAAGTGCAGGTGGCAGGGCACGTCCTCCAGGCGCAGCGGGATCGTCTCGGTGAGCCGTCCGGACGGGCTGTGCGTGCCGAGCAGCAGGTCGGCCAGCGCGGCGCCGCCCGCCTGGCCGAGCAGCCAGCCCTCCAGCACGGCGGAGGCGTGCTCCTGCCACCCGGCGACCGAGACCACGCCCCCGTTGGAGAGCACGACGACGACCTTCGGGCCGGCCGCGGCCACCTGGCGCAGCAACGCGACCTGGGTGGTGGGCAGGTCGAGGTGCGTGCGGTCGTAGCCCTCGGACTCGGCGGCGTCCGGCAGGCCGAGGAAGACGACCGCCACGTCGGCGGCGGCGGCCGTCTCGACGGCCTCGCGCTCCAGGTCGGGGTCGGGCTCGCCGTCGAGCCGGTAGCCGGGCGCGAACGTCACGTCCATCGCCGTACGCAGCGCGTCCAGGGCGCTGTCCAGCCTGGTCGGCACCACGTGGGAGCTGCCGTGGCCCTGGTAGCGCGGGCTGCGGGCCTGCTCGCCGAGCACCGCGACGCGCAGCCCGGGGGCCAGCGGCAGCACCCCGTCGTTCTTCAGCAGCACGGCCGAGGCCCGGGCGGCCTCACGAGCCAGCTCATGATGAGCCGCCACCTCCCAGCCCGCCGCATCCGGGCCTGCGGCATCCGGGCCTGCGGCATCCGAGCCTGCGGCATCCGAGCCTGCCGCGTCCGGGCCTGCCGCGTCCGGGCCCGCCGCACCCTGGTGGGCGGGCCGGGGGCGGGTGCGGACGCGATCGGCCAGCCGGAGCAGCCGCTCGACCGCCACGTCCAGAACGGACTCCGGCAGGCGGCCCGAGCGCACCGCCGCCTCGATCTCCTCGTCGGTGCCCGTGGGCGGCATCTCCAGGTCGAGCCCCGCCTCCAGCGCCGCCACCCGATCGTTGACCGCGCCCCAGTCGGACATCACCACCCCGTCGAACCCCCACTCCCCGCGCAGCACCTCGGTCAGCAACCACCGGTGCTGGCTGGCGTGCACGCCGTTGACCCGGTTGTAGGCGCACATCACCGCGTACGGCCCCGCCTCCCGCACGATGTGCTCGAAGGCGGGCAGGTAGATCTCGCGCAGCGTCCGCTCGTCCACGTCCGCGCTGACGCGCATCCGGTCGGTCTCCTGGTTGTTGACCGCGAAGTGCTTCACGCACGCCCCGACCCCGAGCGACTGGATGCCGGTCACCACGGCCGCCCCCATCACCCCGGTCAGGTGCGGGTCCTCGGAGAAGTACTCGAAGTTGCGCCCGCACAGCGGCGAGCGCTTGATGTTCACCCCGGGCCCGAGCACGACGTCCACCCCGAGCGCGACGGCCTCCGCCGCCAGGGCGGCGCCCACGCGGCGGGCGAGCGCGGGGTCCCAGGAGGAGCCGAGCGCGACGGCGGGCGGGAAGCACGTGGCGGGCACGCTGTCGCGCAGGCCCAGCGCGTCGCCGGAGGAGCCGCCGCCCTGGCGGCGGATGCCGTGCGGGCCGTCGGAGAGCGTCAGCGCGGGCACCACGTCGCGGACCGCCGTGGTGTGCCAGGTGCCGCTGCCGGAGGTGAGCGACGCCTTCTCCGCCAGGGTGAGTTTCATGCGATACCTCGATTGATCAGGGTTTGGGGTCCAGGTCGAGCTGCCTCAGGAACGTGATCACCGCGGCCCGCATGTCCACCTGGTCGGGGTCGAGCAGCCACTGCGTCTGCAGGCCGTCGATCAGCGCGATGAGCTGCTGGGCGACCGCGCCGGGGTCGTGCGGCAGCGGCGGCGTGGAGCGCGCGAACAGGATGCCGAGCAGCCACGCCGCCTGCCGCCGCAGCCTGCGGTAACGCTTGACGAAGTAGTCGTGCGCCGGGTGACCGGGGTCGGCCGCCTCCCCGGAGATCTTGACGTAGAGCCCGACGAGGCCGGGGGTGCCCATGTTCCTGGCCACCTGGGCGACGATGCGGTCGAGCAGCTCCTCCGGTGACAGCTCGACGTCGCGCCCGTGCATCAGCTCGCCGTCCACCTCGTCGCGGCGGCTGAGCACCTCGATGAGCAGGCTCTCCTTGCCGGGGAAGTGGTGCAGCAGGCCGGCGTGGGTGAGCCCGGCGTGCGCGGCGATGTCCCGCAGCGACACGGCGTGGAAGCCGGAGCGCGAGAACAGCTCTGTGGCGGAGTCGAGGATGCGCGCGCGGGTGCGCTCGCCCTTGCTCCCTCGGCGTGGCGTCGGTTCGCTCACCGGCCGGCCCCTTCTGCGGTGGTGGGCACGTGGGCTGCGGTTACGTGCCGCGGTAGAGCGAGAGTAGCCCGCACGAAGTAAACCTACCATGTGGTTAGTTTTGCGGTGTATGCTCCCCGGCAAACGAGACGGAGTGAGCGCCATGAAGAGATCCGCCACCGCAGCCCTCCTCGTCACCGCGAGCCTGATCGCCGGCTGTTCCGGCTCCGGCGACGGCGGTACGGCGGGCGGCGCACCCACGACCCTGAACATCGCGACGATGACCCTGCCGCAGAGCCTCGACCCCAAGGACGCCAACGGCAGCGCGCTGCCGTTCTTCCAGGCGGTCTACGACACGCTGATCAAGCGGGAGCCCGACGGTACGTACAGCCCGATGCTGGCCACCGCGTGGTCCTACGACGACAAGCTGACGCGGCTGAGCCTCACCCTGCGCGGCGACGTGAAGTTCGACGACGGCACGCCGTTCGACGCCGAGGCCGTCAAGGCGAACATGGAGCGCTTCCGCAAGGGCGGCGGCGCCCAGGCCAAGACCCTCAACGACGTCACCTCCATCGAGGTCGTCGATCCCACCCACGTCACGCTCGTCCTCGGCAAGCCGAACCCGGCCATGCTGTACTACCTGAGCGACGCCGCCGGCCTCATGGCCAACCCGAAGGACTTCGCCCAGGACGACACGCTGAAGACCAGGCCGGGCGGCACCGGCCCGTACGAGCTGGACGCGGGCCAGACCGTCATCGGCACCAAGTGGGTGTTCACCCGCGCCGCGAACTACTGGGGGAGCAGGCTCCCGTACGACACGATCGCCATCAGCTACTTCGACAACGAGACCGCGATCGTCAACGGCATCAAGACGGGCCAGCTCGACGCCGCTCTCATCCAGGACGCCGACCAGCAGATCAGCGTCGAGAGCGACCCCGAGGTGAAGACGGTCAAGCAGGAGTTCGACTTCCAGGGCATGTTCCTGTTCGACCGGGCCGGGATGGTCACGCCAGAGCTGCGCGACCCCCGCGTTCGGCAGGCGCTGAACCACGCGATCGACCGCCCGACCATGCTGGCCAAGATCCGCCAGGGCCGTGGCGCCGTGACCAGCCAGGTGTTCGGCCCCGCCACGGCCGCCTACAAGCCGGAGCTGGACACGTACTACACCTTCGACCAGGCCAAGGCCCGCGCGCTGCTCAAGGAGGCCGGGCACGAGAGCGGCTTCACGCTGAAGCTGCCGCGCATCCCGGCCATCGTCTCCGACGCGCTGGCCGCCTCGCTGCAGACCGATCTGGGCGCGGTCGGCGTGAAGGTGGTCTGGGACGACCTCGACCCCGGCTCCGCCGTCCAGCGCATCTTCAAGGACCGCGCCTACTCCGCCATGGTCATGAACATGGGCCAGTCGTCCGCCGACTGGGTCGCGGTCGGCGAGGTCGTGCTGCCCGGCGCCTTCAACATGTTCGGCTACACCGACGACACCGTGAAGAAGCTGCTGCCCAAGATCCAGGGCAGCTCCGCGCAGGACGCCACGGCCGACCTCCAGGCGCTCAACGAGCACCTCGTCACCGACGGCTGGTTCATGCCCTTCTACCGGATGACGTACCTGCACGTATCGGACGGAAGCGTGACGATCAAGCCGCAGGACGGCATGGCGGTGCCCGCCATCTACAACTACGCGCCCGCGCAGTGATGCTCGGCTTCGTCCTGCGCAGGAGCGCGGCCGGGCTGCTGCTCGTGCTCGTGATCTCCTTCCTGTCCTACACGCTGCTGTCGATCCCGGATCTCGACGTGGGCAGGCAACTGCTGGGGCAGAGCGCGTCCCAGGACCTGGTGGACGCCAAGAACGCCGCGCTCGGCCTGGACCGGCCCGTCCTCGTGCAGTACCTGGACTGGCTCGCCCACGCCGTCCGCGGCGACCTCGGCACGTCCTGGTTCACCAGCGAGGACGTGGTCCGCGCGATCGCCAACCGGCTGCCGGTCACGATCAGCCTCATGGCCGGGGTCACGCTCGTCACGACCGTGGCCGCGTTCCTGCTGGGCGTCTGGGCGGGGGTGCGGCGCGGCGCGGTGGACCGGTTCGTCCAGGTCTTCTCCGTGCTCGGCTACGCGCTGCCGAACTTCCTGGTCACGCTGGTCATCGTGCTCGTCTTCGCGGTGCGGCTGCGGTGGTTCCCCGCCATCGGGTACGTCGGGATCGGCGAGTCCTTCACCGGGTGGCTGTCCACGGTGCTGCTGCCCGTGCTCTCCCTGTCCGTCGGGTCCGTCGCCGGGGTGGCGCAGCAGGTCAGGAGCTCGGTGATCGAGGTGCTGCGGCAGGACTACGTACGGACGCTGCGGGCCAGGGGGCTGCCGCCGTCGCGCATCGTCCTCAAGCACGTGCTGCGCAACGCCTCCGCCCCGGCGCTGGCGGTGCTCGGCATGCAGTTCGTCGGCCTGCTCGGCGGCGCCGTGCTGGTCGAGCAGATCTTCGGGCTGCCGGGCATCGGCAGCATGACCGTCACCTACACCACCAGGGGCGACATCCCGATCATCATGGCGCTGGTCATGCTCACCGTGGTCGGCGTGATCGCCGTCAACCTCGTCGTCGACGTCCTCATCGGCTGGCTCAACCCGAAGGCGAGGCTCGGATGACCACGCTCGCCCGCACGCTGCGGCATCCGCTCGGGCTCGTCTCCGCGCTGGCCCTGGCCGCGATCCTGCTGGCGGTGCTGTTCGCGCCCGCGCTCAGCCCGCAACCCCCGGACGTCTCCAGCCTCCGGGACGCCTTCGCCGGGCCGTCGGCGGGCCATCCGCTCGGCTTCGACTCCGCCGGCCGGGACATCCTGGCGCGGCTGCTGCACGGCGGCCGCAACACGCTCGGCGGCGCGGCGCTGGCTCTGGCCGTCGCGCTCGCCCTCGGCGTGCCGGCGGGCCTGCTGGCCGGCTACTACGGCGGCTGGTTCGACTCGGCGGCGAGCTGGACCGTCAACCTGATCATGGCGCTGCCCGCCATGGTGGTGCTGCTCGCCTCCCGGGCCATCCTCGGCTCGACCGTGTGGGTGCTCATGGTGGTGCTGGGCGTCCTCGTCGCGCCCGCGTTCTTCCGCCTGGTACGCGGCATCGTCGCGGGGGTGCGCAACGAGCTGTACGTGGACGCCGCCCGGGTGTCGGGGCTCAGCGACACCAGGATCGTGGCCCGGCACATCGTGGTCGTGGTCCGCGCGCCGATCATCATCCAGGTCGCGCTCGTCTCCGGGATCGCCATCGGGCTGCAGGCGGGGCTGGAGTTCCTCGGCATCGGCAGCGGTGACGTGCCGACGTGGGGCGCGATGCTGAACGAGGCGTTCAAGAACATCCAGCGGGCACCGCTGCTGCTGGCCTGGCCCGGCCTCGCGCTCGGCCTCACCAGCGGCGCGCTGGTGCTGCTCGCCGCCGCGCTGCGCGACGCCCTGGAGGACACCCGTCCCGCCGCACGCAAGGTGGCGCCGGCAGAGGTGCCGGCAGAGGCACCGACAGCGCCGACAGAGGCAGTGGCGGCAGAGGCAGCGGCGACAGAGGCAGCGGCGGCAGTGGCGGCGGAGGCGCAGGCAGCGTCGGGGCGCGAGCCGCGCGGCGGGCTGCTGTCCGTGCGGGACCTGGCCGTCGCCTATCCGGGGCGCGAGGTCGTCCACGGCGTGGACCTCGACGTACGGGCGGGCGAGATCGTCGGGCTGGTCGGCGAGTCAGGATCGGGCAAGACGCAGACCGCGTTCGCCGTCCTCGGCATCCTGCCCGAGACCGGCAGGATCGCGCGCGGCAGCGTGACGATCGAGGGTACGGAGATCGTCGGCCTGCCCGAACGCCGGCACCGGGCGCTGCGCGGCACCGTCGTCGCGTACGTCCCCCAGGAGCCCATGAGCAACCTCGACCCCGCTTTCACGATCGGCAGCCAGCTCGCCGGGCCCATCCGCCACAAGCTGGGCCTGAGCAGGGCGCAGGCCCGCGCCCGCGTGCTGGAGCTGCTGGCGCAGGTGGAGATCGCCGACCCGGAGCGGGCCTTCCGCTCCTACCCGCACGAGATCTCCGGCGGCATGGCCCAGCGGGTGCTCATCGCGGGCGCCGTGTCGTGCGACCCGAAGCTGCTCATCGCCGACGAGCCCACGACCGCGCTCGACGTCAGGGTGCAGGCCGAGGTACTCGGCCTGCTGCGCAGGCTGCAGCGCGAACGCGACCTCGGCGTCCTGCTCGTCACCCACAACCTGGGCGTCGTCGCCGACCTGTGCGACCGGGTCGCCGTCATGCGCGAGGGCCGCGTCGTCGAGACCGGCCCGGCCGCGCAGGTGCTGAGCTCCCCGGCAGACCCCTACACCCGCAAGCTGCTCGGCGCAGTGCTGGAGGTTTCTTGAACGCCCTGCTCACGGTCGACGACCTGCACGTCTCCTTCCCCGGCAGGGGCCGGCGGGCACCGCGTACGGAGGTGCTGCGCGGCGTGTCGTTCGCCATCGCGCCCGGCGAGACCCTGGGCCTGGTGGGGGAGTCGGGCTCCGGCAAGACCACGATCGGCCGGGCCGTGCTCGGCCTGGTGCCGGTCGCGTCGGGGACGATCACGTTCGGCGGGCGGCGCATCGACGGCCTCACCGGCCGGCGGCGCCGGGAGCTGGCCCGTGATCTGCAGGTCATCTTCCAGGACCCGTACACCTCGCTCAACCCCGCGCGGACGGTCGGCGACACGCTCGCGGAACCCCTGCTCGGGCTGGGCGCCCGCGTGGCGCGCGAGCGGGTGGCCCGGCTGCTCGACCGCGTCCACCTGCCCGCCGACGCCGCGCGGCGGCTGCCGCGCGAGTTCTCCGGCGGGCAGCGGCAGCGGGTGGCGATCGCCCGCGCGCTGGCGATCGACCCCAAGCTGATCGTGTGCGACGAGCCGGTCTCCGCGCTCGACCTCACCACCCAGCGGACGGTGCTCGACCTGCTGCTGGAGATCCAGCAGCAGTCGGGCGTCTCCTACCTGTTCGTCTCGCACGACCTGGCGGTGGTGCGCTTCATGGCGCACCGGGTGGCGGTCATCCACCGGGGTGAGCTGGTGGAGACGGGCTCGGCTGCGGAGGTGACCGGGGCGCCGCGCCACCCGTACACGCGGGGGCTGCTGCTGGCGGCGCCGGTCGCCGACGTCGCGGCTCAGCGGGCCCGGCGCGAGGCGTTCGAGGCCTACGTCCGCGCGGGGAAGAGCTCGGCGGAGCGGTAGTAGCCGCCCCATCCGAGCCGCTCCCACCAGGAGGTGTGGGCGGCGACCCGCTCCCGGTAGTCCTCCCAGGTCGTGGCCCGCTCCGTCCACGCCTTCTCGGCGATCCCGGCCAGCCGGGGCAGCAGCAGGAACGCCAGGTCGTCGAAGCTCCCGACGGTCTCGCACCACACGGCCGCCTCCACCCCGGCCAGCCGGGCGCCACGGGGGATCTCCACCAGCTCGCCCGGCTGCCAGGCGAAGTACTGCCTGCTCGTCATCGGCCGGTAGGAGGCGAAGCCGACCCGTTCCCGCCGCTCGTTCTGCTCCGGCAGCACCGAGGGCTCCGCGTACCGCCGGTCCAGGTAGAGCACCCGGCTCGGCGAGGCCAGCACGGCGGCGCCCGCCGCCACCGCGCCGGGCACGTCGTGCGGCGCCTGCTCGAACGCCCGCGCCGCGAGGTCGATGAGCGGGTGGTACCGGGGCGGCGCGGTCTTCCGCGCGGCCTCGGCGTCGAACGCGTCCCCGTCGCCCACCCAGCACTGCACGAGGTCGGCGGGGGTGAGCGCCCCCGAGCGGCTCACCTCCTGCCAGCCCACGACCCGCTTGCCCGTCGCCCTGGCCAGCCCGAGCGCCCTGGACACGAACGCCGTGTACAGCTCCTCCGGCATGCCGAACGCCTCGTCGCCGCCGAGATGCAGGTACGGCCCCGGGGTGAGCGCCGCGACCTCGCCCAGCACGTCCGCGACGAACCGCCACACCACCTCGGCCCGTGGGTCGAGGAACGGGACGAGCGGATGCGCGGGCTCGTCCAGGCCGCCCAGCTCGGGGTAGGCCCGGACGGCGGCCAGCACGTGCCCCGGCATGTCCAGCTCGGGCACCACCGTGACGAAGCGCTCCGCCGCATAGGCGACGATCTCCCGGTAGTCGTCGTGCGTGTAGCGCTCGGGCCCGGTGAGCCGGGGCCACGCGCCGATCTCCAGCCGCCAGGCCTGGCTGTCGCTCAGATGCAGGTGCAGGACGTTGAACTTGTACAGCGCCAGCAGGTCGACGACCCGCTTGACCTGCTCGACCGGGAAGAAGTGGCGCGCCACGTCCAGCGACAGGCCGCGCCAGGCCAGGGCCGGGCCGTCGCTCACCCGCACGCACGGCACCGTGCGCTCCGGCGTGACGAGCTGCGCCACGGTCGTCGCGCCCCGGAACAGGCCCGCCGCCGACCCGGCGCTGACCGTGGCGCCCGCCTCGGTCACCACGAGCGTGTACTCCTCACCCTCGCTCGCCGTCTCGTCGAGCGCGAGCACCAGCTCCGCCGCCCCGCCCACCTGGGCGGTGCCTTCGAGCAGGCCGGCGACCACCTGCCCCAGCCCGAGCAGGTGATCGGACGGCACCGCGACCCGCGGGGAGCCGCCGAGCCGGAGCGCGCCCGGCCCGGTGGGCGACAGGTCACGGGGGAGCGGTACGACATGCATAGAGAATTTCTACCACGTGGTAGGAAATCTGTCCTTGATGGGGACGGCGGGCGCCGGGGAGGATGCCCTCATGACCGGGGAGCGGCTCGGCGGGGGGAACGACACGGGCGCGGTCCGCGTGGGCGCCACGGTGCGGCGGCCGGTGCGGGAGTGGACGGCCTCGGTCCACGAGCTGCTGCGTCACCTGGAGCGCAAGGGGTTCGAGGGGGCTCCCCGGGTGCTGGGCGTCGAGGCCGGCGGGTACGAGGTGCTCACGTACCTGGAGGGCGACACCATGGGCGACGCGCCGGTGTGGCCGTCGTGGACCCGCACCGAGGACACGCTCGTGCAGGTGGCGCAGTGGCTGCGCGCCTATCACGAGGCCGTGGCCGACTTCGTGCCGTCCGCGGGCGCCCGCTGGCGCTCGGGCGGGCGGTGGTCGCCGGGGCTGGTGATCGGCCACAACGACGCGGGGCCCGCCAACGCCGCCTACCGGGACGGGCGGCTGGCCGGCTTCTTCGACTGGGACTTCGCCGGGCCGACCACGGTGGACGCCGAGGTGGCGCTGGTGGCGCACTGCTGGGTGCCGCTGCACGCCCGGCACGTGGACGCCTCGACGGGGTTCACCGCGTTCGAGGCCCGGCCGGCCAGGCTGCGCCGGTTCCTGGACGCCTACGGGTGGCGGGGCAGGCCCGAGGTGCTCGTCAGGAACGTGCAGGGGCAGCTCGCCGAGCGGGCCGCGCTGATCCGCCGCCTGGGACACGGGGGTGAGGGGCTCTACGGCAGGCTGCTGCGGCGCGGGGTGGCCGAGCAGCTCGATCAGGCCGTGCACGAACTCGACGAGTTTTCCGGCTGACAGGACTTTCAGTAAGACGCTTTGTCAAGCGCCCTCGAACTCGGCATGATATGCGCGGGACAATATCAGAGGAGAAAGGGTAGCGATGGATCGACCCCCCGTGATGGTGAAGGTGGAAGAAGTCCCGCTGCGCGTCGGTGCCGTGACCGCGTCCAACTCACACGGAAACTGAAACCTCGGCTCGGGTAGCGTCCTGTGGGTGAGGCATTCACCGGCTTCACCCACACCCGGGTAGGAGGCATGTCCGTGGCCGACACCGCATCGCGCCCGCGCCTGCGTGACAGTGTCATCGTGCAGGCCGACGGCGGCACGCTGCTGTTCCTGTGCCTGGCCGACCGGACCGTGAAGAGATTCACCTGCGACGAATTCGTGAAAGCCGTGGTGGTCCTTCTCGACGGCACCCGCACGATCGAGGAGATCGGCGCGCTCACTTGTGGCGGCGCGGCCGGCGCGGGTGCCAGGGTGGCCGAAGTCGTGCAAATCCTGGAGCATGAGCGGCTGTTGAGCCGGGTCGCCGCACCGGAGCCGGAATTTCGACTTTTAGGTGTCGCGCGCGCCGAATTCTACGATCGTCAACTCCGGCTGTTCCAGGACTTCTGCGACGAGGGCTGGGCGCGCGAGACGAGCGGCGCCGCGCTCCAGCGCCGCCTCGCCGGATCGACCGCCGTGATCTGCGGCATCGGCGGGCTGGGCGGCTGGGTGGCGCTCGCCCTGGCCGCCGCGGGCGTCGGCCGCCTCCGCGTCTGCGACTTCGACCGGGTGGAGGTCTCCAACCTCACCCGGCAGGTCCTGTTCAGGATGGACGACCTGGGCACCCCCAAGGTGGACGCGGCGGCCGTCCGGCTGCGCGAGCTCAACCCGTTCATCGAGGTGGAGGCCGTGGAGCGGCGCATCGGCTGCGCCGAGGACCTGGCCGGCGTCGTCAAGGGCGCCGACCTCGTCGTCAACGCGGCCGACCAGCCCACCCCCAACGACGTGGCGGGCTGGGTGAGCGAGGCCTGCTGGCCGGACATCCCCCACATCATGGGCACCGGCTACGCCTACCACATCGGGGTGCTGGGCACGTCGATCATCCCCGGCCTGACCGCCTGCTGGTCCTGCGTACGCGCCGAGACGTTCGCCGACCACGGGCGGGACGGCATGGAGACCCTTGTCGGCAAGCGGGACAAGGCGGGCGCGATGGGCGCGCTGTCCGGCCTCGTCGGCAACATCCTGGCCTGGGAGGCGATCCGCATCCTGGCGGGGCTCCCGCCGGCCCTCGGCGACCGGTGGAGCGAGGTGGACTTCTGGCCGCTGGAGATCCGCTCCCGGCCCGTCCCCCGGCGGCCCGGCTGCCCGACGTGCGGCGGCTGAACCACACGGGTCGCACCCGGTGAAGTCGGAGGGAGTCGGCATGTACGAGCGGTGGACGGAGAAATGACGGCCGCCGGTCCGCCACGATCACAAGGAATCCACCGAATATCGTTCTAGTATCGCCCCAAGGAGCGATCCCGAGACGGTGAGAGGGCAGCCATGGGCGTACTCGAGGGCAAAGTCGCGGTCGTCACCGGAGCGAGCAGGGGCATCGGCGCCGCCATCGCCGTACGGCTGGCGGCCGAGGGCGCGCAGGTCGTCGTCGCCGCCCGTACCGTCGAGGCGGCGCAGAGCAGGCTCGAAGGCACGCTGGGCGACACCGTCGCGCAGATCGAGGCGGCGGGCGGCACCGCCTTCGCCCAGGCCACCGACCTGTCGCGGGAGCAGGACAGGCGGGCGCTCGTCGAGGCCGCCGAGCAGCGGTACGGCGCCGTGGACATCCTCGTCAACAACGCCGCCGTCACCTACTTCGCGCAGGTGCGGGACTTCAGCGACCGCCGCTACCAGCTCATGTTCGAGGTGCAGGTCAACGCGCCCTTCCACCTCGCCCGGCTGGTCATCCCGGGGATGCGGGAGCGCGGCGCGGGCTGGATACTCAACATCTCCTCCATCGCCGCCCGCCACCCGACGTTCCCGCCCGGCGCGTACGCCGGCTTCGGCGGCACGGTGTACGGCATGTGCAAGGCCGCGCTCGAACGGTTCACCACCGGCCTGGCCGCCGAGCTCTACGCCGACGACATCGCGGTGAACGCGCTGTCCCCGAACCAGGTCGTGCCCACCCCCGGCACCCTCTTCCACCGCCTGACCACCGACGACGACCCCGACGCCGAGCCGCCCTCCGTCATGGCCGACGCCGCCCTGGCCCTGTGCCACCGCCCGGCCGCGGAGCTGACGGGGCGCATCGCGTACTCGCAGGACCTGCTGGCCGAGCTGAAGGACGGCTGACGCGTCCGTCGTTCTCATGGAGTTCTCAGGTGGAGTTTGTGGCACTTTGAGCTGACTTTTACGACGATGGAGCGATGGAGCACGTGCCGCAGGAGGCTGGTGCGGCCGAGGCTAGGCAGCCCCTGGCCGGGAGGGCTCGACGGTGGATCATCGGGGCCGGCGCGCTCGTCGTGGTGGCCGTGCTGGCGTACTGGCTGGGCGGCCTGGGCGGGAGCGGCGAGGTGGCCGCGCCCACGCCGAGCCCGACGCCGACCCCCAGCACGTCGCTCCCGGTGCCCGAGGTCTACCAGCGGGTGGGGCCGTCGGTGGTGGTCGTCCAGGCAGGCAAGTCGCTCGGGACCGGGGTGATCGCGGCCGAGGACGGGACGGTGCTGACGGCGTACCACGTGGTCAAGGGCGCCAAGGAGGTCGACCTGACCTTCTCCGACGGCACCGAGGCCAAGGCCGTCGTCGCCTCGTCGAACAAGAAGCTGGACGTGGCGGCGCTCAAGCCGGCGAAGCTGCCCGAGATCGTGGTGCCGGCGACGCTCGGCGGCGCGGTGTCCGTGGGGGCGCCCGTGGTGGCGATCGGCAACCCGCTGGGGCTGACGTACAGCGTCTCCACCGGCGTGGTGTCGGGCCTGAACCGGTCCGCCGAGAACGGTGGCCTGAAGGGGCTCATCCAGTTCGACGCCTCCGTGAACCCCGGCAGCTCGGGCGGCCCCCTGCTGGACGCGCGCGGCCTGGTCGTCGGGATCGTCGTGTCGATCGCGGACCCGGGCGGCGATGAGGCGTTCGCCGGCATCGCGTTCGCGGTGCCGATCGGCGCGGCCCTGGGGCCCGGCGAGGAAGGCGACGGCGAGGACGGGCCGGACGTATGAGCGAGAGGCCGGACATGAGTGAAGGGAAAGCATGACCTCGACCAAGTTCCCAGAGTCGGCTCATCCGCTCGAACAGGTGCTGTTCGAGGTCAAACGCACGATCGTCGGGCAGGACGTGCTGCTGGAGCGCATGGCCGTCGCGCTGATCGCCGACGGGCACCTGCTCGTCGAGGGCGTGCCGGGCCTGGCCAAGACGCTGGCGGTGCGGTCGCTGGCCGCCGCGATCGCCGGGAGCTTCCAGCGCGTGCAGTTCACCCCCGACCTGGTGCCGGCCGACCTCGTGGGCACGCGGGTCTACCACCAGCACTCCGGGGAGTTCAAGACGGAGCTCGGCCCGGTGTTCACGAACCTGCTGCTGGCCGACGAGATCAACCGCGCCCCCGCGAAGGTGCAGAGCGCCCTCCTGGAGGTGATGCAGGAGCACCAGGTGACGATCGGGCGTGAGACGTTCCGGGTGCCGGAGCCGTTCCTGGTCATGGCGACGGAGAACCCGATCGAGTCGGAGGGCACGTACCCGCTGCCTGAGGCGCAGGTCGACCGCTTCATGATGAAGGTGGTCGTGGACTACCCGACGCAGGCCGAGGAGCAGGCGATCGTCGGCAGGGCGCTGCGCCCGCCTGAGCCGCCGCAGCCGATGGTGACGGCCGAGGAGCTGATGGCGATGCGGGTGCGGGCGCGGGAGGTGTACGTCGACCCGGCGATCGTGGACTACGCCGTCCGGCTGGTCTCGGTGACGCGCTCGCCCGCGACGGCCGGGCTGGGCGAGCTGGAGCGGTACGTCACGTACGGGGCGAGCCCGCGGGCGTCCATCGCGCTCGTCACCGGGGCCCAGGCGCTGGCGTTCCTGCGCGGGCGCGACTACGTGCTGCCGCACGACCTGTCCGAGCTCGCGCTCGACGTGCTGCGCCACCGGCTCGTGCTGTCGTACGAGGCGCTGGCGGACGACGTCGACGCCGACACGATCATCAGCAGGGTGCTCGGCGCCGTCAGGGCGCCCGACGTCGTCCTGCAGAACCGCTGAGCCGCCATGGTCACCGCCCCAGAGAGGCTCCTGCTCCGCCTGGAGTGGAAGGTCGTCCGCAGACTGGACGGCCGGCTCCAAGGCGCTCACCGCACCACGTACCGGGGCACCGGGATCGACTTCACCGGGTTGCGTGCCTACGGCGACGGTGACGACGCCCGGCACATCGACTGGAACGTCACCGCCCGGCTGGACGAGCCGCACGTGCGGGTGTTCACCGAGGACCGCGAGCTGACCGTGTGGCTGGTGCTCGACCGGTCGGCGTCGATGGCGGCCGGTAGGCCAGGGCGCGGCAAGCACGACGTGCTCGCCGAGCTGGCGCTCGTCCTGGCCCGGCTGTTCGGGCGGGGCGGGAACCGGGTGGGGGCGCTGCTGTACGACACCGGGATGGTGCGCGTCGTGCCTCCGGGCACCTCGCGGCGGCACGCGCTGCGGATCGGCGCCGAGCTGAGCCGGACGGCGCGGGCGCACGGGAACGCCACGACCGACCTGGCCGAGATGCTGGAGGCGGCGGGACGGCTGGCCCGCCGCCGCGCGCTCGTCGTCGTGCTGTCGGACTTCATCGGCGAGGGCGACTGGGAACGCGCGCTGCAGCGGCTGGCCCGGCGGCACGAGGTGGTCGCCCTGCGGATCGCGGACACCGCCGACGACGTGCTGCCCGAGGCCGGGCTGATCGTGGTGGAGGACGCCGAGACCGGCGAGCAGCTCGTCGTGGACTCCGCAGACCCGCTGCTGCGGGTGCGCTTCCGCGAGGCCGTGGACGCGCGCGACGCCCGGCTCGCGGCGGGCATGCGCCGGGCCGGGGTGCCCGTCCACCGCATCGACACCGATCGCGACCTGGCCGAGGCGCTCGTCGAGGTCGTCGCCAGGACCAGGGACCGGTCGCCATGACCCTGTCATCGCCGCTGCTGCTGGCCGTCGGGCTGCTGCTCACGGCGGCGCTCGCCTGGGCGGCCGTCGTCTCGGCACGCCGGCGCAGGGCCGCGCTGGCCGCGGCCGGCGTCGCCGTGCCCGGCGGCGGGCGGCGGGCCTGGCTCGGCGTTGGCCTGACGATCGCCGGCGTCGGGGTGCTCGCGGTCGCCACCTCGGGCCCGGCGGCCATGGTGCCGGTCCCGCGCGCCTCGGGCACCGTCATCCTGGCCATGGACGTCTCCAACAGCATGGGCGCCGACGACGTCAAGCCGACCCGGCTGGCGGCGGCGCAGCGGGCGGCCCGCGCGTTCGTGGCGGCGCAGCCCGCCAGCGTCGACATCGGGGTCATCGCGTTCGAACGGGGGGCGCTCACCGCCGCCCGGCCCGACGCCGACCACTCCATCGCGCTCAAGGCCATCGACCGGCTGCGGATCACCGGCTCCACCTCGCTGGGGACGGCCATCCTGGGCTCGCTGACGCTGATCACCGGCAAGCAGGTGGCGTTCGGCCGCGACGGCGCCGTGCCCGACCTCGGCTACTGGCCGTCGGCGACGATCGTGATGTTCTCCGACGGCCAGAACCAGGGCGACTCGACCGCCGAACAGGCCGCCGAGGTGGCGCAGACGGCGGGCGTGCGGGTCCACACCGTCGGGATCGGCACGACGGAGGGGACGACGGTGGAGGACGACGGTTTCCACCTGCACACCGCGCTCGACGAGGACGCGTTGGCCATGATCGCCAAGACCACCGGCGGCGCCTACCATCCCGCCGCCGACACCGCGCGGCTCGACGGGATCGCCGACTCGATCGACCTGCGGCTCACCGTCTCCGACGAGCCGCTGCCCCTGGCCGGCGGGCTGATCGCGCTCGCCCTCGTGCTGCTCACGGCGGGCGCGGCGGCCACCGTGCTGCGATCCGGACGGGTGATCTGAATGGCGTTCACCGTGCTGCGACCTGGACGGGTGGTCCGCATGACGCTCACCGTGCTGCGACCTGGACGGGTGGTCCGCATGACGCTCACCGTGCTGCGACCTGGACGGGTGGTCCGCATGACGCTCACCGTGCTGCGACCTGGGCGGGTGATCTGAATGACGTTCTCCTGGCCGTGGGCGCTGCTGACCGCTCTGCTCATCCCGCTGATCTTCGCCATCCGGTGGTGGGCGCGCCGCCGGCGCAGGCGGGCCGCCGTGCGGGTGACCTCGATCGCGCTGGTCCGCAGCGCGCTGCCCGGCCGTACGCGCTGGACGCGGAAGATCCCCGCGGCGCTGTTCGTGGCGGGGCTGGCGCTGCTCGCGGTGGGGGCGGCCAGGCCGCAGGCGTCGGTGCCGGTGCCGCAGACGTCGGCCACGATCCTGCTCGCGCTCGACATCTCCGGCTCCATGTGCTCCACGGACGTCGATCCCAACCGGCTCACCGCCGCGCGGACGGCGGCGGCGGAGTTCATCGAGTCGCAGCGCGGCGGGCCGCGCATCGGGCTCGTCACGTTCGCGGGCACGGCGGGGCTGGCCGTGCCGCCGACCGACGACACCGACTCGCTGATAGAGGCGCTGGAGAACCTCACCACCTACCGCGGCACCGCGATCGGGCAGGCCATGCTCACCTCGATCGACGCGATCGCCGAGGTGGACCCGGCCGTCGCGCCCACCGGGGCCGACCCGGGTGACGGCGGCGAAGGCTACGTCGGCGCCGCGATCGTCGTGCTCACCGACGGCGCCAACACCCAGGGCGTCGATCCGGAGACCGCCGCGCGGGAGGCGGCCCTGCGCCGCATCAGGGTCTTCACGATCGGCTTCGGCACCACGACCCCCTCGCCGATGGTCTGCGACAGCCGCCAGTTCGACGGCGGCTCCGGCGGCTGGGGCGGGGGCTTCGGCGGTCGCGGCGGCTTCGACAGGGGCCGCAACTACCGCTTCATCGACGAGCCCTCGCTCAAGGGGATCGCCAGGACCACCGGCGGCTCCTACCACCGCGCCGAGAACGCCGACCAGCTCACCACCGCGCTGAACTCCCTGCCCGGCAGCTTCACCGTCATCCGGCAGCAGGTCGACACCGCCGCGGCCTTCGCCGCCGGCGGTGCCGTCCTGATCGCCGGAGCCCTGTCACTCAGTCTCTGGTGGAACCGGCCCCGACCTGCGGCCCGCTGACGGCGCCCACGGGGACCGCGGGCTCCAGCCGCTCGTGGAAGCCGCCGTCCGCCGACCGGGTGATGATGCCCGTCTCCACGCCGTGCTCGGCCACGTGCCTGCTCTCCTGCCGGAGCGCCAGGCAGATCCAGCGGGTGAGGGTGAAGGCGACGACGGGGCCGACGAGCACGGCCCACCTGAAGAAGACGGTCACCGTGTTGACGTTGAGGTCGAACTGGTGGGCGAGCTGGTCGTTGGCCGCCGCCGCCCACAGCAGGCCGTAGAACGTCACCCCGGCCGCCGCGATGGCTGTCTTCACCGGCGTGTCGCGCGGACGGTCGAGCACGTCACGGCCGGTCCGCTCGCGGGCCAGACGGCCGGCGCTCTTGGGCCGGCCCAGCGGGTCGCGCCGGTGCCGCCGCGCCGCGAGCAGGCGCTCGGCCGTCGGGTACGCGGCCAGCGCGGTGAAGAAGACCCCGGGGATCACCAGCGTGGGCACGAGGACGGCGAGGCTGAGCGTGTAGTCGCCGAGCGTCAGCTCCCACCCGGGCATGATCCGCAGCGCGCCGTCGAGGAAGCCCATGTACCAGTCGGGGACCGAGCCCGCCGAGACGTGCGTCGGCTTGGCCGGGCCGTACAGCCAGATGGGCGCGATCTGGAAGCCGAACCCGAGGATGATCAGCATGCCGAACGTCGCCACCGCCATCAGCGGGCGGGCGCTGCGCCGCCCCGGCAGCGAGGCGACGAACCGCGAGTGCCCGTTCCGCCGCACCAGCAGCTCCCGGCCGATCAGCAGCACGGCCATCAGGGCCGGGATCGCCAGGTGCGCGCCGTACAGGACGGGGATGACCGTCTCGCCGGGGAAGTCCGCGCCGAACAGCAGCGACATCACCCAGCCGCCCACCACCGGGATGGACTGCACCACCGACATCATCAGCCACAGGCTGCCGCCCGACAGCATGTCGTCGGGCAGGGCGTTGCCCGTCTCGCCCGCGGCCATGCCCAGCGCGAGCAGCGTCACCCAGATCAGCCACTGCCCGGTGCGCGGCCGGCGGAAGGCGCCGGTGAGGAACATGCGCAGCAGCTGCAGCGCGACGGCCGCCACGAAGACCAGCGCCGCCCAGTGGTGCATCTGGCGGATGAGCAGGCCGCCGCGCACCTCCAGGCTCAGGTGCATGGTCGAGTCGAACGCCGCGCTGACGAAGAGCCCGCGCAGCGGCCCATACGAGCCGTCGTAGGTCACCTGCTTCATGCTGGGGTCGTAGTACAGCATCAGCAGCGCGCCGGTCACCAGCAGGACGACGAACGACCAGACGGCGATCTCGGCGAACATGAACGACCAATGGGAGAACTGGAAAGAACGGCGTTTGGCCGACAACGTACGCATCCGAGGCCCCTTTACTCTGCCTACACACAAGACGCGGCGCAGCCCTGTTGTGTGACGTGGATGCGGCCCCGGCGAGGGTGAAACACGTCACTCAGTACCGGCCGGAGCAGTTCCGGCAGCCGGACGGCGGCACCGGCCGGGTGTCGGTCCAGCTCCTGGCCACGATGACGGTGATCACGCTCGGGACTCCGGGGTCGAGACCGGGCATCGGCGCCACCTGCTGGGCCGCCCGCAACGCGCCGCTGCCCGGGTCGATGACGAGCTGCACCCGGACGGCGCCGCGCGGCGGCAGCTCCAGGGTCACCGCGGGCCGGCCGCCCGGGTCGTGGACGTCGTCACGCACACTGGCCCCGGGCAGCCCGGCCAGCACGCGGTAGGCCGCCGCCTGGGTGCCCGGGCTGATCGGGAGCTCGACGACGAGCCGGCGGGCGACCTCGCCCAGCCATTGGTCCGGGCTCGCCTCCGAGTTGTCCGTGTAGTGCTCCAGCAGTTCGGCCCTGAGCGCGGCCGCCTCCCCGGGCAGCGCGAGCACCTCCGCCAGCGTCGCCGTCCATCCCGGCGCCACCGCCAGGGGACGGTCCATGGACCGGGCCGGATAGGCGGGCAGATGGGGGTCGCAGCCCCGGCCGGGGCAGAGCTTGGGGGAGCCGGACCGCCGCCACTGCTCGGTGGCCTCGGCGCCGTACGGCTCGGTGGAGACGGACTCGTACCAGGTGTACCAGTCGCCGTCGCGGCCGAAGGCCAGCACGTCCCTGCCGCGCTCCTCGACGCGGTAGCCGTCGGCGCCCTCCGTCCGCATGATCCGCTCAGTCTCCTGCCGCCAGTAGCGGCGGACGGGCAGCGGCTGCCGGGCCAGCCGGTCGGCCGCCGCGTCGAGCACCTGACGGGGCGTGGTGACGACCGGCGCGGGCGTGGAGGCGGGCAGCAGGACCGCGACGGCGCCGATCACCAGGATCACGGCCGCCGCCGCCAGCGCCACGCCCTTCCAGCCGCCCAGCCGCGGGCGGCGCGGGGAGGCGGACCCGGCACGGCGGACCGGCCGGTCGCGCCGCAGGGAGGCGGACCCGGCACGGCGGGCCAGCCGGTCGCGGACGGCGGCCACCTGCTCGGGCGCGGGCGGCGGGACGTCCGGCATCACCCGGTCGATGAACTCGAACTCCCTCATCACGCCTCCACTCCCAGCGTCGCGCGCAGCTTGGTCCTGGCCCGGTTCAGCCGCGAGGCGACCGTGCCCTCGGCGATCCGCAAGGCGGCGGCCACCTCCGCGTAGTTCAGCCCGCCGTACGCGACCAGCAGCACCACGTCCCGCTCACCGGCCGACAGCCCGGCCAGCGCCCCGGCCAGCCGTCCGACCGTCACCTCGGCGGTCAGCCGATCGACCACCCGGTCCTCGGAGTCGTCGTCGGGCGGTGGCCCGCTCCTGGCCAGCGCCCGGTAGCGGCGCAGCTCCGCGCGGCGGTGCCGGCCGATCAGGTTGGTGGCGATGCCGTACAGCCAGGGCCGGACCGAGCCGTACGACGGGTCGTACGCCGCCCGCCGGCCGAAGGCGATCAGGAAGGTCTCGGCCGCGAGATCCTCGGCCACGTCGAGACCGACCCGGCGGCCGAGGTAACGGCGGATCTCCTCGTAGTGGGCGTCGAAGACCGCTTCGAACGTGTCAGGGGCAAGGATCACTCAGGGACTCCCGGATGAGAAGGACATCCGTACTTGCCCGCCGGCACCCGGTCCTTCCCGGAAAGTTCTAGTCCCCCGGCTCGGGGCGCCCCCGGCGGCCGAGCAGCTTCTCGATGCTGCGGCGCTCGCGCTTGGTGGGACGGCCCGCGCCGCGCTCGCGCACGGCCACCGGCGCGATCGCCTCGCGCGGCGGGGGCGGCGGGCTCTTGTCCTCGTAGCACTCGGCGGCCACAGGGGGGCCGACGCGCTTGGTGATGATCCGGGAGACGATCACGACGCGCTCGCGCCCCTCGTGCCGCAGCCGCACCTCGTCACCGGCCTTGACCAGGTGCGCGGGCTTGACCCGCACCCCGTTGACGCGGACGTGGCCGCCCCGGCAGGCGTCGGACGCTACGGAGCGCGTCCTGGTGAGCCGCACCGACCAGATCCAGACGTCCACCCGCGCGCTCACCTGCTCACCAGCCACCCCGCCACTGTACTGAGTGCGAGCCCGCCGGGCATACCGGCGCCATACCGCCGTTTCCTAGTCTGCCGCCCGTGATGCAAGGACTCATGAGCACAGGCAGGACGGCCCGCCTGCTCGCCGCGGCGGGCCTGGGCACGTCGCTGCTGTGCCTGCCGCACCCGGCCACGGCGAGCGCCTCCGGCCTGAGTGCCTACGACAAGCTGGTGCTCTCGCACCGCCCGGTCGCCTACTGGCGGCTGTCGCACCCTTCCGACGGTACGGAGACCGACCGCACCGGCAACGGCCACAAGGGCACTTTCCGCGGTGTCACCAGCACGGTCCGGTTGCCGAACCTGGACGGCGCCTCGGTCTTCAACGGTTCGTCGGGATATTTCGAGATCCCCACCGCCAAGCAGTTCCACATCTCCACCACCGGCTCGTTCACCGTGGAGGCCTGGATCAGGCCGCACACCCTGCAGTTCCCCGACGAGGAGCAGACCGGCTACGTCTACTTCATGGGCAAGGGCACGAAGTCGGGCACCGGCGGGAACCGCGAGTGGGCGGGCCGCATGTACTCGAAGACGAACGACGAGAACCGCCCCAACCGCGTCTCCGGATACGCGTGGAACCTCGACGGCGGCCTCGGCGCCGGGGCGTACTTCCAGCAGCCGCTCAAGGTCAACGAGTGGATCCACTACGCGATCACGTTCGACACGGCCGAGGGCTCCTACGGCAAGGTGCGCATCTACCGCGACGGCGTGCTGGCGGGCACGGACCACCTGGCCTACCGCCCCGGCACGGCCGACCAGGTGATCATCAAGCCCAGGGCGGGCTCGGCGCCGGTCCGGGTCGGCACCCGTGACGGGCAGTCCTTCTTCAAGGGGGCGATCGGCAAGTTCGCCGTCTACAACCGCGAGCTGTCCGGCACGGAGCTGCGCTCGCACTACGCCGCGATGACCGGATCGGCCGCGCCGGACTTCGACGGCGACGGCGTGGGCGACGCCTCTTCTCGACCGCCACCGGCACGCTGACCGTCTGGAACGGGCGGGGCGGCAACACGTTCGGCCCCGCCACCGAGCTGGGCCCCGGCTGGGAGCCGTACGCGGCCTCGCTGATGTCCGTGGGGGACGTCAACGGGGACGGGTACGCCGACCTCGCGGCCAGGCAGGGCGACACGCTCTACGTCTGGAACGGCAGGGGCGCCAACCGGTTCGGGCCCGGCACCGCCGTCGGCTCCGGCTGGTCCGCGTACTTCTGACCGGCATGCGGGAAACCCCCGGAGCCCGGGGGTTTCCTCGTGTTCAGAAGGAGGTCTTCCAGCCGGCGCCGACGCTGGTGGCCGAGCCGAACTTGTTGCCGCCCCTGCCGTTCCAGACGTACAGGGTCCCGGTCTCGGCGTTCACGGCGGCCACGTCCGGGCGGCCGTCGCCGTTGACGTCACCGAGGGACATCAGTGAGCCCGCGTACGGCTCCCACCCGGGCCCGACCTCGGCCGCGCCGGTGAAGTTGTTGGCACCCCTGCCGTTCCAGACGTGCAGGACGTGGGTGTCCTCGTTCACGGCCAGCAGGTCACCGATGCCGTCACCGTCGAAGTCGCCGGCGACCGGCCGGGAGAAGCCCGTCCAGCCACCGCCGATCGGCGTGCCGGAGCCGAAGGCGTTGCCCCCCTTGCCGTTCCAGAAGGTGAACACCCCGGTCCGGCTGTGTACGGCGCCGAGGTCCGTACGGCCGTCCTGGTTGATGTCGCCGAGCGTCACCAGCGAGTCCGCGTACGGCTCCCAGCCGGGGCCCAGCTCGGTGGCCGGGCCGAAGCTGTTGCCGCCCTGGCCGTTCCAGACGTGCAGGGTGTGGGTGTCCTTCTTGACCGCCAGCAGGTCCGTGAGGCCGTCACCGTCATAGTCGCCGGCGACCGGCCGGGAGAAGCCGCTCCACTCGCCGCCGGCCGTGGCGGGCGGGCCGAACGTGTCGTCGCCCCGCCCGTTCCAGACGGTCAGCGTGCCGGTGGCGGTCGAGAAGAGGTCGCCCACGCCGTCGGCGTCGAAGTCGGGCGTGGCCGACAGGCCCATCCCGGCGTACTGCGGGTTCCGCGCGTGCGTGAGCGTCTCCCAGGCCAGGAAGTGCGACATCCCCACCGGGCGCTTGCGCTCCACCCACTGGGTGGCGTACGGCATGTCGTCGTAGCCGAGCCGCTGGTGCAGCGCGTTGTAGCCCACCTCGTAGTGCGCCCCGAGATCGGCCTTGACCTTCCCGCCGCACAGCCACGACGGCACCGTTCCGGTCAGTTGCACGCGGGCGTGCAGGTCCATCGCCCGCCGCAGCCGGTGCTTGGCCGTGGAGTACAGGTCCACGCCCTGGTGGCCGGCCGTCTCCGCGACGTGCGCGATGGCCGCCAGGCCCCAGCCGCTGTGCCAGAAGTCACGGCAGGTCTCCTGGGTGAGGCCGTCCACGAACGTCTGCTGGCCGTGCCAGTAGTCGATGATCTCGGCCTTGGTGTCGTAGGTGCTCCTGGGCGGCGCCTTGGGCACCGAGCCGTCCGTCGTCAGGTAGACGTAGGCGGGCAGCCTGCCGCGCCAGGTGGCGACCGCCCGGTCGAAGGAGGCGCGGTCGTCCAGGTGCACGGCGATGCCGATGGCGGCATCCGTCATGATCAGTTCCCAGTTGCCGTTGTTGTTCGGCGCGCCGGCGATCACGACCGGCAGGTACACGCTGCGCAGCTTGCCGGCGAACCGGGCGGCCTGGGCCCAGCCGGGGTAGGTGTGCTTGATCAGCTCGGCGGCGCGGGAGAAGTTCGCGCCCGCCCAGCCGGTCTGCAGCGGGGCGTTGCTCCCGGTGTGCTTGCTGATCACCGCCGACCAGGCGTCCATGATCTGGATCGCCTTCTTGGCGTAGCGGGCGTCCTTGGTGAGGTACCACTGCAATGCGTGCGTGTAGGCCGCCATGGAGTCGTTGCGCTCGTCCGAGCAGCCGTTGTCGGGCTTCGACCCGGGGCCGCAGTCCACGGTCGCGCGCGGCTTGGCCGTGTAGGAGAGCGAGGCCTGCGCGCTGCGCTGCAGGGAGGCCCAGGCGGACTTCCACGGCTCGTTGCCGAGGTTGGCCCGGACGAAGTCGAGCTGGGCGCGGCTGACCAGCACGCCGGGGTGCTTGAACACGGCCGCCTGCGCGGGCTGCGGAACGCACAAGACGGCGGCCGCCAGGACGGCGGCGGCCGCGATACGAGCTGGACGCACGGGTTTCCTTCCGAAAAGTAAGGACGCCCATTCCGCCAGCCGCCGCCATGGCTGTCAACACGATCGGGCCGCGGACGTGGCCGGACATACCGTCGGCATACCGGCGGCACGACATACCGGCGATATACCGCGCCTTTCTAGGCTCCATACCCTGATGACAGTAGAGATCGGGTTCCTGGGACCCTGGCAGACGAAGGTGGACGGACAGCCCGTACAGCTCGCAGGCCGCCGTCGCGTCGCCGTGCTGGCACGCCTGGCGCTGGACGCCGGCCGGCCCGTCAGCTCGCACCAGCTCATCGCCGACGTCTGGGGACAGAGCGCCGCGGCCACGGCCGGCAAGCAGCTGCACATCGTGGTGTCGAAGCTGCGCGAGCTGCTGCCCCCCGGCCTGATCGCGACCGTGCCCGGCGGCTACCTGCTCGACCTGCACCGCGATCAGGTGGACGCGCACAGCTTCACGCTGCTGGCCGGCCAGGCCAGGATGGCCCGCGACCGCCGCGACCCCGGCGCCGCCGACGGCCTGTTCCGCCGGGCGCTGGCCCTGTGGCGGGGGCGGGCCCTGGACGAGCTGGCGGACCCCTGGGCGCAGATCGAGTCCAGGCGCCTGGAACAGGAACGCCTGGCCGTCTTCGAGGACCACATGGAGCTGCGGCTGGCCGCCGGCGAGCACGACGCGGTGCTGGCCGGCCTCACCCGGCACGTCCAGGCCCACCCCTTCAGGGAGGGGCCGCGCGCCCAGCTCATGCTGGCGCTCTACCGGGCGGCCAGGCCGTCCGACGCGCTCGCGGTCTACCAGCAGGGACGCGCCGTCATGGTGGAGGAGCTGGGCCTGGAGCCGGGTGCCCGGCTGCGCCGGCTCCAGCACGCCATCCTGACCAGGGACCCCGCGCTGGAGCTGGGCACGCCCGCGCAGGCCGCCACGATCGTCCCCGCCGAGCTGCCCGCCGACACCCGGTCGTTCACCGCCCGGCACGAGGAGGTGGAGTGGCTGCGCGAGGCGCTGCGGCACGAGGGCGCCGCCGTCGTGGACGGGCCCGGCGGCGTGGGCAAGTCCGCGCTGGCCGTGCACGTCGCGCACGCCACGGCCGGGCGCTTCCGCGACGGCGTCATCTACGTCAACCTCAACGGCGCCACCCCCGGCGTGCAGCCGCTGCCCGTGCCCGACGCCCTGGGCCACCTGCTGCGCTCGCTGGGGCTGGACGGCTCCGCCGTACCGACCGGCCTGGACGAGGCGGTCGCCCGCTACCGGTCGCTCACCGCGGCCAGCGACCTGCTCGTCATCCTGGACAACGCGCTCGACGCCGACCAGGTACGGCCACTGATCCCGGCGGGCCCGGGCTGCCGGACCGTCATCACCAGCCGCTACGCCCTGTCCACCCTCGACGACGCCCGTCACCTGCACCTGGCGCGGCTCGGCGACCGCGACGCCGTCACGCTGCTGGCCAGGATCGCCGGCCCCGACCGCGTCCAGCGCGAGCCGGAGTCCGCCGCGGAGATCACCGGGCTGTGCGGCGGCTTCCCGCTGGCCATCCGGGTCGCGGGCGCCCGGCTGCGGGCGCGGCCCGACTGGCGGCTGGCCGACCTCGCCGACCGCCTGGCCGACGCCACCCGCCGCCTGGACACCCTGCAGTACGACGACCTGGCCGTACGCGCCAGCATCGCGGTCAGCCACCGGCACCTGCGCGAGGAGCCGAGCGGCCACGACGCCGCGCGCGCCCTCCCGCTCCTCGGCCTGCTCGACACGCCCACCCACACGCCCGCCGCCACGGCCGCCCTGGCCGGCTGGCCCGAGTCCCGGGCGGAGGCGGCGCTGGAACGGCTGCGCGGCGCCCGCCTGCTGGAGTCCGTGGGGCGCGGCCGGTACCGCTTCCACGACCTGATCCGCCTGTACGCCCGCGAGCAGGCCGACCGCGAGCTGCCGGAGCGGGACCGAGCGGCGGCGCTGCGCCACGGCCTGCACCACTACCTGGCCACGGTCAACACCGCCACGCAGCTCGTGCACCCCCAGGTCATGGAGCCCTACTACGGCGCCGAGCAGCCCGGCGTCCCGCTCGCCGACGCCCGCGAGGCCAGGGAGTGGACCGAGGCCGAGCGCGACAACCTGCTCGCCGTGGCCCATCAGGCGGCCGAGTCGGCCGACCCGCACACCGCCATCGGGCTGGCGCTGGGGCTGCACATGCCGTTCAACTTCCGCGGCTGGGTCACCCACCTGACGGACGTGCACCTCAAGGCGATCGAGCTGGCCGAACGGCACGGGGACCGGGCCGGCCAGGCGCAGGCGGAGAACTACCTGGGCTGGGTGTACCGCGACCAGGGCCGTCACGAGCAGGCCATCCAGCACCTGAAGCGGGCGGTGACGTGCTGGGAGGCGGCCGGGCTGCCGCACCGGAGGATGGGGTCCTACAACAACCTCGGCATCAACTACACCGTGCTGGGGCGGCTCGACCTCGCCGACGCCAACCTGTCACGCGCACTGGAGATCGTCGAGGAGGTCGGCGACGGTTACGCGCGCGGCGCTGTACTGAACAACCGCGTGCACGTGCTCTTCAGGCAGGACCGGTTCGAGGAGGCCATCGCGCAGGCCAGGGCGGCGGTCGCGCAGTGGAGCGGCACCCTGTACGGCGAGGGGGTGAGCCGTGAGAGCCTGGCCCGCGCCCTGATGCACGCCGGCCGCCTCACCGAGGCGGCCGACGCCTACGCGGTGGCGCTGGCGCTGCTGCGGGAGGCCGGGTACCGCATCGGCTACGCCGTGGCCGCCTGGTGGTCCGGCCAGACCCTGCATGCCCTGGGCCGGCACGCCGAGGCCCGAAGGGACTGGCACGCCTGCTTCACGACCCTGCTGGAGACGCACCTGCTGACCCGCGCGGAGGCGGACAAGCTGATGGAGCAGCCCGTGCCCGAGATGCCGGGGCCGATCAGGCACATGCTCTGACGTGGACCCGGCCAGGACCGGCGCCCTTGCTCCCCCGACCGTCCTGCCCGCCGGCCTCGACCCGGGTTCGGCCGTCGTGGGCTTCCTCGGCTGATCAGGCTCCTCGGGCCTGCCGGGCGGCCTGTTCGAGGCGTTCGCGGTAGTCCTGCCACCAGCCCTGGTCGTCGCTCGGCAGGACGTCGCCGTCCCGGCGGCCCACGGAGCCGTCGATCAGCTCGCGGACGATGTCGGCGTGACCGGCGTGGCGGTTGGTCTCGGCGAGCACGTGGACGAGGACGAGGTGCAGGGAGACGGGGTTGCGCTCGGCCGGCCACCAGGCGACGTGGCCGGGCGCGTCCAGGGACAGCTCCTCGATCGTGGCGTCCGCGTGGGCCCAGGCGCGGCGGTACAGGGAGACGATCTCCTCGCGGGACTCACCGGGCGTCGCCCACATGTCCGCGTTGGCCTCCGCGCCCTCCTCGAACCACGGCAGCGACTCGCCGTGCGGGCGGCCGAAGCTGTCGCCGAAGTAGCCGAGCTCGACGCTGGCCAGGTGCTTGACCAGGCCGAGCAGGTTGGTGCCGGTGGGGGTCAGGGGGCGGCGGACGTCGTACTCGGAGAGGCCGTCGAGCTTCCACACAAGGGATTCGCGGGCGGTCTTGAGGTAGTGGTGGAGCTCTGATTTGTGCATGACGGGCATTGTGCCAGCCGGGCCGGCGCCGCTTCTGTCGCGTCAGCCTCGGCCCCATGGTGTCCGACTCCGCTGCTTAGCACGCGCGAGCCCCAGGAGATGGGGTACGCGCTGGCCCTGTTCTCGCTCGGGGCCGGGTTCGCCGCCGCCAAGGGCAGGCGGGACCACCTGCGGGCCCTGGCCGGCCAGGGCGACACCCGCGCGACGCGGGCGGAGCTGCTGGACTTCGACGCCTTCAACACGCTGATCGGGCTCGGCGAGCACAACGAGCTGGAGCGCCGCTACGCCGTCCCGGAACGGGGCTGATCGAGGGCCAGCCGCCAGGCGCGCGCCTCGACGGTCCACGTCCGCGCGGGGACGGGCCCTGTCAGCTCGCCGTCGGCGTTCAGCCGCAGGCCGGGGCCGGACACGCGGATGCGCGCACCGCGTACCGTCGTCACCTCCGGCCTGCGGGTGTGCCGGCCGAGTCGGAGCAGCACGCCGTACAGCAGCCGTTGCAGCGGGCTGGTGGCGAAGGAGACGACCACGTCGGCGAGGCCGTCGGAGAGGTGGGCGTCGGGGGTGAGGGGCGTGCCGCCGCCGATGGAGGTGCCGTTGCCGATCCCGGCCATCAGCACCCTGCGCCGCCCGTCCGCGACGACCCGGCCGTCCACCTCGACCCTGAGCGGCACCCCCTTGGTACGGACACCCGCGATCACGCTGCCCACCGCGTAGGCGAAGCGGCGCAGCACCGGCTTGAGCGGCTTGGCCGCCCTGGCCGCCTCGACGCCGACCCCGAGGTGCACGGCGTTGACCACGATGCCGCCCTCGTCGTCGCGGAGCAGGTCCAGCGGCCGGGGCTCGCCCAGGGCCGCGGCCCGAGCCGCCTCGGCGGGGTCCAGGGGCACGCCGAGCGCGCGGGCCAGGTCGTTGCCGGTGCCCAGCGGGACCAGCCCGACGGTCCGGCTCCCCAGCTCGCCCCGCTCGGCGAGCACCTCGACCAGGCGGTGCAGCGTCCCGTCGCCGCCCAGGACGACGGGATCGCGATCCGGATGCTCGGCCAGCGCCTCGGGCAGCTCGGCCGGGCCGCCGACGCGGGCCTCCACGGTGTCGGCGTGCTCGGCCAGCACGGACAGCACCTCGGACACCACCTCGTCGTCGGCGCCGCCCGCCGCCGAGTTGACGATCGCCAGCAACCGGCGCATCCCGCCCCTCCCTGTCCGCCTGCTCAGGAGCAGGCGTCTACCCTCCTGGGCGCCGGGCATACGTGCGTCAGCGGGGGACGGGGCGGCGCCTGACCGCTCCACAGGCCCTCGATGAAGCGATCGGTGGAGACGACCTCACCACCCGCGGCCAGCAACCGGGCCGGCACCGCCCGCTGCTTGGCGGGCCGCTCAAGCCCGCCGGAAGAGCCGGCCAAGCGCCGTGCAAGCGCTCTCCCGCACGCTTGCCCCGCCATGCGACGAAGGAGTACGTGCGATGTGGACCGCAGAACACCCGGAGCTGCCGCAGATCACCCTGCCCGGCCAGGCCGCCACCGCCCCGGGCCCGCTCGACATGAGCACCAGGTACCTGGCGCACCACGCCTTCCGCCGCGACCTCGGCCACCTGCTCACCACCGTCGGCCGGATCCGCCTCGACGACCGCCGGCGCATCACCGCCCTGCGCGAGCACCACGCGTGGGTGCTGCATGTGCTGCACCACCACCGCACCACCGAGCACGAGACGACCTGGCCACGGTTGCGGGAGCGGGCACCGGAGGCGGTCGCCACGATCGACACGCTGGCGGCCGGGCACGCGGCCTGCGACCGCTGGGTCCTGGAGAGCACCGACGCCTTCCACGCCTTCGACGCCGGCCCGTCCGAGCAGGGCCGCGACCGGCTCCTGGCCGCGCTGCGGGCGCTGGCCGAGACCCTCGGCGCGCACCTGGCGCGCACGGAGACCGATGGGGTGCCGCTGATGATGGCGCACGTCCTGCCACGGGAGCACGCGGCCGGCCGCCGAGGTCTCTTGCGGCGGTACGGGCTGCGCGAGCTGGTCGAGCTGGCCGCCTGGATCACCGCCGAGCTGCCGCCCGACGTCGAGGATCACCTGCGCGGCAACTCACCCGTGCCGCTGCTGCTGCTCCATGCCCTGACCGGAGCCCGCTACCGGCGGCGCATGGCCCACCTCTGGGGCTGAGCTGCTCCGGGATCCAACCGGCTCGCGCGGCGTCCCTGCGTCACCCCCGTGCCGCCTGAAGCTCCGCCGCGACCGTCCGCAAGTGCTCGATCATCGCCACGGCGGCGGGCAGCCGGTGCTCCTGCGCGGGCACGGCCGTCATCACGGTCCTGGTCAGCAAAGGCTCGTCGAGCGGGCGTACGACGAGATCGGGAGCGGTCGCCGGCAGCGTGAGGAAGGGCGCGAGCGCCACCCCCAGCCCCGCCGCGACCAGCCCCCTGACTGTCATCTGATCATCGGTCCTGAACGCGATGACCGGCTCGAACCCCGCCTGCCGGCACGCCCGCGGCAGCACGTCGAGGGTGGACCCCCGGTGCACCCCCTGGATCCACCGCTCGCCGGCCAGCTCGGCGAGCCGGACGCGCTCGCGCCCCGCCAGGTGGTGGCCCGGCGGCAGCGCGATGTACAGGGGATCGGTGAGCAGCCGGCGCACCTCGACGTTCGCCGGCACCACCAGGGGCACGGCGGGGAACTCGTACACCAGCGCCAGGTCCAGCTCGTGCGCGGCCACGGCCGCCACCGCCTCGTCCCGGTCGGCCTCGACCAGCTCCACCGAGACCGCGGGCCGCTCGCGCAGGAAGGCGCGTACGGCCATGGGCATGAGCGTGGCGTTGGCCGTCGTGTACGACCCGAACCGCAGCCGCCCGCCGTCCCCGGCGCCGATCGCGGCCAGCGTGCTCTCGGCGGCGCGCAGCTCCGTCATGATGCGCTCGGTGTGCGCCAGGAGCGCCCGCCCGGCCTCCGTCAGCCGCACCCCCCGGGCGTGCCGCTCGAACAGCCGCGCCCCCGCCTCCCTCTCCAGCACGGAGATCTGCTGCGACAGCGCCGAGGTGGTGTACGACAGCGCGGCGGCGGCGCGGGTGAGCGACCCGTGCCGGGCCACCTCCCGCAACACCCGGAGCCTTGCTAGGTCGAGCATGCGAAAACGCTAAACCCTTCCTTAAGCAGCTGTCGATTGTCCTTAACGGACGGCGGCGCGCATCCTGGCGGCATGCGATTCGGAACCCCCTACGACGAGGTCTACGCGGAGGACGCGTTCGTGCCGGAGCGGGAGTCCAGGCTCAGCCTCCTGGCCAACGCGGTCTCGTACGGCACGGGCACCTTCGAAGGCATCAGAGCCTGCTGGAACCCGGATCACCAGGAGCTCTACCTGCTGGAGGCGCGGGCCCACTACGAGCGGATGGCGCGATCGGCCCGCATACTCGGGCTGGTGCTGCCGTACGACCCGGACCGGCTGGCCGGGCTCACCGCCGAGCTGCTGCGCCGCAACGGCGTCCGCGCCGACGCCTACGTGCGCCCGCTCCTGCTGCAGGCGGACCGGCAACTCGCCGTCCGGATGCACGACAGCGGCGCGCGCCTGTACCTGGCCGCGACACCCATGCCGGGCGACTACATCGACCGGCGCGGCGTGCGCTGCATGGTCAGCGCCTGGCGCAGGACGGCCGACGCCGCCGTGCCGAACAGGGCCAAGGTGATCGGCAGCTACGTCGGGCCCGCCCTGGCCAAGACCGACGCCGTACGCAACGGCTTCGACGAGGCGATCATGCTCACCGGCGACGGCCACGTGGCCGAGGCGACCACCTCGAACCTGCTCATCAGGACCGGCGACCGCTGGGCCACCCCGGCCGCCACGGACGACATCCTCGCCGGCATCACCCGCCGGCAGGTCATGCAGTTGCTGCGCGAGCTGACCGGCGCGGCCGTCGAGGAGCGGCGCGTGCACCGCTCCGAGCTCTACTCCTGCGACGAGGCCCTGCTGTGCGGCACGGCCGTGCTCGTCGCCCCGGTCGTCGAGGTGGACTGCCGGCCCGTCGGCGACGGGCAGCCGGGCGGGACGACGCTCGCCGTGCAGCGCCTGCTGCAGGCGATCAGCCGCCGCGAGGACCCCGCCCATCCCGAATGGACCACACCCGTGTACGGAGCCGTCCCATGCTGACCGACCTGAACGCCATCGCGCCCACCCGCATCTGGAAGGATGTCCTGGCCCGCGTGATCCACGGCGAGCAGCTCACCCTCGCCGTCGTCGAGCTGCCCCCGGGCGGCCTGGTCCCCGAGCACCGTCACCACAACGAGCAACTCGGCCTGTGCCTGCAGGGCACGCTGACCTTCCGCGTGGGGGAGGAGAGCCGGGACCTCGGGCCCGGTGGCTCCTGGCGCATCCTCGCGAACGTGCCCCACGAGGTCCAGGCGGGGCCGGAGGGGGCGGTGGTGGTGGAGGCGTTCGCGCCGGCGCGGGAGGACTGGGCTGGCCTCGAACAGGCCGCCCCGGCCCCACCGCGCTGGCCCGCCGCCTGACCGCTGGGGAACGCTCCCGTCAGCGGGTGCGTTGCGCGGGTGGGTCCGGGCGTTCGACGCGGGTGGGGTTGCCACGGACGAGCTCGTCGTGGATGCGCCAGCGGGCGGTGACGACGGCGCGTTCGGCCACGTCGTCACCGTGCTCGACGCGCTCGCGCAGCAACCGCAGGGCGATGCGGCGGTTGAGGCTGAGCTGCCGCTCGGTGTCCACCACGACGACGATCCCCGTGGGCCGGTGCGTCGCCCGCACGGCGGTGCTCGCCTTGTTCCTGTGCTGACCGCCCGGCCCGCCGGTGCGGCAGGCGACGATCTCGACGTCCGCCTCGGCGAACGTGGTGCGCGGGCTGTCGATCCGGCACGGCCGGGCGATGACGTACCAGTTCTTGCGCCCGGCGCGGGCCCGGTACGGGCTGGGGGCCTGCCAGCACAGGGTGCCGGTCCAGGAGGCGGCGAACGGCTCGGCGCCGTCACCCGCGATCCGGACGAGAACCGACCGGTAGGTGCCGGGCCGGTCACCGGGGACGCTCTCGACCCGCTGGGTGTCCAGCCCGCGCCGGGCGGCGTCGGCCTCCAGCCGCCGTACCAGCTCGGCCAGCGCCCAGGCGCACTCCTGCGGCCCCCGCCCGGCCGACAACAGCAGGTGGAGACTCATGGCAGCCTTCCGCTCACGCTCGCCCCCGCTCACGGCGGTCCCGCTCACGCTCGCCCCCGCTCACGGCGGTCCCGCTCACGCTCGCCCCCCTTGCGGCGGCTTCCGTGGTCAGCGGTCTTGTACGTGACCAGCGGGACCGTGGTGGCCACCGGCGTGGCCAGCCCATGCTGCACGAGGTCGTCGATCACCTGCTCGATCCGCTTGTAGGCCGTCGGCGCCTCCTCGAAGAGCAGCTGCCGGTCACCGCACACCACCAGCGACCCCACCGGCGTCCGGCGCAGCTCCTCCACCGTGTGCTTGGCCTTCCCCCTGCGCAGGGCGTCGGCCCGAGACATCTTGCGCCCGGCCCCGTGCGCCACGGAACGCCCGGAGCCCGCCCCGGAGTGCGCGGCCACCAGGTAGGAAGGGGTGCCGCGGGTCCCGGCGATGAGCACGTCGCAGCCGTCGCCCGGCGCCGCCCCCTTGCGGTGCAGGTAGCTCCCGTCGCGCACCTCGACCGAGTTGTGGCACTGGTCGAGGATCGGCTCGGCGGGCTCGAACCCGAGCGCGTGGGCCACCCGCGCCGCCAGCAGCCGCCGGTTGAGCGACCCCCAGCGCACGGCCTCGTCGTGCTGCGCCAGGTAGGCGGCGGGGTCGGGGGCGGGACCGGCGCCGTGGACCTCGGTGTGCGCCCGCAGGATCCGCTCGCCCAGCCCCCGGGAGCCGCTGTGGACGATGAGCACCAGGTCACCGCCGGCGAGGCCGAGCCGGTCGGCGTGGGCGGGCTCGAAGACCGTCCCGATGCGGGCCAGCTCGACGAAGTGGTTGCCCCGGCCGACGGTCCCGAGGCTTTCGACGTATCCGGCGGGGAGGTCGCCCTTCACCACGGCCCAGGCGGGGTCGTCGGCGTCCCGCTCGGGGTCCAGGGCCCGGTCGAGGTCGGGGAAGCGGGCGGCCAGCTTCTCCGGCACGGCCCGCTTGAGCCGGACGGGGAACACGGCGATGCCGCACCCGATGTCGGAGCCCACCAGGAACGGGTACAGGACCGTCGAGGTCATGGCGGCGCCGATGGGGGCGCCCTTGCCGGGGTGCAGGTCGGGCATGCCGGCCACCTGCGTCATCCCGTCGAGCGCGGCCACCTGGTGGCACTGCGCGACGGCGTCGGACTCGATCCAGCTCGTGGGGGAGGCGAACACGGTGACCGTGGCCGGCCCGGAGGGTTGCTGAGACAAAGACGCTCTCTTCGCATGAACAGGGTCGGGGGCGGCACGACGCAGGGGCGCCGTGGCATCTCGGAGTGCTGGGGTGCTGTCCGTCAGAGCATCATGGGCAACAGGTTCTCCGAGCCCTGCCGTGCGGGGCAAACGATTTTCGGTGAAAACGGGCGGCGGCGGGTGAGCTGCCGGAAGCAGCCACCCGCCGCCGGGCTGTCATCGCCCTGCTGAGCCTGCCCGCCGCCGGGCGGTCATCGCGTCACTGAGCCTGCCCGCCGCCGAACACCTCCTGGACGAGCTTCTGCGTCGCCTCCTGGAACGCCGCCGCCATGGACAGCGCCGCGTCGTCGACGTAGTTGAGGGTGGCGGTGAGGGTGGTGGCGCCGTCCGGGGTGGCGTACATGAGGGCGGCGTGGCCGGCGGAGCCGCCGTTGTGGGAGACGAGGGTGCCGCCGCCGGGCGCGGGCTGGACGAAGACGCCCAGGCCGTAGCCGACCTTGGCCTCGGGGGTGCACATCTCGGCCAGCAGGTCGGCGGGCAGCAGCCTGCCGGTCACCAGCGCGGTGATGAACGTCTGCAGGTCGCGGCTGGTGGAGATCATGTCGCCGCCGCTGGAGATCCAGGACGGGTTGTGCCGGGTGACGTCGACCGTCCGGGTCTGGCCGTCCTCCTCGTAGCGGTAGTAGGCGTGGGCGTGCGGGGCGGGGATGTCGGTCTCCGTGGTGGGTTGCACGGTGCCGGTCAGGCCGAGCGGCTCCAGGATGAGCCGCCGCATCTCCTCGGCGACGCTGCGGCCGGTGACCTTCTCGATCAGCAGCCGGGCCAGCACGTAGTTGGTGTTGGCGTAGCTCCAGTCGGTGCCGGGCTCGAAGCGCGCCGGCTTCGACAGCGACAGCCGGACCAGCTCCTCCGGCGTGTAGGAGCGGAAGCGGTTGTCCACCCACTCCTTGCCGGAGGGGGTGGCGGGGATGCCGGGGGCGAACGTGCCGTCCTCGTAGTACTCGCCGGTGAAGTTGAAGATGCCGCTGGTGTGCTGGAGCAGCATCCGTACGGTGATCCGCTCGTCCAGGCCGAACTCGGGCAGGTAGCCGGTCACCGGGGCGTCGAGTGCGATCTTGCCCTCGGCCACCAGGGCCAGGACCACGGTGGCGGTGAAGGTCTTGGTGTTGCTGCCGATCCGGACGTGCCCGTCCAGCGGCGGCTCCGCGGTCCCGCCCAGCTCGGCCAGCCCGGCGGCGGCGGTCCACTCACCCCGCTCGTCGCGCACGCGCAGCGTCACCCCGACGATGCCGGCGTCGACCATCTCCTGCATGATCGTGCGCAGCTCGGGGCGGTCCGGTGCGGCGGCGGCGTCGAGCGCTTCGGTGATCTTGCGAGCCATCTCCGCCATGACAGGCCCGGGCTCGCCCCGCTGGGGCTGGGTGGCCGCCTCGACGGCGACGAGGACGGTGCGGCGGAAGTTGCCGGCCTCCTCCGGCGCCTGCTCGTTGAGCAGGCTCATGGACGCGGTCAGGGCGGGCAGCACCTGGTCGGCGAGCTCGGCCACGCTCTTGCCGCCGAGCCCCTTCGGCGCCTTGGCGAGCACGTGCCCGACCAGGCCGGTCGCGGACGTCAGCGCGATGGAGCCCTCGGTGGCGGCCCGGTGCGGCGAGCCGGCGGCACCGGCGGCGCTCATCAGCGAGACGGCGCCCCACGCGGCGGTCCGGAGGGTGAGCTGGTCCTGCTCGGAAAGGGTGATGGACATGGTGTGTGCTCCTCGTGCTGGCGGTGGGCGCTGCCCCCGGTTTCGATGGACCAACCATCGCCGAGTGGTCTGATACGGGACCGACGCCGTACTGATGCGACCGCTGACATGAGGAGCCCGGCCGTCCGCCGGGTGCGCTGAGGCCCGGCGATCAGCCCGGGTCCGGGCCGGCGGCGGTCAGGTCGTTGACGGGGTGCCGGGCGGCCTGCCCCGTCAGCACCCGTACGGCCTCCTCCGCCGCGACCCGCCGCACCGTGGCGACGGCCTGCTCGGAGTAGTAGGCGGCGTGCGGCGTGATGATCACGTCGGGCAGTGAGAAGAGGGGGTTGCGCGGGCGCCAGTCGCGCTGCTTGGCGGGCTCCTCCTCCAGGTCGTCCAGGGCCGCGCCGGCGATCCAGCCCTCCGTGAGCGCCTGGTGGATCGCCGCGTCCTCCACGATCGGCCCGCGCGCGGTGTTGATCAAAACGGCGGTCGGCTTCATCCGGCGCAACGTCGCACGGTCGAAGGTGTGGTGCGTCTCAGGGGTGAGCGGCGCCTGGATCACCAGGTAGTCGGCGCCCTCCACCAGCTCGTCGAAGGACACCGGCCGCACCCCACGCGAGCGCGGCACGTCCTCCTCCACGAACGGGTCGTGCGTCCAGACCTCGACGCCGAACGCCTGCGCCCGCGCGGCGACGAGCTGCGCGATGGCGCCGAAGGACAGCAGCCCGAACACCCGTCCCCGCAGCCGCTGGATCGGCTGCCCGCTCTGCCACCGCCACTCGCCCTCCCGGGTGGCCCGGTCGTAGACGCAGATCTTGCGGGCGGCG
The DNA here is from genome assembly GCF_020215645.1 of Nonomuraea gerenzanensis. NCBI lineage: Bacteria > Bacillati > Actinomycetota > Actinomycetes > Streptosporangiales > Streptosporangiaceae > Nonomuraea > Nonomuraea gerenzanensis. The sequence continues at coordinate 11,066,374 of NZ_CP084058.1, read as the reverse complement.
GCCAGCCAGAGCGCGACGGCGTGGTCGGCGACCTCCTCGGCGCACCACTCGTTCGGCGCGTTGGTGACCTGGATGCCCCGCCGGGTCGCGGCGTCCACGTCCACGATGTCCACGCCCGTGCCGTAGCGGGCGATCACCCGGCAGCGGGTGAAGGCGTCGATGGCGCGGGCGCCGACCCGGGCGTACTGGGTCAGCACGCCGTCGGCGGCGCGGCCCCGCTCGATCACCTCGTCCTCGCTCTTGCACTGCGCGGCGAGCAGCTCGAACCCGGCGCCCTCGACGATCTCGCGCTCGATGTCCACGTCGCCGAAGTCGGAGTCGGCGATCATGATGGTGCCCCTGGCCTCAGTGCGAGTCACGTGGAATCCCCTTGGTGTGGACGAGGTCGTGGTACGACAGGGCCAGCTCCAGGCAGCCGCCGCCGTCGAGCTGCCCGACCGTGGCGCGGTAGATCTCCTGCCACGGGGTCTGGTTCTCCAGCACCGGCGGCGTGTGCCCCGCCCACCGCTCGGCGATCTCCTCCTCCGTCAGCAGCACGTCCACCCGCGCGTCGCCGAGGTCGACGCGGATGCGGTCGCCGGTGCGCAGGATGGCCAGGTTGCCGCCGGCCGCCGCCTCCGGGCTGGCGTTGAGGATGGACGGCGCGTCGGAGGTGCCGCTCTGGCGGCCGTCGCCGAGCGTGGGCAACGTGGTGACGCCCATCCGCAGCAGCGCGGCGGGCACCTCCATGTTCACCACCTCGGCCGAGCCCGGATAGCCGATCGGCCCGGTGTAGCGGATGACGAGGATGCAGCCGGCGTCCACGCCCAGGCCGGGATCGTCGATGCGGGCGTGGTAGTCCTCGGGGCCCTCGAAGACGATGGCGCGGTACTCGGACACCAGGGGGAACCCGTCGGGCAGGACCGAGGTCTTCATGACCGCGGAGTCGAACAGGTTGCCCGTCATGACGAGCAGCCCGCCCCGGGCGGCGAGCGGCTCGGCGAAGGGGCGGATCACCTCCGGGTCCGAGGCCGGGGCCTCGGCCAGGTTCTCCGCCACGGTACGGCCGGAGACGGTCAGGGCGTCCCCGTGCAGGCGCCCCGCCTGCAGCAGCGACCACATCACGGCGGGCACGCCGCCGGCGCGGTAGAAGTCCTCGCCGAGGAACTCGCCGGCGGGGGCGACGTTCGCCAGCACCGGGACGTCGGCCCCGACGCGCTGCCAGTCCTGGATGGTCAGCGGCACCCCGGTGTGCCGGGCGATGGCGTTGAGGTGGACGGGCACGTTCGTGGAGGCGGCGAGCGCCGAGGCGACCACGATCGCGTTCTCGAAGGCCGCCATCGTCATGATCTTGCGCGGGGTGAGGTCCTCGCGGACCAGGTCCACCGCCCGGCGGCCGGTCTCGTAGGCCATCTGCGCCCGCCGGCGGTAGGGCGCCGGGATCGCCGCGCAGCCGGGCAGGGACATCCCCAGCGCCTCGGCCAGACTGTTCATCGACAGCGCGGTGCCCATCGTGTTGCAGTGGCCGATGCTGGGCGCGGAGGCGCACACGCGTGCCATGAACTCGTCGTAGTCGATCTCCCCGGTGGCCAGCAGCCGCTTCGACTGCCAGATCACCAGCCCCGAGCCCGACGCGGCCATCCGCCGGCCCTGGTGGTAGCCGTTCAGCATGGGCCCGCCGGACAGGACGATCGCCGGGAGGTTCACGGTGGCCGCCGCCGTCAGGCACGCGGGCGTGGTCTTGTCGCAGCCCGTCGTCAGGACGACCCCGTCGAGCGGGTAGCCGTACAGCACCTCGACCAGCCCGAGGTAGGCGAGGTTGCGGTCCAGCGCGGCGGTCGGGCGCTTGCCGGTCTCCTGCAGCGGGTGGACGGGGAACTCCAGCGGGATCCCGCCGTTGTCGCGGATCCCGTCCCTGACCCGGCCGGCCAGGTCGAGATGGTGGCGGTTGCAGGGCACGAGGTCGCTGCCCGTCTGCGCGATGCCGATGACGGGCCGGCCCGACCGGAGCTCGTCGGGGGTCAGCCCGAAGTTGAGGAAGCGTTCGAGGTAGAGCGCGGTCATCTCCGGGTTGCCCGCGTTGTCCCACCAGGCTTGGCTGCGCAGGCCGTCCGTGGAGTGTTCCGTCGCGGACATCAGCCGACCTCCCTCATGGCGGGGCCGTGCGATCCGGCCGGGTAGTCGTCGAGCGGCACCAGGTCCCTGGACCAGGCCGAGATGACGGGTTCGAGGACCCGCCAGGCCTCCTCCGCCTCGTCGCCGCGGATGGACAGGGCGGCGTCGCCGCGCAGCACGTCCAGCAGCAGCCGGCCGTAGGCGGGCAGGCCGGGTGGCGGCGGCTGCGCGGTGAGGGTGAGCGGCGCCAGGGTGCCGGCGCCGGCGCCGATGCCGGTCAGCGCCAGGGTCATGCTCTCCGGCTCCAGCCCGAAGCGCAGCACGTTCGGCGCCGCTTCCGCACCGAGGCCGTGAGGCAGGTACGGCACCTGCCGGAAGCGGACCGCGACCTCCTTGCGGTCACGGCCGAGCGCCTTGCCGGTGCGCAGCCGGAAGGTCGTGCCGGACCAGCGCCAGCTCTCCAGCTCCAGTGTCACCTCGGCGAACGTCTCGGTACGGCGCCCAGGGTCCACGCCCTCCTCCTCGGCGTAGGCGGGCACGTCCCGGCCCGCGACACGGCCCGCCAGGTAACGGGCCCGGCGGGTACGGCGGGCGACGTCGTCGTCGGTCAGCGGGCGCACCGAGCGCAGCACGTCGATCTTCCGATCGCGCAGGTCCCGCTCGCCGAGGCTGAGCGGAGGCTCCATGGCCACCAGGCACAGCACTTGGAGCAGGTGGTTCTGCACCATGTCCTTGAGCGCTCCGGCGCCGTCGTAGTAGCCGGCCCTGCCTTCGAGCGCGAGCGACTCGTCCCAGACGATCTCCACCTCGGCGATGTGCGCGCTGTTCCAGATCGGCTCCAGCACCCGGTTGGCCAGGCGGCTGCCGAGCACGTTCTGCACGGTCGTCATGGCCAGGAAGTGGTCGACCCGGAAGACCGCCTGCTCCGGCACCACCTCCGACAGCAGCCGGTTCAGCGCCACCGCACTGGCCAGATCCTCGCCGAAAGGCTTCTCCAGCACGATCCGGCTGCCCCCGGGCAGGCCCGCGTCCCGCAGGGCGGTCACCGTACCGGGGAAGACCGCCGGAGGCAGGGCGAGGTAGACGGCCACCGGACCGTCGCCGGCGACGGCCGGCCCGACGTCCGCGGCCGACGTGGCGTCCGCCCGCAGGTAGCGGACGGACTCCGCGACCGACTTCCTGGCCTCGGCGGGCGCGGCGGCGCCGTGCAGGTCCAGCTGCTCGGCCGCCCAGCGCCGGAACTCCTCCTCGCTCCAGCCGGCCCGGTCCACGCAGGTCAGCTCGAAGCGGTCGCCGAGCCGGCCGTCCGCGCGCAGGGCGGCCAGCGCCGGCAGCAGGTAGCGCGCGTTGAGGTCGCCGGTGGCGCCGAAGACCGCCAATCGGTTGATCACCCTTGCCGTCCCCTCCGTGCCCGTCCTGCTCATGCCTGCTTCGCACGGGCGAGGGTGACACCGCTGGCGATGACCCCGATGTGGCTGAACGCCTGCGGGAAGTTGCCCATGAACGCCCCCGTCCCCGGGTCGATCTGCTCCGGCAGCAGCCCCAGCGGGCTGGCCCGCGCGCACAGCGAGGTGTACAGCTCCTCCGCCTCCTCGACCCGGCCCTGCAGGGCGAGGTTGTCGACCAGCCAGAAGCTGCACAGCAGGAAGGCGCCCTCGTCACCGGGCAGGCCGTCGGGTGAGTGGTCGTGCAGGTAGCGGTAGAGCAGCCCGTCACCGGCGGACAGGCGCTCGGCGACGGCCGCCGTGGTGGCCGCCATCCGGGGATGATCGGCCGGGACGACCTGCCGCAGCGGCAGCGCGAGCAGGCTGGCGTCCAGCCCGCCGCACCCGTCCAGGTGCTCGCTCAGGCAGTGCTCGTCCTCGTTCCAGGCCTGCTCCAGGATGAGCCGGCGCAGCTCGTCGGCGGTGGCGCGCCAGCGTGCGACCGGTCCGGGCAGGCCGAGCTGCTCGCCGATCGTCGCGGCCCTGTCCAGCGCCACCTGGCACATGCCGGTCGAGTAGGTGAAGATCCGGCCCTCGCTGCGTACCTCCCAGATGCCCTGGTCGGGCTGCCGCCACGCGGTGGCGGCGCTCTCGGCCAGCTCCGCCAGGTCGGACCACAGCGCGGGCTGGATCTCGCGGCCCGAGCGCAGCCACTGCGCGGCGCAGTCGAGCACCTCGCCGTAGACGTCGTGCTGGCGCTGGTCGGCCGCGCCGTTGCCCCACCGCACGGGCGCCGAGCCCCGGTAGCCCTCCAGCCCGGTGTCCCGCACTTCGTCGGGTACGGTGTCGCCGCGCAAGGTGTACATGATGCGGGGCACCCGGCTCTGCTCGAAGGCGTCGAGCACCCAGCCGAGGAAGGCGTCCGCCTCGCCGTCGAAGCCGATGCGGCGCAGGGCGAACACGGCGTAGGCCGCGTCCCTGATCCAGGCGTAGCGGTAGTCCCAGTTGCGCACGCCGCCGATCGGCGCGGGCAGGGAGGACGTGGGAGCGGCGACCAGCGAGCCGTTGACCCAGTCGTCGCACAGCTTCAACGTGATCGCGGCCCGCCGGACCAGCGGCTCCTGCGGGCCGTCGTACCGGCAGTGCCGCATCCAGCGGCGCCACGCCTCGGCGGTGTCGCGCAGCATCGCCTCGGGGTCGAACCGGTGGTGGCGGTGGATGCGGCCCCACGACAGCACGAGCTCCAGGCGCTCGCCCCGCGCCAGCTCGTGCACGGAGTCCAGGGAGTCCAGCGGCCGGCCGGCCCGCAGGTGCAGGCGCAGATCGGGCCGCCGCGACGCCTGCACCTGCAGGCCGCTGGCCCGGACCTGCCCTTGCCCGCCGTCACGGGGGCGCAGCACCACGCGCAGGCGGACGGTGCCCGCCAGCACCACCGCGCAGCGGACCAGCTCGCGCCGGCCCGCGCCCGCGTCGTCGCTGAGGTCGGCGCCGGCCCGCAGGGCCAGCGCGTCGGTGATCCGCACCACGCCCGCCGGGCCGCGCAGCTCGGTGACCAGCACCGCGGTGTCGGGCTCGTAGTAGTGCCGCGCCTCCTGCAGCTCCTCGATCGTGACGGTGAAGTGCCCGCCCCGCTCGTGGTCGAGCAGGCCGCACAGCAGCGGCTCGCTGTCGAAGTCCGGCAGGCACAACCACGGGATCGACCCGTCGAGACCGACCAGGGCCGCCGTGGCGCCGTCGCCGATCAGCCCGTGGTCCTCCAGCGGCAGGTAGCCCTCGTGCCTGCGGATCGGGCGGAACGGTGGATCGGGATCGAGCATGCCGGGCCCCTCCTGCGGCGGTCAGGCGTTACTCGCCACGGCCTACCCCCTGCTCGATTCGAGGACGCTCCGCGGGGCGTAAAGGCGCCACAAACCCTGAGGAGGACCGGCTACCGGGGCTGCGCGAGCTGGTTGGGGGCCACCGTTCCGTCCAGCAGGCCGTGGGGGGACACGGCGATGGGCAACCGGCTCACCGTCTCGTCGTCGAGCAGCCCCACCTGGGCGAGCACCGCGGCCTGGTCCCAGTAGATGCGCTCGCTGGCGACCGCCGTGCCCTCGAAGCCCACGATCCCGATCACCGGGACGCGTACCCGCCTGCCCGTCGGCGGGACGGCGGGCAGGATCCACGGGATCTCGATGTCGTGGGTGAAGGTGATCAGCATCTCGTCGACGATGGTGGTGTCGCCGACGGTGCGGCTCAGCGACTCGATCGACATGTCGGCGGCGTTCCGCCCGACGAACCAGCGCCGGTAGAAGTCGCGGACGCCTTCGTAGCCGGTGCCGCCCATGCCCGTCGGCACGTGCAGGACGGCCGGGTCGTCCGTCATCGTGCGCATCGTGGCGTCCACGTCGCGCGTCTCGAACTCGGCCGCGGTGTGCGCTTCCCACACGCGCTCCATGGCCTGGCGATCAGCCATCTGATTCCCTCCTCGGTCAGGCGACGAGTCTGCCGCATCAGACGGCGATCTTGGAAGGTCGTCCTAGGAGGTCTTGGCGGGCCGGTAGACCAGGTACAGCACGCCCGTCGAGAACGTCTCCGACTTGATCAGCTCCAGCGGGATGGTGCTGTCACCCTCGTCGAACAGCCGCTCGCCCTTGCGCACCGCGATCGGGTGCACCAGCAGGTGCAGCTCGTCCAGCAGCCCCGCCTGCAGCAGCTGGCGGACCACCGAGACCGACCCGCTGACCGCGATCCGGCCGCCCTCCTCGTTCTTCAGCGCGGTCACGGCCTCGGCCAGGTCGCCCCGCAGCACCTCGGAGTTGCGCCAGGTGAACTGCAGGTCCTGCCGGGAGACCACGATCTTGCGGGCGTCGCCGAGCGTCTTGGCGTAGCCGGCGTCCTCGCCGCCCTCGGCCTCGATCGCGGGCCAGGCGCCGGCGAAGCTGTCGTAGGTCTTGCGGCCCAGCAGCAGCGTGTCGGCCATCTGGCTGGTGACGGCCGCGCCCATCTCGTCGTTGAAGTACGGGAAGTGCCACTCGCCGGGCTCGTCGACCACGCCGTCGAGGGAGATGAACAGGCTCGCCGCGATCGTCCTCATGATGGTGCTCCTTCTGGCCGGGGGCCACGTCGTTTCCGATGTGGCTTCAGCTTCGCGGAGCGGGCTTACCGAACTCTTAAGGTCCTCCTCCCGCCGCCCGCAAGCTCCGCGTCAGCCCCTCCCAGTCAGCCCCTCCCAGTCAACCTCGTCCCAGGACGCAGAACTCGTTGCCCTCCTGGTCGGCCAGGACCCGCCACGAGACGTCGCCCTGGCCGACGTCGGCGGGGACGGCGCCGAGCGCCCGCAGCCGGGACACCTCCGCCTCCTGGCCGTCGATGGGGTCGGGCAGCAGGTCGAGATGGATGCGGTTGCGCACGCTCCGCTCGCCGGGCGTGGTGCGCAGGAACTCCAGGTACGGCCCGGCCCCCTTGGGGGAGCGCAGCCGCGCGAGATCGTCGCTCACCTCGTGCACGGTCGCGTCCAGCGCCTGGCCCCAGAACCGGGCCATGGCCCGCGGGTCCGCGCAGTCGACCACCACCGCGGCGATCGGCCCGGTGTCGCGGTAGATCTCCCGCGGCTCCAGCACGCAGAACACGTTGCCCTCCGGGTCGGCCAGCACCGCCCACGGGACGTCGCCCTGGCCCACGTCGGCGGGCGTCGCGCCGAGCTCCTTCAGCCGCGCGACCAGCTCCGCCTGGTGGGCAGGGGAGGTGGTGGCGAGGTCGAGGTGCACGCGGTACCGCACCGTCTCGGGGTCGGGGACGGCGACGAGGTCGAGGTAGAACGCGCCGGGGTCGGGCCAGTCGAAGCCCTCCGGCTCCAGGTTGGTCACGCCGGGCGCCTCGCTCGACATCCGCCAGCCGAGCGCCTGCGCCCAGAACCGGCCGAGCGCCGAGTCATCCCCGGCCTTGAAATTCACCTGAACAAGTCGCAGCGCCATGCGGCCGATCATAATCCCAGGTAGATCCGCATTCGACCGCCCAGTCGGCCCGCCCGCCGCCGGCTCAGCGCCGGGCGCCGCCACCTGTCGTCCCGGCGGGGAACTCTTCGAGGCCGAGCACCCGCAGCAGCTCCAGCCGCTCGCGGGTCTCGTCGTCCGCCGGGCTGAGCACCAGCAGCTGCTGCCCCTGGTCGGGGGTGAACAGCGTCTCGCAGTCCATCACCAGCCGCCCCACCCGAGGGTGCAGCAGCGTCTTGCGGTTGGCGCGCCGGACGGCCACCTCGTGCTCCGCCCACAGCCGCCGGAAGTCGGCGCTCGCGGCCAGCAACCTGTCGACGAGCCCGGCGACCACCGGGTCACCGGCCCGGCGGCCGGCGACCGCGCGCAGGTCGGCCACCTGCTGGCGGGCCTGATGCTCCTGCTCCTCCGGCGGGTGGGCGGCGCGCGCGGCCGGGTCGGTGAACCAGCGGTACACGAGGTAGCGCCGATCGCCGGAGAAGCGGGTGAAATCGCCCATCAGCAGGAGGGCGGCCCGGTTCTGGGCGAGCATCTCGCCCAGGTCCGACAGCACCACGGCAGGCGTGTCGCCGAGCAGGTCGAGCATGCGCATCAGGCCGGCGCGGGCCAGGCGGGCCACCCCGTCGGCGGGCGGCGGACGGTGCCCTGCCAGGTGGAACAGGTGGTCGCGCTCGTCGTCGGACAGGCGCAGCGCCCGCGCCAGCGCGCCCAGCAGCTGCGTGGACGGCTGGCTGCTGCGGCCCTGCTCCAGGCGTACGACGTAGTCGACCGACATGCCGGCCAGCATCGCCACCTCCTCCCTGCGCAGGCCACTGGTGCGGCGGCGGGGGCTGTCGGCCAGGCCCACCTCGGCCGGCCTGATCGCCTCGCGGCGGCGGCGCAGGAAGTCGGCGAGCTGCTCTCGTTCCATGGCTCCATCCTGCCGCGCCGCCGGCGGGCCGAGCCAGGGAGCGGCTCTCCCATGATGAACGCTCCGCTTCCGCCCGCTCTGTACCGGCGCCCAGCATGAGGGCGACGACGAAGGAGAACACCATGCAGACACGCAATCTGGGCCGCACAGGACCGGCCGTCTCCGCGCTGGGCCTGGGCGCGATGGGCATGTCGGGCGGCTACGGCGCGAGCGACCGCGCGGAGAGCATCGCCACCGTGCACGCCGCGCTGGACGCCGGCGTCACGCTGATCGACACCGGCGACTTCTACGCCATGGGCCACAACGAGCTGCTGCTCGCCGAGGCGCTGCGCGGCCGGGACCGCGACAGCTACCAGCTGAGCGTCAAGTTCGGCCAGCTGCGCGGGCCCGGCTCCGAGTTCGGCGGGCAGGACGGCCGCCCCGAGGCCGTGAAGAACTTCCTGGCCTACTCGCTGACCCGGCTGGGCACCGACCACGTCGACATCTACCGTCCCGCCCGGCTGGACCGGAGCGTGCCGATCGAGGAGACGGTGGGCGCGATCAAGGAGATGGTCCAGGCCGGGCACGTGCGGCACATCGGGCTGTCGGAGGTGGACGCGGAGACGATCCGCCGCGCGCACGCCGTGCACCCGATCGCCGACCTGCAGATGGAGTATTCGCTGCTGTCCCGCGCGGCGGAGGCGGACGTCCTGCCCACGCTGCGGGAGCTGGGCATCGGCCTGACCGCGTACGGGGTGCTCGGCCGTGGCCTCCTCTCCGGCCACTGGCGGCCGGGCCACACCGCCGGCCCGGGCGACATGCGCGGCCTCAGCCCGCGGTTCTCGGGCGAGAACCTGGAGCACAACCTCGCCCTCGTGGCCGCGCTGCGCCGGGTCGCCGAGGCCAAGGGCCGCACCGTCGCCCAGCTCGCCATCGCCTGGGTGGCCGCGCGGGGCGCGGACATCGTCCCGCTGGTGGGCGCCCGCACCCGCGAGCGGCTGGCCGAGGCGCTGCCCGCGCTGGACGTGGTGCTCACGGCGGACGATCTCGCCGAGATCGAGAAGGCGGTGCCGCCGGGCGCGGCGCGCGGTGACCGGTACCCGTCGGTGTTCATGGCCGACCTCGGCGTGGGCAACTGAGCACGGGAGTCGCCAGGCACGGTGGTCAGGCGTTGGCGCGCCGGAGCAGGCGCAGGGCCGCCGCGCCGGTGAGGTAGGCGGCCAGCGCCGGCGCCGGCCAGCCGAGCAGGGCGGGGCTCGTGGCGGGATAGAGGCTGTTGCCGAGCAGCCCCGCGACGACCGCGCCGAACCCGGCCACGACCGCCACCAGCCCTTTGGCCGGACGCGAGCTCCGGCCGGGGCGGCGCATCTCGATCGGCCCCATGATCACGACCAGTCCCAGCAGGACGGCGCTGAACAGGGCCAGCAGCGGGACCCGCCAGGCGAACCAGGCCGCCGAGCCGACCTCGGGCGTGGGCAGCACACCCGCGACATGCAGCCCGCCCGTGACCAGGATCGCCGCGCCGATGTGCCACAGGAAGACGGTCAGGATCACCCCGTTGACGGCGACCACCGCCACCCACGCCCGCGACCGCCGCAACCACCGCTCGCCCCGGTCACGCAGCAGCAGCGCCACCCCGAGCTGGGCGGCGGCCACCCCCATCAGGGCCAGGCTCGGCGGCGACATGTTGTGCAGCCGCTCGCCGGGCACGTTCACCATGCTGACCGGATAGGGGCCGGCGAGGGTGAGCACCAGCACCACGCCGGCCCCGCCGAACAGCAGCGGCAGCGCGACGCGGGCCCGCCCAGGCAACCCGCCGTCCCGCCAGGCGAACCCGACCTGATGGATCGCCAGCCACCCGAACAGGTAGCTGCCGCTGCCCCAGACCGGCTCGCCCGCCAGGCGGGCCACGTCACCCATGGCCACCAGGCCGACCAGCACCACCGGCACCGCCAGGCCGTAGCGGCGGTGCAGCGCGTACATCACCGGCGTCAGCACGACCACGGCCAGGTACGCCACGAGGAACCACAGCGGGATCGAGGCGAACCACACCACCAGCCGGACCCGGCCCGGCTCGACGCCGAACCCCCGCGCCACCAGCGCACCGGCGGCCATGACCAGCACCAGGGCGGTGGTCGGGCGCAGCAACCGGCCGCCGCGGCCGAGCAGCCACCCGGTCGCGTTCCCGCCACGGCGGCGTGCGGCGGCCAGGGACGCCGCGTTGGCGTACCCACCGACCAGGAAGAACACCGGCATCACCTGCACCACCCAGGTGAGAGGATGCGCCCAGGGCAGCTCGGGCAGCGCCGAGCGGCCGGTCAGCTCGCCGTCCCGGTCGTAGCCGATCACCGTCACCAGCCAGTGCCCGAGGACCACGGCGAGGATGGAGACCGCCCTGAGCAGGTCGATGAACCGCTCCCTGGACGGCGGCGCCTGCTCGGCACGCCGCCGGATCCCTCGCAAGACGGCGTTCATGTCGGCCGGGCCCCCGTGGTGGTGCGTATCGCCGGCTCCCTACCCGCTCACCGCGCAGGTGACGCCAAGATTGCCAATGAGAGGCGGATCGAGCGCTGGAGGTGCGGTGAGCCAGTATTACCAGGTGGGCGAGCAGGTCCTGTGGAACCCGTCGAACGGGGTCTCCGCGCTGTTCCTGCGATCGGCTCAGGCTCTCGCCCCCGAGGCGGGCCTGCCGACGGGTCTCGGGCCGATGCGGAGTGACGAGTGCCAGATCGACCTGGAGACCTTCACCGCCTTCGTCGGCGCGCTCGTCGATCGCTACGAGCGCACGAACCACCCGATCCTGCACGCCCTCATGGAGGGTTTCATCGCCACGGCGCTGGTGCTCGTCCAGCGCGCCGGCGCCGAGCTGGGCCGATCAGCGCCTGGCGACGGCCGGCGGGACGTGCAGGTGGGCGGGCCTTCCACCGGCCTGCCGGACGGCCGGAGCGACGGCCGGAGCGACGGCCGGTGGGCGGAGCTGTGCGCCCGGTACGCCAGGGCGATGCCGCGCTGAGCCCGCCGCAGCGCTCAGCGGACGGTCCCGTCCCACTGCCAGCGCAGCCGGCGGCCATGGCCGGGCAACTCGGCGCGGCCGGTGCACCACAGTAGGAGCTCGGCCGCGTCGTCGCCGTCCGGAGCCTCCGGGAAGAGGCGCCGCAGCGCGGGGGAGCACAGGTGCTCGGGCGGCCGCCAGCCGAGCCCGAGCGCCCGGCTGATGTCCAGCCCGTGGACGAGCAGCTCGACCACCCCCATGGCGGCGAAGCCGGGCCCGTCGGAGTGACCCCACGGATGCCAGGCCCGTACGCCGCCGTCGGCTTCCCGCACGGCCGAGGCCAGGAGGTGCCCCGCGATCCTGATCCCCTCCAGGCACTCGGGAACGGCAGCCTGGGGGTCGAGGGAGGCGAAGAGCGTGATGTACCGGTCCGCGGGACGGGCGATGAGCAGGCCGGCGTAGCCGACGACGCCCAGCGCGAGGTGGTCCAGCGTGGCCCGGCAGGTCCACTCCAGCCCCGCGGCGGCACGCGTCCAGTCCAGGCCGGCGCCCTTCTCCAGGATCGCGGTGGTCTCGGTGGCCGCCTCGACGACGAGGCCGGCCCAGGCGGCGGCGTTCATGGCCGGAAGTGGTCGACGATCCGGGCGTAGCTGTCGAGGGCGTGGCCCCGGCCGATCGCCTCGGTGAGCAGCCGTTCCGTGTACTCGGCCAGGGTGGCGTCGATGCCGCGGATCCGGCTCTCGTGGATGAGGTGCCGCACCGGCGGCACCTGGGTCTCCAGGGTGGCGTCCTCGGCGGTGAAGGAGCCCTCGTCGATCTGGTCCGCGTACGCCGTCAGGAACGAGGCCACGCCCTTGAGCCAGCTGGTGGCCATCGGCAGGAAGTCGGCGGCCGGGATCTTCTCGGTGCCCAGGAGCGCCGCGCCGTGCATGAACCCGTTGAACGTCGACCACATGATCCCGAGCAGCGCGACGTCGTACAGGGCGGGCAGCCCGACGTCGGTGCTGATGAGCGTGCTGCCGCCGCCCAGCACCCGCAGGGCCGGCTCGTGGGCCTCGTACAGGGCGGGCGCGCCGCCGTACAGGATGACCGTCTCCGGCGCGCCGATGCCCGGCGGGGTCATCATGATCGCCCCGTCCAGGTACTCGGCGCCGTGCCCGGCCGCCCAGGTGGCCATCGCGCGGGCCTCGTCCGACGCGCCCGAGGTGAGGTTCACCAGGACGCGGCCGGACAGCGCCGCGCCGGCTGGGGCGAGCAGGTCGCGCACGGCGTCGTAGTCGCGCACGCAGACGATCACGAGCGGGGCGGCGGCGACGGCGTCGGCCACCGTCGGGGCCTCGCTCGCGCCGGCCGCGACCAGGGCCTGCGCCTTGCCCGGGGTGCGGTTCCAGAGGGTCGTGGGGTGGCCGGCGCGCATGAAGGCGGCGGCCAGAGCCCGGCCCATCAGGCCCATGCCGATGACGGTGACCGGTGTTCCTGCCATGTCTGTCGCTTTCTGTCCGTTTCGATGGTGACGGTCCACCACGATGGCAGCGCGCGATCCCGGCCGACACTGGCAGGAGTGCCGACATTCACCAAATTACTGCCAGATAGGGTGAGCCGCATGAGGGCCGGAACCGTCGCGCTCGTCGTGATCGACGACGCCATCTCGATGTGGGACCTGTACGAGCTGGGCATCGCCGCGGCGGTCTTCGGCGTCGCCCACACCGATCTCGTGGACCCGTGGTACGGCCTGCGGCTGGTCGGGCTGCGCCCGGGGGTGTCCGCGCCGGTGCCGGGGTTCACGTTCAACGCGCCGTACGGGCTGGAGGAGCTGGAACGGGCGGACACGGTGATCGTCCCGGTCGTGCCGGAGTCGTACATGCGGGGCGAGCGCGAGCTGCCCGAGGAGCTGCTCGACGCGCTGCGCCGGGCCGCCGCCGCGGGGGCGCGGCTGGTCTCGCTCTGCAACGGCGTGTTCGCGCTGGCCGCCGCGGGCCTCCTCGACGGCCGCCCCGCCACCGCCCACTGGGAGCACACCCGCGAGCTGGCCGAGCGGTATCCCCAGGTCAAGGTGGACGACTCCGTCCTGTACGTGGACGACGGCGACGTGCTCACCAGCGCCGGGCTCAGCGGCGGGCTCGACCTGTGCCTGCACATCGTCCGCCGCGACCTCGGCGCGCGGGTGGCCAACCAGCTCGCCCGCCGCCTCGTCGTGCCCGCCCACCGGCCGGGCGGCCAGGCCCAGTTCGTGGAACGCGCCGTCGAGGTCACCGACGACGGCATCGCCCCCGTGCTGCACTGGGCCCTGCAGCACCTCGACCGCCCGCTCACCGTCGAGGACCTGGCCGCCCACGCCGGGATGAGTGTGCGCAGCTTCCACCGCAACCTGCGGGCGGCGACCGGCACCAGCCCGATGAAGTGGCTGCTGCACCAGCGGCTCGCCCGCGCGCAGCAACTCCTGGAGACCACCGACCTGTCCGTCGAGCAGATCAGCGAGCGCAGCGGGCTGGGCAGCGCGAACAACCTCCGCCACCACTTCGCCGTCCACCTCGGGGTGGCGCCCACCGAGTACCGCCGCGCCTTCCCCTGCCCTGAGCTCGCCCGTTAGGCTGCAGCACCTTGCTCGCCGACGGCGGCGACACCGCCTGACCCGGCTCCCGGGGCGGTGACCGGCCCGCCGTCGGTCGCCGCCTCGTGCGCGGAGGGCGGTCGCCGCATCCCGCGCGGCGGACTCAGGCGCCCTTCGCGGTGCGGTGCAGCCGGAGGGCCGAGACGAGGAAGAAGACGCCGCCGACGGTCGCGTACCCGGCCAGGCTCGTCAGCGACGCGGCCGGCGTCCCCGCCTGAAGGATGAACCCCGTCCCGGCGACCGTGGAGATCCCCCCGCTGAGGATCATCGCCCACTGCCCACCGAGCCTGCGGCGCCTGACGGCCACGACGAGCTGCACGATCCCGGCCGTGATGGCCCAGGCGCCCCACACCCGCAGCACCGCCGCCGCACCCGTGCCGGCCGTGACGGCCAGCCCGATGGCGGTGAGCAGGCTGAGCGCCAGATTGACGTACAGGGCCGCGGTGGGTCGCGCGGCCCCGGACGTACGCAGATCGACGACGGCCGCGGCGACGTCGAACAGCGGATAGATCACGAGCAGCGCGACGCTCACCGGGCCGGCGTCCGGCCCGATCAGGAACAACAGGACCGCCCAGACGACGGCGAACCCGAAGCGCACCGCGTAGAGGTTCCGCAACGCCGCGGCGGTCGCGCCGGCGTTCACATCGGTGGCAGTGGTCATGGTCTGCTCTCTCTTCTCGCACGTCAACTTGGTAGAATGACTAGTAACTCTACCAAGGCTGACGTTAGCCCCGCTGCGCCGTCCAGCGCAAGGGGCGAGCAGGAAGGACGCGTATGATCTCGGGCATGACCAGCCCCATGCGCGAGCGACTCCTCGAGGCGGCGAGCGAGTTGTTCTACGCGCACGGGCTGCGCGCGGTGAGCGTCGACAAGGTCATCGAGCGCGCCGCCACCACGAAGGTGACCTTCTACCGGCACTTCAAGAGCAAGGACGAGCTGGTCGTCGCCTACCTCGAACGCCGCGCCGCCCTGGAGCGCGACGGCATCGGCGCGGCGATCAAGCACGGTGAGGGCGACGTCGCCGCCACGCTACGGGTGATCTCCGGGGCGATCGGGACCATCGCCTGCGCTCCCGGCTTCCGCGGCTGCCCCTTCATCAACGCCGCCGCCGAATACCCCGACCCCGGCAGCCCCGTCCGCAAGGCCGTCGAAGCCCATCGCCGCTGGAACAGGACGACGTTCGAGCAGCTCGTCGCCCCGCTCGGCCTGCCCGACCCGGCAGCGGTCGCCGACGACCTGATGCTGGTCCGCGACGGCGCCATGGTCGCCGGCTACCTGGACCAGCCGGCCACCGTCGCCGCCTCGTTCCTGCGCAGCAGCCAGGCCGTCATCGGCATCGGCGACCCGGCCCGGAGCTGAGCGCTCTCTGCCGGACCCGGCGACGCTCAGCTCCCGCCGGACAACCCGGCCCGCGCGAGCTCCGCAGCCTCCTGCACGGTCAGCTCCGTGCCGCGCAGGAACGCCTCGGCATGCCCGCCCTCACCCAGGACGCCCCTCGTCACCGCCATGATCCGCGCCACGTCACCACGCTCGGCAGGCGGCAACGGCGCCCCCACGCTGCGCCGCGCCGCGTCCGCCGCACCGAGCAGCAGCACCGCGCTCTCGGCCCCGCCGGCGCCTCCGGCCAGCGCCACCGCGCCCGCCAGTCCTTCCAAGGACAGGGCCACGGCCCGCGGCTCCCCGATCGAACAGGCGACCTCCAGGCCGCGCAGCTGGCATTCCGCCGCCCGCGCCGCGTCCCCGCGCAGCTCGGCGGTGAAGCCCAGCTCGACCAGCAGCAGGTGCTCCCCGGCAGGTGAGGACATGAGCTCGTCGCGCAGCCGGGTCAGGTGCGTCTGCGCCGCGTCGAGATCACCGGACCGACGGGCGCCGAGGGCGAGTCCCATGACCGCGTGCACCTCGCCGTAGAGGTAACCCTGCTCGACGGCCAGCCGCCGAGCCCGTTCATGCAGGTCATGGGCGCGGTCCCAGTCGTGGGAGAGCAGCGCCAGCCGGCCGAGCCCGGACTGGCGGGCGGCGACCTCGGCCGCCAGTCCCAGCTCCTGGGCGATGCGCAGCCCCTCGCCCTGGCGGCGGGTGGCCTCGGCGTAGTCGCCCTTGATCTCGGCGAGCGTGGACAGCGGCGACACGGTCTGCAGCTCGCCCCAGCGGTCCCCGAGCCGGTGGAACAGGGCGGCGCCGCGCAGGCCGTCCCGGGCGACGGTGGCGAGGTCGCCACGGGCCAGCGCGGTCATGGCCCGCAGCGCGAGCACGGCCGCGGTGCCCCACTCGTCGGTGGACAGGAGCTGCTGCGCCTGGCCGGCGACCTGCTCGGCGGCGTCCGGGAGCCCGGCGTGGAAGAGGCCATAGGCGTGCAGCCACAACGCCCGGCCGTGGCGTACCGGATCGTCGATCCCGTCGTGCGGCGGCACCTCGGGACGCGAGCGGTCGCCGGTCAGCAGCGCGAACGCGCCTTCCAGCACCCGCAGCCCGGCGGAGTCCGGAGCGACGGCGAGCACCGCCGACAGGGCGCGGCGGCCCTCGGTCAACCGGCCGCGCAGCAGCCACCACCAGCACAGGGCGGTGGCCAGGCGGGCGGCGGCGTCCGGCAGCACCGCCTCCTGGAGCGCCGAGCGCAGGTTGGCGGCTTCGGCGTCGAGGCGGGCGAGCCACGCCTGCTGTCGCGGGCCGCGCAGGTGGGGCTCGGCCTGCTCGGCGAGGTCCAGGTAGTGGCGCAGGTGCCGCTCGCGGACGGCGGTGAGCTCCGCCGCCTCGCGCAGCCGCTCCATCGCGTAGGCCGCCACCGATTCGAGCAGCCGGTAGCGCGGCCCCGCCGGGCTGTCGGCCATGACGACCAGGGACCGGTCGACCAGGCGCGTCACCAGGTCGAGTACGTCCTCGCGAGGCACTCCGGCGCCCGCGCACACCGCCTCGGCCGCGTCCAGCGCGCACCCGCCGGCGGGGACGGCCAGGCGGCGCAGCACCACCTGCTCCGGTTCGCTGAGCAGCTCCCAGCTCCAGTCGATCATCGCCCGCAGCGTCCGCTGCCGTGCCGGGGCGGTCCGCTGGCCGGCCGTCAGCACCCGGAACCGGTCCTCCAGCCGCGCCGCCAGCTCCCGCACGCCCAGGCCCCGCACCCGGGTGGCCGCCAGTTCGAGCGCGAGCGGGATGCCGTCGAGGCGGCGGCAGATCTCGGCCACCGCCTCACGGGTGTCGCCGTCGAGAGCGAAGCCCGGGGCGGACGCGGCGGCCCGGTCGGTGAACAGCCGGATCGCGTCGTCGGGCCCGAGCGGCTCGACCGGGTACAGGATCTCGCCCGCCAGGCCGAGCGGCTCCCGGCTGGTGGCCAGGACGCGCGCCCCGGGTGCGGCGCGCAGCAGCAGGTCCGTGAGCGCGGCGGCCGGTTCGACGACCTGCTCGCAGTTGTCGAGCACGAGCAGGATCCGGCGCTCGCGCAGGGCGGCGGCCAGCCGGTCGGCGAGCGCCTGTGGTGAGTCGGCAGGAAGGTCGGCGCTCAGGCCGAGCGTGGCCGCGACCGTCTGCGCGAGGTCGGCCACACCCCCGCGCTGGTCGGCCAGCTCCACCAGCCACACCCCGTCCGGGAAACGCGTGCCCGCCGCCGAGCCCGCGATCCGGCCGGCGACCTCCACCGCGACCCGCGTCTTCCCCACCCCACCAGGCCCGAACAGCGTGACCAGGCGGCCACCGCCGAGCAGCCCGTCCACCTCCTCCACCGCCTGCCGACGCCCGACCAGGGTGGTGAGCTGGGCAGGCAGATGCGCCCGCGGACGATCAGCGCCCCCGGGCGGCGGGCCCAGCGACGCGTCCTGACGCAGGATCGCCTGATGCAACGCGGCCAGCTCAGGGCCGGGATCCACCCCGAACTCGTCCGCCAGCCGACGACGCAGCTCCTCGTACGAGGCCAACGCCTCACTCTGCCGTCCAGCCAGGTAGAGAGCCCGCAACTGCACGGCCCGCAGCCGTTCACGCAGCGGATGACGAGCCACCAGACCGGCGAGCTCACCGACGAGCAGGAGCTGATCACCCGCCCCCAGCCGCAGCTCGGCCTGCTCCTCCACCACGGCGAGACGCTGCTCCGACAGGCGGTGCGCCGCCGCGCGGACGAACTCCTCGTCGGCGAAGTCGGCATACGCCGGCCCCCGCCACAGCTCCAGCGCCTCGGCGAGCAACGCGGCCCGGTTCCCCGGCTCGGCGGAGCGGGCCCCGTCCACCAGGGCCAGGAACCGATCGGCGTCCACCTCGTCACCCGGGCCCAGCCGCAGGAGGTAGCCCGGCGCCCGGAAGGCCACCCGGTCCCGCCCCAGGGCGCGGCGCAGCTGGGAGACCTTGGCCTGCAGGGCGTTGGCGGGGTTGCCGGGCGGCCGCGCCCCCCACAGGTCGTCGATGAGCCGGTCGGCGGGCACCGGCCGTCCCTCGTGCACGAGCAGATCGGCGAGCAGCGCCCTGACCTTGACCTCGAGAACCTTGACCGGCCGGCCCTCGTCGTCCCGCACCATCAGTGGACCCAGCACTCCGAACCACACGCTCGCCACCGTACACAGCGCCGGAAGGCCGGCCATCAGCGGACCATCAGCCACCCCGAAGCGCCCGGGAGCACAGTCGTCACTGCCACGGAACACGAGAGATCGGACGAAGACCATGTCGAACGCAGCGTTGACCTCCCGCCTGTTCGAGCCCGCCAGGCTCGGCGCCCTGCACCTGCCCAACCGGCTGGTGATGGCGCCGCTGACACGCAACCGCGCGTCGGCCGACGGCGTCCCCCAGCCGATCATGGCGACGTACTACGCCCAGCGCGCGTCCGCCGGGCTGATCATCGCCGAGGCCAGCACGCCGAACGCCGTCGGGCAGACCTACCCCGACATCCCCGCCATCTACACCGACGCGCACGTGGCCGGCTGGCGGCGCGTGACCGGCGCGGTGCGCGCCGCGGGCGGCACGATGTTCCTGCAGTTGCAGCACGGCGGCCGGATCGGCCACCCGGACACCACCGGCCTGATCCCGCTCGCGCCCTCGCCCGTGGCCTTCCCCGACCCGATCCACACCCCGGGCGGGTCCAGGCCGGGAGTCGTGCCCCGCGAGATGACCGCCGCGCAGATCCGATCCACCGTCACCGACTTCGCCGCCGCCGCCCGGCGGGCGATCGACGCCGGGTTCGAGGGGGTGGAGGTGCACGGGGGCAACGGCTACCTCATCCATCAGTTCCTGTCGCAGGCCACCAACCACCGCGCCGACGCCTACGGCGGCTCGGTGACCGGTCACATCCGCTTCGCGGTCGAGGTGGTCGAGGCCGTCGCCGACGCGATCGGTCCCGCTCGGGTGGGCCTGCGCATCGCGCCCGGTGTCACGGCCAACGCCATGCGCGAGCACGACATCGAGCACATCTACCCCGCGCTCGTCGGCGCGCTGGCGGACAAGGGCCTGGCCTACCTGCACGTCGTGTTCGCCGACCCGGCCCAGCCCCTGTTCCACCGCATCCGCGCCGACTGGCCGACCGCCCTGATCGCCAACCCGGCGCTGCCCTGGCCGACCCCGCTCCCCGCCGACGGCGGCCGCCAGGCGGCCGAGCGGCTGCTGGCGTCGGGCGCCGACCTGGTCTCGCTGGGCCGGGCCTGGCTCGCCAACTCCGACCTGCTCGAACGGCTCCGCCGCGGCGCGCCGCTGAACCCGGTGCGACCGGAGCACTGGTACGGGGGCGGCGAGCTGGGCTACACCGACTACCCGGTGCTGGCCGCCGCCGAGCAGGAGCGCGAGCCAGCCCTGACCAGGCCATGATCGGCCGGGGTGACCGTACCAGGGACGGGAGATCTCGGACCTGGATTCTCGCCGGAACCTGCGACCCCGCCGATCAGCCGATGGCGTTGACCGTCCACCCGGCCCCGATCTGGGAGCGGCTGCCGAAGCGGCCGTTGCGCGTGCCGGGATAGACCCACAGACGGCCACTGCCGTCGAGAGCCACCAGGTCGGTCCTGCCGTCGCCGCTCAGATCCAGGGCCGCCACCTTGTAACCGCTCCACCCGGTCCCCGACTGCGTACGGCCGGCCAGCGTGACACCGTTCTGGCTCGTGTTGGCGTAGAACCAGAGCGCCCCCGAGGTGTCGATCGCCATCACATCGGCGCGGTCGTCGCCGTTGAAGTCGGCGGGGAAGATGCGGAAACCGGTCCAGCCGCTGTTGCCGATCGTCGTCTTGCCGCCCCCGTCGGGGTAGTAGTACAGCGCGCCGTTGCCGTTGTTGACGCCGAACAGATCGGCGGCCGGCGTGCCGCCGGCGTTGCCTGCGGCGTGGACGTAGTCGCCCCAGCCGATGCCGACCTGCTTCCTGGCCCCCGACACCAGCTGGCCGTTCCGGTTCGGATACATCCACAGGACGCCGTCGGAGCCCTTCATGACGACGTCGGCCAGGCCGTCGGCGTCCCAGTCGGTGACGATCCACTTCAGGGCGCCCCACCCGGTGCCGATCTTCACCCGGTTGGCGCCGCTGACGGTGGACAGCCCCGAGCCGCCCTGGCTGGGGTACATCCACAGGTCACCGGCCGCGTCGGTGATGACGACGTCGTTACGGCCGTCCCCGTCGAAGTCGTGATCGTTGGGCGCGGGGGTGGCCGAGAGCCGGTTCCAGGTCTGCAGCGTGGACAGGACGCCCTTGAAGTGGCCGCCGAGGCTGGTGGCGCCGGTCCTGTGCGCGCCTGCGCGCAGCGCGCCGGTGGCCCGCCACTTCACGGTGTGCCGCACGCTGGCGACGTTGCGTCCGTCGACCCAGAGGATCGCGACGCCGGTGGCGGCCTTGTACGTCACGGCGACCTGCGACCAGACGCCGGCCGGAGCGCTGCCGGCGGGGGCGATGGCGGTGTCCCAGACCGGGCCGGCCACGTCGGAGCGGCTCATGGCGAAGCGCCAGGATCCGCTCTCGGCCCAGAGCTTGAAACCGGCGGTGTTGACGCCGTCCTGGGACAGGACGGTGCCGCCGGCGGCGGGCTTGGCCCAGGCGCTGAGGCTGAAGTCGGCGTCGGTGGCGACGGCGGGGCCGGTGGCCGCGAGGGTCGCGGTGGTGCCGTTCAGCTCGACGGCCGGGCTGAAGGTGTCGCCGGTCCTCCAGGTCGCGCCGGCGGTGGCGGTCAGCGGGAGGCCGGTGCCGGTGAAGGCGCTGTCGGCGACGGCGCCGACGGCGGTGCCCGGAGTGGTCGTGGCGGGCAGGTCGGCCAGGGGCCAGGTGTGGTCCGCCGTGGTGGTGGTGATGGCGCTGATCCAGGTCGCGAGGTCGTCCACGCGGGCGGCGGTGACGGCGCTGCCGTTCCCGGCGGTGCCGGGGCAGCCGGCCTGGCCCGCCTGACTCAGGACGGCGGCGAGCCTGCCGCCGTGCAGGACGGGCGCACCGGCCATCCCGCTGCACACGAGCGGGCCCGACTCCGCGGTCAGCGTGGTCGGGGTGGCGGCGGTGAACGTGATCCGCGCGCTCTGCTGCCGGTCGGTGGTCCAGTCGGCGTCCGTCACGGCGGCGCGGCTGTGCCCGACGGCGGTCAGCTCGACACCGGTGGGCGCGCTGGTGGCCGGCGTGATCGGGGTGATCCCCTCGATCGGGGCGGCCAGCCTGGCCAGGACGACGTCGCGGCCGGGAGGCGGGCTCAGCCAGTCGACCTTGGTGGCGCTCTTGCCGGGGAAGACGACGTAGGTGGCGCCGGCGGGCGGGCCCTCGGCCAGCTGGTGCCGGCTCGGATCGGCGGCCAGGCAGCTCGCGGCGCCGAGCGCCCAGCGCGGGGCGACCAGCGTCGCGGTGCACTCGCGGCCGGCGGTGCCGAGCTTGCCGACCGCCGGGTGCTCGCCGGTGCCCGGCGCGAGGCCGGTGCCGGCGCGCAGCTGCAGCAGCATGGTCGGCGACGCGTTCGGGTCCGCGCCCAGGCCCACGGGGGTGCTGCCGTCGGGATCCACGTCGACGGTGAGCTGCTCGCCGTCGTCGGCGCGCAGCTTGGCGGTCACCTGGTGACCCGTGCCCTCGCGCTGGCCGTCACCGCGGATCTCGAACACGCCCGGGACCTCGAGGTTTCAGCACGCCGGCGGACGCGGTCACCCGGAAGCAGACCCGGCCGATCCCGTCGGCGCCGATGGCCTCGTCCGTCGTCCAGATCTTCAGCAGGCCGAGGTCACCCTGCGGCGGCGTGGCGCAGTCGGCCAGCAGGATGTGGCCGTCGCCCGAGATCAGCCGGACGTTCTGCGCCGCCAGGATCTCCGCCGCGCCGGGATAGGGGTGGACGCCGTCGTCCACCAGTGACGGAGGCGAGATCGCGGACGCGCCGGCGGGGGCGGGCCCGACTGCGATGGACAAGGACGCTGCCATCGCCGCGACGGCGCCCAGCGTCGCCCAGCGCGGTGCAGGAGTCATGATCGCAAACCTCCGGTGTCTCCCCCGACGCGTTCGATCCGCGCTACGGGACGAGGCTAGGATCACCCGGTATGCGGGGGGTATATCCGCGTATCCGCGCCATTGCCCGGCCTTCGGGCCTCGTGTGACACTCCACCGCGCCCCGGCGCGGTGCGCCGGCAGGCGATGATCGCGGCATCGGTGACCCATGACCTGGTGGCAGGCCTGTCACGGGGCACGCCGGCACATGCCGGGCAACCGGTCGCGGCCGACCGCTCCCACGTGGTGTCGGCCTGGCAGGAGGGCGGCCCGCAGGTCCGGTCAGCCGCTGAGGCGGCGCCGCTGGGCTCGGACGAGCAGGTCAGCGCGTTCCTGGCGGAAGGACGGCACGAGCCCCAGCGTCAGGACGAGCGGGACGACCTCGCGAGCGTCATCGGCAACGGTGGCCCCGCCCTGCGAGCCGAGGCCCAGGCGGCCCTGGACGCCGACGCGGCGCGCGCGTCAGAAGTACTTCGAGGTCAGGTCGGTGGTGGGCCAGGACGACACGGTCACCTTGTTCATGTCGTCGTCGATCCCGTCGTAGTCCAGCGAGCCGCTCTCCTCGCGCCGGTTGAACAGCAGGGCGTAGCTGAACCCGTTCTGCAGCCGGGCGAGGTAGGCGAACGTGCCGGGCATCGAGCCGTTGTGCCAGGTGTTCAGGTGGCCGGTGACCTGGCGGCACCACCAGCCGCCGCCGTACCAGGAGCCGTACTCGTTCACGCCGATCTCCGGCTTGGCCACCAGCTTGGCGATCGAGGACGTGCTCAGCACGGTGCCCGGCCGGTCGAAGGCGAGGGTCCAGCGGACCAGGTCCACGGCGGAGGCCAGCCAGCCGCCGTTGGCGTCCTGGTTGGGCATGTTGAAGCCGCCGTAGGGGTAGGGGACGGTGGTGCCGGAGGTGTCCAGCACGGTCTTGTTCGTGTACTGCGACTCGTAGCGCACCTCGCCGGCCGCGGCCTCGCTGCTGAGGCTCTTGCCGAGCCGCATGCGGGTGATGCCGAGCGGCTGGAGCAGCTTGGTCTGGATGTACGTCTCGTAGGGCTGCCCGGAGACCTTCTCGATGATCCGGCCGAGCAGCAGGTAGCCGTAGTTGCTGTAGGCCATCTTGGTGCCAGGGGCGTGGTCGAGCGGGCGGGCGGTGGCGTACCGGATGATGTCGTCATGCCCGATCGGCAGCGGCACGTCGAGCGCGGCCGAGATGGTGTGGTCCAGCCAGAGCTGGTCCTTGGAGACGTCGCGGTCCCAGCCGCCGAGGTGCTGCATGAGGCGCAGTACGGTGACCTGCTCCATCCGGGCGTCGGCCGGGGTGAGGCCGAGCAGCTGGGTGACCTTGGCCGACAGGCTCAGCCTGCCGTCCTGCACCAGGCGCATGACGGCGGCCGAGGTGATGTTCTTGCTCAGG
The DNA here is from genome assembly GCF_020215645.1 of Nonomuraea gerenzanensis. Classification (NCBI taxonomy): domain Bacteria; kingdom Bacillati; phylum Actinomycetota; class Actinomycetes; order Streptosporangiales; family Streptosporangiaceae; genus Nonomuraea; species Nonomuraea gerenzanensis. Next base: position 11,042,595 of record NZ_CP084058.1, on the reverse strand, counting down.
CTGGCGATCCGGAACAACGACGTCGGCCCCGGGACGACCGGTGCCCTGGAGTAGTCGTCGAAGGTGTAGCCGCGCGCGAGCAGGATCTTGCCGTTCTTCATGATGGCCAGCTGCGCGGCCCTGATCTGCCGGTCCAGCACGAACTTCTTGAGCAGGTTGTCGTAGCCCGCCAGTTGCGCCGGGGCGGTGCCCGACGTGCGGACCACGGGGGCGGGTGGCGCCGCCTGCGCCGGTCGTGCGGCGATCAGCGCCGCCGCCGGTGCCGCCGCCAGGAGAGCTCTGCGTGAAAGGCCGGTCACTTATGCCCCTTAAGTAACGTCCGATACGTGAGCCCCACATCTTACGGATATCGCCGTTGCTGCCGCGTCGAGGCGAACCCGATCGCCCCCGCCGCGCAGGCCGACACCAGCGTGACCAGAGCCGCCACACCCCCGAGCGTCAGCGCGTCGGGCTGAACGAGGGCCTGACCGCGCTGCGCCTGCCACAACACCAGCGCGGTGATCCCCGCGTAGCCGAACGCGGCGATGACCACCAGCGCCGTACGAGCGCCCGCCAGCACGGGAAACCGGCGGCCGAGCACCTTCAGCGCGATCGCGATCAGCGGAATCACCTGCATGGCGTGCAGCCCGACGAAGTGCGCCACCCGCAGGTCCCCGGCACCGGTCTCCCAGCCGGTCACCGGCATGACGGCGCCACCGTCGGGCCCGCCCACGCTGTGCGCGCCGATCGTGGCCGGCCGCAGCCCGCTCGCCAGGCCCTGCGTCTGCTCGGGGGTGGGTGCGGTCATGAGATAACCGACCGACATGCCGGCCAGCGAGATGACCAGCCCCAGCGGGATCGCCCACGCCATCGCCCGGTCCACCCGCCGCTGCGCCACCAGGAAGACCCCCAGCGCGAAGGTCATCAGCCAGCCCAGGTAGGCGGCGCCACCCATGACCATGAACACGGTCTCGTCCAGACCGGTGGCGAAGTTGAAGTGACTGGGCACCCCGCGGGCCGCCTGGAAGGTGATGGCCGAGATCTCCGGCACGACGAACCCCACCACGGTCACCGTGCCCAGCCACCACAACGTCCGCCGCCACCGCCCGGCCTGGCTGATCATCCAGGCCAGGGTCCCGGCGTACAGGCCGAAGGAGATCGCGAACTTGAACGGCTTGAGCCATACACTCTGGCCCAGCAGTGTCCGCTCGTCGATCACCAGGCCCAGCGCGCTGACGGTGGCCAGCAGCGCCATCGCGGCCGCGCAGTAGCCGAGCGGGCCGTGCCAGGTCGTGGTGGTGGTGTGCTGATGTTCCTGGCGCAGTAGTTGCGTACTCATGGTGACTCCTTCGCATCGCCTGAGTGCAACTCTGCTGGTCATCGGGCCTGGCGCCCATGGATGTGATCATCGGTTCGACATGACCTCATCACAAGCCGGACATAAGGGACCGTCGCCGGCTCACCGCCGAGACGTCACCGAACGCGCCATGAAGTGCTCCAGTTCACCGGAGCAGATCCCGCCGGCTGAGTGTGCTGCCGAGCGCGGCCGCCGCCGCCCGTACCGCGACCGCCTGCCCCTCAGGCCGGAACCTCCCGACAGGCCCCGCCACACTGATGGCGGCGACCGGCTCGTCACCGCGCCCCAGCACCGGCGCGGCGACGCACACCAGCCCGACCGCCGACTCCTCCGCCTCGAACGCGACCCCGGTCTCCGCGACGCGCAGCAACTGCCCGCGCAGGATCCCGGGCGCGACGACGGTGTGCGGGGTGCGGCGTTCGAGCGGCCCGGCCAGCACCTCGCGCCGCAGGTCGGCGTCGGCGTGGGCGAGCAGCGCCTTGCCGATCGCGGTGCAGTGCAGCGGCATCCGGCCGCCGGTGCGGGAGGGTGCCCTGGCCTGGCGGTGGCCGCCGATCTTGGCGATGTAGACGACGTCATGGCCGTCGCGCACGCCGAGGTGGACGGTTTCGTGGGTGCGTTCGTAGAGGTCCTGGAGGAACGGCATCGCGACTTCGAGCAGGCTGCGCTCCAGCGAGGCGAGCATGCCGAGCTCGAAGAGGCCGCCGCTGAGCCGGTAGCCGCCGTCGGCGCGGTCGAGCAGGCGGTTGGCGACCAGCTCGCCCGAGAGCCGGTGCACGGTCGCCTTGTGCAGCCCGGTACGCCGCACCAGCTCGGCGAGGCTGACCACCCGGTCGTCCGGCCGGAACGCACGCAGGATGGTCACCGCCTTGCCCAGCACGGTGCCGAGGTCCGCTGTCACCGCATCAGCGTATCGCTCACCGAGACGAGGTGCTGGCCGGTGCCCGTATCGTGCCTGCACAGTGGGGGTGTGAGAGAAACCACCGGTCCCCACGGCCGGGCCGAGATCGCCGCCGCGGCCGAGCGGCCCACGCGGGCGGCGGCGTCCGGCGTGCCCTGCGCGCCCGTGCGGGACCTGATCGGACGGGACGACCTGGCCGCCGCGTACGCCGTCCAGGCCGCGCTCACCGAGAGCCGCCTGGCCGCCGGTGCCCGGATCGTCGGTCGCAAGATCGGGCTGACCTCGGAGGCGGTGCAACGGCGGCTCGGCGTCGACCAGCCCGACCGCGGCGTCCTGTTCGAGGACATGGCCCACGCCGACGGGGAGGCGATCCCCGCAGGGCGGGTGCTCCAGCCGCGGGCCGAGGCGGAGATCGCCTTCGTGCTCCGTTCCGACCTCGCGGCAGGACCGCTCGACGGCCCGCAGGTCAGGGACTCGACGGCCCGCAGGTCAGGGACGCGATCGGCTACGGCGTCGCCGCGCTGGAGATCTGCGGCAGCCCGGATCGCCGGGTGGGACATCAGCTTCGGCGACACGGTGGCCGACAACGCGTCGGCGGGCGCGTACGTGCTCGGCACCGAACGCCGCGCCCTCGACGCGTTCGAGCCGAGGGACGTGGCGATGCCGATGAGCGTCAACGGCGAGGAGGTCTCCACCGGGACCGGCGCCGCCTGCCTCGGCGACCCGGTCGAGGCGCTCGCGTGGCTCGCCCGCATGGCGCGCGACCTCGGCGAGCCGCTGCGCGCGGGGCAGGTCGTGCTGCCCGGGGCGCTCGGCCCGATGCGGCCGGTCGCCGCCGGCGACACCGTCACCGCCACCCTGTCCGGCCTCGGCACGGTGACGGCCCGCTGCACCGAAGGAGCAACAGTATGAGCAGGACGAAGGTCGCGATCATCGGATCCGGCAACATCGGCACCGACCTGATGATCAAGGTGCTGCGCGGGTCGCGGCACCTGGAGATGGGCGCCATGGTCGGCATCGACCCCCACTCGGACGGCCTGGCCCGCGCCGCCCGCCTCGGCGTACAGACGACGCACGAGGGCGTGGACGGCCTCATCGGGCTCCCGGACTCCGACGAGATCGAGATCGTCTTCGACGCGACCTCGGCCAAGGCGCACGAGGCGAACGCCGCGAAGCTGCTCCCGCTCGGCAAGCGCCTGATCGACCTGACCCCGGCGGCGATCGGCCCGTACGTCGTCCCGGCCGTCAACCTCGACGACCATCTCGACGCGCCCGACGTGAACATGGTCACCTGCGGCGGCCAGGCCACGATCCCGATCGTCGCCGCCGTCAGCCGGGTGGCCCCGGTCGAGTACGCCGAGATCGTCGCCTCGATCGCGTCGAAGTCGGCCGGCCCCGGCACCCGCGCCAACATCGACGAGTTCACCGAGACCACCTCCGGCGCCATCGAGCAGGTCGGCGGGGCCCGCCGCGGCAAGGCGATCATCGTGCTCAACCCGGCGGAGCCGCCGCTGATCATGCGGGACACGATCTTCTGCCTCGTCGCGGCGCCGGACCCGGCCGTACGCGAGGAGATCGCCCGATCGGTGGAGAAGATGGTCGCCGACGTGGCCGCCTACGTCCCGGGTTACCGGCTCAAGCAGCAGGTGCAGATCACCGAGGTCCCCGCGGACCAGCCGGTCGGGACGCTCCTGGCCGACGGCGCCGCCCGGCCCACCCACCAGGTGTCGGTCTTCCTGGAGGTCGAGGGCGCCGCCCACTATCTCCCGGCCTACGCCGGCAACCTCGACATCATGACCTCCGCCGGCCTGCGGGTCGCGGAGCGCATCGCCGCACGGAAGGCGGGCCTCTGATGGCTGTCCCCATCTTCGTCCAGGACGTCACGCTGCGCGACGGCATGCACGCCGTACGCCACCGGATCGGCGTGGCGGACGTCAAGCGCATCGTCACCGCGCTCGACCAGGCCGGCGTGGACGCGATCGAGGTCGCCCACGGCGACGGCCTCGCGGGCGGCTCGCTCAACTACGGCCCCGGCTCGCACACCGACTGGGAGTGGATCGAAGCCGCCGCGTCGGTGCTGGTCAACGCCCGCCTCACCACGCTCCTGCTGCCGGGAGTCGGCACCGTCCACGAGCTGAAGCGCGCCTATGACCTCGGCGTACGCTCGGTCCGGGTCGCCACGCACTGCACCGAGGCCGACATCGCCGCGCAGCACATCGCGGCGGCGCGCGAGATCGGCATGGACGTGGCCGGGTTCCTGATGCTCTCGCACATGGCGCCGCCGGAGGAGCTGGCCAGGCAGGCGAAGCTGATGGAGTCGTACGGCGCGCACTGCGTCTACGTCACCGACTCCGGCGGCCGGCTCACGATGAACGACGTGGCCGCGCGGGTCCGCGCGTACCGCGACGTCCTCGACCCCGGCACGGAGATCGGCATCCACGCCCACGAGAACCTGTCGCTGTCGGTCGCCAACTCCGTCGTCGCGGTCGAGAACGGCGTCCACCGCGTGGACGCGTCGCTGGCCGGTCACGGGGCCGGCGCGGGCAACTGCCCGCTGGAGGCGTTCATCGCCGTCGCGGACCTGTCGGGCTTCGAGCACCGCTGCGACCTGTTCCAGCTCCAGGACGCCGCGGACGACCTCGTCCGGCCGCTGCAGGACCGTCCGGTACGGGTGGACCGGGAGACCCTCACGCTGGGGTACGCCGGCGTCTACTCCTCGTTCCTGCGCCACGCGGAGGCCGCCGCCACCCGGTACGGCCTCGACGTCCGCGACATCCTCATGGAGTGCGGCCGGCGCCGCCTGGTGGGCGGGCAGGAGGACATGATCGTCGACATCGCGCTCACGATCGCCGCCAGGGCCGCCTGACCCCGGTCTCGTTCGCCTGGCCCCGGTCTCGCCCGCCTGGCCCCGGTCTCGCCCGCCTGGCGTCGGCCTCCCCCTCCTGGCCACGGCCTCGTCCGCCTGACCCCGGCCTGCCCCGCCTGGTCAGCGGCCGCTGGTCACCGTCTCGCCGATCGCCACCATGGCGTCGGCGAGCTGATCCATGACCTCCGAGATCGGCTTGCCGTCCTGCGACTGGAGCGAGTCGAAAGCGCGGTCGAACCCGGCCATGCCATCGCCTCGCGCGCCTCCCTGGCCTCGTTGCTCATCACGAGCACCAGCAGCAGGCGCAGGAACTCCTCGCGGTGCGCGAACACCTCGCCGGTCCTCTGCAGGTAACACCCCAGCCGCTCACGCGGCGTGCCGCCGGCCGGCGGGTCGCGGTGGGCCTCGCGCATGGCCGCGAAGAAGCCCCGCGCGCCCTGGGCCATGACGGCGGCGAGCAGCCCCGCCTTGGACTCGAAGTGGTGGTAGAAGGCGCGCTTGGGCAGGCCCGTCTCCTTCACCAGCGTCGAGATCGACGTGCCGGCGTAACCGCGCACGGACATCACCCGCGCGGCCGCGTCGAGGATCTCCTGCTGTGACCGCCGGCCGCGGCCAGCTCGACCACGTACGGGCGCCCATCCAGTTCCTGGACGCCCTCGGCATCGAGCGGGCCGCGTTCGTCGGCAACTCGATGGGCGGCCAGGCCGCGCTCCGGCTGGCCACGGAGCACCCCGGCCGTATCTCGCACCTGGTCACCATGGGCCCGCCGGTCGGCCGCATGCCCACGCTCTTCGGCGCCGGCGGCGGCCCGTCCGAGGGCCTGAAGGTGCTCATCGAGACCTACCGCGACGCGAGCCCGGAGAACATGCGCCGCCTCGTCGAGATCATGGTCTACGACAGGGCCCGCTTCGCCACCCCCGAGCTGTGCCGGGCCCGCTCGGACGCGGCACTCGCCCGACCCCACCACCTGCGCAACCACGTGGACGGCCTGCCGAAGGGCGCCCCGCTGCCCCGCTGGGTCAAGCCGGAGCTGCTGCCGGCGATCCAGGCGCCGACCCTGCTCATCCACGGCCGCGACGACCGTGTCGTGTCGTTCGAGACGTCGCTGTATCTGCTGGCCAACATCCCGGACAGCCGGCTGGTGGTGCTGAACCGGTGCGGGCACTGGGCGATGATCGAGCACGCCGACGAGTTCAACCGGCTGGTCACCGACTTCATCGCGAACACCCGACCGGTCGAGGCCATCGGGCCCGGGGGGAGCGGCGGTGTGGGCACGCCTGGGCCACCCGCCGAATCCCCCGCCACGGGGGATGACAGCCTCACGCCGACGGCCCATGCTGACGCGGTCTGCCCGGCGAGCTCTTGGCCAGGGCCGAGAGCGGTCGAAGCAGCGGCCGGCCGGCCGGGACAGCGGCGCAGAAGCTGCGGACCGTGAGTGCCGAGAGGTGAGCGACATGGCCAAGAAGAACAAGAAGCACCAGGTGGAGGCGCCGGAGCTCCCCGCCGACCCGTCCCGGAAGCTCAAGCGCAAAGACTATGAGGCAGAGATGCGGCGCCTGCACGGCGAGCTGGTCGCCATGCAGGAGTGGGTCAGGAGCACGGGGACCAAGGTCTGCATCGTCTTCGAGGGACGGGACACCGCCGGCAAGGGAGGCACGATCAAACGGATCACCGAGCGGGTCAGCCCCCGCGTGTTCCGGGTCGTCGCCCTGCCCGCCCCGACCGAGCGCGAGAAGTCCCAGATGTACATGCAGCGGTACGTCCCCCACTTCCCGGCCGCCGGCGAGGTCGTGATCTTCGACCGCAGCTGGTACAACCGCGCCGGCGTCGAGCGGGTGATGGGCTTCTGCAAGCCGGAGGAGACCGAGCAGTTCCTGAAGCTGGTGCCGTCGTTCGAGAAGGCGATGGTCGACTCGGGGATCCTGCTGCTCAAGTACTGGCTGGAGGTCAGCCCCGCCGAGCAGACCCGGCGCCTGAGAAGCCGCATCCACGACCCGCGCAAGATCTGGAAGCTCTCGGACATGGACCTGAAGTCCTACAGCCGCTGGTATGACTACTCCCGGGCCCGCGACGCCATGTTCGCCACCACCGACACCGCCTGGGCGCCCTGGTATCTCGCCAGCACCGACGACAAGCAGCGGGGCCGGCTCAACATCATCAGCCACCTGCTGAGCCAGATCCCCTACAAGCCGCTCGCCCACAGGGAACTCACCCTCCCCAGGCGCCAGCGGGCCGACGGCTACGTGGAGCCCAAACTGCCTCTGCGTTACATCCCCACCCCGTACTGAACGCATCGTGGCGAGCGGTGGTGCGCCGAGTCGCCGGGCCGCCGCTACGGCTCAGGCGTTGTAGCCGCCGTGGGCGTCCAGCACGGCGCCCGTGACGTACGACGCAGCGGGGCTCGCCAGGAAGGCGATGGCCGCGGCGATCTCGTCGGGGTGCCCGATGCGCTGGAGGGACAGCGAGCTGAGCAGGGCCTTGAGAGTCTCGGGGTCCGGCGGCTCCATGCCGCCCTCCATCAGCCCGGCTTCCACCACGTTGGCGGTGATGGCGCGGTGGCCGAGGTCGCGGGCGACGCCCATGGTGTACCGCTCGACCCCCGCCTTGGTCGCCGCGTAGTCGGCCACGCCCGGGACACCGGCTCGAGTGCCGAGCCCGGAACTCACGGTGATGACGCGGCCGCCCTCGCGCAGCACCCGGGAGGCGGCCCGGATGAGGGCGATCACCCCGAGGTAGTTGGTGGCGTGCATGCGATCCAGCGCGGCGGTGTCGGCATCCGGGTCGTCCACCGTACCGTTCACCGAGATCGCCGCGTTGTTGACGAGGATGTCCAGGCCGCCGAAGTGCGCCACCACGTCGTCGATCAGCGCCGGCGCCTGGCTCGCCTCCGCCTGGTCGGACTTGAACGCGGCGATCTTGGCTCCCTTGCCGCGCACCTCGTCGACGACGGCCTGCGCCTGCTTGTCGGAGCTGACGTAGGTGAACGCGACGTCGGCGCCCTGTTCGGCAAGCAGCCGTACGGTCGCGGCTCCCAGCCCGCGGGACCCTCCGGTGACCAGGGCGACCTTGCCAGTCAGCGGCTTGTTCATAGTTCTCACCTCACTGGTTGACCTGCTTCGAGCAGACGTAACAGTAACGGTTACAACAGTGTGTCGCAACTATAGCTGTTACGACAGTCGTTGTCGTAACATCGGGAGTTGCGACCGAGAGGAACGAGTGCATGAGCGCCAACAGCAGGTTGACCATCGCCGCCCACGCGCTGGCCTGGATCGGCCTCTACCAGCGCCAGGGCCATGAGGTCGCCACCTCCGAGCAGATCGCGGCCAGCGCGAGCACCAACCCCGTGGTGATCCGGCGGCTGCTCGGCGACCTGCGCAGGGCGGGGCTCGTGGAGTCCCGGCGTGGGGTGGGTGCGGGCTGGTCGCTGGCGCGCGACCTGGAGTCGATGACGCTGCTCGACGTGTACGAGGCGGTGGAGCCGGGCCCGCTGTTCGCGCTGCACCGCGCCGCCCCGGACCCGGGATGCGTGGTGGGTCACGGCATCCAGCCGGCGATGCGGCGCGTCTACGACGGCATCGAGGAGACCCTCCGGCGCGAGCTTTCCCGCGTCACGCTGAAGGATGTGCTCCAGGACGTCCTCGCGGCGCCTCGCTGAGTGGCCCTGCCCGCGCCTACCGGGAGGGCGCTCCACTCCGCATGACCGTGCTCCGCGCCATTCCTGATGCCTGACCGGCGACAGGATCGCATTCCGAGTATCGGCGGGCACAACGCGTATGCGGAATCGGTGATTACCGTTTACTGCGAACATTAAATGGCGTCAATACTTGTGATAGGTGATCTTGTTGTGCATCATGAAGAGCGTCGCAAGCAGCGTTCGACCGCAGAGACGCGTCAGAAGTAGTGGCACGCGAAGTGCGGCCCGCTCGAAAACGCATCATCGCAGTCGTCGGTCGTGCCCAGAAAACCCGCTCCCGTACCACTGCGACAAAACAACAGGAGGTTCTTTCGTGGGCGATCTCTCCAGGAAGGCCATTGTGCTGGCCGGTGGCCTGACGCTTTTATGCGGACTCGCTGCCTGTGGCAGTGACACCGGCAGTGGCGTCAGCACGGTCCAACTCCGATCCGCGAGCGCGAAACCCGTGGACGGCGCATCGCCCCTTTCCGCGTACGTCGACACCGCCGAGCAGCGCAAGAAGGTGACCACCGCCCGGGCCGGCCTGGTCGCCGCCTGCATGCGACGCCTCGGTTTCGCCGACTTCAAGACCGTGGAGTCCAAGGAACAGGGCGCGGAGCTCATCTCGGGCCGCCGGTATCTGTACATCGATCCCGGGCAGGCGGCGCGCACCGGCTACGCGGAGGAGGTGGCCGCCGCCGACGGCGAACGCCGGACCGCGGACCAGGCCCGAGCCGTCTCAATGGCGGAACGCCGTGCTCTGACCGGCGGTGACGTGACCCTGAGCAGTGGTCAGACACCTCCACAAGGCGGATGCACCGCGGAGGCGAGCCGAACCCTGACGACGGGAGTCTCCCAGCCGGACGAGTTGCTCGTGTGGCGGCTGATGGCCGAGGCGGCGGCACCTGCCAGGAAGGACGCCGGGGTCCTGCGGGCGGTCGCCGACTGGAGCGCGTGCATGAAGCAGCGCGGATTCGGCTACGCGACCCCGGAGGACGCCTGGAACGACCCGCGGTGGGCCAGGCGAGCCGGCTCTGCGGTGACCGACGAGGAGCGCAAGGTCGCGACCGCCGACATGGAGTGCAAGGACCAGTCGGGTCAGGCCGTGGCACTGTCGACCGCGCAGAACGCGAACGAGCAGAAACTGATCGAGCAGCATGCGGACGCGCTGAAGGAACTCGCGCGGAACAGGGCCGCCCTCCTGCGTAACGCCGAAATCGTCCTGCAGGGCGGGCGACCGTAACAATATCCCGCCCATACCGTCACGAGTTTCGACTGCACCCAGAGGAGAATGATGCGTGGCCGACGTTTACTGAATCGAGTCGTGGCCGTTGTCGCCGGCAGTGCGATGGGCGCTCAGCTGATGCTTACCATGCCTGCCCCGGCATGGGCCGCGGAGCACGACGGCTGGTGCACGTACGCGGAGTTATGTGTCTTCGAGCATGAGAATCAGGTCGGCGGGCGGCACGACTACTACAACGAGGACGACAGCTACGACAACGACTACCTCTATTACTTCTGGGGGTCGTCCCCCGTCATCAGCGGCACCCCCGTGAACGACATGACCAGCTCCCTGTCCAACGGCGACGACCGGTGCAAGGCAGTGCTCAGGGAGCACAGCCACGGTGGCGGGCTGGGGCTGATCATTCCCTACGACACCAGCGGCAGCGGGTACGTGGTCAACGATCTGGTGCCCTACGGCATGAACGACTTCTTCAGCTCACACAGGTGGCAGGACTGCTTCTGACGGTCGCACGGCCTCCCGACGCCGATGCCGGCCGGGCAGCACGGTGCACTCGGTGGCGGCCGGAGGCGCGGAAAGACGTACGCATCCAGGCGACATTGGAGCCGACATGGACGAGATGGTTCTGCGTGCACAACGCTTCATCAACACCACCTACGGCAGCGTGCCGGGCATCACCAAGGTAGTCGAGGACGGAATCACCGGATGGGCGACGATGTACGCCCTGACCCGCTGCCTGCAGCACCAGCTCGGCATCACCACGCTGTCGAACAACTTCGGCCCCACCACCCTGTCGACGCTGACCAGTCAATACCCTTCGATAACGCGGAGCACAGGGGCGCCGGCGAACCTGGTCCGCATCGTGCAGTCCGGGCTGTACTGCAAGGGCTACGACGGCGGCGAGATCGACGGCATCTACAACGACAGGGTCTCGGCGGCGGTTCAGCAGCTCAAGGCCAACTCCGGCACGCAGAACGCCTTCCCAGGGGACGCGATGGTCCCCAAGTTATTCAAGGCGCTGCTCACCATGGACGCATATGTGGTGACAGCCAATGGCAGCGCCTCGGTACGCTCGATCCAGCAATGGATGAACTCCCGCTACGTGAACAGAACGAACTTCTTCGTCATCCCGTGTGACGGCCATTTCTCACGAGACGTACAGAAGGCGATGATGCTGGCCTGCCAGTTCGAGCTGGGGCAGAGCGACAGCGAGGCGGACGGCATCTTCGGCCCCAAGACACTCAACGGGCTGGCGGCGCGGGGGATAGCGCAGGGTTCCACGGGGGTCTTCGTACAGCTCTTCAGCGCGGCCATGATCTTCAACCGCCGGCTGGGCACCACCTTCACGGCCACCTATGACGCCAACCTCACCGCCCGGGTCGTCGACTTCCAGAATTTCGCCCGGCTCGCCCCGACCGGCACCGGCGACAAGCAGACCTGGGCCTCTCTGCTCGTCAGCACGGGCGATTCGAGCCGCAGGGGAACCGCTGCCGACTGCGTCACTCAGATAACGCCTGCTCGTGCGCAGACGTTGAAGGGCCTCGGCTATCAGGTGGTCGGCCGTTATCTCACCAACGTGCCCAACACCTCGCTCAACAAGAAGATCCAGCCGGGCGAGCTGGCGGTGATCGCGCAGGAGGGGCTTCGGGTCTTCCCGATCTACCAGACCTACGGCGGGGCGGTGACCTACTTCAACGCCACCCAGGGCGCGGCCGACGCCGCGGCCGCCCTGGACGCGGCGCGTGGTTACGGCTTCAAGCCAGGCACCCGCATCTACTTCGCCGTCGACTACGACGCCCTGGACAGTGACGTCACCTCCAACATCCTTCCGCACTTCCGTGCCATCCGGACTCGGTTCAACCAGCTCGGCAGCGAGTACGCGATCGGCATCTACGGGCCCCGCAACGTCTGCTCCAGGGTCGCCGCGGAGGGCCTCAGCACGGCCAGCTTCGTCGCGGGCATGTCCACCGGTTTCAGCGGTAACCTGGGCTTTCCGCTGCCGGACGACTGGGCTTTCGACCAGATCTCCACCATCACGATCGGAGCCGGCGACGGCGCCATCGAGATCGACAACAACATCAATTCCGGACGGGACAGCGGACAGAACAGCTTCAACGACGTGCCCACCGGAGCCAAGCCGGATGTGCCCTTCAACAGCGCCAGCCGGGATGCGATCCTCGCCGAACTGCTCGCGTACATCAAGAGCCTCGGTGACCTCCCCGAGGGAAACGTGATCGAGAACGCCTGGCTCTACCTCACCCCCGCGTCACTCGACATCACCCTGCGGCACGACGCACTGATCACGGCGCTCTCCCGGGCCTTCGGCATGCGAAAGGCGCTCATTCAGACCCCGCTCTTCTGGGAGCTCCGCAACAACCGCATCGACGACGCCGCGGTGGACGGCCTCGTGCTGGCGACCTACGCCTATCGTGAGGCGTTCGAGCTCTGGGAGAAGAACATGAGCGGCCCTCCGCCCCAACCACCGATCATCATGAAGGACGACAGCAGTACCGGTCTCGGTCAGATCTTCGCCGACACCGCGATCAGATCCAGAAACCACTGCGCGTCCGTGGGGATCATCAGTGACAGCACGCTCGACCCGGCCGACTGGCACGACGTCTGGCGGGTCTGGAGACAGCTCAAGGACGATGACGAGTATTCCGTCAGCACCATTCCGCTGGTGAACATCTGGGGCGCGGCCGACATCGGTCAGCGCAGACCCGCGTTGGACTACACGGAGAACGAAGCGGGCCTGATTCTCAAGCGATACAACGGCACCAGCTCCCAGGCCGACGTGTACCGGCAGAAGACGCTGCCCATCTATCGCATATTCGAGAAGTACAACAGTGCGGCGAGGAATGTCTAGATGCGTACCAGCAGGCAGGACGGACGGAGAAACGGACCTCGGCTGTCCTCGAAGGCCGCCTACCTGCTGTGCCTGCTACTGAACGCGGTACTCGGATTTCTCGGGCAGTTCGCGTTGTTCTACCCCTACTTCGTGGCTCGTGACTGGCTCGCGCGGTTGGGGTTCGGATCGCCCGGCATCCCGTTCCAGGACGGCTATCTCGGAGCGCTGAGCATCGGGCTCGTACTCGTCGTCGTCTTCATCCTGGCGATGGCAGCGGTGAACATCGTGGTGCTCCGCTCCGCGCCGGTGTCGCGGCGACCTTACTGGCTCTGCGCTGTCCTGGTGGCTCTGGCGTCCTCCATCTTCCAGCTGCTCTGGAACGTGGGAAGCCTTTTTTCCTAGAAGGGAGCCTCGTGGCTGGCGAAACCACGGCTCACCTCCGAGAGGTGACGAAGAACATCGGCCGCCGCGCTGTCATCCGCGGTTCGCTCGGGCTCATCGGCGCCGGCCTGGCCGGAGTGCTCGTGGGACCGGGCACGGCGAAGGCCGCCGTACGGGACGGGAACACTTCTCCGCATCTTGCGGCGTCCTCGGATCAAGTCCCGACAAGCGCCAACGGCTGGCCGATCATACGACCCGAGGATCATGCGTGGGCGCCCCCCTGGCGGGTGGGCGGCAGCGACGTCATGGTGAACCTGCGGCTCGGTGAACCGGCCACGATTCTGCTCTACGTGCTCGGCAGGTTCCACTACGAGATCGACGAGCTGAAGGCCGCCGAGAGCCAGGTCATCGGCTACCGGCCGCTCGGCTCCGCCTCGGCTTCGTCGCCGGCCGGCAACCACGCTTCCGGAACGGCGGTGTCCATCCGCCCCGACTGGTATCCGGCGGGGTCGCGGGGCAACTTCTTCACGCACCAGGCCGTGGTGCTCCGGGATGTCCTCCTGGAGTGCGAGGGTGTCGTCCGCTGGGGTGGCGACGACGATCGGCCCGACGAGTCCAGATTCAGCATCGACGTCCCGCCCGGAGACGAGCGGCTGCATCGGGTGGCCGCGAAGATCCGGGCCTGGAACGGGGAGCCCGGGCAGGGCGCCGGCGCGGCGCAGAGTCCGTTCGACACCGAACGGCGGAAGGCGGCCCGCAAGCTGCAACTGCAGCAAACGCGAGACTGAGGCCGGCTCGCCCCAGGGGTGTCCGGTGTCTCGATGATGTCCGAAATCCGCAGCACCAGCATCGGAGGTATCGTGCAGCGATTAGCCCTCGTGGTAAGCCTCACGCTTCTAGCGGTCCTGACAGTCACCTCGCCCGCCGGAGCCGTCACGAGTCCGGACAATCCTGGCGAAGTTTCTTCTATCCCCGCCCCCGCGCAGCTCAGCCAGGGCATGAACGAGATGCGGGTCGTCCCGAAGAACGATCCCGAAGCCGACGCTCCGCTCTCTCCCGCGCAGCAGGACCTGCTCGCCCGGAAAACCGCCGAAGCCAAGGCGCATGCGGCGAAGCGACGTCAAGGAGCCGCGGCTCCCGGTGGACGCTCAACCGCAGCTTCCGCCGAGATGAACTGGCTCTCCGTCTACTACTTCCCGCAGATCGAGGACTACTACTGCGGCCCGTCCACGCTGCTCTCCGCGATGTACGCGAAGGGCCTGGACTGGGGCACGGTGGACGACCCCAGATGGAGTCATGCAGCAGACCTGCTTGATACCGACTTCCATGGCAACACCCCGTGGTACACCAACCCCCTCGGTCAGGACCTCAAAATCATCGCGACCGGTTACAACACCGGCCGGCCGATGGCCGATGCGATGAACTACGAGATGGAAACCACCTTCTACGTCCCGCAACCGATCCCCGGCATTCCCACGCTGGCTCATCAGCAGGCTTATGTCGACGCGCTGGTGTCGGACATCGACAACAACTATCTCATCATGGGGAACACCGCTGAGACGCCGACCAGCGACCATCTCGCCGGGCATCCCACGAACCGCAACATCTTCCACTGGATCGGTGTCTACGGTTACGACGCCTACGGCGACTGGACCATGTACGTCGATCCCGCCGGAAACAGCACGGCTGTGCCCGCGGACTGGAACGCCCCTTCGTACGACGGCATCTATTCGGACACCCTAGTGGGGATCTTCAGCTCTCGTGGCTACATCTGGTAAGCGACCACTGATAGCGATGTTGGCGTTGCTGTGCAGCGTGAGCTGCGCGGCAACGCCGGCACCGACGCCACCGCCGGCCAAGGCGGGCTCTGCCCAGCCTCACGCCGCGGTGCCGCCCTCGAACCAGCGACCGGCCGCGCCGGTGAACCAGGGCTGCCTCAAGACGATGCCGAAATCCTGGCGGCAGGCGATCGACGCCGGGCGAGTTCCCGCGATGTCGGGGGACGGCCGCATCCGTCCGACCGCCGTCGGCCCGGACGGCAGAGCGCTCTTCGGTGAACTCGCAGCCGGAGATCCCGCACGAATCGACGGCGCGACCAAGAAGGAGATCGTCCGGTACGACTTCGTCAGCCGCACCTGGTCGCCGATCTACGCGATGCCTGATGCCGCGACCGACCAGCAGGTGGACGGGGTGTTCGACGGACGAAGAATGGTCTTCGCGCTGCAACACTCGTTGACGTCCTATGACGACTGGTCGGTTCACGTCTGGGATCAGCAGACGAACGAGGCCCGCGTGCTCGATCAGGACGCCGGTTTCCGGGGGCCCCTGATCTACGTGGACGCGGCAGCGGGAAAGGCCGTCTGGAGCAAGGCCGTCGGAAAGAACATCGTCGAAGTGCACCTCTACGATCTGGCGGCGTCCCGGGACCAGGTGATAGCCCGCGGTCAGATCGGAACCGCATGGATCGTCGGCGATCTCGTCATCTGGCCGCAGATCGTCGGACCGGGCTCTCAAGCCGTCTTCCAGGCGGCTTCCCTGACCTCAGGAAACCGGGTGGAAACGCCCGCGGGGCTGTCGAAGACCGGACCGTTGACCCAGATCGCGGCAAGCGGCTCGACGCTCGTGTGGATCGAGGGGAACTTCCGTGCCATCCGCGCGTGGCGAATCGGCTGGCCGGAGCCGCGGACGGTCTTCGACTCGGGCCGCGACCGCGCCGTCGACGACGTGAACGTCGCCGGCGACATCGTCTCCTGGCATTCGCTCGAACCGGGCCAGCCCGTCTATCTCGGAGACATGCGGACCGGCTCGTGCACCCAGGTCACCGAGCGCAACGGATACACCGTCTCCAACAAGGACGCCATGGTGGTCATCTACCCCGAGTCGAAGAGCTCCTTCGGAGCCTTCGTCGTACGGCCCTCACGGCTTCCTCCTCTGCCGGAGAAATAGGGCTCCTCTCCTTGCAGCTCGCCGAAGCGGGACGCCATGACAGACGTGGGGCTGAGTCGTATCGGTGCGGCCAGCAGGCCCTCTGCCGACAGCGTGGTCGCGGCCCACGCCGTCAGCGGTGAGATCGCCGTCGCTGGCTGTCGCCAGATCTCCGCGGCCGGATCCATGTTGCCGTTCTGCTGGGCCTGCTCGGCGAGCGTGCGCAGGCCGGCGAGCGCGGTGTCCTGCTCGCCCTCCAGAGCAGGCTCTGCTGGCCGGTTCATCGACGCCGGCTTCACCGGAGTCACCCTGCGCGTCCAGGACGAGCGAGGCGAGTGGGCCGACAGCGCCGGAGTACGCAAGCTGGGGCTGGACGACTCGGTGGCCGGCTACCTGCCCGAGTACGGGCTGGACGAGCGGATCACCGTACGGATGCTGCTCCAGCACACCAGCGGCCTGGGCTGCGGCACCATCCTGCGCCACAACGACAGCGCGCCGCACGGCTACGGCGCTCTCATGTACAGCTCCCCGGACGGCAGGACCACCGTGACCGGCTCGGTCACCTGGGTGGACGATGCCAGCAGAGGCCCGGCGGCGCAGTTCAACACCGGCTCGACAGACAGGGGTCGCCCACGCGCCGATCTGCCCTCCGGCCTTCAGAACGATCAACCGCAGACGATCAGGCCGCCGCCGCCGTAACACTCGACCCCTTTCGGGCGGTGATCTTCTCGCTGCCTGCTCAGACGCAGGCGGAGGGGGATCGGCCGGTGACACGGTGGTACACGCGGATGGCGGACATCTCCGGCATAGGGTTCGCCGGCAGCCCAGACATCGACCGCTCCCGGCTGCCGGACGCTCATGTACGGCCTCGCCAGGTGCGCGGTTCCCGGTACCTGTACTGGCCGACTCCGGAGGGCGGGAGCAGCGCTTCCCCGGCCCATCGCCGAGCCTTCGCCGACACCGGACACATGGACACGAACGGGCTCGTTCGCTGGGTGTGGGAAGGAGCGGAACTTCCGGGCATCGCGTCGGACCACCACTTCCTCCTGCAGGGCGCCATCAAGCAGTTGTGGTCGCGGCGCCGGTCTGCGCCTGAGGGGCTGCAGTTCGTTGAGGTGTTCGCTGCCCTCGATCTCGGCCTGATAGAGGCGGTCCCGCATGCTGTCGCGATGGATGAAGCGGATCTGACACGAGGGTTCGCTCGGCTCGCGTCCGTGGAGGTCTGGATGAAGCTTCTGAAGACCGAGGGTGCGCTTCGCGACGCCGTGGCGGTGAGCCGGCGAGCTCAGCGGTTCGGGGAGAGTTACCGGCGCGCGGACTCGGAGGCGAAGGTCGCCGCACTCGACGCGGAGGGGCGGTGAAGGTGGCCCGTCGCGTCGATCTGATCCGGGGCGAATCCTTCCCTTGAGAACGCCTTCGTCAAGTGGGTGCTCAGCTTCGCAGCGACCAGTGGAATCGCACAGCACGTGCTGGACGGGTTCGCGTACCACAGCGACAGGACGGCTTTCCCGCACGACAGGATCCGGCAGAATCACCTGGTCGGGTTGCGGTATACCGTGCTGCGGTTCTCGTACGAGATGATCCGCCGAGACGTCAGGTTGTGCGTCGAGCAGCTTCAACGCGTTCTTCGTGACGACCCCGCCTTGGCGATGTACCTCATCGCGCGGCCCGTCGCTCCGGTCCCTGACGACATGGGCGCCACGCCACTGGCGATCGTCACGCCTCCGGCCCGGCCACAGGTGGTCGAGCGGAGCTATTTCGACCAGGTACGGGAGCGCCTGACCCTGGAGCCGTTGCGTCAATGCCAGAGCGAGGCCATCGCGGCGCTGGCCAACTACTACCGGCGGGGGCAGGCCGACGCCGCCTGTGTGATGTCCGTGGGTGCCGGCAAGACGGCGCTGGGCGTCGCCGCCACGCTTGCCTTCACCCGGCGGCGGGCGCTGATCGTCACACCGGGGCGGGTGATCAGAGGCACCTTCGCCCGGGCGCGCCCCGGACGACATCGATTTCATCGTGGTCGATGAGGCGCATATCGCGGCCGCGGAATCGTATCGGCGGCTTTTCGCGCATTTGCCGCATGCCCGCCGGCTGCTGATGTCGGCCCTGCTTCAGCCGCGGTGACGGCGGCCGGTGACCGCTGACGTGGTCTATCGCTACCGGCTGATCGATTCGATCGCGGACGGGCACGCCAAGCACCTGCGCGCCCAGCGGGGAGACGGGTGCGGGCCAGAACCAGTCCGCTGACCATCACCGCGCCCGTCTCGGCTGACGGCGGAGCGGGCCAGGGCGGCCATCCAGGTTTGGGTGGGCGAGTTGGATCATTCCTGAGCTGGCGGGGGGGTTCGGAGAAGGTGATTTCACCCTACGGAATCCTGCGGACAGCGTGAATGCGCGGATCATGGATCCCGGTCCGGAGAAAGGTTGAAGAAAGGCCGGTGAAGCCGCTGCCAGGAGGTCATGTCACTCCATTGCCATGACCGCGTTGACGGTGGTGCAGGTGGCGGTTGGCTGTCAGGTGGGACCGGCAAGGTAGGCGGGGTTGGTGGGGTTGGCGGAGCGGGCTCGCAGGGCGAGGTCGAGGGTGTCGAGTGTCCAGGTCCAGGAGGCGTCGGTGTCGCGCGGGGTGTGGCTGAAGGAGCCGGCCGCTTCCAGGCTGACGTATCCGTGGATGGCGGCGCCGAGGAAGCGTATGGCGTCGGTCTGGTCGGGCTCGGGCAGGTCGTAGCCGCGCAGCAGGGCGCGCAGCATCTCACTGTGGCGGGGGCCGGCGCTGCGGGCGGCGGTTTCCGGATCGAGTTCGTGGCGGGAGGCGGCGTAGCGGCCGGGGCGGGTTCTGGCGTAGTCGCGGTAGACGCCGGCCAGGGCGGTCAGGGCCTGCTTGCCGGCGCGGCCGGCGATCGCGGTGGCGGTCAGGTCGGCCATCTCTTGCAGGGCCAGCAGTGCCACCCGAACTTTCAGTTCGCGGGCGTTGCGGATGTGGGCGTACAGACTGGGCTCCTTCACGCCGAGGCGGCGCGCGACCGCGGAGCCGGTCACGTGGTCGAAGCCGAGCTCGTCGGCCACCTCGGCCGCCGCACGGGTGAGCCGTTCGGCGGTGATGCCAGCACGTGCCATGACAACCTCCGCTAAGCAAATTAATAATTTGCCTAATTATATTAGCTTGGCATAGCGTGCGAGCCATGAGACCGATAACAGAGAGCGATATCCGCAGTTCGTTCGTGAACTGTTCCAAAGGCGAGGCCAAGAGGCTGGGCCTGCCGGCAGATCTCGCCGAGCAACCGTGGCAGGACCTCGACTTCCTCGGCTGGCGCGATCCCGGGGCGCCTGACCGTGGCTACGTGGTGGCCGAACGCGAGGACGGCGGCCTGGTGGGGATCGCGTTGCGGGCGGTCAAGGGGGCCGCGCGGGGCTTCGCCTCGCGCAGCATGTGCTCGTTGTGCCTGACCGTCCGCACCGGCGGCGGGGTGGCGCTGATGAGCGCGCGGCGCACCGGGGAGGCGGGGCGGCTGGGCAACACCGTGGGCCAGTACCTGTGCTCCGACCTGGCCTGTTCCCTCTACACGCGGGGCAGGAAGGAGACGGCCGGGGGCGACTTCGAGGAGACCTTGACGGTGCAGGAGCGGGTGGCCCGCACGCGGGACAACCTAACCTCCTTCATCGCGAAGGTGGTCGCGTAGGCCAGCCGGTCGCCGTCACGCCACAGGGCGGACAGGCGACGCAGGCCCGGCGGGGTGTCGCTGCGCGCGAGGAGGGGCGGTGAGCTCGGGAGCCCAGCCGCCGGAATCCGTGGCGACCCGCACGGCCACGGCCACGGCGGCCGGCGTCGGCCGGTCAGTTCTACCGCTTGAGCAGGTGTGCGCAGGGTCGCCTCTGTCTCCCGCTGGGCGCTGTCCGGCCGACCTGGACGACCAGCGGGCAGGCCCCGACCAAGGGCGCGTACAGCGACGCCGAGGGCTGTTCGGGCGGCGGCGAGTTGTGGTACTCGATCGAACCGATTGTGCAGGCCTGGGGGAACGGCGAGCAGGACCACGACCTGGTCCTGATGAGCGCCCTCGAGACGACCGCCATCAACTGGCGCCAGTACTACTCGGAGGAAGGCGGCCCCTGGGATCGCAACCAGCCCGACCACGCACCCGTCCTATTCATCCAGTACGAGCCACCGCTGGAGTTCAGTGCCTACATGCGCGTCGGCGAGCCGCTACCGGCCACTTACGAAAAGGCCAAGGCCCTGGCGGAAGACCCGGTCAGGAACCGGGGCGAGGCGACCCTGCCGGAACCGGCGACGGTGAGCAACGACGAGGCCCTTCACTACGGGAAGGCTCCACGGCCGACACAATCGTCCCATCGGACGACCTGCTACCGACTCCGGACCCCACGCCAACCGATCCCACACCCACACCAACGCCTCCGGAAGGGCTGGTGGCCGCGTACGGCGTGAACGAGACGTCAGGGACGACTGTCGCCGACGGCTCCGGCCACGGGAACACCGGCACATCCTCGAACACGGGCCGGGTCACCGGCAAGTACGGAGGCGCGTTGGCAGCAGTTGGCACAGGTGCCGATGTCCGACGCGATCCAGGTCGACGGCGGTGCTCTGACCATCGGAAGTAACTTGGTCTGGGAAGAGTACTTCGACGGGCTCATCGACGAGGTGCGGATCTATGACCGGGCCCAGACCGCTCAGCAAATCCAGGGCTCAGGGGCGTCTCGGCCGCGGGCCCTCAACGCTCGTCGACGACCTCGCCGTTCAGGGCGATGGCGTCCTTGGTCAGGCCCATGGTCAGCGGCGCCTCCGGGAAGGTGAAGATGGCGGCGAGGGCGGCGCCGAGCTGCTCGGCGCTCTCCCAGTGCCAGGTGTCGGTGTAGGTGCCGTCCTCCAGCCGGATCAGGACGGTGCTGGTGAGGCCGGGGTGCCCCTCCCGGACGGTGGCGATCAGCGAGCTCCGGCGGGCCAGGAACTCCTCCAGGTCGGCGTCGGGGACGGAGTAGCGGTGCGAACGGACTGCGGACATGTTCGGTGTCTCCTGTTCTTGACGGGGTGAGAGGGCTTACCAGCTGCCGGCGACCTGGCGGATCGGGGCGTTCAGGCGGTTGAAGAGGTTGGTGACGGCGATCATCAGCAGGATCGAGGCGAGCTGGTTCTCGTCGAAGTGGTCGGCGGCGTTGTCCCAGACCTCGTCGGAGACGGCGTCGGTGTGGTCGGCCAGCCGGGTCGCCGCCTCGGCCAGCTCCAGCGCCGCCCGCTCGGCGTCGGTGTAGTACGGGGCCTCCCGCCAGGCGGCGACCAGGCCGATGCGCTCGTCGCTCTCGCCGAGCTTGCGCAGGCTCTTCAGACCGGTGTCGACGCAGAAACTGCAGCCGTTGATCTGGCTGACACGCAGGTGGATCATCTCCATCAGCTCCATGGGGAGCCCCTGCGACTGGGCGGCCTTCATCAGCTCCATGATCGGCTTCATTGCGGCGGGGATGATCGTGGCGGGGTTCTTCATCCGGGCTTCCATCGTGTGCTCCTCTGTCGTGATTTCGTGTAAGGACAGAGTCGCCGCCCGGATTGATACATTCGCTATGCGTTCGCGATGTGAGGGAGATGGGGGAGACGACGGTGGTGCGCTTCACCCTTCTCGGTCCCGTCCAGCTGACGGTCGACGGCTCCTCGCCGCCGGGCATCGCCCCACGTCACCGGGCCGTCCTGGCCTACCTCCTGCTCAACGCCGGCCGGTCGATCAGCATCGAGCGGCTCATCGACGCGATGTGGGGCTACGACCAGCCGGACACCGCCAGGTCGCAGATCCACGCCTCGATCACGGCGATCCGCAAGGTGCTGCGCGGTGCGGGGGCCGGACATCTGCTGGAGACGCGGGCGGGCGGTTACGTCGCGAGGCCCGAGCCCGGGCAGGTGGACGCACTGGAGTTCACCGAGCTGGTGGCCGCCGGGCGGTTGCGCGAGGCGCTGGCGTTGTGGGGCGGCGAGGCGCTGGAGGACGTGCACGCGCATTACGTCAGCGGGGTCAGGGAGCTCTGGAACGACCGGCGGTTGTCGGCGTACGAGCGCCTGGTGGAGGGTGAGCTCGCGGCCGGGTGGCACGCCGAGCTGCTCGACGAGCTCGCCGCGCAGGTGAGTGTCAACCCGCTGCGCGAGAAGCTCAACGGGCACCTTGTCCTGGCCCTGCACCGGGCGGGGCGGCAGGCCGACGCGCTGGCGGCGGCGCGTGCCTACCGTGCGGCGCTGGCGGAGGAACAGGGCCTCGACCCCGGGCACGCGTTCACCGAGCTGGAGCGGGCGGTCCTGGCCGACGATCCGGACCTGCGCCCGGCGGAGCCGGCCGCGTCCGGGCCGCCGCGTCGCTCCACTTTCCTGCCGTACGACATTCCCGATTTCTCAGGACGGACCGCCGAGCTGGAACGGCTCGCGGACGAACGTTCGCCGGTCGTCACCATCGACGGCATGGCCGGGATCGGCAAGACCACGCTCGCCGTCCACGTGGCGCACCGGCTGGCGGACCGCTTTCCCGACGGCCACCTCTTCATCGACCTGCAGGCCCACACCGCGGGCCGGGAGCCGATCGACGCCGCCGCCGCGCTGGAGGCGCTGCTGCGCCAGCTCGGGGTGCCCGCCGACCGCATCCCGGTCACGCCGGCGGAACGTGGCGCCCTCTGGCGCGCGGAGCTGGCCGGCCGCCGCGTCCTGGTCGTCCTGGACAACGCCTTCGACGCCGAGCACGTACGCCCCCTGCTGCCGGGACATTCCGGCACCCTCGTCCTGATCACCAGCAGACGGCGGCTCGTCGATCTCGAAGGCGCCCAGGCGTTGTCGGTCGACGTGCTGGGCGAGCAGGAGGCCGCGGGGCTGTTCGAGCGCATCGTCGGCGACCGCGCCCACCAGGAGCCGGAGGCCGTCCGCGAGGTGCTGGGGTTGTGCGGGCACCTGCCGCTCGCCATCCGGATCTCGGCCGCCCGCCTCCAGCACCGCCCGCGCTGGACCGTGTCCTTCCTCGCGGGCCGGCTGCGGGATCACCGCCGGCTCCTGGACGGGGTGTCGGCGGCGTTCACCGTCTCCTACGAGCAGCTCGACGAGGCCGAGCAGCGCATGTTCCGCCTGCTCGGGCTGGTGCCGGGCCGCGACATCGACCCCTGCGGCGCCGCCGCACTGGCGGGGATCGCGGAAGACGAGGCCGAGGAACTGCTCGAAGAGCTGCTCGACGCCCACATGCTGCTGCAGCTCGAACCCGGCCGCTACACCTTCCACGACCTGCTCCGCGAGCACGCCCGCAGCCTCGCCGAGGACGACGGCGCCTGCCTGCGGCTGCTCGGCTACTACCTGCACCGCTCCCGCGCGGCGATGGACCGGCTCTTTCCCGACAGCCTCAGCCACCGCGAGGGCATCCCGGAGCCGGCCACCCCGATCGCGCCCATCCGCGATGACGCGGAGGCGCTCGCCTGGCTCGACGCCGAACGCGCCAACATCATCGCCACCGCCGTCCACGGACCGGAGATCTGCGTGGGCATGCTGGGCCTGGCGATGCGGCCCTACCTCGACCGGCAGGCGCACCACGACGACGCGCTCACGCTGCACACCCTGGTGCTGCGCCGCAGCCGCACGCTCGGCAGCGGGTTCGAGGCGCAGGCGCTCACCGACCTGGCGTGGACGTACTGGCGGATGGGCGAGTACGAGCACGCCGAGCGGCACGCCCACGAGGCCCTGGACGCCGGCCCGACACCACGGGAACAGGCCCGTGCCCTGCTCACGCTGGGGAACGTCGCTCTGCGCCAGCGC
This sequence comes from Nonomuraea gerenzanensis, assembly GCF_020215645.1. Classification (NCBI taxonomy): domain Bacteria; kingdom Bacillati; phylum Actinomycetota; class Actinomycetes; order Streptosporangiales; family Streptosporangiaceae; genus Nonomuraea; species Nonomuraea gerenzanensis. The sequence goes on along the minus strand of NZ_CP084058.1, from coordinate 11,018,648 downwards.
CAGGACGCGCAGGCGGAGCGCCACCTCAAGCAGGCACTCGACCTCACCCGGATCGGCGCCGACACCTGGGCCGAGGCGCACGTGCTCGGCATCCTCGCCCTCGTCCTCGACCGCGCCGACCGGCCCGAGGAGGCGCGCCGCCATCTCGACCTGGCGCTGGCCCTGCACCGCAAGGTCGGCAACCCGGCGGGGGAGGCGATGACGCTCAACCTCCTCGGTGTCGTGCTGCGGCACCAGGGCGAGCCGGCCCAGGCGCGCACCCGCCACGAGCAGGCCGCGGCGCTCTACCGCGCACTCGGCAACAACACTGACGAGGCGGCCGCGCTCAACGGGCTGGCCGAGGCGGCGGGCGATCCGGCCCTGGCGGTCGAGGAGCACACGGCCGCGCTCGCGCTCGCCGACCTGACGCGCAACCGGCCCGAGCAGGCACGCGCCCACGACGGGCTGGCGCGGGCGTGCCTCGCGCTCGGGCGCGCGGAGCAGGCCGTCGAGCACGGGCGGCTGGCCCTCGGCCTCTATGGTGAGCTGGGTGTCCCGGAGGCCGAGGAGGTACGCGCCTTCCTCGAACGGGCCAGCTGACAGCCTCCGGCGTGCTCGGCTGGATCTGCCGTACAGCTCCTGGTGCCAAAGGTCGGTGCAGACGCGTTCGATGCCGGTCGTCAGATGGCGGCGGTAGGTGGTGAACGGGAGGCCGAGGCGTTCGGCGGCCAGCGCCGAAACCTCGTGGCCGCCTGATTGACGCCGAATGAGAGCCCACAGGGACAATGTCCGTGCGGAGGCTCTGGCGTTAGCGCGCGTTATCAACCTCAGTAGCTTACGGGGTTGACGGTTCCCAGGCATCCGGTCGACCAGAGGCCCTTGGCGCGAGGGATGCGACTTGGTCTGGTGCTGGCCCTTCTCGTGGCGTAGGCGTTTGTGTTCGAGGTCTTACGGCTACGAGAACGGGTGCATGTACGGACGGTCTTTGACCCGGTCGTAGATGGGGCGCAGCCACGGCTGCCGAATCGGCGCCAGTCGCTCCAGCGTGCGAAGAAACACCCGCCCATCAGGACGGAATAGAGAGTTCGGCAGCAGCGGGGATGAATCATCACGGCGGACCTCGGCAGGCATCCCGCGCGCCGCGGGCACGAGCCGCCGGTCGTCGTGGAAGGCGAGGTACGTCCACACGTCCGCGGCCAGTGGCACCACCGTTTCTGCGTCGCACGGCCATGCCTCGCCGGTCTGTGGATGCCGTGGTACCAGGGCGATGTCGGTGATGGCGGTGGACAGGCCGGGCCCGGCCAGGACGAGGTGTCGTTCCGGTGGCCCCGCAGGGAGCAGGCCGTCGATCGCCCGGCGGAACGCCTTCGCGACGGGTCCGTCAGGGACGGATACCCGCTTACCGTCCGAGGCCACCAGCAGGTGCGCCAGTGTCACCGCGACTGCGGCCTCCCAGGGGGCGCTCCAGCAATCACGCGGGTCGGCGGGTGGCGTGCTCGGCAGTTCGTCCCAGTCCATCACCCGCGGGACGGGGCCGGCGACGGCGACGGGGTGTACGGCGTCCGGTTCGAGCCACACCACCTGCCAGAACCCGCAGTCGTCGACGCGGGTCGCCACCGGACAGCCGCATTCCGCGCACGCGAGGTTGGGGCCGTACTGGCCGTCCCACCCGCAACAGCAGCCGCCCAGCCGCTCCGGAATGAAGACGGTCCCGCGGACGTCACCCGGCGCGATCCCGATCCTGTTCGGAGGCCCCGTGATGCGGTACATCTGCAATCGGACGAGGCGTTCTTCCGGCTCGGGTTCCCATGGTTGCCAGGGTTGACCGTTTCCGGGATCTACGGCGTATGTTCCTGGCTCCAGCAGATGGGGGAGCAGGTCATGGCCGTACTTCTGGCCGGAGTGGTCGGGGAGCGCCACCCGCGCCACCTTCGCGGTCATCACGGCGCCGCATGCTGCACAGGCGAAGACGACCAAGCAGTCTCCTTTGTCGGTTCGATGCGATCATGGTGACGCAAAGCCCGCCTCGCGCGGAAGCCCGCCTCGCGCGGAAGCGCGGATTGTACGCGGGCGGGCGTGGCAGGGGATGGGGAGACCGTGCGAGCTTTCGTGGATGGGCAGTTTGTCGAGGGTAGGGAACTGGCCGGGATGGTGCCGGTAGTGCGGTGATGAACGTGCACTTCCGGTGGGGTTTGGGCACGTATTGGGCATGATCCCCCGTGGCGGTTGTCCAATATTTGGTGCGTCCGTAGTGGTTGCCGGAGGTCGGGATGGTGTGAATCTAGGGTCTGAGCTGGGGAAACGCTATCAAGATCATCCCGTGGATATCCCCTGATCATGGTCTTACGGCTGCATGCTGGCACCGTCGGCTGCCTACCAGGGGCGCAAAACGAAAGACCTGCGGCTGTGAAACCGCAGGTCAGGGGCCTGAAATGCCGATCTAGGTGAGTGCCCCCGGCAGGATTCGAACCTGCGGCACCCGCTTTAGGAGAGAGTGGGCGCAGTCCCTGAACCACATGCCCCCACCTGCGAAAACACGGTCGTGGTCTCGTGCAGCAACGGTGATCATCCCGCGCATGTCCCACATCTGCCCTCATTGGGGGTACCACGTCATGCGGCGGCAAGCCGGCCTGTAGCGCAGAGCCGCCAGGCCAAGCACCTAAGAGGGCGTTCTGTGAGCCTCCGTCCGGTCTGACTTGGGCAGCGGCTGTTATGCGTCGTGACCTGGCCTGGGCAGTATGAATAAGCCGGGTTCGGGTTCGGTGAGGACGCCACGGGCGACCATGCGTTTGAGCTTGGCGCGCAGGCTCTCGGTGTGGGTGTGATCGGTTCCGGTGTTCAACAGACGGCAGATGTCCTTGACCCGCAGCCCGTCCGGCGCCTGCTCCACGACCGCCAGGATCTGCCGGTAGACGGGTGTCAATGTCGGCGGGCCCGCGGCGGTCTCGCCTGCTTCGCCGGTCATCTCCAGGATCGTCTCGCGGGTGACGCGCAGCCGAGACAGCACCTGCTCGGCAGCGTTCAGCCGCTGTGTCAGCTCGGCGATCTGCTCGCGTAGATCGTCGGCTTCGGCCTGGGCGGCGGCTTGGCGCTCGGCCAGGCGCTCAAGGAACTCCCGCATCGGCGCCCCCGCTTGCTAGGCCGGCGCCGGGACGGGATCGCGCCAGGTCGAGGTGGCCGTGCCGGTCAGCCGGCGGGTCATGTTGTCGGTCATCGACCAATAGATCATCGACTCGGAACTGGCCGGCCGGGTCTCGTAGTCGCGGGCCAGCCGGCGGTGCAGCATCAGGGTGCCGTAGACCTGCTCGGCCCTCCACCGCTGGGGCAGTGGCGCGAACCCGAGCGTGTGCGGGGCGTGCTGCACCACCTCCACATCGATGCCCAAGCCGGCGCCATGGACGGCGACCGCGTTCTTGAACCCGGCGTCGGTCCAGGCCTTGGTCACGGTGGGGTTGGCGGCGGCGACCTTGTCCAGCAGCTCGATGCCGATGGCGTTGTCGTGCACGCTCGCGGCCGCCACGACCACGGCGATGATCAGGCCGAGCACGTCGGAGGCAATGCCGCGCTTGCGGCCGCGGCTCTTCTTGCCCGGATCCAGCCCGGTGGTGTCGGCCGGCGCGTTGACGGAGGTGTGCACGGTCTGGGTGTCCAGCACCACCGCGCTGGGATCCTCGGCCCGGCCAGCCTGCTCACGCACCTGCCAGCGCAGCAGGTCGTGAATGGCCTGATCGGTGCCGTCATCGCGCCATGCGCCGAAGTAGTAGTAGACCGCGCTGTGGGGTGGCAGGTCGTGCGGCAGGTAGCGCCACTGGCAGCCGGTCCGGGCCTGGTACAGGATCGCGTTCACGATTTCCCGCATGTCATAGCGGCCCTGATACCCGCTGACCGAGGGGTGCTGGCCCTTCCACGAGGTGATGACCGGCCGGATCAGCTCCCAACGCTCGTCGGACAGATCACTCGGGTACGGCTTCCGCTCGCTCATAACTGTCAGTAGAGTGCACCCGCACGGAACGTCAACCGATTTCCGGAAAGTCACCAAAGATCCCCAGGCGCATACCGCCCATACGCTCACAGAACGCCCTCTAAAACGGCGCGACGGGCCCCTCATTGCAACCAGGGTGAAGCCACCCGCTGTGATCGGCAACCTGCCTAGGGACTGTGGAGATCAGTCCGGCGCCTCGGCGATTCAGGCGGCATGAAACCAGGCGTCTACGCCCGAGAGGGGACGCTCAGAAAAATTGCCCCGGGCTGCCAGTCCTGTCCCTTACGCTCAGCATCGAAGTAGCAATATCTTCGGATCATCTGCACCTGTAACGATCCACACGTAGTCTGGAGGTCAACGCTGTTGGAGTACATGCACGAGGCCCACGGCCCTCAGGTTGGCTTGGAGTCGATGTCAGAGCGAGGCGGCACCTCGTGACGGACGGTGGTTTCCCGAACCATTTTTCCATGCTGGATGTCGACCAAGCCCCGGAGTGTCCTGGGCTCTATGCCTGGTATGTCAGCTTTCGTGCTGGTCCGCACGACTGGAAGATTCAGCCCGGTGCTGATGGGGATCGAGCCATTGAAGGCTTCCTGAACCTGCTCCGGAAGTACGCTGGCTACTATGAGCCACTACCAATCGATCTGAGCGGCCGAGGATCGTATGGAGCAAAATGGGAGGGTTTTCTGGAACTGGACTACCCCCTTCGTGAGCCCGCAGATGGCGTTTCGGCCGGGGATGACGACTCGATGCAGCGCCTCGAAATGCTAATGAGTTCCCTCGGCACCGAGGAGCGGCGGCGGGTGATGTCGACCATCCTCCAGATGGCGTCTCCCGTGTTCTCGGCCCCGCTCTACATCGGCGTTGCCACGAACTTACAGGAACGTCTTCGCAAGCACCGCCTGGATTACACGCGGACCCATGACTGGCTGCGTGAGCACCCTGAGGACGCGGAGATCATTCGCGCCCGGGGGAAAAACTTCGGTCAGCGCGCTGCGGCCCGGAACATTGCCATGGAGCACCTCGAGGCCTGGATCATTGACCTGGCTGATGAGGAAGACGACGAAGCAACGAAGAAGCACCTACGGAACACGGCCGAGTCAGCTGAGTGGCTCCTGCATCGGCTGTACTCACCGATACTGGGAAGGCAGTAAACGATGTTCGGCTCAGGTACCAAGCTCACGTTCCGTGACTACGTGCAGGGCACGTGGGGTAGCTTCTCCACTCCCGCCGGCCGAGTGGACTACATTATGACCAAGGCGCGGCTCGGAGATGACGCTGACGATCCGGAACGTCAGCTCACCAAGAGTTTGTCCCCGGTCCGGGAAGTCATGGAGGCCGGAGATCTCGACTTCAATCAGCTCCTGCAACGCGACTTGGATGACCACCGGGTCGCAGTCAGTCTGATCCCCTACTTGCTGAAGCCCCAAGCGACTGGGCCTGCGTTCTTCCCCCCGATTGTGGCGGTGCTGCTGCCATTCCGCAATAAGCGCCCATCGCACTTTTCGGCTTTGGGCGCGACGACGGTGGTCGAAGATGACGGTGCCAGATGGGCGCAGGAACAGGCGGGGACCTCGTTTCAGGTGCAACGACTTGTCGGGACAAATGATCGGCTGCATCCGGCGAACGTCGGCAAATTGTGGTGGAACAGGACCGAGTCGCAGCTAGTCGTCTTGGATGGTCAGCATCGGGCGATGGCGCTGCTCGCTGTCGAGCGCACGACGACGAATAGCTGGCAGAACTCCGCGGGAGCGAGATTCAGGTCATTCTACGAGAATCAGGTCAAGCAGGCGCTGCAAGACTTCGGCCAGGGCGAACTGGAACTGAGTAAGGTCGAGGTACCGGTAACGGTCTGTTGGTTCCCGGACCAGACCGGTGAGGGTGCCAAGCCGCACGAGGCCGCACGCAAGCTATTCGTCGACGTCAATAAGGAGGCTCGACCTCCATCCGAGTCGCGCATCATCTTGTTGTCCGACGCCGAGTTGAGCAATGTGCTGACGCGACGGTTGCTTAGCGAACTCCGGAATGGACAGGACGAGTCCTATCTGCCGCTATACGCGGTCGAGTATGACAACCCAGAGGTTAACTCCAGTCGCCCCGCACGCTGGTCGGTGCTGACGAACATCAACCTTCTAAAGACGACGGTGGAGCGTTGCGTATTTGGTCCGCCGAAGTACCTCAAGGATGTGACCTTGAGGTTCGGGAGCCGTCAGAGTCCTACTGTGCAAGACGCCTTCATGCGTGAACAACTGGACTTGACCAGCCTTTTCCCAGCCCAGTTCGAGGATGGTGGCTTCACTTATCAACGGGAAAACCTCGGTAATTCCGAGTTTCCCATCGGTCTAGCGGAAACGATCAGCAATCGGTTTGCCGAGACCTGGGGATGCGCCATTCTCACGGTCCTGTCGAAGACCGCCCCGTACGCTGCCCATGCGAAAGCCTTGACCCGTCTGAAGGACGACTGGCATGTCGACGACACCGGGTTGACCCTCGCCCACGATGCGCTCTTCAGCGGTGTCGGCGTCTTCTGGACACTGCGGGACAGCTATGAGCACTACCAGGACACGAAGCCGCATGGAACCCGGACCACCAAGTCGGATGTGATCAAGGCTTGGGAGGCCCTGAAAATCCGTGAGGAGAACTTCGAGACCTATCGGGCGGTGGAGTTTTTGGATTCCGGTAAGCCTGAGGCCCTTAAGAGGTCGAAGGCTGCCTACGCGGTGTTCAATACACATGCCTGTCAGCTCGGCTTGGTGCTGACCCTTGGCTCGGTGTGGCAACTTCGCAAGGAGCAGTCTGGCGGTGCGGACATCAAGGACCTGCCCGCATTTTCCGACGCGCTGGTGAAGGGGTGGAATGCCTACTTCTCACAAGATCACGGTAAGGCGAAGGATCGTAGGCTGGCCTTCAATAAGGCTGAAGTAAACCATCCGCTGAATCAGATCGGAAACATGGACATGGCGCAGTCGGTGTTCTTCCGATACTTCTGGATGCAGGCGCTCGATACTCCGGCTGGTTGGGAACAAATTGCGCCGTGGTTCCCGGATCGTTCCGGATTTGACCGGATGATTAGTGCGGCCCGTGAGCTGTACCTGAAGCTGTGTACCGATCAGCAACTCAAGGCTCTAAAAATCAACAAGCCAGGTGCTGCTGAGGCAAAGCTCCGCGTCGATGCGCAGCAGGCCGCAAGCTCTTCCATCAAGCGGGCGCTGAGGGATTGGTTCTACCTGTCTGAAGACATGTATGAGGACTGGCTCTCATCGCTTGCGAAACCCCCGGCAGCTGTTGCTGCTGACGGGCTCTCCTCTGAAAACAATGATGCGGTGACTGATGAGGAGGACGACAGCACGTCCGAGAATGGCCGGGTTACCAGCCTTGACGACCTTCTTGGTGACTGACTGCTACGAGGTGGTTCACGAAAAGCCCAGCTGGCCTGACAGTCACAGGTGGTCCACTGCACGAAACCCGCGGCGCAATGAGATCTTCGTCAATCCCAGCACGGTTCAGTTCTGAGCTTCATGATGGGCGTGTGACTCTCATAGAGCAGATGGGCGGCGCTTGGGCGACCGAGCGTCGCCTGACCGCGATCGGCAGGACGGGACTTTCCGTACCCGCACGTCAGGCTGTGGTGGATCAGCACATTACATCTGACTCGTCGGTTCTGGACTATGGGTGCGGACGAGGGGATGATGTCCGGGCTCTACAGGGGATCGCAAGGAGGGCGGTTGGCTGGGACCCCCACTATCACCCCGAAGGCAGCCTCGACCCATCGGATGTCGTGCTGCTGACCTATGTCCTCAACATCATCGAGGACTCGGAGGAGCGGCGTCGTACGCTCGACAAGGCATGGGAACTTGCCAAGGAGACCTTGGTGGTCTCCACTCGGCTCACCTGGGAGAAGTCCAAGGTCAAGGGCACAGGCTTCGGGGACGGCGTGCTTACCAGTCGGCGGACATTTCAGCATTTGTTCAGTGCTGGCGAGCTCCGAGGTTACGTTGAGGACGTCACAGGCGTTCGGTGCGTCTCCGCCGCTCCCGGAATCGTCTACGCGTTCAAGCGGGATGAGGCGCGCCTAAGCTACCTTGCTCGTCGGATTGCGCCCGCGGCCATCTGGCTAACCTCGGACGACGCGGCATCGGCGATCGCCTCCATAGTCGACTACACAGAGCAACGCGGGAGAGCGCCACGAGTGGAGGAGATGCCGGCGCAGATGGTGGAGCTCCTGGCGCATCTCAACACCGCCGAACTGCAGCGGATTGTCCGGGCGTCCGCCGACCCCGAAAGGGTTGCGGAAGCTGCGAAGAGATCGACCTTGACCACGCTGCTGTTCCTTGGGGTGGAGCTGTTCAACGGACGTGGCCCGTTCGGATGCCTCCCGCTTCCTGTGCAGCTCGACGTGAGAGCGTTCTTCAGTTCCTACAAGGAAGCATGTAGGCGGTCCGACCGTCTGCTGCTCAAGCTGCGTGACGACGTCTATGTCCGTGGCGCGATGAACGGGTCGAAGGTTGGCAAGCTCACCCCAACAGCCCTGTACGTGCATCGCCGGGCGATTGATCACATGCCCGTGGTGCTGCGCCTATATGAGCATTGCGCTTCGCTGGCGGCAGGACGTCCGCAGGAGTGGACACTGGCCAAGCTGCGCCATCAGGGTAGGGGCGTGAGTTGGCTGGAGTATCCGGAGTTCGACACGGATCCGCATCCGCGGCTGCGATCGTCATATATGGTTGATCTCACTACGTTTAAGACCTCGCACATGTCCTACGAGCAGTCGGAGAATAGGCCTCTGCTCCATCGCAAACATGAGTTTCTCCATCCGGATGACCCGGATGTCCCGAAGTGCCGGCGACTTACCGACAGCGAGCTGCGAGCAGGCCTCTACGCCAATCCCCATCTCATCGGGACAGAGCAGGGCTGGGAGGCCGAGCTCATCCGCTGCCGGCGCCAGCTCCGTGGTCACCGCCTGATCAAGAGGCACTAAGCGGTGCGATGCCGGCTTGGTACTCGGCGATGATGCTTGCGAACTCGTCGACGTCCAGTGCCTGGGCCTGATCAGGGAACCACGAGAGGCGCAGTCCATTGTTGGCCTGTTCCTGGGGCAGCCCCATCGCCGCAAGGACGTGGCTTGGCGTGTATGACGCACTCGTGCAGGCGGACCCGGTGGCCACCGCAGCGTAGTTCTTCAGCTGCAAGATCAAAGCCTCAGTGTCCACACCGTCGAACGACAGGTTGAGGATGTGCGGGACCACGTTCTCTTGATCGCCATGAAGAGTGAACCGAGTTTTGCTGAGTCCCTCCAGCAGTCGGGTCCGGAACTCGCCGGCCGTTTCCAGCCACTGGCTACGCTCCCTATCGAACACCTCAAGAGCCTTGGACAGACCCATGATGAGCGGAACCGGAAGTGTGCCCGGACGGAGCTTGCGTTCCTGGCCCCCTCCGTACATCAGCGGGGTTAGTGGTACGGAGTCCCGCCCTCGACGTCTGATAAGCAGCCCGCCGATCCCCTTGGGGGCTCCGATCTTGTGCCCGCTGAAGCTGACGAGATCGATCGGTACACGAAGGTCGTCCGGCCGCTTGCCGAAGCCTTGAGCTGCATCGACATGAAGAAAGGTGGCAGTGGAGCGGAGATGCTCAGCCAGCTCGGCGACTGGCTGGATGACGCCCGTCTCGTTGTTGACCTGCATGACAGACACAAGCAGCGTGTCGGGACGGAGCCGTTCCAGTACAGCTTCTGTACTCACCCGGCCAGAAGGCCCCGGTTCGATCAGTTCGACCTCGAAACCCCGTGACTGCAGGTGCTCAAGTGGCTCCAGGACGGCCTTGTGCTCAATTGCGGTGCTGATGATATGACGGCGATCGCTCTGGGCGCCGAAGGGGGCTAGGCCAAGGATGGCAATGTTGTTGCTCTCGGTTGCACCGCTAGTGAAGATCAACTCATCCGGGCGAGCAGAGAGGTGGGCTGCGATGCCCTCGCGGGCGCGCGCTACCGCCTTCTTGGCGCGAGTTCCATACTCATGCGTACGCGAGCCTGCGTTCCCGAAGTCTTGGGACATCCAGTGCAGGACGACCTCCGCGACCTCTGGGAACACCCGCGTCGTTGCAGCGGCATCCAGGTAGGCGACCACGTGCACACCTGCTCTCGTAGTTGTTGACCCCCGAATCACGTGCGTACGTTAAAACGTACACGTACTTACGGTACCGTGGACCTTGTGGGAGCACACGCGCTGACACAGCAAGGCGGAGACGCCACAACTGCAGGCTTCGAGTACACCTTCCCAGCCATCCGCGGTGTGCAGGCAGGGCGCGAGTACTACGCATCCATGTGTCCCTTGCGTCTCATTCCCAAGATCTTCTTGTTCGATGAGGACGAGCTGGCGCCGGAGGTTCGGGCGCAGCGAGTCCTGAACAGGGGACGAGTTCCAGCGCTCGCGCGGTACATCTTGGATAACCCTGACGATTACGTCTTTTCTGCGCTAACCGCCTCCGTTGATGGCGCCATACGCTTCGTGGGGGTCGCGGATCAAGGGCCGGGTTTGCGTGTCGGTCAGCTGCACATCCCGATGGCATCGCGCTTTTTGATCAACGATGGCCAGCACCGGCGTGCAGCGATCGAGGCGGCGCTCAAAGAGAACCCATCGCTCGGCGATGAAACCATCGCTGTCGTCTTCTTCCACGACGCGGGTCTTGAGCGCAGCCAGCAGATGTTCGCTGACCTGAACCGACATGCCGTTCGGCCGGCCCGTTCCATAGGCGTTCTCTACGACCATCGGGATGAGCTCTCGCAGCTGACACGGCTGCTTGCGCTGAAGTGCCCGGTGTTCCGCAACTTCGTAGAGATGGAGAGCAGCAACCTTTCAGCCAGGTCGCGCAAGCTCTTCACGCTTAGCGCGCTGTACTCGGCGATGAGCGCCCTTCTTCAGGGGCTGGAGCTGACCAATGGCAAGGATGGGGAGCGCCTGTCGTGGGGCTACTGGGAAGCCATAGATGATCTCATGCCGGACTGGGGAGAGGTGCGGAGACGATCTTTGTCCGCCTCCGAGGTGCGCAAGCAGTACCTGCATACGCATGGGATCGCGCTCCATGCGCTAGGGCTGCTCGGGAACACGCTGCTTCGCGATTCCCTTGATCCAGAGGAGTGGAAGCCGCGGCTGACACCGCTTCGGGACGTGGATTGGTCACGGACCAATCCTGACTGGGAGGGGCGTGCGATTATCGGTGGCCGTGTGTCCAAGAATCATCAGAACGTCGTACTTACCGTGAATTACCTGCGCAAGCAGCTCGGTCTCGAACTGACTGCCGATGAGCAGCAGGCAGAAGACGCCTACCAGCGAGGAGAGCGATGAGCACCCCGACGCGCAGTGCAGTCATGTTGAACACTCCCACTCGACGAGCCGTGCCCTTTGAGACTCAAGGCGGCCTCGCCGCGGTGGTGAGCGGACTAACTGCAGAGATCCGTGAGCTCTATCTGGCCGATCAGGTTCCTTGGGTCGTAGGTTATAGCGGAGGCAAAGATTCCACCGCGGTGCTTCAACTCGTGTGGCTGGCACTACAGGGCCTAGAGCCCGACCAGCGCACCAAGCCGGTCTATGTCATCAGCACGGATACCCTAGTTGAGAACCCGGTCGTGGCTGCTTGGGTGACCCAATCGCTGGAAACTATGCGTAGGGCGGCAGAGAAGCAGCAGCTTCCGATCGAGCCGAATCGACTGGTGCCCGATGTGAAAGACACCTTCTGGGTTGGCCTGATCGGCAAGGGATACCCAGCTCCTAAGCCGAAGTTTCGCTGGTGCACCGAACGCTTGAAGATCAAGCCTTCCAATTCGTTTATCCGCCGAGTCGTGCATGATCACGGCGAGGCGATCTTGGTCTTGGGCATCCGCAAAGCCGAGAGCCAGGCACGGGCCCGGGTGATGGAGCGCCACGAGAAGCGCCGTGTCCGAGACCGTCTCTCGCCCAATGGCAATCTTCCCAACTCCCTTGTCTACAGCCCCGTCGAGGCATGGAGCAACGACGAGGTCTGGACGTTCTTGATGCAGCAGCCTAACCCCTGGGGACACCCGAATAAGGACCTCCTCACCATGTATCAGGGGGCCTCGAGCGACGGAGAATGCCCACTTGTGGTGGATAACACCACGCCGTCCTGTGGTGACAGCCGGTTCGGCTGTTGGACGTGCACGCTCGTTGATAAGGACAAGTCCATGTCGGCGATGATCCAGAACGACGAGGAGAAGGAGTGGATGCTTCCGCTCCTGGAGCTACGAGACGAGCTCGACGCTCCCGATGACAGCCACTTGCGCGACTTTCGGAAGATGAACGGCACGATCCAACTCTTCCACGACCGCAACGTTCCTGGACCGTACACCCAGAAAGCCCGTGAGGAGTGGCTTCGTAAACTTCTCAATGCGCAGACCTGGATTCGGAAGAACGCTCCAGAGCATGTGCGGGACATCGAGCTGATCACCATGAATGAGCTGCATGAGATCCGACGCATCTGGGTCTTCGAGAAGCATGAGGTCGAGGATTCGCTGCCCCAGATCTACAAGCAGGAGACGGGCGAGGAGTTCCCCGGCGGTCCACTCGACCAGCACCTCGCAGTAGCGATGGATGAGGTAGAGCTGCTTCGTGAGGTCTGTGAAGGAGATGAGCTGCACTTTGAGACGATGCGTGAGCTCCTCGCGGTCGAGCGACAATTCCGCACAATGACTCGTCGATCAGGTCTCTTTGAAGCACTTGAGAAGGCGATTAAGAGGGGCTACTACACGGATGAGAAGGACGCGGTTGAGCTAGCCAAGCGCAATCAGCAGAACAAGATCGCCCCTGCCCTTCTCGGCCTGGATGAAGAGATCACCGATGCTCCTGCATGAGATCACTCTTGAGAACTTCGGAGCGTACCGCGGTAAGCAGGTTCTCTCTCTGAATCCCAAGCCTGGCAAGCCCATCATCCTGATCGGCGGCCTCAACGGCTGCGGGAAGACGACGCTGCTGGATGCAATCCAACTCGCATTGTACGGCTCCCGGGCACGGTGCAGTGGTAGAGGGAATCGCTCCTACGACGCGTTCCTTCGCGACAGTGTAAATCGCCAAGCCATGCCGAAGCAGGCAGGCGTGAAGCTCTGGTTCTCGACCACAATTGAAGGGGAGCAACGTCATTACCGCATTGAGCGAACCTGGTCCATCACGGGAAAGACTCTCCGCGAGTCGCTAGCGATCTTCGTCAACGGTGAACATGATAAGACCGTCAGCGAAACATGGGCGAACTATGTAGAGGATCTTCTACCGCTGGAAGTCGCCTCTCTCTTCTTTTTCGATGGCGAGAAGATCGAATCGCTCGCGGATCCTGAACGGGCCGCTCCGGTGATCGAGTCGGCGGTTCAATCGCTCCTAGGTGTCAGTACAGTCGAACAGCTGCGCACCGATCTGCTTGCCCTTCAACGCCGCCAAAAGGTGGGCAGAGAGGACAAGGCTGCACTCGACGTGATCCACGCTATCGAAGCGCAGCTTGAGGAGAACGAGGTGGCCAGAGCAGATGCTTATCAGCGAGTCGCTTCGGCGAAGGCTGGTCTGCTACACGGGAAGAAGGAACTAAAGGCCATCGACGCCGCGTTTGCAAAGGAAGGCGGAGACTTGTTCCGCCGCCGTGCCGAGCTTGAAGCGCGGAGTGCGCACGTGAAAAACCGGCTTGAAGCCGTGACTGCGACTCTCGCTAACACAGTCGCCGCAGGACCGCTACCACTTCTCCTCCTCAAGGGCCAGCTGGAGGCACTGCGAGTGCAGGTAGCTCGAGAGGAAGATGCGGTGCGAGCGGAGCAGCTACTCGACGCTCTACACAGGCGGGACAAGGAGATTCTCTCGCTATTGGGCAGCAGCATACCGGAAGCCCAATTTGAGCAGATCGCGCAGTTCATGGAAGAGGACCGTGCTCAGCGCGCCGGCGACGCAAGCCTTCCTAGGGTGATCCAGATGTCGGCGACAGGTATTCAGCAGCTTGGCTCTCTCGACCAAGTTGCTGAGACTGAATCTCAACGTGCGGAAGAGCTGCTCAATGAGTCGGGGGAACTCAGAGCACAGCTCGATGGGCTAGATCGACAGTTGGCTGGCGTTCCAGAAGAAGACGCTATCGCGGACTTGATCGCCCGACAGGACAAGGTCCGTCGGCGCGTGGACGATCTAGAGAGGGAACTGCGCGCAACAGAGGAGGCTTATGCTGCACGCGTCCGTGAACAGGCACAGCTGGAGGCGACCCGAGAGAAGGCTTATGCCAAACGAGCTAAGGGACTAGCCGAGATCGAGCATCGGTCCCGTGTGGTTTCTTACTCCAACCGCGCTCGTAACACCCTGGACAAGTTCGGAGAGCTCCTGCTGCAACGTCACATCAGTCGGTTGGAGGTAGCTGTACTAGACAGTTTCAACCGGCTAATGCGCAAGGATGGCTTGGTCAAAGATCTGCGTATCGACACTGGCAAGTTTACTTTGACCTTGGTTGGTGCGGACGGTGAGGACCTTAACCCGGCCCGTCTGAGCGCTGGCGAGCGTCAGCTCCTAGCGGTATCCCTCCTCTGGGGCCTAGCTCGTGTAGCGGGCAACAGGCTCCCGAGCGTTATCGATACACCGTTGGGCCGGCTAGATAGTCGACACCGGCAGAATCTTGTTGAACGCTACTTCCCTCAAGCGAGCCATCAAGTGCTTCTGCTGTCGACAGACGAAGAGATCGATGATGAGTTGTTGAAGCGCCTTATCCCGTCGATAGCCCAGACATACACCTTGGTTCATAACGACACGACGTTTACAACAACGATCGAACGCGGATACGGATGGGGGAAGACTCGGTATGTCGCTTGATACAATTCGATTGTCTCAGCCAGCAAAGGATCAGCTGATCAAGCTTAAAAGGATCACAGGGATAAAGCACTGGAACGTTTTGTGTCGCTGGGCACTAGCTATATCGTTGCAGGACGAGACCCCTCCGCTAGTACGAGATATTGTTACTGATTCCAACATTGAGATGTCTTGGCGAACTTTCGCTGGCCCCTATGGCGACATCTACATGGCCTTGATTAAATTCCGATGTCTACGTGATGGCAGTGAACCCACCGAAGATGCCTGCCTGAAGACTCTCGTCACACACTTGCATCGCGGCATCGGCTACCTTGCAGGACGACGCGACCTATCATCCGTGGATGATCTAATAAAAGTTGCTCTTGTTTAGCCTTGCGTGTTGACTATGTAATCTGTCTTTCCACCGTTTAGCTAGAACGAGACCTCTTTCGAGTAGCGAGAAAGTGGTGCGTGCGCCATTTGGAATGAATCATTTGGCCCGAGCTAGCTGATTTACTCTACCTCGCACTATAAAGGCAGCAAATCTCGATCCTTCAGGCCGTCATTGTGAATAGAACTTTCCGACCCTTGTCGAGAAAGTCTTCAATTCCCAGACACTGAATGGAACAGAAAAGAGAGACTGGACCTCTGCGGTCAGGACCGGATGTGGGACTCCAGAGGTACTCCAGTCCTTCTTCGTGTCGTTCGTTAATAACACAATATGTTCGAAGTCTTGCACCTCCTTTTTCTGCTTGCATACAAGTAGCCCGAAGAGGAAATCCGCCCAAACGAAGAAGTCGCCGTCACCTGTATCCTCAAATCCGGGGGGCGTCCTCGTTAACTTCCGCAGGCGGGCTTGATTCGTGAAGCGTGATCTTGGAACGGAACTACAGTGCGCGTGCTCTTGAAGAAGCTCCAGCATTTTCATGACTCGGGTCAATATCTGTTCTTGATATGTATAGCCAAACTGGCTATCGAACGAAGTCATTAACGACTTGAACCGTTCTTCGAACTCGCCATAATTTGAGTCGACCTTACTCACGTAGCTTGAGAGCTCAGAGAATTTTGTCGCAATCTGCTTGCTGAATTTGAGCGTCGCCTGCCGATTATTCCAGAACTCCTGGACGGCTTGCCCTGGCAAGACGAGCGGAGCAGGGTGCGTAGTTAAATAGTCGAGGATATCGGCTCCACGCGGGTCTTCTGTTAGGCGCAAGAACACACTCGAATCAATCCCGAACGCAATCTTTGTAAGATCGTTCGGAGGATCTACCGGGACGTTTATAGCGCCCGCCAGCGCGCTAAGCGGATCGACAACGGCCTGACGATCGAGGACTTGCTCCAGAAGCTTGAGTTCGTTCTCGTACACGCCTTCAGCACCAGACATCAGCTGCAGCCTCTGCAAGGATAGAGCTAACTTCCTGCACGGAGTCCGGAGTCCACGAAGAGTACTCCTGCAGAGGTGAGGTTATCTCACCATCGACGGCTTGACTTAGCAAGTGCTGTCGCACGCCTTCCCAAGAATTAGCTCCGCGAGGACGTCTATCGATGTTAACTAGGATCGTGTTTCCGACAGTTGAGCCCAAGGATGCTATATAATCATCACTGAATTCAGACCAATTGGGGACGGACTGGCGCGGGCGCAGATATTGAAGTGTTCCGATCGGCTTCGGAGTTATCGAGCTGCAAACGATTGATCTTCTAATAAAGGTTAGAACGTCTCGGTTGTAACTGCGGCGCCCAAGTACGGATATGAAGTCACGTCGAGGGTGATCTAGATCCCGGAGGATATCGATGCCAGGATGCCAGGAACCGTATTGGTAAACTGCGTGTGCAGCCTCTGCAAACTTCCTCTCGACACTGCTAGCCCCAAGATTTCCTACGATTATTCTCTTAACGATGAGGCGCAGTACTTGCTGCATCCCGAGAACCGCGTCGTCGGTGCCACTGATGGCCAAGAGTAGAGGCCGGACTGCAGATACTCTTAGTTCGTTCAGTGCAGCAAATATGCCCAAGGCGTCAGCTTCTGCCGGACCGTCCAGTGTTGGGTCTATCATCTGCAGATAAAGTGGAAGATTTGTTTGAAGCTGCTCCATCAGCTTGTCAATTGACATCTCCTTGGCTAGGGCGAACTCTCCTCTACGGGCTATGTAGTTGTAGAGATCCTTCGGTAGGACATAGCCAGCGCTCAAGTTTATGACATGCCGGATGTACTGCACAAAGTTTTGGCCGCCTAGCTGCTGAAACTGCCCCGAAGTCTGATGCCATTGTGCGTATCGAGCTTCACGCATGGTGGCGGGTGTTTCGCGTAGTACAAAATTTTTCAGAAGGTCCGCAGTGGTCAGCTGCCGGCCACGAGTATTGACTACTTCGAACACGCTGTAAGCGGCAGCCTCATCAGGATGCTCAAAAACCGCGACATAGAGCTGCTCGTTGATGAATTCAGCCCATGCGCCAAGTTGACGGAAACCCTCATGGCCACCTTCCTGCCTTAGCCTGTCACGCAAATATTGATAGGCGCTCCAGAGGTGCTCTGCTGATGACCCTTTCGATAGGAGATCACTATCAACGCGATCATGGTCTACGATGGATTGGAGGGCTTCGTCTGCTTTAGTATCGGTAAGAATAATGCGTGGAACCATTTCATCTGTCGAATAGTCCATCGACCTCAACAGATTGGAGTAGATCCTGTCCGCGAGCGCTTTGCGTCCAATTGATACAGCAGCATGTCGCAGCGCTGCCGCCAAAAGCGTTAGTGTGAGCAGCCGTTGTTGGCCGTCGACGACCTGCTTCCGCTTCTCTTCGCCAGTAAGAATGATCAGCCCGAGAAAATATGGCCCTTGTTCGACGGCGTGAGATATATCATTCCAGAATTCTGCGACCTCGGCGTCGTCCCATGCATAGTCACGCTGATATGCAGGGATTTGAAAGGTGGCACCGGCAAGTAGGCTACCTGCGGTTGTGGCAGAGGCGTTCAGCGGTGCGCGCACTTTGCTCCACTCTCATGGTTCGCCGAGCAGGCTCGTAGTGTCAGTGGCATTGCCATCGTGCCGCTGATCATCTTGCTTCGCAAGCCTAGTGTCGTGGGTGCCCTCGTGTACCCTCCATGGAGTGGCATCTGCCGAGCTGGATGTGCTCGTAGCTGGAGCAGGCGAAGGAAGAGGTAGGTGTCGATGTGCTGGCTGCGCGGACCGGCTTGGTGATCCGTTGGGTCATCGCTGATTCGTGACAGCAACGCGGCCGTGCAGGTCGCGTGGATAGCATCTGCCCTGTTCTGCAGGGCGTATGAGGGGCTACAGCCAGTGGCACCACAAGGGGGATCGCCTGCACCGTTATCCTGGCAGGCCCTGAACCGACAGCTTGCCCGATCGACAATGGACGGATCAACTGTGCCGGCCCGGGTATGCCTTGCTTGCTTCGGGCTCGACTGAGTTTCGCCGGTTCATGCTCATAGCCTGGGGATCAGTTATCGACGCCCGCGGGTCCGACGCGCTCGGCTAGCCCTGTTGTTCAGTGGCAAGGACCGACAAAGTCGGTCTGCGGCAGCCGATCGCCCCAGCCCAGGATATGAGTGCCGAAGTGAGCGATCGTCACGGCGCTCAGTGCTTCTCCCGTGTGCCTGGACACGCGGTGGCGGTGCGTGCCCGGACCGGCCGCAGAGCCGCAGCCGGGCACGCAGACCGCCCGGCGGGCCGCGCTGCGGGCCGCCCTTGAAACCGTAGAGAAAAGTCTCATCCAGGCGGCGAGCTTTGTGATCATGGTCTGTACCTGCGCTCTTGCTGGTCCCAAGGAAGCTCGGTTGATGCTTGACGCCTTGCTGAGGTTCGTCGCTCAGGGCAGCTCCAGTCCCGCGAGGATCCGGTTCAGCTTCTTGCGTGCTTGGTGGACGAGAGCGATTGCGGTGCCGAGCCGATTGTCGACGACGACGTGGGCGGTGGAGGGGTGAGTCTCGGTGTTGAGGGTGTCGGCGTACGCCTCCCAGTTCTGGAGCTTCCACGCATCGCGCGGGTCGCCGCGGAGTTCGATGTGCTTGCGCATGGATGCGGCGTCGCATCGCACCCACACCACCGCCACGTCGACGCCCCCGGCGGCGCAGCGATTGATCAGGTGAGACACCCAGTTGGGGTCGGCCAGCTCGGCGATGAACGGAGCCGACAGGATCGCGGAGGTCCCCGCGCTCAGGTTGTCGAAGGCGGTCTCCATCATGCAGCGGTACTCCAACGGTCGCACCTCGCGCAGGTACAGCTCCGTGTGCCGGTCGTCAGGGTCGCCGCCGAGAGAGGCAAGGAGCCGCTCGACCAGAGGGCGGGTCAAGGTGTCCTTGTCGAGGAGGGGCCAGCCAGTGAGATAGGAGAGGAACCGGGAGAACTCGGTCTTGCCCGATCCGGCGTAGCCGGCGACGAGTGTGAGGGTTGGCTTCGAGCTGCCGCGGCCCTGGTGGCGTCGCCACGCGTCAATGACACCGTTGAGGAGTATGTCCGCCTCGGCCTTGGCTGGGTGGCCTGTGACTTCGAGCAGGGTGTGTTCGATCAGCTGGTCGGCTGCGTTGTCGTCCGAAGGGTCGGCGGGCGACGGCAGACCTGGGAGGCTGGCTTCCGATGCGGTCATTTCACCTGAGAGCGGTGTACGGAGGCCAAGGGGCGGTGGCTGGTCGTCGCGGTTGCAGCTGCGTGCCATCGACTGCGCCCGGTTCAGCCGATGTGGGGACAGTTGCCCTGCAGGAAGTGGCCTATTCTCAGCCGCATGGAGCGGTGCATGTCGTAGGTGTCGAGTTCGTCCGGCATCACCCAGCGCACCTCTCGGGATTCTGGGCTCGGAGTCGGCTCGCCGCTCACGGGTCGCGCCGTAAGGACGAGAGAGAACTCCTGGCGGACCTCGTCGTTGCCGGTGTGGTGAATGACGTGGCCGGGGTTGCTGTATGTGCCGACCAGCCCCGTGATCTCGCAGGTGATCCCGGTCTCTTCGAGGGTCTCGCGGATGGCGGCCTGAGGGATGGACTCGCCGAGGTCGATGGCGCCACCGGGTAGGGCCCAGTTGTTGTTGTCGGAGCGGCGGATGAGCAGCAGCTCGCCGGCCTCGTTGGTGACGACGACATTCACGGAAGGAACGAGGCTGTTGGCGGCTGGCGCTCTCGGGTCGTTGTAGTAGTCGATCCGCTGGCTCACGTCCCCGGAGCCTACTCCGCGGAGGCGCTCTCCTTGAGGACGTTGGCGTTCTTGCTCTACTCGGCCTCGCTGCCGGTTTTGACGAAGCTGCCCAGGTTGGGGACGGTGTAGATCTTGCCCGCGCTTCTGAGGCGTTCCATGGCCTTGCGTATGGTGGGGCGGGCGACTCCGAACTCTTCCATGAGCTTGACCTCGGAGATCTTGAACTTGGGCCCCCACTCGCCCGAGTCGATGCGCTGGTTCAGGACTTCGAGGATCTGCTCCCAACGGGAACGGTCCTCGTCGAACTCCCAGGTGCGCGTGTGCTCGACATATCTGGCCACAGTATGAGAGTAGGAGGGCGTTTCACGGCCCTTCACGTCGGATCCTGGAGCTTCATGAAGTTCCATGGAGTAGACAGGGGGTTACAGGCTTGCTAGCTTGGAGATATGGCGTTGGTGAGTGCTGGTCCAGTGCCCCGCCGGGTGGGGCTTCGCGGCTGTGCTCCGGCCTGCCGCTCCGAGAGTGCGCACGCCGCGACTGGAGATGGCTCCTCGCTCACCAACGCCTGTTCATCGATCACGGTCTCCATGAGTGCCGCCGGCGCTCTGTTGGTGATCGCTCTTCATGAAGGACGGTGAGCCCTGTGGCAGATGACGACGACTTTCACGGCACGCACCCCGCCTCGCCGCGGCCGGACGCGGTGCCGGTCAGCTGGGCCGAGGTTGAAGACCGCCCGCTTCCGGCGCGCGTCCGGGGCTACACCTGCGAATGCCTGTCGATGGTCTTCGAGGACTGCCGGGCCGGCGGGCAGGGCTTCATTCGGCGGTACGACCGGTCGGTCTCTCCGTGGCTCATCGCCGAGAGCCCGCGCATCAAGGTCAGTGCCGCCGAGACGCTGTGGCGACAGCTCATCAACGGCGAAGCGAGGTGAGGACGCGCCGAACCTCGTAGGCCACGCACACGTAGCGTCACAATCTGAGACTGATCTGTGACGAGCGTTTCCGCAGGTCGAAGGCCGACCTGCGGTTTCGCATGCCCGCCGACTGGCAGTTTTTCTGCCAGTGACGCAGGTCGCCCGTCTTATCGTCGAAGCAAGCGACGGCGAGAGGGAGGGGCTCGGACGTGGCAACAGAGTACGCGACGCAGGGCCAGCGGATCGCGCGGGCGCGTCACCGCAAGGGGTGGGATCAGGCCACCCTCGCTGAGAAGGTCGGCCGGTCCGTCTCCTGGCTGTCGAAAGTGGAGAACGGGCGGCTGCCGCTGGACCGCATGAGTGTGGTCGGGCAACTCGCCGAGGTGCTCGGGGTGGAGGTCGCCGAGCTCACCGGCCAGCCATACCAGCACGAGACGACGGAACTCGACTCCGGCCACGCGGCGGTGCCGGCGCTCCGGCTCGCGCTTCAACAGGCTTCGCTGCCCAGCGGGGTTCTGCTCGGGAGGGCAAGAGAACCTCGGCCGCTGCAGGAGCTGGAGGCGAACGTGCGCCTCGCCGAGCAGCTGCGCCAGGACGCCAGGTTCACCGCTTTGGGCGAGGTGCTGCCCGGCATCCTCACTGACCTGATCGCCGTTACCAACGACTCGTCAGCCGATCGTGAACGGGCCGAGGCGCTGATGCTGCGGGCCTGCCACATGGCGCGGGTGTCGTCCAACCTACTAGGGCATCATGACCTGGGCTGGACAGCCGTGCAGCGTGAGCTTGTCGCCGCACAACGGGTCGGTGCCCCGGATCTGGTCGCAGCCGCAAGTTGGGACCTCTGTGGTGTATGGCTGCACGAAGCGCAGCTTGACCCGGCCAAGGACGCGGCCCTGTCGGCGATCGACCAGATCGAACCCCACGTAGGCGCGAGCGACACGATCAAGGCGATGTGGGGCGCTCTGCACCTGCGGGCCGCGGTGGCGTACTCGCGGCTGTGGGACCAGCGAGAGTCCGAGGGCCACCTGGAGGAGGCTCGCAGGGTCGCCGAGGTGCTGCCGCGGGACGGCAACGTCTTCCAGACGCAGTTCAACCGGGTGAACACCACGATTCACGCGGTAGAGGTGAGCATGGAGCTGGGCCGGCCCCGCGAGGTCATCTCCCGGGCCGAACACGTCGAAGTCGCCCAGATCGCCTCGTCCGAACGCCAGGCCCACTACTGGACCTGCACCGCGGCGGGCTACCACATGAACAGGAAGGACAACCAAGCGGCAGACGCTCTGCTTCGTGCCGACCGGATCGCGCCTCAGCACGTCCGGAACCGTCCACTGGTCCGCAACATCGTGCGCGACCTGAGGGACAGCGGCAACCTGCATCGTCAGCGCGAGATTCTCAATCTCGCCAAGGCGATGCGGCTGCTGTGAGCACGGAAGACGGAGGGCTGTCCGCGCAATGGCTCCCCACCTGTCAGGTAACCCGGGGGCGCTTCGGCGTCCTGCCTACACAATGGGGTGGTACGTGGGTCTCAGTGAGATCGAACGACAGATCCTGCTACGTGAGCTGGCGGAGATCACGGTCGACCTGGCCGAACTCCAGCGGCGCACCGAGAGGATCACTTCTCGGCTTGATCAGGACGAGTCCGGGCGTCTAGCTCGTCCAGCCTGACTGTCAGCTTCTGCATGTGCTGACGGATCTCGCTCAGCTGCTCGGAGATGATGCGGAACTCTTCGCTGTGCTCGCCGGGAGTCGGGCCGGCGGTCTCGTCGTCGGGGGTCCGGCTGACGAAGCTGCCGGCTCCCTGGCGGGTCTCGATGAGTCCTTCGTCGCGTAGGACGGCTAGGGCGTTGCCGATCGTCATCATGGCAACGCCGTACCGTTCGGCCAGCTCGCGGGCCACGGGGAGGCGCTCGCCGACCGCGTAGCGGCCCGATGCGATGTCGCGCCGGATGTCCTCGGCGATTCGCAGGTACGGCCGGCGTCGGTCGGTGGATGCCATGACCCAACTTTAGCCTTTCTAGATGCCTAGGTCTCTGGGCAACCTGTAAGCAATCTCGATCCGAGTCAGCTATCTTGGTTTACAAAGCTAGATACCTAGGTATCTTGTTAAGTAGAACACTGCCTCTGAAGGAGACCAGCTCTCGTGCGTACCATCCCGATTCCTGTCGACACGTCCAAGCTCGTCATCACCTGCGTGAAGGCGCCCAAGCCGCGCCTGCTCAACAAGGACACCGGAGAGATCAAGACCGACAAGCACGGCAACACCGTCTACGAAGTCACCGTCTCGGTCGAGGACGAGTTCGGCCGGATCGAGCTCGTCAAGATCGGCACCTCGGGGGAGCCCCCGATCAGCGCCGGTCAGCAGGTCAACCCGACCGGCCTGGTCGGGTACGTCTGGGAGATCGCCGGCCGGTGGGGCATCTCCTACCGCGCCGCCGCGCTCCTACCGATGGGCACGGAGCCGCTCCGTGTCTGACACCACGCTCATCATGCTCGGAGTCCTGGCCGCTTCGGCGGCCGGGCTCTGGGCCTGGCGCCGCTGGCATTTCCCGTCGTTCTGGCTCGTGGTGGCCTTCCCGTTCGTCGCGATCAGCGTACGGGCCAGCTGGCGCAAGGTCGCACTCGGCTGCAACCTCACCAAGAAGCGGCAGCGCTTCTGGTTCACCACCGTCCCCGGCCTGGTCGCCTCGACCGGCGTCGTCCGCGTCCGGCGCAAGTGGCAGCGCATCGCCGTGGACACCAAGCCGTTCATGTGGCTGCCCAAGCCCACCCGCTACGGCTGGCGGGTCACCCTGCACACTCTTGAGGGCCAGATTCCCGCCGACTACTCCGACGCCGCCGAACGGCTCGCCCACTCCTGGGGCATCCACGCGGTCCGCGTCTCGTCCCCTCGTCCCGGACGGGTCGTTCTGTCCGCCACCGTCCGCGATCCACTCGTCCGGGTCGAGAACTTGCCGACCTCGCCCGAACTGCTCAAGGTCATCGTCGGACGCCTGGAGACTGGCGGCCCCTGGATCATCGACTTCAAGACCGTCCCGCACTACATCAACGCCGGAGCCACACAGTCAGGCAAGTCCAACCTCGCCAACGCCCTGGTCCAAGGACTCGCGCCACAGCCGGTCGCGCTGGTCGGCTTCGACCTCAAGGGCGGCGTGGAGTTCACCCCGTACAGTCCTCGCCTCTCGGCGCTGGGCACCACACGAAGTGAATGCACCGCGTTGCTCGATGACCTCGTTGGTCTGATGACCGCCCGCATGGCCCTGTGCCGTGAGGCCGGCGCCCGCAACATCTGGCAACTCCCGGACGAGCAGCGGCCCGTGCCTGTCGTCGTCCTGGTCGATGAGTTGGCTGAGCTGTACCTGATGGCCGACAAGAGCGAGAAGGACGAGATCGCCAAGACCTCGACGGCGCTCCTCCGGGTGGCGCAGCTCGGGCGAGCTTTCGGCATCTACCTGTTCTGCTGCGGCCAACGCATCGGCTCCGACCTCGGCCCCGGCGTCACCGCCCTCCGCGCCCAGTGCTCCGGCCGCATCTGCCACCGCGTCAACGACCCCGAGACCGCCACCATGACCCTCGGCGACCTCGATCCCGCCGCCCTCGCCTCGGCTCGCGCCATCCCCGCCGAGACGCCGGGCGTCGCGATCGTCGCCTCCCAGGACGGCCAGTGGTACCGCGCCCGTTCCTTCTACGTCAGCGAGCAGGCCGCCGAACTCGCCGCCACCACCTACACCGACCGAACGCCCACCTGGGCGGACATCGTCGCCGGCCACACCACCTCACCGACCGACGCCGACCTCGCCGAGTTCCTCGACTCCATCCCGGACCCGCGGAAGGCCTGATCCGATGCGACGCCTCGCCCACTGGCTGATGGACACCGGCCCCGTCCTCGTCCTGGCCCTCATCGCCGGAGCTGGGTCCTTCACCCACATCCGCGACACCGCCAGCGAACACGGACAGTCCGGCTGGATGGCCTGGGCGATCGCCGTCTGCATCGACCTCACCTGCGTCATGGCCGCCCGCGAGCGGCAGCGCGACAAGAAGACCGGGCGCCAGCGGCGCGGTCCGATGTCCTGGCCGGTCCTCGTCCTGACCGGCGGCATCGTCCTCTCCCTGGCTGCCAACCTGCAACAAGCCGACCCGACCGTCTGGGGCTGGATCACCGCGGCGACTCCGGCAGCGGCTTTCCTCGTCGCAGTCTCCATGCTCGAACGCCGGACGTCGGGCCCTCGTCCCACCTCATTCCCGGAAGCATCGTTGAGTCCTCAGCCCGATGAACCGCCCACCGTTCCCGCCAACGATCGTCCCGCTCTCGCCCCGGCTGTGGACGTGGATCGGCCTGGACCTTCTCCTGCGCTTGTCGACTACGCCCGCCGAGTGGCCGACGAACACCACGCCAGGCACAGCAAGCCCATCACCCGCGACGTCCTCCGCGCCCGCCTGGGCGTCTCCGAGCAACTCGCATCCGACCTGCTCAGCATCTGTGGAACGTTCCAGAATCACGAAAGGCAATCGCCATGAACAACGACCGAAACGCCCTCATCGCCGGCCTGATCGCCCTGGCCGGCTTCCTCAAGGCCAACCCGCAAGTACCCACCTCCATAGCACCCGTCATCATCCGCGGCTTTCCCGCCAACGACACCGACGAACAGATGCGCGCCGAGGTCGACAAGGTCGCCGCCCTGCTCGGTACGGACATCGACCGCGACCACCTCCCGCACGGCCACTACATGACCAGCATCTCCTTCGGACCGGTCACCTACGAGTTCACCGCCATCCTCGCCGCCGCCCGTGCCCACCACGCCGCCGTGGACAGCTACCGCGACTGCATCCAGACCGACATCTAGGAGGTACGCGCCATGCGCATCCGCATCGAGGGCAACCGCGCCGAACTCACCCTCGGCATGATCCACCTACGCCAGAACTTCACGGTCACGTCCATGTCGCGGGCCTTCCCCGCCAGGAACCGACCGCGCCACTACCGCATCTACCTCACGATCACGCCGCGCGAGAGCCACTGATCGTGACGTCAGAAGAGATTGCACCCGGCTGCTGCTGCACCTGCAACGGCTCGGGCCTCGACGGCGACGGCGACACCTGCCGTGACTGCCACGGCACCGGAATCGACAACCACGGCGCATAGCCGAGATCCCCTCACCTGGCCACACAACCGCCAAGTTCCGCGCCAGGTGAGGGGTCATCCCACCCAGAGCACATCCGGACAGGACGGATCCATCTTGCACCACCCACACGCCATAGCCGGGATGATCTCCCGACTTCATGACCCCGACTACAACCGCTGGGCCCACCAGATCAAGCGGACCGGCGGCTGCCGACAGCCCATTCACCTACGCGGCAAGGTCGAGCACTACGACCAGACCACCGGCCACCTGCTGCACCGGTACAGCACCACCACCGAACCCAACGGCGTCCTTCGCGTGCCGTGCAAGACGCGCCGCGCCTCGCGCTGCCCGGCCTGCGCCGAGGTGTACCGCGCCGATACGTACCAACTCGTCCGCGCCGGCCTCGTCGGCGGCAAGGGCGTGCCCGAGACGGTCACCTCACACCCGTGTCTGTTCGTGACGCTCACCGCGCCGTCCTTCGGCGTCGTCCACGCGCGGCGGGAGAAGAACGGAAAGGTCCTGCCGTGCCATGCCCGCCGCGACGCCGAGGTCTGCCCGCACGGGCGGACGATGTCCTGCACCGACCGGCACAGTGCCGACGATCCGCGACTCGGTGAACCGCTGTGCCCCGACTGCTACGACTACGACGGCTCGGTCCTGTTCAACGCCATCAGCCCTGAGCTGTGGCGGCGCTTCAACCTCGCCCTCCGTCGCCGCTTCGCCAGGCTCAACGGCCTGACCGTCAAGGCGCTGCGCGAGCACGTCAGCATCGCGTTCGCCAAGGTCGCCGAGTACCAGCGCCGTGGCGTCGTCCACTTCCACGCCGTCATCCGCCTCGACGGCCCGGACGGACCCGACACGCCACCACCGACATGGGCCACGGCAGACACACTCGCCCAAGCCGTCCAGCACGCGGCTGCCGCAGTGACGGCAGAGATCAAGCCTCTGCGCCGTGCCTTCCGCTGGGGCACGCAGCTCGACACCCGCCAGATCACCATGACCGGGGACCTCACCGACCAAGCCGTAGCCGCCTACATCGCCAAGTACGCCACGAAGGCGGCGGAGTGCGTCGGCACCCTGGACCGGCGGATCCAACCCCTCGACAACCTGAACGTTCTTCCGGTGCGCGAGCACGCCCGCCGGCTGATCGCCGCCTGCCTGCGCCTCGGCGGCCAACCCGCCCTGGCCGACCTCCGGCTCATCCATTGGGCCCACATGCTCGGCTTCCGCGGCCACTTTTCCACCAAGAGCCGCCGCTACTCCACCACCCTCGGCGCGCTCCGCGCCGCCCGCGAAGAACACATGCGCGCCGAAGAGATCTCCACCGGGCGGCTCCCTCTGTTCGAGGAGGACACCGTCCTGGTCATCGCCCACTGGGAGTACGCCGGACAGGGCCTCTCCTTGGGCGAACAGCTCCTGGCCGCAGCCATAACCGGCGTCCGCCTGCCGCAGCTGGTCGGTGATCCTCAATGAGCAGAAGCGACGAGCTGCTGACCGTTCCTCAGGTCCTCGACGAACTGGGCGGAGTCTCCCGCCGCACCTTCTACCGCTGGCGCGAACTCGGCCGTGCGCCGGTCTGCGTGCAACTGCCCAACCTCGAACTCCGCGTCTGGCGGAGCGACCTCATCGCCTGGCTCGACTCTCGACGGGAGGCCGCATGAACACCACCTACGACGTGAAGTTCAGTCAGGTCCAGCAGCGCTCGAACCGCGGAATGCCCGTCTACGTCGCCCGCTGGAGGGTCGCGGGCAAGGAGAAGTCCAAGAGCTTCCGAACCAAGGGCCTGGCCAACGCCTTCATGTCCGACCTCCGGCAGGCGGCCAAGGCGGGGGAGGAGTTCGACGTAGCCACCGGCCTGCCGGTGTCGATGCTGGCGCCCGAGGCCACTGGACCGTCCTTCCTGGAGTTCGCACAGGCGTACGTCTTGCGCCGCTGGAACATGTCCGCGGCACGCACCCGAGAGACGGACGCGTACGCGCTCCTATCGCTGATCCCTGCCCTCGTAGCCGACGCACCGCGCCGCCCTTCAGCAGATCACCTGCGAGAGGTCCTCCGAGTTCATGCGTTGCTGCCGGAGAAGCGGCGTACGGACCTGACCCCGACACAGGCATCGGTTCTGAGCTGGTTGGAAAGGGCGTCGCTGCCACTGACGGCCCTGGGGGAGGCACATGTACTTCGCGCGGCGCTCGCCGCGATCTCAGTCACCTTCGCAGGCGAGCCGGCCGGAGCCAACACGGTCCGACGTAAGCGCGCCGTACTGCATCACCTGCTGGAGCACGCGGTGGAGCAGAAGGTCTTCAGCAGTAACCCGCTGGACGAGATCAAATGGACAGTGCCCAAGGCGGTGACGGCGGTCGACCCGCGCACCGTGGTCAACCCAGCTCAGGCCAAGCAACTCCTCGACGCCATCCCCAAGGTCGGACGCAACCGCGGCCCCCGGCTCAAGGCGCTGTTCGCCTGCATCTACTACGCCGCGCTTCGGCCGGAAGAAGCGGCCGATCTCAGGCAGAGGAACTGCACCCTGCCGGAATCGGGCTGGGGCCTGATCGTCCTGGAGAAGGCGCGGCCCCAAGGGACGAAGCGCTGGACCAATTCCGGTGAGACCCACGAGTCGCGCAGCCTGAAGCACCGCGCCGACAAGGAGACACGAGAGATCCCCATCCCGCCCGTCCTGGTCGCCATACTTCGCGAGCACATCGCCACGTTCGGCACCGCCGAGGACGGCAGGATCTTCGCCACGGGGACGGGCGGGACCTATTCCAGCTCGGCGCACTCCTACGTCTGGCAGGAAGCTCGCAAGCTCGCCCTCACTCCGGCCCAGATCGCCTCATCGCTCGCCGCCCGACCGTACGACCTCCGCCACGCGGCGGTCTCGCTCTGGCTGAATGCCGGCGTGCCAGCCGTCGAAGTTGCCAAGCGGGCGGGGCACAGCGTGGACGTCCTGCTTCGGGTCTACGCCAAGTGCATGGACGGCCAGCAAGAACAGATCAATAGCAAGATCAACAGCGCTCTTGATGAATAAGTCCAGGTTATTCACCTCCGGCCCCGGTCTTCCGGGGCCTTTTCACATCGTGCTGCTCGACATGCCGCGTCGTTCCGCTCCAGGGATGGCACGCTGCGTCACCCTGGCATGAACAAGCAGCGAGAGGGGGCTCATGCACAAAGACCACAACTCGACCCCGTCAACCCGACTGCTGAGACGACCACCGTACGGAATGCCCATCCGTCCTCGCATGAGGCACGATGCGGCGAACTCCCTCGACTGGCGTAAATACTCTCTTCCGGCCGCTCCCCATAGATCATCTCCGCGAGGTTGGCGTCGCGCCGCCAAGCTGCTGCTTGGGGTCGGCTTCTCGACTTGCGTCGTATTCTCCGCCTGGTCCGTCATCAACAGCCCGCTCAGCTCATCTGGCCTTGGCGCTGTTCCGACGCCCACGACGCCGATCGCGGCTGTGCCGTCGCTGCCGGCCCCCTCGACGCCGACGCCTTCGCCGACGTTCAGCGCGCGCTCACCCGCGAAGTCCCGGCCGAGTTCTAAGCAGCCGAAGAACAGAGCGGTCTCATCGTCCAGAAGGCGGGAGCGAGGAGATGTCCGTTCTGTGTCGTCTCGGCCAGACCGTCGAGACGTGGTGCCGCGACCAGTGCGGCCAAGGCGAACACCAGAAGTCAGACGAGCCGTGCCGAAGGTCGACACTGGGAAACGGGAAGGGTCATTGATCGCCATGAAATGCGATGAACTCTTCCCGCCTTCTGTCCCTGCGGTCCGGATCCAGAATTAAGCATGCCACCGCTTGTACGGATGATCCGAGGGCCACGTCACGCCTGTGGCTTCTGCTCGCTCGTCCATGGTGGAGTCTCGATGGGTACGGATGACTTCACTTGTACGGTGGCGGCGGCCCAGGCAAGTCCAAGCTGCACTCCCTCGACGAGAGGTTGTTCTCTGCCGATCGCCCAGAGCAGGCCGGCGGCGAAGGCGTCTCCGGCGCCGGTTGCGTCCACGACATCGGCGGAGATGGCCGGGAAATGGTAGGCGTCGTCTGCTGAATGCACGGTGACGCCCTTGGCGCCCTCGGTGACAATCGCGGTGGTGTCCTTCGGGATGACGGTGAAGTCATTTCGAGATCCGATCAGATACCGCATCGTCGGGACCGTGCCGGGCGGGACGCTTGTAACCAAAGCTCCTGCGGCGGCCATGGCCTGGGCTGCGGGGGTGAAGACGTCGCGCCAGGCGGCGAAGTAGACGATGTCACCCGGCCCCACCGCCGCGGCGGGAATGGCGATGTCGTGCAGCAGATCAGGGTGGATGCCGATAATGGTGCGCTCACCGTTAGGTTCGATCAGCAGTACCACGGAAGATGTGCGTCCGTTCAGGACCTGTACGTGATCGGCGTTTACCCCGGCTGCGGTCAGCGCCGTCGTCATTCTCTGGCCGGCGGCATCCGCTCCCACGTAACCCACCATGTGCACACGGGCGCCGGCCTCGCTGAGCGCGGTGGCGACGTTCGCGCCGGTACCTCCGGGACGCTCGGTGCTCTCGACGGCCTGGACGAAGTGGCCGCTGGCGGGGAGATGGTCGACGTACAGGGCGAGGTCCCAGGCGATGGGCCCGATGATCCAGAAGTCAGGCATACATGACCTGTCGCGTAGCACGAAGCCCCTGCGCGAGCGTGTCCAGCGACGTGGGGAGAGCGACTTGCGGCTTCCAGGGGATGTCCACCGTGTCTTGGCGGCAGCTCAAGATGCCTCCGACGATTGCAGCCACGGTGTCAGTGTCCCCACCGAGACTGACCGCGTACCGCATGGCGCCAACCGGGTTCTCGTGGAGGCGGAGCACATGTAGGACTGCTCCCAACGTGTCCATGACGTCCAGTGACACGCCACTTGGACTCGGTTCCCACCCCTCGACGCTGGGGATGCCGAAGTGATCAAGTTCCTCGGCAGCGATCGTGATCAAGTCCTGAGCGGCGCAGCCTTCGAGTGCCCAAGAACCCATGGCGGCTACCGCGCTGGCGGTGGCGATGGCTCTCGCGTCGGCGTGGGTGGTCTTGGTCATACGCTCGACCAGCGCATGGCGATGCTGAACGTTGGTGGCAGGTACGGCCCAGCCGATGGGCAGGACGCGCATCATCGCGCCGTTGGTTCCTCCGCCGTCCGCAGTGAGGGAACCGGTCGCCTCGAACCTTGCCACCGCGCGTCGCGTGGTGGGGCCGGCGCCGCGCATGGTGGGCAGCGCCGTGGCGAGGGCGGTCAGGAAGGCACGTTCTGAGCCGCCCGTGCTGATTAGGTTCTCGGCGAGAAGGATGAGCTGTTCGGTGTCGTCCGAGGTGCTGCCGGTCGGCCATTCCCCGCGGGTGGCCAAGGTGTCCGTGAGTGTGATGTCCTGCGGCGGCTTCCCTTCCCACGGCACGCCCAGAGCGTCACCACAACAAAACCCGATGAGGCCATTCAGAATCCGCTCCGCGGACGGGATCCCCTGGTCAGGGAACAACTGATCAAGTACGCCGAACCCTCCCTGAGCAGCGAGACGTCGGCCGTGGTCGGCGTGGTGGATGCGCTCGCGACCCTCCGTGAGGCGTGCGAGCGAGAGTCGAGCAGATGCTATGTCGTATGGAGTGCCGTGGTGCTCAAACTCGCTCAGTGCCTGCTCAGTCAGTCGCCGCGCACTCGCGTGGTCGCGGTTGGCCTGGTGGACGTCGGCTTCGCTGTGCGTGACCTTCGCCGCCAGCAGGCCGTCTCCGAGATCTCTGGCCATACGGCCTGCTTCCGCCAGGCTGTGAGCGGCCTCTTTGAGCAGGCCGAGGCCACACTGCGCCTTGCCAATTCCATGGAGGGACTGGGCGACTCCGCGGGCGTCCTCCGACGCTTTGCGGATCGTGAGCGCCTTGTTCTGACTGTCCAAGGCGGTGCGCCAAGAGCCTGTGGCTTCGGCGATCAGTGCGGCATCCTGCAGAAGCCCTGCGTAGAGCGCTTGATCCCTCAGCTGGATAGGGCGGGCAGCAACTTCGTGTAGTGCCTGGTTGATGAGTGTGTTCGCCCGGTCGACGTTGCCGGAGAAGTATTCGATCTCGCCGAGGAGCTTGCGCCAAGGCGCCTGGTCGGCCGTGCTCCGCATGCCTTCGGTGGCGTGTCGGCGTCCATCCGAGAAGCGCCCCTGGTAGAGCTCGATCTCGGCCAACCGGAACAGGAAGCCTTGCCGCGCGTCTCCTTCCGCGAGGGTCAGGGCCGCTTGGGCGAGGCGTTCGGCCTGCTCGAAGTCTCCTCGGCAAAAGGCCACTTCGGCGCGGACGAGCTCGGCATGCGCCGACCTTCGAGGTAGGTCGTTCAACAGGGCTTCAGCTTGGTCCCAGTGACCCAGCCCAAGGTAAGCGCGAGCAACCCGGTACAGGCAACGACCCCGATCCTCGTCACGGTCGATGCGAAGTTCGCCAAGCAACCCTGCGAGCGCGCGGCACCGGTCGAACCGGCCCGTGGCGAGGCTACGATCCATGAGCACCACCCAAGCCGCCACGCCCTGCGTCGAGCCGAGATGGCTCAGATGGTAGGCCGCCTCCATCTCCGCGGTGAACTCCTCGCGCTCGCCGTAGTACCTCGCCAGGACCTCATGCGCGTGGCGCAGCTCGGCCGGCCGGACGTTCTGCAGCGAACGACGCAGGATGTTGTGCATGGTGTAGGCACCGGTTCCGCCTGCTGTGCCTCCCCGCAACGGGGCGATGAAAGAGAAGGCCGTCAGTCTGCTGAACGCGCTGCGGTCGCAGGGAAAGTCCAGCTCCTGCCCCAGATGGCGGAAGGTCTCGGCCGTGAAGGCCCGACACGCGCTGACCGCGAGAATCCCGTACTCGGCTTCGGCGGGCGTCCATTGCAGCAACCGGTGAGCCAGGTCGCGTTCCTTGTCCACAAGACCGGTGAAGTCCGCGGGGCTGAGTCGAGAGCCGGCGGCGAGAGCGACGTCCGCGCACAGGCCTAGGAAGTACGGATGCACTTCGTCGGGGGCGGTGGAGGCATATTCGACCAGAGCCTTGCGCATGGGCGGATCGGCGATGCCGGCCATGCTCAGGTATTGGTGGGCGTCGATGGTGCTCAGGTGGCCGACCAGGTGCAGATCCAGATGCCGGTCGGAGATGGGGTACACGGGCGCTGTTGACCAGGGTGGTCGGGTGCGGCCCGCGAGGACGGCGATGATTCCGGCGCCCAGGTCGAGATGCCCCAACAGGCAGCGCAACCACTCGTCCCGCATCAGTTTGTCGGCGTGCAACAGGCTGTCCGGGTCTCCGATCGCCTCACCGAAAAACGCCTCGTGGGTGTCGAAGAGCAACACGATGCGGGGATGCTCGGCGACGGCGTCGTTCAGGTCCTTGGCGAACAGGCGGGGGAGCTCGTGCAGGAGGTCCGGCTCCGGGACGAGGGCGAGGATCTGCTCGGCGTCCTCCTGAGGGACGCGGCGCTTCATCCGGCCGCGGGTGAAGACCTTGTCCATCCGCACGTTGATCAGCTGAAACAACTGCTGCCCTACACGCAGGACCGGCAGCGTCATGATGGCGTCGGCGATGTCCAGCGCGATGCTGGCCTCTCCTCGCGGGAACAACTCGGGCACCCGGTGGGCTATGTCGAAGCCCAGCTTGTGCAGGTAGGTGATCGCCGCGAAATCGAAGCGGGGCGTCGCGATGCCATACCGGGCGAGTTGCCGTTTGAGCATGAACAACCCGGAGAACGCCTCCTGCGGCCGGTTCTCACCCGCCGGCCGCGCGCCGAAGTCGATCCTGGCCACGGGGACCTGCCGGCCATGCTCGGTCAGTCGCTCCAGCAGTTCGACGTCTGAGGCCGCCCGAATGGTGGCCCACTGGTCTGTACGCAGGCAGCAACGCTGTTCCAGGTGCCGCAGCAGCAGCGATTTGCCGTTCCCGCCGAGCCCGTGCAGGTAGAGGATCCGTTCGGTCGCGGGGTCCTCGTTGATGAGCGAGACGACGTGGCGGGTCAACTCGAAGCGATTCGCGAAGAGATCAAGCGAACGATCGGGAGCCACGACGGACTTGGCTGGGCCTTCCTCGAAGATCGGCACAGTCAGCCCTGCACAGACGCATATCGCATGTGATCCTCCAGCGAAGACGCGAATTGAGATGGCAAGAGGGTGCTTACAGCCGTACTTGGTTCTACACCGAGGCAACATATCCCTCCACCTTCTCAACCGAGAAGCGCAGGAGCCATGGAGAGTCACGCCGGGTCGCTCTCGTCAAGGCATTTGCGCCTGACCATATATCCGCGGTTCAAATGGTTAATGAGAATGCATAACGCGTTTACCTCGCGTATCGGGACGTGCTTGACTTCCGCCTTGTAAGCCACACCCTCTGGGAGGGTTCATGGGGGAGTTCGTCGGGATTGATCCCCTCGGGGCAGACAAGCTGATCCGCCAGATGGAGACGGGGAAGGACGTCCTCGGCAGAACACGGCCGGGACTCGAATCAGCGATCGCCGAAGCCGGTGCGGACTGGGCCGGCCGGGCGGGTGTCACCGCGATGCACCGGACCTGGTGGTTCTTCCACGAGTCGCAGCAGGACCTGAAATGGCGCGTCGACACCCTCAAGCGGATGGTGCCGACGCAGCAGAAGGGCATGCTGACCGCCACCATGCCCTTCAGCAACCAGACCGAGGCAGCACAGGCGGCCAAGAAGGACGCGGCGGCGATCACCAAGGCTCTCAAGCACCACGACGAGCACCTTTCCGGGCAGAGCTGGGCCGAGGTAGAGAAGGCCGCGGCGGCGCTCAAGGGACGCGTCGATGATCCCGCCTATGCTGCGGCACTGCTGGCAGCACTCGGCCCCACGGCCTTTCAGAAGCTGTTCCGCGACTGGATGAACAACCGAGCTGCCGCAGATCGCCGAGGCCTGATCCCGCAGGCCGCCCAACGAGCCGGCGACGGTCTGCCGGGCCTGCTCGCCAAAGCCTTCGCCAGCGCGGAAAGCTCCGGGCGGCTCAGGACCGAATGGCAGAAGATGGTCGAGACGGCGCCCTCGGACATTCTGACCGCCCTCGTCACCTTGGCTCCGCAGTCCAGCGCTTTCCTCACCAAGGTGGCGACCAACCTCCTGAACCGGCCGCCGAACTCCGACGCGTTCCCGACGGATCCCAACTGGAACCTGTACAACCTGGCCAGGGCCTTCGCGGCCAACCCTGAAGCGTTCCAGCGATTCCTGGCCGAGCACCCGAAGGAAGCGGCGACCATGCTCGACGCCTACACCATCCGCTCGACCGGCGTCCCTGCCTACGAACAAGCGCTGGCAGAGGCGCTGCACGGCGCTTTGAAGCCTGATTCGGGTACGGCCGAGGTGCGGGAACGGGCCTGGCTGAGTGTCATCAACAGCATTGGCGCTGACAACACGCTATGGGTCGGTGGCAGCCTCGGCACTTTCGCCAACTCGCCGGTCAGCCGAATGCTCGCCCAGAACATCAAGCCCATCCTCGATCACCTCGCGCGAGGGCAAGCTACGCGGAACTCGCCGAAGATGCCCCACCTGGCAGCGAGACCTCCGTGGGACAAGCTCGACCCTGCCGTAAGCGCGCGCTTCATGGGTGCATTGATGCAGGATTCGGCTGCGGCCGACACCCTCATGAAGGCGGCGAAGGAGTACACCAAGGAACTGGACATGGGCCGGTTCCATCCTTTCGACCCCGACAACTACAAGCAGGAAGCGCACGTCAACCTTGCTGAGCGAACGGGCGCGTTGGCGAACCTATTGCTGGCCGGCTCTACATATGCAGAGTGGAGCGACGACGAATACGCCGAACGCATCGCTGGATACATGCTCATGCCGGTGGATTACCTCGACCAGTACTTCCCGGTCGCCAGCAAGATCGTATCCACGGGAAAGGCCAAAGGGCTCGACGAGGTCAAAGACCTGCTGAAGGATATGATCACGGATTACCTCGACAAGAAGACACCGGATACGGCGGAGACGGTGGCCGGCAAGCTCATTGACGAGCAGATCGCGTGGCTGGATCGTTCGCTGAGAGAACACGGATTGCCTGCGATGACGACGTCCCAGCAGGCTCTCATGAGAGATGCGATGGAGGGCCGCGTACAAGGTGCCCTGCTGGATGCGCTGAAAAGAAGGGGTGGCTGACTATGCCGGTCAAGCACCAGTTGCTGCGTGAGGCGGGCGAGAAGGATGCGCTCGCGACGACCTTCACAAGGTATGCGAAGCATCTTGCTGACACGTTTGCTGGCATCCCGTCCAGCCAAGCCGAGGCCGAAGGGTCCTGGAAGGGGCCGGCGGCGGAGCGATACCTCGCACAGGGGGTTCAGCTCAGGCGAGAGATGAGCGAACTGGAAAACTCCTGCCTGGCTACTGCCGAGAACCTCCGTCATCGTGCCGAGGAGCTTCGCAAGGAGGCCGCGCAGGCACCTGATCCGATGTGACCTCGTTCATCCGCTGCTGGGATAGCATTCCGTCTTCCCGATGATCATGACGTTGGGCGTCGTGTCCTTCTGCGCCATGAGGACGAAGGTCAAGCGGGCCTGGGGATGGGTCATGACGGCGACGCTCACGTTGTCTTCCCAGAGATCGAGACTGTCCACGATCTCGGTATAGCCCTTACCTTCAAGATCACCTTTAAGCAGCCCGACCAGGCTGGGCGGGTTCTCTGCGGAGGGGTTCGCGAAGTTCCCCTTTGCTCGAAAGTAACGTTGTGCCTCGCCTTTCAGGCAGTTCGTGTTCAGGTCCTGGCCTGCTCGCTCCTGCGCCAGCCCTGTCAGGCCTGATGCGATGCCCGAAACCAGTGCGTCCCCATCGCTCACGAGTTGTCGGGCCGCTTCCGTCAGCGTTGGCCGCTCCGGTTCTCCCGAGCATGCGGTCAGGGCCGCGATGCAGAAAAGTAACGCGGCCACTACTCTCCAAGAGGCACCAGGGCGCACGCATGGGACCATATCTGAGGGGACTCCACTCGTACATCCGATTCGTCCCGGTCATAGCGAACTGCGATAAAGCGAGTCCGCAAGGCGCGACCCATGCCATGGCGGAAGCCGTGATGCTCCGCCGAAGTTCTATGCGGCGTCCACCGCTGCGGATCCGTAACCATATAGAAGCGAGCGATCATGGCATGAGCGCCGCACGGGGTCGCGGTCAGTTTGTCGCGGCATCCCCACAGGTCAAGGCCATGTCTGCTTAGGCTCGACCTCGGGCTCTGTATATGGCGTTCCAAGTCCCGCGGAGCTTCCGTACAGCCTGTACCGGTAGCCGATCGGCGAGAGCTGGGCTTGGTCCAACAGCCAGGGATGGAAAATCGCCCTTTTGCCCCCGCATGCGATGACATCGCCCTGCTCGTCGCGGGTCACCTCGATGTTGCTCAGAACGAACAGTGCCACGTGCGGATACTCCAGGGCGTGCTGAACTTCGTTCGGTGTAAGGAGAATTTCCCGCGGATCGCCGCTTGTCCCCTTCACCTCGACATGCCAAGAGACGCCGCTGATCTCAACCACATAGTCGAAGCTCGCGGTACGAGAGGTGTCCGTGACCTTGCCCAGCTTGCTGTAGTAGAGGAGGGCTTCGTTCATTGCGTGCGTCTCGACTGCAACCTTCACCTGCTGGTCGGTGGCGAAGCCTTGGCCCTTGCGGGAAGCCCGAGGGCGACCGGCGGCAGCGGTGATCTGCCGTTCGGCCTCCTCGACGTCGCTCCGGGTGAGGCCCGCAGGTGGCCGCTCTCCGATGAGTGCATCCACGGCTTCCTTTACCTCTGGAAGCGCATCGAGCACTGCGTTCGGGCACTTGGCGAGGTAGGTCTGCCAGGTCCGTAGGGAGTTCTGGTACTGAATCCACGGAAAGTAGAGCCGCTGTCCTGGAAACTCTGCCTGCAGTGCATCTCGGACTGCAAACAGGGCTAATCGGCGTTGCCGGAGTACCGCTAAGGGCAACGGTTCGGCCAGAGGGCGATAGTCCGCGAGTGCAACGACGAGGCCGGGGAGCCATTTGGGCTTGGCGCCGGCCTTCTTCGCATAGGAGCCACGTGCGACCCACCAGATCGGCTCGTTGTACCGCTCGCCTGTCGCGCGGCTGACGCCCACGATCTGCTCTGCGGCGCTGTCGTAGTGGATGACGAGGTTGTTGGCCTGGACGGCACTGACCAATGCGTAGCCTGGGGTGCTCACGCCGCCTCGAGCGGCGATGGGCGCTTTCACGTCGCTGCCGATGTCGTCCCGTCGCGTGATTTCCATGAACAGGTTCTCATCGGACCGCTGTGACCACCAGTACGCGACCATGGTCCTCATCCTGCCGCAGATGGATCTTGTACTCCATAGGTCCATGCTGAGCTACCGAGCTCAGCCCTCCTGAAGCCCCGCTCGCTGTGCGACCATGTGTGCCCTCGCCCCCGTCCTTGCTGTAGCTCCCTGCCGCCACAATGAAGCTGGACTGGTTCATGAGCTGGGGAAACACACTCAAGATCATCCCGCATATATCCCGTGATCAAGGTCCTACGGCTGCATACGGGTGCCTTCGGCTACCTACTCGAGGTCTGGAAAGCAGAAGACCTGCGGCAGAGAAACCGCAGGTCAGAAGGCGAATTGCCTGGTCGAGAAGTGTGCCCCCGGCAGGATTCGAACCTGCGGCACCCGCTTTAGGAGAGCTCGACTCGGATGGAGTGGATTTTTGTCTATTGATGGGCGATATGCGGTCGTCTGGTTGACGTACGCCGACACTTAACCATCGACTTCCTCCTGTTCGTCACCTGACCACTGTGTGGCCTGCTCAGAGCAATGCCTGCGTTAGTACTCCAGTGACATTTCGCGATCATGGCTCGGATCTGCGCTGGTAGTGGCAGCGTCGGGCGGTGGCTTGGTGTCGGCGGCGCCAGTCTGACCAGCGCAGGACATGGGTGATCGAGCGGTGCCAGGTCAGCACGAGTACGGCGAGCAGCCGGCGGATCTCGGGCAGTGTCAGCGGGATGCGGTCCTGGTCACTGGGTGGCTGGGCGGCGGCGACGGCCACCAGCAGGGCCAGCGCGAGCATGGCCAAGGTGATGTGCCGGTGCCAGGCCGTCCAGCCGCGTACCTGGTAATGGTCCAGCCCGATCTGGCCCTTGGCGGCTTGGAAGGATTCCTCGACCGCCCATCGGCTCCCGGCGATCTTTACCAGGGCCATCAGGGGTTGCCGGGTGGGTGCGTAGCAGCGGTAGAACGCCAGCTCGCCGGTGGCCAGGTTGCGTCGGATCAGCAGCCACCGATATCCGTGGGCGTCGCTTTCGTCGATCCGTGCCCAGGCCCAGGCGTACCAGCGGGGGCCCTTGACGCCTTGACCGGCGCGGTAGCGGTGCCAGTGCTGATCGGACACTCGCGTGGCGACCTCGGCCGCGCTCACCTGGGCGCCCTCGAGTTCGACCCGCCGGTTGCCCGCGATCGCCAGCACGTACCCCAGCCGGCGCTCCTCCAGGGCGGCGCGCAGGCGCGGGTCTTGGCCGTAGACCTCATCGCCGGTTACCCAGTGGGCGGGCACGCCGGCCTCGAGGGCGGCCAGCACCATGGCCGTGGCCAGGGCGGGCTTGGTGGCGAAGGCGATCTCGTCCGGGACACCTGCCGCGAGGCAGCGGCCGGGGTCGGCCAGCCAGGTGTGCTCGGGCAGGTAGAGCCGCCGGTCCAGCAGCGCGCGTCCCGCCGGGGTGGCGTAGGCGAGGAACACGCCGATCTGGCAGTTTTCGATCCGGCCCGCGGTGCCGCTGTATTGCCGCTGCACCCCAGCCGAACCGACACCCTTCTTGACGAACCCGGTCTCGTCCACGATCAGCACGCCGTCGGGTCCGAGCCGGTCGACGGTGAAATCGCGGACGTCGTCGCGCACCGCGTCGGCGTCCCAGCGGGCGGTGCGCAGCAGCCGCTGCAGCGCCTGCGGCCCGGCCAGCCCGGCGTGTTCGGCCAGGTTCCAGCAGTTCTTGCGGTCGATGTCGGCCAGTAGCCCACGCACATAGGCGGTTGCCGCACGCCGCGGTTCGACGCGGCCGAACCGGCCGGCGATCCGAGCCATCAGCTCGTTGAAGATGACCATCCAGCTGTCAGGGTCTACGCTGTGGCTCGCGGCCACCGCACGATCTTTGGTTGTTCTCACAAACTCCGAATGATCACGCGGTGGCCGTCGCCATGTGACCCCAAGTCCTCAAGATCGCCAAGTGTCACTGGAGTATTAGGAGTCGTGCAAGGTGTTCCCGCTCTTCAGGTGCAGGCGTCGGGCTGCTGCTTCTCGTGTGCCACATCGGTCGGCAGCTCACGGAATCCGACAGCGCGGCATGCAATGCGGAGAAGGCAAGGCCATTGCCGTCTCGACGAGGCCGATGTCTTGATGCACCACGGGTCGAGGCCCGATGTGGCAGTGCGGAAGCCGCGCCGCCGGCTACCCATCGGTTCGCTTGGATTGGCCGGATGGGGTGTGGGTGTCCTCGCTCCTCTCCGCCCTCTGCTCCTTCACCGCCTGTCCCGGTGGTTCCCGG
The DNA here is from genome assembly GCF_020215645.1 of Nonomuraea gerenzanensis. Classification (NCBI taxonomy): domain Bacteria; kingdom Bacillati; phylum Actinomycetota; class Actinomycetes; order Streptosporangiales; family Streptosporangiaceae; genus Nonomuraea; species Nonomuraea gerenzanensis. The sequence continues at coordinate 10,978,239 of NZ_CP084058.1, read as the reverse complement.
GTCTGTCCCGGTGGGGTGTGCTGGGATGCCGCTCCTGGTTCCGGTGTGCTGGACGGCGGCGACTCTTGCGTCTTTTCGGTCTTGGCGGGGCGGGCCGTTGCCGGTGCCGGGCGGTGAGATGTGGTTGGTGTGGCGGCCAGCGGCGTCGGCCTGACCGGTGCTGTGCGAATGACGGCCGGCTGTGTGGAGCGTTGAGGGCTTGGGATGGCCGTTAGGCGGTGGTTGCCGTGCTTGCGGGGCGGCGTGATCGTCGAGGCGGTGGTGGGGCGATGCGGTGGCGGTGTGCTCCTGGTGGGGGAGGCGGCGAGCCGCACACGGGTGGCGATGGTCAGGGGTGGGGCTGCGGCGTGGTTCTCGGGGGTGGGCAGTTCGTCGAGGGTGGGGGAGCTGGACGGGATGGCGGCCAGCAGGGTGGCGAGGGCGAGGTTGAGGAGCCCGGCCAGGACGGTGGAGATCCGTAACGCCTGCCCCCGGCGGGTCGGTCGCCACGCGGTCGGCTGGTCCGGCCGGGTCATCGTGGCCTGGGAGTCGCTGCTGCGGCCATGTGAGGGATCCTCCAGAGGGGTGCGGCGGTGCGGCCTTTTTGATCTAGACATGGATGCTGACGGTGGTCAAGAGCCGTTGACACGAAATAGCTCGGTGAGGGATGTTCTCGCAGGTGGCTGAGGCGTAGAGGGCCTCCGGCGTCCAGCCTGCCGGTTGCTGTGAGTTCGCTGGGAATCAGGTCGCCACGACCGCGAGCGCGTCGACGGCGACCAGGTGATCTCACGCTGCGTAACTCCGGCTGAGGGGGGCGCTGATGATCTTCAATTGATGGATCTTCGCAGCCGAGAATGCATATCGCCAGACATTCAACAGTATGTTCGCATTCTGTGGTAAGTCACCTTCCGTGATTCTTGACTGTATGTGCCTATTTATGGCGTGATGCGGGTGTTTTGCCTCGGGGATCTTTAGATCCGCCTTATCTGCGACCCTTCGTGGTCGCCTGGCCTTGTGGAGTGTGCCCGTGGCGCAATTACCCTCCGACCGACCGCAACCGCCCGTCAGGCAGCGGCCTCGCCGTCACACACGGTTACGCAAGCTGATCAGCGTGGTGGTGGCGGCCACCCTGCTGTTCACGATGGCTCCCACGCCGGCCGCCACCGCGCAGTCCGTCCTCCCGAACGCCGCGGAGCCAAGCCTGATCTCCCGCGTGTCGAGCTGGCTGGCCGCCCAGGTGACCGGCTGGTTCGCCGAGGAGCCGAAGGGCGGGGTGCGCCCGTCCGGCCAGAAGACCACGCTGCCGGGCCGGGCCGATCCGGCGCCGGCGTTGCGGGTGGCGGCACCCGAGCCGCCCGGCAAGCGGGTCAAGGAGCTGACCTCGCAGCGGACCGCGGTCAGCAAGACGTTCGAGCTCGAGGACGGCCGCCGCCAGGTGGAGATCTCCTCGCAGCGGGTGCACGTGCTGGACGCGGACGGCCGCTGGCGCGAAGCCGACACCAGGATCACCAAGAGCGGCAAGGGCGCCGACGACGTCGCGGTCAGCGACGGAGCCGGTTTCACCGCACGATTCGGCAGCCGCTCCGACCGGCTGGTCCGCGTCGGGCTCGGGGACGCGCAGCTGACGCTCGGCCTGGCCGGCGAGGCGCGCGAGGTGCAGGCCGAGGTGAGCAAGTCGGCGGTGCGCTACCCCGGCGCGCTCGGCACCGGCGCGGACCTGGTGTATCAGGTCGGCGCGGCCGGCGTGAAGGAGCAGATCGTGCTGTCCGGCCCGGAGGCCGTCCGGCCCTCGTACGCCTTCACTGTGCAGGTGGCGGACGGGTTGCGGGCTGAGGCGCGGCTGGACGGCTCGGTCGCGTTCACCGACGCCGCCGCCGGCGGCGAGGGCGGCCCGGTGTTCGTGATCCCGCCGCCGTTCATGACCGACGCCTCCCGCTCGGGCAAGCAGGCGGCCTCCGCCGCGGGCGGGTTCTCCACCGCGATCACGCAGTCGGTGACCCAGCAGGGCAACCTCGTCACGCTCACCCTGACCCCGGACGAGGGCTGGCTGAAGGCGGCCGAGCGGTCCTGGCCGGTGGTGATCGATCCCACCGTGGTGGTGCAGCCGGACTACTACACCTCCGACGACGCGATGATCGTCTCGTACGCGCCCGCCACCAACTTCGGTGCGGACGCCCGGCTCGGCGTCAGCGTGGACGGCTCCGGGCCCGCGCGCAGCCTTGTCCAGTTCGACCTGAGGGCGGTCGTGCCACCGGATGAGGTGATCGATCACGCCGAGGTCGGGCTCTACTACGACCAGGTCGTGGGCGGGTCGGTCACCCCCATGACGCTGGAAGCCCGCGAAGTCACCCAGTACTGGAACTGGAACTCCGTCACCTGGAACTCGATCAGCTCCGCGATGGGCGCCACGCCGCTGTCGACGACCACGTTCAACCCGGCCACCCCGTCGGTCTGGAACAGCTGGGACGTCACCGCGCTGGCCCGGCGATGGGTGGCTGACCCGCAGAACAACCACGGCGTGATGATCAAGGCCGCCGACGAGAGCCGGCCGATCGGCGGGCCGATCTACTGGGCCGGCGAGTTCCTGGGCTCCGCCGAGATGACGATCCCGATGCCCAAGCTGACCCTCACCTATGGCGAGCCGGGCATGCGGGTGGAGCAACCTCGCATCCGGCACTCCACCGGCGCCGAGCTGACCTGGCAACCCTATGACGGGCCGGGCGAGCTGACCGGCTACCAGGTCCACCGGAGCGGCGAGCCGGGCTTCACCCCGACCACCACCACCCTGGTCGCGCCGCTCGGCGAGGACGCCACCGGCTACCAGGACACGACCGCCGCGCCCGGCACCAGCGTGACGTACAAGGTGACAGCCCTGCTCGCGGACGGCACGACGGTGCCGTCGGCGCCGATCACGGTGGAGCTGCCCGAGGTCGGCTGGACCACCGCGATGATCGAGGCGGCCGCCGACACCACCCTGACCACCTGCGACTACACGGCCGGCCACGACACGCTGGGCGGGCTGCCGCAGCTCGCCTCCGGGTTCCTGACCGGCCCCTACGGCAACGGCCGCACCCTGCTGCGGTTCGACACCGGCTTCATCCCGGCCGGGGCGAAGGTCTCCTCCGCCGAGGCGTTCCTGTACCGGGTCGGCTACCGCGGCAAGGCCGTCGGCTACGCCACCCACCCGCTGACCCGCGCCTGGGACGAGGCGAGCGCCTCCTGGGTGGCGGCCGCCCCCGGCACCGCCTGGACCACACCCGGCAGCGACTACGACCCCACCCCCATGGAGGTCTTCTCCATCGGGCCGACCGCCACCTCCGCCTTCCTCCCCCTGGAAGTCCCGGTCACTGTCGCGCAGCGCTGGGTCGACGACCCCGCCGCCAACCACGGGATGATGCTGCGGCTCACCCAGGAGCCGAGCAAGTCCTGTCCGGCCAGCGGCGACGGCGCGCTGTTCCTGTCCAGCGAGGCCGCGGAGCCCACAGTACGTCCCCGGCTGCTGATCACCTACCTCGATCCGGCCGTCGCCTACCACGCGCCCGCCACGCCGCCGCAACTACCACAGGGTCAGGCCACCAAGGTGCGGGTGACCGTCACCAACCCCACCACCGAGACCTGGCCGGCCGCCAGGACCGCGGTCGGCTACTTCTGGAAACTGCCCGACGGGACCGACGTCACCGGCGGCAGCCAACTGCTCACCCAGCTTCCCGCGGACCTGCCGCCGGGCGCCACCGCCACCGTCGAAGCCGATGTCAAGGCGCCCACCCTGACCTCGGCGAACCTCGCCGAAGCGGTGTCGCTGGTGTGGGACACCCAGGACACCCAGACCCGCGAGTGGAAGTCGGCCAGCCACCACCTGCCGCAACTGCCGCAGCAGATCCGCCTCACCACACCCACCAGCAGCCTGCTCGGCCTGGAGAAGTTCTACGCCTACAGCGGCAAGAACACCGGGGCGGGCGGCGCCGCGCTGACGAACCTGTACGCGGGCAACGTGGTGTGGGGCTACAACGCCTTCTCCAACCCCTCCCGGGGCGTGCAGACCTTCGCCCGGATGACCTACAACAGCCTCGACACCAGCTCGGCCTCGCTCGGCTACGGCTGGTCGCTGCAGACCTCCACGCTGACCAGGCTCGGCTCCCCGCTGGACTTCCATCCGCGCGGCCAGCCATGGCCCGACCAGGTTCGGCTCACCGACGGTGACGGCACCGAGCACGTGTGGGTGCTGCGCAAGCCCGACGGCACGCAGTCCAAGGACTGCACCCTCGACCTGTGCTCCTACGTCCATCCCCGCGGGGTGCACCTGCTCCTGCAGCCGACCGGCTCGCCGGACCCGCAGCGCCAGTGGGTGTTCACCAAGCCCGACCGCACCCAGTTCTTCTTCGACGACGAGGGCTTCCAGTCGGCGATCGTGGACAAGAACGGCAACACCATGTCGTTCACCTACGAACGGCGTAAGTCCAACAACAAGCCGACCAAGTTCCTGCAGTACATCACCGACGCGGCCGGCCGCAGGACGTTGACCTTCGACTATCACGTCAAGGGCCAGGACTACACCTACATCGACGACACCACCTGGCAGCCCGTCGAGGCCACCAAGCTGACCAACCCGCACATCATCGACACCGTCGAGTCGATCACCGACATCGCCGGCCGCACGGTCACCTTCGCCTACACCGACAAGGGCCTGATGGCCCGCATGATCGACGGGGCCGGAGATGATGAGGCCAAGACGTTCGGCTTCCGCTACGACGCCACCCAGGGCAACAGGAACGTCAAGCTCGTCCAGGTCATTGACCCGCGCGCGCACGCCGAGGCGGGCTCGCAGCCGTACGCCACGAAGCTGGACTACTACGACGCGGTCGAAGACCCCAAGAATACGTGGAAGGTCCAGACCCTGACCGACCGGCTGAACGGGCCGACCGGTTTCGTCTACGTCGATCCGGACGGTCCGCAGGGCGGGGTGATGCACGCCACGGTGACCGATCCGCGCGGCCATCCGACGCGGTACGTGCTGGACCGCTTCGGCCGTCCCGATGACATCACCAACGCCAAGGACGAGCGCACCGATCTGGAGTGGGACGACGACCACAACGTCCGCGCGCTGACGGAGGCCAACGGCGCGCTCACCACCTGGGAGTACGACCAGAAGACCGGCTACCCGCTGAAGATCACCGACGCCGAGGCCAACGACAAGGGCACCGCGCCCACCACGCTGACCTACCAGGGCTTCCTCAACGGTTTCGTCGCCGATCTGGTGTCCAAGACCAGCCCGATGGGCAACCGGCCGGAAGCCGGCACCAACCCCAAGCACCACACCTGGCAGTTCGGCTACGACGAGCGCGGCAACCTGACGTCGGTCACCGACCCGCTCGGCGTGCTGACCGCCGACCCGGCCGACTACACCACCCGCTACACCTACGACAACCTCGGCCAGCTGCAGACGGCCGTCGACGCCAGAGGCAACACCACCACCTTCGGCGACTACCACCCCACCGGCTACCCCAAGAAGATCACCGACGCCAAGAACAACGTCACCACCACCGCCTACGACACGCGCGGCAACGTGCTGTCGGTCACCGACGCCCTCGGCAAGACCACCACCCAGACCTACGACCTGTTCAAACGCCCGCTGGAGTCGAAGGTCCCCAAGGACCAGGACGCCTCCCCGCCGGTGCTGATCGTCACCCCGGCGCCGGTCTACGACCGCAACGACAACGTGGTCGAGATGACCGCCCCCAACGGGGCCGTCTCCACCGCCGCCTACGACCGCGCCGACCAGCTCACCACGTCGGTGCTGCCCAAGGACACCACCGACGGCCCCGAGCGCAAGGCCACCTTCACCTGGGACCCGGCCGGCAACCTGAAGACCCAGATCGAGCCCAAGGGCCACCTGCCCGGCGCGAACCCGGCCGAATACACCACCACCTACGAGTACGACCCGATCAACCAGCTGACCGACGTCTTCGCCACCGACGTCGCCAACAACAACCGCCAGAACAAGATCACCTACGAGTACGACAACGTCGGCAACACCGTCAAGGTCATCGACCCGCGCAAGAACGCCACCCCCGACCCCGCCGACCGCACCGCGCTCTACACCTACGACCTCAACCACCGCGTCCGCACGGTCACCGACGCCGCCGGCTTCGTCACCGAGGTCCGCTACGACCTCGACGGCCGCGTGGTCGAGCAGCAGGACCAGGACCGCAACGTCACCCGCACCGACTACAACGAGCGCGACGAGGTCATCCGCACCAGCGTCCCGCACGCCGACACCCCCGACGGCATCAAGCACGTCGTCACCGAGTACGCCTACGACCCGGCCGGCAACCGCACCAAGGTCATCACCCCGCGCGGCGTGGAAACCCCGGACGACCCGGCCGACTTCGTCGCCGAGACCCGCTACGACGAGCTGAACCGGCCGGTCGAGCAGATCTACCCGTTCGACCCTGATGACCCGGTCTACAACAAGCCCGACAGCGTCTTCTACGCCTACGACGCGGTCTCCCGGCTGAAGGAGATCTCCCACCCGCCCTCGCACGGGCAGAGCATCCGCAACGTGTCGAAGATGACCTACTGGGACAACGGCTGGTCCAAGACCACCACCGACCCGTGGGACATCAAGACCACCTACGACTACAACCCGCTCGGCCTGCAGACCAACCGCACCGTCACCAGCGCGGGCGGCTCCTCGCAGCGGGCGCTGGACTGGTCGTACTACCTCGACGGCAAGCTCAAGACCCACTCCGACGACGGCATCCCCCTCGGCCTGGACGTCGTCCTGTCCGACAACTCCGACACCGGCCAGACCGTCACCACCGGCACCTGGACCCTCGCCGGCAGCGGCAGCTCCTCGAACATCGTCGGCCCGCAGACCGCGGTGGAAGGCTTCGTCGGCTACGACTACGCCACCGCCCCCGCCGGCACCGGAACGAGCAGCTTCACCTGGAACCTCACCACCCCCTCGGACGGCACCTACAAGGCACAAGTGCGCTACCCGACCGGCGCCACGGCCACCAACGCCAAATACAAGGTCAAGCACCAGGGCGGCGAAGCGACCGTCACCCTCGACCAGACCCAGAACCCCGGCACCTGGGTCGACCTCGGCACCTACGCCTTCACCGCCGGCACCGGCCACACCATCACCCTGACCGACGAGGCCAACGGCACGGTCGCGGCCGACGCCGTCAAGCTGGTCCGCGACAACAGCGGCGAGTCGGACGCCGAGAAGAAGGACTTCACCTACACCTACGACGTCAACGCCAACCTCACCAAGATCGAGGACCGGTCGCCGACCGCCAAGATCGACGTCTGGGACGTCGCCTACACCAACCTCAACCAGATCGAGCAGATCAAGGAGTACCTCGACGGCGCGCTGAAGAACACCACCGGGTACCGCTACAACGAGAACAGCGCCGTGGTGGAGCGCACCCACGACAAGACCATCGCCACCTACGGCTACGACGTCCGCGACCTTGTCGATGAGGTCGTCAACAAGAAGTCGGCGGCCGATCCCTCACCCAAGACGACCCGCTACAGCTACACCTCACGCGGCGAACGCTTCACCGAGACGAAGGCCAACGGCAACACCGTCGCCTACGACTACTTCCTGTCCGGCGTCCTGCGCCACAGCCTGGAGAAGAAGCCGAACGGCACGGTCGTTGCCGAGCACACCATCGGCTACCAGGGCAACCTGCAGCGCGCGAGCGACCACGCCAAGGTTCAGAACGCCGACAACCCCGGCGCCTACCTCGACCACATCTACGCCTACACCTACGACCCCCGCGACCGCATCGCCAAGTCGGTCAAGACCCCGGCCGCCGGCGGGACAGCGGAGACGGAGACGTACTCCCACGACGCCAACAGCAACGTCTGGGAGCAGGAGGTCCTCGGCAAGAAGACCACCTTCACCTACGACCGCAACCGCCTGATGACCTCCATCACCGATGGAGCCACCAGCACCTACACCTACGACCCCTACGGCCGGCTGCGCACCATCCAGGCCGCCGGCAAGACCTGGGAGAAGTACACCTACGACGGCTTCGACCACGTCGTCAAACACGAGAAGCTCGGCACCGACGGCGCGACCAGCACCGTCACCAGCTACACCTACGACCCGCTCGACCGGACGACATCGAAGACGGAGAAGGAAGGCACTGCCAGCGCCAAGACCACCACCTACTCCTACCTCGGCCTGTCCGCCGAAGTGCTGGACGAGGAGGTGGCCGGCAAGCTCACCAAGTCCTTCCAGTACAGCCCGTGGGGCGAACGCCTGTCCCAGGTCAAGGTCAACGCCGACAACACCGAAGAGTCGTCCTACTACGGCTACAACCCCCACACCGACGTCGAGCAGATCACGTCCGACACGGGAGACACTCGGGCGACCTACGGCTACACCGCCTACGGCAAGAACGACGACAAGCTCTTCACCGGCGTCGACAAGCCCGATCCGGTCGACCCCACCGCCAAGGAGGAGTACAACCCCTACCGCTTCAACGCCAAGCGCTGGGACAACTCCACCGGCATGTACGACATGGGGTTCCGCAACTACAACCCGGGCCTCAACCGCTTCCTCAACCTCGACACCTACAACGGTGCCCTCGCCGATTTGTCCCTCGGCCTCGACCCCTGGACCGCCAACCGCTACGCCTTCGCCGGCGGCAATCCCATCAATGGCATCGAGCTCGATGGACACATCCCCGACGACTTCGCAAACGGAAAGAACGGTGGGTACAACGGCTGGCTCGCTGACATTGCCAAGAGAAATCCAGCTTCGCAAACGCGTGGTAGCGGCGATCACGACAAAGTGGTCAACGACACCGTGAAGCTTATCCAGGACAAGATGGATGAAAAGGGAATCAGTGGTCGGATAACCGTGGACGACAGCTCGAATAAGATACCTGGGGCGAACCGAGACGGGCAAGGCGGCTATGGCATTGCCGACATCATTCTGTGGACAGACGACACGATCTACATATGGGAGGTCAAGAGCAAGGGCGGCCAAGGCAAGTACGATCAGTTCGACGACGACGGAAAGGGGATATTCGTTCCCAACTCCGAGGGCGGACCGGGGCAACTGCAACGCTACATCGACAAGCTTCAGGAGCAGGTGGGTGACGGCGTACAGGTCGTTCATGGCTTCAAACTCGACAGCAGCGAGACCGTCGCGTCTCCGACCAGGATTCTCGACACCTGGTCCGGTAATGACGATGGACCGAACGCTGGCATAAGGTACTACGCCACCTCCAAGAAGAAGCGCCCTCAGCAGCCGCAGCCGCAGCCGCAAGTGCAGGAGCAAGAGCAGGAGCAGCCCGCGACCCGATATGCCGGCCCGTGTGACAACCTGGTAGCGCTCGGGCCGTGCGATCAGTTGCCGTTCCTGTATCCATATCCAGGTGGCGGCAATCCGATTCCTCTTCCCTTCAGTAGAGGTGCGATCTGCCTCCCGATTCCCATTCCGATCTGCCTTTGACGTAGGCATGTGAAGTATGCTCTCGGCACTCCCCGGGTGCCGAGAGCATACTTCCGGTTCTGTGTCCTTCCTGTATCATCGTCACATGGCTCGGAACAGGTCCTATGACATGATTATCGATGTCGAAGATGCGACACTTCCGGAATTCGAGACCCAATTGCGCAGGTGGGTCTCCGAAGTTCCTGGCAGGCTGGTTCCCAGCTTGTGGGAACGACTGAATGAAGCACTGCCGCTACGCACGCCGAGTGACTGGAATGAACCTCATGGGGAGTCTCGGGGTGTTTGGGCGGTCGTGTGTGCGGAGACGACGGGCCGGGGTCTGGAAGTTCGGAAGTTCTCGCTCGAAAACCATGAATGGCTGATCGCTGGAGTCGGCAAGTGGTTTCCGAAGGCCTGGATCGAGATAAAGCAACTTGATGACGGCGGAAGGCCCAGCGAAGATGGAATGGACGGCTTCAGGGTCGAGATCGAGCGATTCGATGGCGACGGGGATCGCATCCAACTCCGTGCGTGGTCGTACTTGCCGGATGTAGCGTACGATCTTGCTCGGCCCGAAGTCGCCGAACGATGGGGCAGCGTACTCAGGGATTTCGCGGACAAGCTGAACCCGGCCTTCGGTCATCTCGCTGACGATTCGAACCCAAACGGCACCACGGCCTTGGACGTCAGTGTGGCTCGCGGCGGAAGAGTGAAATCTGTCAAGCAGGCGCGACAGATCCTCCGTGGCTACTCATGGATCACGATTTGCCCTGCAGAGCTCGGCGAACGTCTGGGCGGGGTCTCCGGGCTGTCTCGGACGGGCGCTTTCCATGAGGTGGCCGAGCTCTCCCGGGGCGGGCTGTGGCTGCAGGCCACGAAAAACTTCGCCGATTACGATGAGCGCGCTGTCCTCCAGGTGTTCAAGGCATTGGCCAACGTGCTACCCGGCGGACTTCCCAAGCGGAATCCTTTCGATACGAAAGTGCGCAGATTGGTCTGGGAAGATGCGGCAAAACATCGGACAGGCGAGATCTAGCAACGTCCTTCAAGGGCTCCCATGGAGGTTCGCGGTTCGCAGATTCGACAATCTCGCCCCTGGCCGGTAATCATGTGGAGGATTCGTGGAGATCGTTATTTCCTATGTACCGACACGTGCGGATCGTAAGCTGGAGGTCCGATCATCAGTCGTGAACACGCTGCGTCATTGGTGGTTGATCGGGGCGCCGTTAGCCGCAGGCGGTGTGGGCCTTTTGGCCACGATGGCGGCATCCCCGCAGACCTCATTGATCACGGGGTGTGCGGCCCTCGGAGCCTGGGCCGGAATTCTGATCATGGTGTACCCGTACCGGCGTGTTGAGGAAGCTGTCCGGCATGAACTGAACGAAGCGCCTGAGGACGCGCGGGAGATCACGTTGTCGACAGCGGGCATCCAGCTGCGGGTGCCGGGAGCATCGTCGATCATGACGTGGTCAAAGGTGTGCACGATCGCGGAGACAGCGACGCATTGGAGCATCACCTTCGATGTGTCCCGGACGCTCCACTTGCCGAAGCGGGCTGTGTCGGAGCAGCACGCCGAGCAGGTGTCCCGGCTGCTCAGGGAGGTTAAAGCACAAGGAACCCATACCCGATAATGGGCGGAATCGCCTTGCCGGCGATGCAGCGAGGAAGTGCGGTCCCCGGCGACCGTCTCGGCCGTTTCGGCCTGGGTAACGCCAGTGGAGTGCTCGCTGGGAAGCCGGCCTGCGAACTTCGGGATCTATTCGTTCTGCTGGAAGGATGTGCCGACAATGGGCGGTGCAGTCGCTGGTCCCGGGGCCCCGGTCGCGACCTCGGGGCCGGTCGTCTGGTCGTCCGAATCTGTGGCCGCTGGTTCCGGTCCGCTGCGGAACCGGTAACCGGTCGACGGGCCGTTCGGCCAGGTGCTCATCCTCCCGTGACCCCGTCACGGAGCGATCTACGCACGGCGGCGTCCACCAGATCGTGGACCTCCTGCTCGGTGAAGATGTCCGGCAGTGTCAGCCGTTCCACGATCAGCCAGTTGAGGGTGAGGTAGAGCAGCACCACCGACGTGGAGTCGCCGGGCAGGCCGGAAGCGGCGTGGTAGCCGATGTTGGCGTCGATGTCCTCGCGGATGCGCTTGGTCAGCACGGCGCGCAGCTCAGGACGCCGAGTGGACTCCAGCCGTAGCTCCAGCAGAGCCAGATAGCCGGAGTTGAACGCGGAGATGCGATCCACCAGCTCGTGCATGAGCTCGGCATAGCGGGCTTCGTCCTGCACGCCCTCGCGGCTGCGGGTCACGGTGGCCTCGTCCGGCAGCAACCGTTCATAGATGCGCCCGCCGACCTGGGTGAACAGATCATCGCGGTTGGCGAAGTAGTTGGAGGCCGTGCCCAGGGGGACGGCCGCCTCCGTGTCGACGGCCCGGAAGGTCAGCCCGCGGGCTCCTTCCCTGGCCAGCACCTCGATGGCCGCGTCGATCAGAGCCTGCCGCCGCTCCTGTGGGGCTCAATAATAGGATTCGGTGTCTGACCTGCGGGTCGTCGGTGGCCGCTGAGAGCGATGTGGCCATTGCCGAGGAGATCAGTGAACGCAGAAGAGGTGTATCCCGAAATAGGCCGCATCCTGGCGGCGGATCTGGGCTCACTGACCGGCAATGGTCGCTTTTCCGCCATGCCACCCAGCAGCCTCCATGCCTGGAGCTTGCCGGAGCCTGACAAGGCGGCGCTCTCGGCGTACGGGCTACCGGGCCCCCGCACGGACGGGCTCTACGGTGTCACCGGAGACTTCCAGCCAAGCGGTGAGCCGGAGCTGACCCAGGACGGAGCCCGTTTCTATCGCCTGGGCGGCTACGCGGGCGTGCGCCACCTGGCCGAGGAAGGGACGGGGAGAGTGGTCCTCCCGGTGCCGACCTCGGCGGAGGTGCATCCGCAACTGGCCGCCCGGTTTCCCGATCGGCGGACCTTCAAGCCGGTGAACTCGTCCGTGACGGCCTGGGTCGAATGCGCTTGGCGCTGGCACTGGCTGGTTCCCCTGATCACCGAGCAGTGGAAACAGGCCGAGGAAGCCCAACTGGCGGCATGGCGCGATGCCGCCGGTGGTGCACCTGATGCGGAATTCGCCGACTTTCACGCGCCGTACCGGCGATTGTGCCGACAGGTGGTGGTGGCCTTTGAACTCATCGACCCGGCGGCCGTGGCATCGGAGGAATCGTTCTGGACAGAGGTGATCTCGGAGCGATAGGCGATCGCCGACGTGACGCTCCGTTCCGGGCACCGTTTACTACGGCGACGACATCCAACTGGACGCAGTGAGCCCTTTTCGTGCGCCCAGATCCCCCGGGGTCCCAATTCTCCGGCATACAAGGGTCTCGAGTTCTTCATTCCACCGTCCGCCTTCGACCTGTTCAACCGCTTACGGGCAGGGAATCAAATCAAAGTAACCCCATCAAGGGGAGGTTCATGACGGTGGAGGGCCAGGAGTATTCTGTTGATGACTTACAAGTCATCAACGCGATAGAGTCCGTCCGGGCGAGGCCAGAGATGTACTTCCGTGGCGGCGTATACGACCCCATAGGGATCGCGACGTGGATCGCGGGAGAGGCGCTGAACATCGGCGTGGGATCCGTGCGTATCGAATCGAAGGACGGCTGGTTCCTCGTCATGGCCGATGACTGGCTCGCCGGCCGTGAGGCGCACGCGTTCACCACTCTCGCTGCCATACCCGGAGCGGGCCCGAATAGCCGGTACGGCGAAATTCTGGCAGTAGCGTTCTGCCGGAACGTCGCGACGTCGACTTCTCGCGGGATAACCTCGATAAAGGGTACTGACATCGGTCCGCCGGCTGCTTTTGCTCTTTCACGAGGAAGGATCCTAGCCTTCGACGCTGTTGCCGAGTAGCGCCTGCCGCCCCGACATGGATCCATGGCGTGCACGCCGGGTTGGCCCGCCTCAACGGCGTGAACCGGCCTGCCAGGGACCGCAGTTCCTGGCAGGCCGGTCGCGGTAGAAGTGTCAGTGGCACGGCGAACGACTGCCGCGGGTGGCCGCATCGTTCGGAGCGCTGCCGCAGGTAGGCGTCTGTGAGGTGCCTAGAAGATTCCGGACACCCAGCTACATAAGCTGACAGCAGTCTGGAAGAGGTAGGTACGTGACGAGGCGTCGCAGGCAGTCCTCGCCGGAGTTCAAGGAAGAAGCCGTCCGCATGGTGCTGGAGGGCGAGCGGACGATCGCGTCGGTGGCGCGCGAGTTCGACATCAACGCCAGTACTTTGGGCAGTTGGGTGAACCGGCATCGGGTCGTGAGCGCGCAGCCGACCTGGTCAAGAACGCGATCCGGATGGATGTCGGCACCGGCCTGCTCCACCCCGGTGCCGTGTTCCGCGCCGACCGCGGCTCGAACTGCACCTCAGACGAGTTCGGCCGCTTTCTGGCCGTGGCGGCGTCGTTACGGGGGACAAGGACCTATGGCCGGACGATATGACCGACGACGAACTCGAGGCAATCGGCAAGCAATTGCTCACGAATAACCCGAGGGTTGTCAGGTAGGGCAAAGAGACGCGGATGATCCAAGCGCAGACCGTGCTGCAGGGGGTTACCATTTAGCTCCAGGTGCCCGAGAGAGGCGGACTGATTAGATCCATGTACCCGTTGGCTCCCTGGGTAAGGGAACATCGGAAGTCGGTTGCTTTGCCGGTAGATGCGCATGAATTCAGCAGAATTCATGCGCATCTGCGTATTCGCTGCCAGATCTATGCGTGCGGCAGTTTGGAATTCGCCGGACAGAGACAGGGATCGGGTTGTTCGAGATAGTTGTCCGACCGAGGAACTTCGTGTGGGCTCGCGTCGGGACTCTTACGTCACCGGACAAGTCTATATCAAGATGGACGAGGTCAGTTTTCCGGGGACTTTTGGGCTGATTTGCCGCTGTCCGTGCTCGGAACTCTGAAGCGCGCCATCTCTTCAGCTCGCCTGGGCGAGGAGAGTGATGCATATTTCTTTGCAGGAACCCTATTTTCTGAAGCTGATCCCCCTTAATGGATCTGGATCGGCAAAGGTTGTCGACCTTGTGGCTGCGTGTGACCGAGACGAAGAGAATGGTGTTGTCCTGGCTCGCACTCCGGTGGAGATATCCGAAATAATGCATGGCTATCATCGAGCGCTTTCCTCGCTGCAGGAATGGGCGGCGCGACAGGGTGAGGCTGAGTACTCGATATGCTGGAGCGTATGAGGCCAACGTGATCTCATCCCGGCCGAGGCCAACGTCACCGAGTTCGGCCGCGACGGCGCGGGCGGGTGCGAGACGTCTTCCCTCCGGCCCGGGTGGTCGCCATCAGCGAGTGCGTCAGCCACGCCATCGTGGCCGCCGACGTGACGGGCTGCTGGGCCGGCGAGCAGACCCTCGCCTTCTCCCTCTATCGGCGGTTGACCGAGGAGATGCTGCTCACCGCCGACCGCGGCTTCTACAGCTTCCCCGCCTGGAACCAGGCTGGAGCGGCTCGAACCTGGACACCTCGGTGTAGATGGGGCCCGGTGATGCGGTACATCTGCAAGCGGGCGCGATGTTCTCCGGCTCGGGTTCCCACGGTTGCCAGGGCCGGCCGTTTTCGGGGTCCACGGCGTACGTTCCTGGCTCCAGCAGATGGGGGAGCGGGTCATGGCCGTACTTCTGGCTGGAGTGGTCGGGGAGTGCCACCCGTGCCACCTTCGCGGTCATCACGGCGCCGCATGCTGTACAGGCGAAAACACCAAGCAGTCTCCCTTGTCGGGGCGATGCGATCATGGTGGCGCAAACCCGCCTCGCGCGGAAGGGCGGGTTGTACGCGGACGGGCACGGCCGGGAGGATGGGGAGGCTGTGCGAACTTCCGTGGACGGGCGGCGTGTCGAGGGTGGGGAACTGGCCGGCTGGCCGACATGGTGGCGGTAGCGCGGCCATGAACGGGCATCTCCGGTGGGGGTTTGCGCACGTATTTGGCACGATTCCTCGTGGCGGTCGTCCAATATTTGGTGCGGCCGCAGTGGTGGCGTGAGGACGGGATGGCGGAAATCTAGGGCCTGAGCTGGGGAAACGCTGTCAAGATCATCCCGTGTATATCCCCTGATCATGGTCTTACGGCTGCATGCGAGCACCGTCCGCTGCCTATCAAGAGCGCAAAACAAAAGACCTGCGGCTGTGAAACCGCAGGTCAGGGGCCTGAAATGCCGATCTAGGTGAGTGCCCCCGGCAGGATTCGAACCTGCGGCACCCGCTTTAGGAGAGCTCGAGTCGAACGGCGTCCGGTTTAACTACCAACGGGCCATATGTGACTTATGCTCGGCCTGCATTGGCTCCTCAGCAAGGACATCCTCACTGTCCATCGCTGGGCGGGTGTTTGCACCAGTGGAAGCGGGGACTGTACAAGGAACGGTGTGACTCCTGATCATGGAGGACGCACCTGATGAGTACTGTGATCCAGGCATCGACGGAGATCGACCTGGAGGACGCCACGGTGGCGCGCAAGAAGCCGGAGGAGGCGACGGATCGGGAGCTGGTGGCCCGGCTGGTCGATCAGGCCCGGGCCGAGGGCATGGAGCTGGTCGGGGAGAACGGGCTGCTGGGCCGGCTGACCAAGCTGGTGCTGGAGTCCGCGCTGGAGGGTGAGATCACCGACCACCTCGGCTACGACAAGCACGAACGCTCGGGCAACGAGAGCGGCAACATGCGCAACGGCAGCCGGTCCAAGACCGTCATCACCGATGTCGGCCCGGTGGAGATCACTGTGCCGCGTGATCGGGACGGCAGCTTCGAGCCGAAGATCGTGCGCAAGCGGCAGCGGCGGCTGTCCGGCGTGGATGAGATGGTCATCTCGCTGGCCGCCAAGGGGCTGACCACCGGGGAGATCTCCGCGCACCTGGCCGAGGTCTACGGGGCGGAGGTGTCCAAGCAGACCATCTCCACCATCACCGACAAGGTGCTGGACGGGATGGCCGAGTGGCAGAACCGGCCGCTGGATCCGGTCTATCCGGTGATCTTCATCGACGCCATCCAGGTGAAGTTGCGCGAGGGCCAGGTGGCCAACCGGCCCATCTACGTGGCGCTGGCCGTCACGGTGGACGGCGAGCGCGACATCCTGGGCTTGTGGGCCGGCGACGGCGGCGAGGGCGCCAAGTTCTGGCTGCACGTGCTGACCGAGATCAAGAACCGCGGGGTGGCCGATGCGCTGATGGTGGTCTGCGACGGCCTCAAGGGGCTGCCGCAGGCCATCGAGACGGTCTGGCCGCAGGCCGTCGTGCAAACGTGCGTCGTTCACTGTGGCTGCCAAAAATCAACATGCTGGTTTTCCTGGGTCGGCATGCTCGTGTGGTGGGTCGGTCGAGGCGAGGAGGGCGGCGGCCGAGGCGTAGCGGTGGTCGGCGGGGGTGATCGCGGGGCCGTGGGTGCAGAGGATGGGCAGGACGTCGTTGATCGCGTTCCACAGGGTGCTGCGGCTGATGTCGAACAGTTCGGCGAGGGTGTCGAGGGTGCAGACGCGGCGCTGGTAGAGGATCGTGGCGAGGATCCGATCGCCGTCAGTGATCTTTTGCCGGAACACTCCGCCTCGGGAACCGGGGCGGCGGTTGCCTCCGCGTTGGCGGTGGCGGCGCTGTTCGATCGCGGCGGCGTAGGGCACGATCAATTTCTCGAGCATGGTGTCCAGCGTCTTGCGGCTCATGCCGGTCAGGTGCGGGTCGGTCAACGCATGACGAGTCGGGCTTGCCGGAACCTGCGAGGCCGGGTCGGTGCCGATGGCCCAGGCACGTAGGTCGTCTGCTCGGGTGAAGTAGCGGACGACGGCCGGGGTGATGTTGATTTTCTGCTCGTCCAGGAGTTGCCGGGTGGCTTTGATTGTCTGGCTGACCGTGACGGGGTTGATCTCGAGCAGGTCACACAGCACTTTCTGCGGGCAGACCTGCCGCAGGTAGATGACAGTGATCAGGACCTCGTCCGAGCTGGACAGCAGTGCTCGGCTGCGGCCGGTGGTGGCCACCCGCCGGCCGCCGCGCAGCACGAACCGGCGTTGCTCGGCCCGGGCCTCCTGGGCCGGGGCGAGCCGGGCGCGCAGCGCGTCGAGTTCGTCGCTGCTCATGCCGGTCAGGCGGGGGCCGGCGAGCAGCTGCAGGGTCTGGGCTCGGGCCGTGGCTCGCTGATCGGCACGCAGCGGGACGGCCTGCCCGCCCTTCGGGGCGATGCTGTAGTTCCAGGCTCCGTGGTTGGGATGGGCGGTGATGGGCAGGGCCTGGAGCTGGTCGCGGCTGACCGAGACTCCGGTCGGATAGGAGTCGGGATCGAGGGCGGCCTCGACCCTCAGCCCGGCCGAGGTCGTGGTCGCCGCGATCGTGTTGAGAACGACTTGATGGCTGGTCAACGGCCGTCCGCGCCAATTCATTGTGATGTGTGAGAACAACCGGTGCTCGATCTTGTTCCACTTCGAGGTGCCAGGAGGAAAGTGGCAGACCGTGACCGTCAGTCCGGCCTCGGCGGCGAATGCGGCCAGTTCGGCTTTCCAGAGCCGGTAACGATAGCTGTTGGAACCGCCCGCATCCGCGGTGATCAGCAACCGAGATGCGCTCGGATAGTCGGCATGGCCACGCGCCTGCCACCAGCGGCGGATCGAAGCGACCGCGAACGCCGCGGTGTCGTGGTCGACTCCGACATTCACCCAGCCCGTGTTGGCGGTCATGTCGTAGATCCCGTAGGGCACCACCGTCTCGACGTTCGGGCCGGCCCAGAAGCTATGGTCCTCGACCTGCACTGGCTCGCCGCGGGGCCGCCATTCCCGCCCGCCCATCGGCAGCAGCCCAACTGCTCCTTCTTCTTCGCATCCACGCTGATCACCGGCTCGCCCGACGCCTGATGCTCCTTGACCTGCTCGTTTATGTAGCGGAACTGTGCGTCCCGATCAGGATGCTGATCGCCTTCCAACGTCTTGGCGGTGCCTTGCAGGCTGAATAAGTTGGCCTTCAACAGCCGGCCCACCGTTGGCGCGGTCACCCGATGCCCCTGCCGGGACAACTCCGCAGCCAGATGCCGAAGCGACTTCGTCGTCCACCGCAGCGGTGATTCGGGATCTCCGCGCTCGTCCGGCTCGACCAGCCCCATCAACGCTGGAAGCAGCAGTGAATCAACAGCCTCGGCCCGCCATCTGCCGCCCCCTGCGCGCCTGACCCGCCCATCAGGCAGCGGTTCAGCTCCGGACTCGAGCTCGAGCACGCCCTTGCGGACCGTGGTCTCGCTCACCCCAGCCACCCGCGCGACTAATCGAACACCCCCATGACCCAGCAGTCGGGCCTCGGTCGCTAACGCCAGACGCCGTTGACGCTCGTTCAGATGCGGCAGCAACACCGCGAACCGCGCTGCGAGCTGACCGCGGACTTCGCCAGGGATGGGCATACCACGTCATCGAACCGGAAACCGAGAAGCACCGTGTTGTTTCCTTACAACCACACTTGCTGCGCGCCTCGTTCCGGTATGCCGCCCGGCAGCACTGGGACGCCATCGCTCGTGCGCTCAAGCCGGTCTACACCGCCCCGACCGAGGCGGCCGCGCTCGAACGCTTCCTGGAGTTCGCCGAGGCATGGGGCGGCAAGTACCCGGCGATCGTGAAGTTGTGGGAGGACGCCTGGGCCGAGTTCGTGCCCTTCCTCAACTTCGACACCGAGATCCGCCGGGTGATCTGCTCGACCAACGCCATCGAGTCGGTCAACGCCCGCATCCGCCGGGCGGTCAAGGCCCGCTGCCACTTCCCCAACGAGCAGGCCGCGCTCAAGTGCGTCTACATGGCGATCATGAGCCTGGACCCGACCGGCAAGGGCCGCAAACGCTGGATCACCCGCTGGAAGGCCGCCCTGAACGCCTTCGCCATCACCTTCGAAGGCCGCCTGACCCCGACCACCCGATAGAACCACTCAAGATCGAATCACACCGTTCACTGGACAGACCCCCTGATGGCGTCGGTCTCCAACGGGCAGGCTTCCACCCTCACCTACGACCCCTACGGCCGGTTGCGCACCATCCAGTCCACCGGCAAGACGCTGGAGAAGTACACCTACGACGGCTTCGACCACGTCATCAAGCACGAGAAACTCGGCGGCGACGGCATCACGTCCACGGTGACCAGCTACACCTACGACCCGCTGGACCGCACGACGTCCAAGACCGAGAAGGAAGGCACCGCGAGCGCCAAGACCACCACCTTCTCCTACCTCGGACTGTCCGCCGAGGTGCTGGACGAGGAAGTGGCCGGCAAGCTCACCAAGTCCTTCCAGTACAGCCCCTGGGGCGAGCGGCTGTCCCAGGTGAAGGTCAACGCCGACAGTTCGGAAGAGTCGTCCTATTACGGCTACAACCCGCACTCCGACGTCGAGCAGATCACCAAGGAGAACGGCGACACCCGCGCCACCTACGGCTACACCGCCTACGGCCGTAACGACGACAAACTCTTCACGGGCATTGACAAACCCGATCCCGTCGATCCCACGACCAAGGAGGAGTACAACCCCTACCGCTTCAACAGCAAGCGCTGGGATAACTCCACCGGCATGTACGACATGGGGTTCCGCGACTACAATCCCGGCCTCAACCGTTTCCTCAACCTCGATTCCTATAACGGCGCCCTTGAGGACCTGGCCCTCTCCCTCGACCCCTGGACCAGCAACCGCTACGCCTTTACCGGCGGCAACCCCATCACCAACATCGAACACGACGGTCACGAGCCGCGTCCGTGGCACAACCCTGAGTACGAGCCCTCTGATTGCTGGGACAACGCCAGCGTCGAATGCAACCCAGGCTCTGCGGGCAAGACGATTCCCGTCAGTAACGCCCACCCGGAATACAACCCGGCGATGAAGGATGACAATAAAGACGGCCAAATCGACGAGTGGGAGGCATCTCGCGCCGGAATAGCTCTGGACGGGGACACGAGAAATGGGCGGCCTCCTGGTGCGAAGGAGCTCGAAGCCCTCAGCTATCTGCCTGTCGTCGGCACCCCGGCCGACATCCTGCTCGCGCTCAAGGCCATGAACGAGGGCAATACCGAGGAAGCAGCATGGGCCCTGGCCGGCATGGTGCCCATAGGTGGCGATTCCGGAAAGTTCATCGGTAAACTGATACGCTGCAAGAACAGCTTCACGCCTGATACCGAAGTGCTCATGGCCGACGGCACCCGCAAGCCGATCGAAGATATTGAGATCGGAGATGAAGTTCTCGCCACCGATCCGGAAACCGGCAAAACGGAAGCCAAGCAGGTCATCGACCTCATCGTGGGCGACGGCGAAAAGAGCCTGGTTCAAGTCACCATCGATACGGATGGAAAGCAGGGTCAAGCCGCCGGCGTCATCATAGCGACCGATAAGCATCCCTTCTGGGTGCCTGAGCTTCACAAGTGGGTCGACGCCGAGAAGCTCGCGCCCGGCATGTGGCTGCGCACGTCCGCTGGCTCCCTGGTTCAGGTCAAGGCGATCAAACGGTGGACCGCACAGCAACGCGTTCATAACCTGACGGTCGCAGACATCCACACATACTATGTGCTGGCAGGGGAGACGCCGGTCCTCGTTCATAACAGTGGATGTGGGGACGTCGTGCTGGGGGCGGGCGGGGGATCTGCTGAGGCCCTGAGGTCTTTCAACTCGACGAAGCCGGAGACGGAATTTGTTTTCGATCCGAATGCAGTAGCATTCCGGGCGGGAGACCGCGAAGTCATTCCCGGAGGTCTCAGTCCGCATGAACAACTGGCGGAAGCGGCGGGCATGAACAGAGAGGCAGTTCTGGGGGGTACACTGTTCCGGGATAACGGGCGCTTGGTGTTCACGGAAAATAGTGGCCACTATGGCCACAGATGGACGGACTCCACACGCCGGCAGTTTCAGAAATTCATGAGCGATCAAGGCATAGATTTCGACTACAGGCCATGGGGTTGAGACGCGGCCGTATCAAGATCATGAAGTGAGGCGAGGATCGCGATGGGCCTGCTCATGATGCGGCAGGCCCATCGGGTGGCTTCGGTGATGTCGGCGCGTCCGGCCAGGCGTAACGCACCGATGGCGAGGTTGCGCAGAGAGGCTGTGACGCCAGGGCCGGGATGGGTGAGGACGCGGAAGTGGTTCCCGCGGAACAAGGTGTCGCGGATCCAGTGCAGAACTTCGATGACCCGCTGACTTGCACGTATCCGACCAGATCGGCTAGGGGTGGCTAGGGGCGGATCAAGGCTGGCGACACCGAGTCCGTCGATGTGAAGAATGGTTTCCGCACAGGTCGGTGACCTGGTGCTCGATCAGGTAGGCCCGGGCGGTGTGGAGCGCCAGTGTCAGCATGGCCGCCACAGGGTCTCGTCCCTGGTTGGAGCGGCCGACCGATATCGCTGTTTCAGCAGGTCGTAGCTGGTCTCGGAGAGGTGATCGGCTCTGTCACTACCGGCTCGGCCATCGAAATGGCGAACATGGCAAACTTGGTCACGACGAAAGCTCCGCGCCTAACTTGGTCTGTAGGAAAATTTGTTGTTAGCTGGGGCTTCGTCTCATGTGTAGCGCGACACGCCGATGATGACCGGATCTCGTTCTACCTTACAAGTACGGGAAACTCACCGATCAGTCAGCCTTAGAACGGCAGTGGGGGTTGAGATGAGCAATTGGATTCCAGTGGTGTACCGAGGAGACGGGGCGTGGATTGGAATCATGCCTGATGGCCGAATTGGGGTCGGTGTAGAATCAGAAGGGCGAGCCGCTCTTGCAGACTCTGGATTCATACCCATGTGGCCCTACTTGGAGCGTGATCTTTCCGTATCCCTGGCTGAATTGTCGCGCTCATGGGAGCATCTTAGTCGGGGTGGCGTGTCAACTCCCGAGAGGCTAATTGAACTGACGGTCGAGTCCGCGTGGAAGTCCGGCCGCTCGTACTGGATGCAACTAGCTGTCCCGTGGGCTATTGGAATGTATCGCCGAGAGAATTTTGATCAAAACGTCGTTCGAGGGCTTCTCCTTGAAATGGCGGCCTCCGAGGTGTTGCAGCCAGAGGCCCGGGACCAAGCGCAGCGCGCTATCAAATAGAGTGCGATCGTCACGGCTGGCCATCACTCCTTCAAAGTCCCAAGCTAGCCTCGATCTTTCGTGCGCCCAGCAGAACGGAGGTGAAGCCGTGACGTAGCGGCTGATCGTCTGTTTGTAAGCTCGTCGTCGCTTGCCGGTGGGAGTCCGGTCCGGGTAGCTGCCAGGAGGCCCGGTAGCAGGCTGGCGGCTTCGTCTAGAAACGGGCGGGGTCGAAGCCCAGCGCGTTGGCCGTGCAGACGTCCTCGTTCACAACGCAGGCGAGTGCGACGATGTCCCCTTCGGGCCCAAGCTCAACTACGAAGCCAACCCGAAGCACGCGAACGGCAGATTGGGGAGCAAGGTCGGCCCCGAGCCGACGAATGCCGAGGCCATGCTTCACCGGTCACTGAACGTCAATGAGAGAAGAAGAATCGCGTACGATGCCGCGACCGGTGAAATAGTCGTCTTCGCTCAGACGGGCGGCGCCACCTGGCACGGCTACGTGGTCACGTGGCAGCTTTTGGACCAGAAGTCGAAGAACATCTTCATCTGTCCCACATGGTCAGGCTGACGAACCAAGCAGACAGCGCCTCTGTCGCTTTGCTCAGACCGCTACTCCGGGATCCCGAGATGCGCGAGGTGGCCGAGAACTACGCGGCGGACCTCTGGACTTATGTCCCTCACAGAGACCTGCCCGCCTGGCTCCACCGCTGGTCTTACATGTACCTACTCAGGCACAAAATCGCCATCTGGTGGTGGAGCATCACCCGGCGCGGCTGAAGCGTTACCTCGGCAAACAGAAAGTCTCAAGGTAGGGCCGGCACGCCGGGTCGGCTGACAAACTGGCCGCTGCGTTCCTCTCTGTTCGGGAGGGGGCCTCGTGTTCGGGCCGACCCTCAGGGGCGGGCCGAGCGTCGAACATCCCGGAGCAGATGAGGCCCGCTGGGCCTTCGATCGTGGGTGCTGTTCGGGCTGCGCTGCCGCAGGCGCCGGGCCGGCTTCGCTGCCCGGCGCCACGGCGGGCACCTTGACCCCGAAGCCGCGTGCCTGGCCCCCGGATGACATGCCGGACATTGGGAGATCCTTCAGGCCATCACCGAGCCCGCAGACGACGTCGTCGTCAACAGCCTGGGTACCGCTCTCCACCACCATGCGCGGCCGCGTCTTGGACGGGCGAGCGTGGCCACAAGCCGGAGTTTACGCACGTATTTGGCGCGATCAACGGCTGTATATGTCCGGAGCCCAGGTGGTCGGAGCGGGTGGTCGGATGCGGGGATAGCCCAAAATCGCGGTTCTATCTGGGGAAACGCGCTCAAGATCATCCCGCGCATGTCCCCTGATCATGGTCGTACGGTTGCATGCGGGCACCGCCTGCTGCCTACCAAGGACACAAAACAAAAGACCTGCGGCTGTGAAACCGCAGGTCAGGGGCCTGAAATGCCGATCTACGTGAGTGCCCCCGGCAGGATTCGAACCTGCGGCACCCGCTTTAGGAGAGCGGTGCTCTATCCCCTGAGCTACGGAGGCGGACTCCCGTAAGCCTAGCGAAAGTTAGGCACTGCGTGCGACGTGCCCCCGCCCCCAGTTTCCCAGGTTGGTTATGGCTGCTCTGAGCTGCGGTAAAGGCATGACAAGTGATCAGATTCTTGCGTATCGCGCGCGGCTACCGTCTCACCCTGTGACCAGGAGGCGATGCGTGCAGGCCCGTCGGCGGCCCGTGGTGCTGTTTGGGGCGTTGCTGGCGCCGGCGATTCTTGCCGGAGGGTTGCTGGCGGGGGAGATGCGGGGGTTTGAGGAGGGGGTCGCCGGGGGCGGCGATGGTGGGGGTGGGGTGGTGCGGGTGGCGTTCGAGCCGGTGCTGGTGCCGGCGCCTGCTCGGCCTGAGCGGCGGTATGCGGCTGCGATGCCTTCGCCGGTGCGGGAGGTGCCGGGGCGGGTGCGGAGGGTGGAGCCTGCGGAGGGTGAGGAGGTGGTGCCGGAGGTTGTGGAGAGGGAGCCTGTTACGCCGGCGCCTGTGCAGAGGGAGGGTGGGTGTCCTGGGGAGTGGGTGGATACCTGGTTGTGGGAGTTGTGCAGGGATCGGGAGCAGGAGGCGGCTGTTGGTGAGGAAGAGGGGTGGTTGTCGGGGATTTGAACCGGTGGTGAAGGGTGAAGCGTACTGGTCTATGTGAGTAGGGATGCGCTGGTTTGGGTGGTGGGGTGGGTGCGGGGTGTGGCTCGGCGGGCAAAGTGGGTTATTTGTCTCATAACAGCTCTTCGGAGTTCGGTCCGGGCACTCGGGGGGCTGTAGTAACGTGCGTGCCTGACCAGGGTAACGAGAGTGCAAACGGAGGAGTCGAACGTGCCAGCCCCTCGATCAGCGGGTCTGATCGCGGTCGTTATGGCGGTGGCTTCTCTTCTCGTGCCGTTGGCGGGTGTGCCGGCGCAGGCGGAGGTGCGGGCTCAGCAGGGGCGGCAGGAGGTCGTCCGGCGGGACCCGTCGAATCTGACCGAGTTGCGGAAAGAGGCGGAGCGGTCGGCCAAGGAGCTTGAGGACGCCACCAAGGCGCTGGAGAAGCGGCGGGCCGAGATCGCGGCGTCCGAGAAGGAGCTCAAGAGCAAGCTGACCTCCTTGCAGGAGCTCGAGCGGCGGCTGGCCGTCATGCGGCAGCCCGTGTCGCAGATGGCTGAGCTGCTCTATCAGCAGCCGCTCATGGCCGGGGGGATCGTGCCGTTCCTGTCGGGGAGCGCGGATGAGAAGACGCTGCGCGCGTTGATGGACGCCAACCAGATCGTGGCCGTACGGCAGCAGGCCGTCGAGCAGACGAGTGCCCTGTACAAGGAGACCGAGCGGCTGGCCGGTGAGGCACAGGAGCTGCGGGCCGGGAATCTGCTGGCTGAGGCGCAGCTGGCCGCGGAGGTCGACACGCTGAGGGCGCGGTCGGACAAGATCGTGAAGTCTCTGACGGCGGCGCTGGTGAAGCTCGGGATCAAGATTGACAAGGTGGGGCGGGCGGCGCTCGGGTGCAATCCGCTTCGGGCGGCTACCGCCGATCAGTATCCGAACGGGCTGATCCCGAAGGCCATGCTGTGTCCGTTGCAGCAGAAGGGGTTCAGTCTGCGGGCCGATGCCACGATCGCCTTCGTGAGCTTGAACGAGGCTTATCGGCAGCGGTTCGGGAAGCCCATGTGTGTGACCGACGCGTATCGGAGTCTGGCTGAGCAGCAGTCGGTCTACTATCGGCGGCCGGGGTTCGCGGCGGTGCCTGGGCGGAGCAACCACGGGCTCGGGCTGGCTGTGGACCTGTGTGGCGGGGTGGAGAGGTCCGGGTCCGCGGAGTTCGTCTGGATGGAGAAGAACTCCAAGCGGTACGGGTGGTTCCACCCGTCGTGGGCCTACAGCAGCCCGTTCGAGCCGTGGCATTGGGAGTACGACCCCAAGATCGATTCGTTGCTCTGAGGTCTCCTCCTTCGTGCTGATCAGACCGGGACCACCTCCGAGCTGCAGAAGGCGCAGCGGGAGGCTGCCTTGGGGATCTCCGACAGGCATTCCGGGCAGTCACGGGTCTTCGACTCGATCTTGGCGGCGGCGCGGGCCGTGAGGTGCGTGTACGGCTTCACGATGAGGAAGTAGACCACTGCGGCGACCAGCAGGAACGAGATGACCGCGTTGACGAAGTTGCCGTACATGAAGTTGGACTGACCGACCGTCACCTTGAGCGAGGAGAAGTCGGGCAGGCCGCCGAACGCGGAGATCAGCGGAGTGAGCAGGTCGGCCACGAACGACTGCACGATCGCGTTGAAGGCCGCTCCGATGACCACCGCGATGGCCAGGTCGATGACGTTCCCCTGCATGAGGAACTTCTTGAATCCGTTCATGGATGTGAATCGTAGCCGAGTGATTACCCTTGGTTAGGTTTGATGGTCAGCGAGACGCGGGCGTGGGCTTGGGCGGTGGCCAGGTCGGCGGCCTGGGTGGGGGTGGTGGCCAGGACGATCAGAGTGCCGTCGGCTCTGTCGGGGGAAGAGGCGGGGGGCTTCGGGATCGACAGGACCGTGGTGTCCTGGGCGAGCTGGCGGGCCGGGGTGCTCTGGTCGTAGGCGGCGAGGAGGGTGATCGTCGAGCCGGGGGAGATCAGGGCCGCGGCCGCGGCGTCGCTGATGCGGACAGGGGTGGCCACCAGGCCGGGTGGGAGGCGGTAGGCGGCCAGGAGCCGGGCGTCGGTGAGCGGCTCGCCCCTGCGGATGGGGGTGGCCAGCGTCTGGCCGGCTGGGATCGTCCGGACTGCTCCTGCGGGGGGAGGGGTCAACGCGGCGAGGTGGAAGTCGGCCGCGTTGAGAGGGCCGGGGGAGAGGTCGCGGGAGGCCACCAGCACCGTGGGGGCGGAGCCGGCGGGGCGGGTGGCGACGAAGGCCGCGATGACCGCGACGGCGGCGAGTGCCGCCGCTGTGAGGCGGCGGCGACGGCCGTGGCGTGCGAGCCAGGACCCGATCACGGTAGCTCGAAGGGGAGCTTGATGCCGTCCAGGGCCGAGCCGCAGGGGCAGGTGCGTTCCTCGGGGAGGGACTGGACGGTCTCGGCGATCAGGGTGCGCATGCGGGTGACGTTCTGGGCGAAGAACTCGAGGACCTCGTCGTGGGTGACGCCCTGGCCGGCCTCCACGCCGGCGTCATGGTCGGTCACGAGGGAGACGGACGTGTAGCAGAGCGCCAGCTCGCGGGCGAGGATCGCCTCGGGGAAGCCCGTCATGCCCACGATCGACCAGCCGTTGCCCGCGAACCACTGCGACTCCGCCCTGGTGGAGAAGCGCGGGCCCTCGATGACCACCAGGGTGCCGCCGTCGACTGTCTCCCAGCCGTCGGCGCGGGCCGTCGCCACGGCCGTGGAGCGGCCCGTCGGGCAGTACGGGTCGGCGAACGAGACGTGGACCGCGCCGTCGATGTCGTAGTAGGTCTGGGGGCGTCCAGAAGTGCGATCCACGAGTTGGTCGGGGATGACGATGGCGCCGGGGCCGTACTCGGCTCTCAGGGAGCCTACGGCGCTGGGCGCGAGCACCTGACGGACGCCGAGCGAACGCAGGGCCCAGAGATTGGCACGGTAGGGGATGCGGTGTGGCGGGAATCGGTGGTCGCGCCCGTGTCTGGGGATGAAGGCGACGGAACGCGAGCCGATGCGCCCGACCGTGACGACATCGCTCGGAGGGCCGTAGGGAGTGGCGAGCTCGATCTCCTCTGCGTCGTCGAGCAGGGAGTAAAAGCCTGAACCGCCGATGACGCCGATATCTGCGCGAGTGACCATGGCGCAGAGAGTAGCCCGAGCCGCGGTGGGTCAGGCGGAGCCGAACGGCGTTCTGTGGATGGACGCGCTCGGGTGCCCTGTGGCTGTGGATAACCCCGTGCGGGCATGAAGTGGGCGCCGCATGCCAGGGGGCAGCGGCGCGCCATCAGGGGCACGGCTCCGCTTCTCGCGGGAGCCGTGCGGCTTCAGCTGGACGCGGCGGCGGGGGCGGGCGTCGAAGTCGAGGTGGACGAGCCGGAGTCCGACGACTTGCTCTCCTTCGACGAGGACGAAGAAGTAGAGGTCGACGACGACGAACTCGATGACGAGGACGAGCGGTTGTCGGTCTTGTAGAAGCCAGAGCCCTTGAACACGATGCCGACCGCGGAGAAGACCTTCCGCAGGTTGCCCTGGCAGTTGGGGCAGACCGTCAACGCATCGTCGGTGAACTTCTGGACGACTTCGAGCTGCTCACCGCAGTCGTTGCAGGCGTACTGGTACGTCGGCACGCGCTCCTCCTTAAACAAGCTCTAGCACTCGAGCGATGCGACTGCTAATGGTAACCGATAGGGTCAAACACCTATTCCAACCCCCGCTCCCCGTACCATCCGGCCAGCTTGCCGCTGCGGCTGACGGCGCGCAGGCGGCGTTCGACCTGTTCACGGCAGGCGGCGGTGGTGACCACGAGGAGCTGGTCGTCCGCCCGGACGCGGGTGGTGGAGGCGGGCACGAAGGACTTGCCGTCGCGGACGACCAGAGTGACCTGGGCGCCGGCGGGCAGGCGGAGCTCGAAGATCTCCACGCCGTGCAGCCGGGAGCCCACCGGCACCTTGACCTGCAGGAGGTCGGCCTTGAGCTCCTCCAGCGGCGCTGATTCCACGGCCAGGTCGTGGGCCTCGCCTGGCGCGGCGACCCCGAGTACGCGCGCCGCGAAAGGCAGGGTCGGCCCCTGCAGCAGGGTGAACACGATGACGATGACGAAGACCTGGTTGAAGAGGTCCTTGGAGCCCTCGACGCCGGCCGCCCAGGGGATGGTCGCCAGGACGATGGGGATCGCGCCGCGCAGGCCCGCCCAGGACAGGAACGCCTGGTCGCGCCAGTTCACCCAGCCCAGCCGCAGGGCCCAGGACAGCGCCGAGCTGACCATGACCGAGAGCGGGCGCGCCACGAGGACCAGGATCGTGCCGGTGATCAGGCCGGGGACGATGGCCGACGGCATCTCGTCCACGTCGGCCAGCATGCCGAGCATGACGAACAGGCCGATCTGCGCCAGCCACGCGGAGCCTTCCGCGAAACCCCTGGTCGCGGCCCGGTGCGGCAGGCGGGAGTTGCCCAGGATGAGCGCCGTCAGGTAGACGGCCAGGAATCCGGAGCCATGCAGCAGCACCGCGCCGCCGTACGAGACGAAGGTGAGCGCCAGCACGGCGATCGGGTACAGGCCGGAGGCGGGCAGGGCGACGCGGCGCAGGGCGTACGCGCCGGTGGGGCCGACGGCGAGGCCGACGGCCGCGCCGATGATCAGCTCGACGGACGTCTCGACAAGGAACGTTCCCAGCGTCGCCTGGGAGTGGGACGAGCCGCTGAGCAGCACGACGGCGATGACCGTGGGCGCGTCGTTGAAGCCGGACTCCGCCTCCAGCACGCCCGCCAGGCGGGGCGGCAGCGGCAGCCTGCGCAGCACGGAGAAGACGGCGGCGGCGTCGGTCGAGGCCAGCACCGCGCCGAAGATCAGCGCCGTGGTGCCGTCGACGCCGAGAAACCACTGGACGAGCAGCGCGACCGTGACGATGCTGACCGTCACCCCCACAGTGGCCATCACCAGGGCCATGGGGACAGAACGCCGCACATGCGACCAGTTCGTGGTCAGACCGCCCTCGGCGAGGATCACCGCGAGCGCGGAGAGGCCGATCTGCTGAGCGAGCTGCGGGCTCTCGAACGGGATCCCGAACCCCGAAGGCCCCAAGGCCAGCCCGAAGCCGAGAAATATCAGGAGGCTGGGCAGACCGGTGCGATGCGCCAGGCGTACGGACGCGATGGCCGCGATGACGATCGCGGCCCCCACGAGGAGCCAGAGATCGAGCGTCATCTGGCTCCCCTCCCGTCCCTGCGTTCACATAAGCCTAGTGAGTCCGGAAGGCGTCATCGCATAGCGGACCTGCCGGTCGTGCGGCTCCGTCGGGACATCATCGATCAGCTCGCCGTCGTGCAGCAACGCCACGGTGGGGACGTTCGGGCCGACGCGGGCCAGGGCGCGGTCGTACGAGCCGCCGCCGCGCCCCAGGCGGATCCCGGTCCGCCGGTCCACCGCCAGCGCGGGCACGATGACGAGGGCCGCGGTGCGTACGGCGTCCACACCGCGGCGGGTGTCGACCGGCTCCATGATCCCGAAGCGGCCCGGGGCCAGCGTGTCAGGCCCGTCGTACACCGCCCAATCCAGGTCATGGTCCTCCCGGAGCACCGGGAGGACAACTGTGGCCCCATGTTTCCAGAGAGCGAACACCAGCCCGTGGGTCTCCGGCTCTGACCCCGTCGACCAGTAGCACGCCACCAGACCGGCCATCTGGACCCAAGGCTGTTCGAGCAGGGTTTCGCGAACCTTGATGGCGTTTGCGCGCAGTTGTTCGGGGGAGAGGGAGGTACGCGCCGAGACCAGCTCGCGGCGCAGGTTCAGCTTGTCCACAGATACCTCCACTAGGGTCTACTCATGGCTGACTTCGACCCTGTGACGAAAGCCGTCGTGCCCGCCGCGGGTCTGGGCACCCGGTTCCTTCCGGCGACCAAGGCGACACCCAAGGAGATGTTGCCCATCGTCGACAAGCCCGCGATCCAGTATGTCGTCGAGGAGGCCGCCTCCGCTGGGCTCCTCGACGTCCTGATGGTCACCGGCAAGAACAAACGCTCGATCGAGGACCATTTCGACCGCGCGTTCGAGCTGGAGGAGGCCCTTGAGGCCAAGGGCGACGAGCACCGGCTGTCCCAGGTCCGCGAGCCCGCCTCACTGGCGACCCTGCATTATGTACGTCAGGGTGAGCCGAAGGGGCTCGGCCACGCGGTGCTCTGCGCCAAGCACCACGTCGGCGACCACCCGTTCGCCTGCCTGCTCGGCGACGACCTCATCGACCACCGCGACCACCTGCTGCGTCGCATGATCGAGGTGCGCGACACGTTCGGGGGGAGCGTGATCGCGCTGATGGAGGTGCCCAAGGAGCAGGTCTCGCTGTACGGCGTGGCGACCATCGAGGCGACCGCCGAGGAGGACGTCGTACGGGTGACGGACCTGGTGGAGAAGCCGCCGGCCGACGAGGCGCCGTCCAACTGGGCGATCATCGGGCGGTATGTGATCGACCCGGCGGTGTTCGAGGTGCTGGAGAACACTCCGCCGGGGCGTGGCGGGGAGATCCAGCTCACCGACGCGCTGCGCACGCTCGCCTCGCGCGGCTCCGAGGAGGGCGGGCCGGTGCACGGCGTCCTGTTCCGCGGGCGGCGCTACGACACGGGCGACAAGCTGGACTATTTGCGGACTGTGGTGAAGTTCGCGGCGGATCGGCCGGATCTGGCGCCGGAGTTCGTGCCGTGGCTGCGGGAGTTCCTTGATGAAATCAGTTGACGCGCATCTGGCCGAGATCCTGGCCACTGTTCGTCCGCTGGCCCCCCTTGAGCTGGAGTTGGAGCAGGCTCTGGGGACGACGCTGGCCGAGGACGTGTCCTCGCCGGTGCCGTTGCCGCCGTTCGACAACTCGGCCATGGACGGGTACGCGGTTCGAGCCGAGGACCTGTCGGAGATCCCGGCCACGTTGCCGGTGATCGACGACGTGGCGGCCGGGTCGCTGGAGCTGCGCGCCGTGGGGCCGGGGCACACCGTACGCATCATGACCGGTGCTCCCCTGCCTGCCGGGGCCGATGCCGTGGTGCCGGTGGAGTGGACCGACGGCGGCACCGTCTCCGTACGCATCGATCGCCGGGCCGAGACCGGCAACGCCATCCGGCGGGCCGGGGAGGACGTGCAGGCCGGCGAGGTCGTGCTCAAGGCCGGCACCGTGATCGGGCCCGCGCAGCTCGGGATCATCGCCGGGGTCGGGCGGCGGCGGATCTGGGTGCGGCCGCGGCCCCGGGTGGTCGTGATCTCCACCGGCGCCGAGCTGGTCGAGCCGGGCAGCCCGCTCCAGCCCGGCCAGATCTGGGACTCCAACAGCTACACCCTGACGGCGGCCGTGCGGGAGGTGGGCGCCGACGGGTTCCGCGCCGGGTCCGTCGGCGACGATCCGGGCGTACTGCTCGATCGCCTCGACACGCACCTGGTGCGCGCCGACGCGATCATCACCAGCGGCGGGGTGTCGATGGGGGCGTACGAGCCGGTCAAGGAGGCTCTGTCGCCCCTGGGCACGGTTCGCTTCGAGAAGGTGGCGATGCAGCCGGGGATGCCGCAGGGGTTCGGCGTGCTGGGGGACGACCAGGTGCCGATCTTCGCGCTGCCCGGGAACCCGGTGTCGTCGTTCGTGTCGTTCATGCTGTTCGTCCGGCCCGCGCTCGACAAGATGCGCGGCCTGCCCGGCGGGATGCCGGAGACGGTCACCGCGCGGACCACCGGGCCGCTGCGGTCGCCGTTCGGGCGGCGGTCGTACCTGCGCGGGGTGCTGGCGGCCGACGGCACGGTGTCGCCGGCGCACGGTCAGGGGTCGCATCAGCTCGCCGCGCTGGCCTCGGCGAACGCGCTCATCGTGGTGCCGGAGGACGTGACCGAGATGGAGGCCGGGGCTGCTGTGGAGGTGGTGCGGCTGTGAGCGAGCTCACGCATATCGACGAGACCGGGGCCGCGCGCATGGTCGACGTGTCGGCCAAGGACGTGTCGGCCCGCAGCGCCACGGCCACCGGGCGGGTGCTGCTGTCGGCGGAGACCGTGGCGTTGCTGCGGTCGGGTGAGGTGCCCAAGGGGGACGCGCTGGGGGTGGCGCGGATCGCGGGGATCATGGGGGCGAAGCGGACGCCTGATCTGATTCCGCTCTGTCATCCCATCGCGTTGCATGGGGTGAAGGTGAGCCTCGATGTCGAGGACTGGGGGGTGGCGATCAGTTGCCGGGCGAAGACGGCCGATCGTACCGGGGTGGAGATGGAGGCGCTGACCGCGGTGTCCGTGGCGGCGTTGGCCTTGATCGACATGGTGAAGGCGGTGGATCCGGGGGCCGTGATCACGGATGTCCGGGTGGAGGAGAAGCTCGGGGGGAAGACTGGGCGGTGGGTGCGGGAGCAGGGCTGAGGGGCGCGTAGGGGGCTGCTGGGCGGTCGCGGTGGTCGCGGTGGTCGCGGCGGTTGGGTCGGTGGGATCGGTTGACGGGAGGCGGGCGGATGCGGGCGTTGGTGATTACGGTGTCGAACCGGGCGTCGGCGGGGATTTATGAGGATAAATCGGGGCCGCTGCTCGCCGATCTCCTCCGGCAGGAGGCTGGGTGTGAGGTCGTCGACGGTCCCGTGGTGGTGCCCGACGGGGAGCCGGTGGAGAGTGCGCTCCGTGACGGGGTGGCGGGCGATTACGACGTCATCGTGACCACCGGGGGGACCGGGCTGACGCCCATGGATTTGACGCCGGAGGTGACGTCCCGAGTAATTTCTCGGGAAATTCCTGGTATTGCGGAAGCCATCCGGTTGGCGAATCGGGAAAAAGTGCCGACCTCCGTACTATCTCGGGGACTGGCCGGCCAGGCGGGCAACACCTTGATCGTTAATTTGCCCGGCTCGTCCGGTGGCGTACGGGACGGCGTCGCCGTACTGGCGCCGATTCTGCGGCACGCCGTTGATCAGATCAGAGGCGGCGATCACCCGCGCTGACGGTGTAACCGATCGCCCTCGTTGATCCGTGGCGACATCGCGCCCGATAGGGGGATGATGAGAGATGTGGATCGACTTCGTGGCTGGCCGGTGACGCTGAACGAGGGCCCGGTATGCCTCCGGCCGCTGCGGCTGAGCGACGTACGCGTGTGGCGCGAGACTCGGCTGCGCAACGCCGACTGGCTACGTCCGTGGGAGCCGAGCAACCCTGAGACGCCGCTGTTCAGGACGGGGCTGGGGCCGTACATCTCGATGGTCGGCACCCTGCGTCGTGAGGCGAGGCAGGGGCTGGCGTTGCCGTGGGTGGTGACGTACGACGGCCGGTTCGCGGGGCAGCTGACCGTGGGGGCGATTGTGTGGGGCTCTGCCCGTTCTGCCCAGGTCGGTTACTGGGTCGATGGGGCGCTGGCCGGCAAGGGGATCATCCCCACCGCGCTCGCCATGGCCGTTGACCACTGCTTTTTCACCACCGGTTTGCATCGGCTCGAAGCGAACATCCGCCCGGAGAACCAAGCCAGCCGTAGAGTGGTTGAGAAGCTGGGATTCAGGGAAGAAGGCATTCGGCGTCGCCAACTTCACATCGACGGAGCCTGGCGCGATCACATTTGCTATGCGCTGACCGTTGAGGATGTTCCTGGCGGGCTGCTCGTGCAGTGGCGTCGCGCGCGTGAGTCAGCCGCTCACGGGGGGTCTCCCGTCGAAGAGGTTTGACGATCTCGCGACACACCGCACCGAATGCTCGTCAATCAGTGACACGCGGTCTTACGGTGCGTGACGTGAGCATATTGAAGGCGCGACGAGCACATCCGCGTCTTCATGCTGTCCGGAGGTGGTCGTGAGCAGCGTCCTCCTCTACTTGGCCATCGTGGTGATGTGGCTGTGCGTCCTCATCCCGATGTGGCTGCGCAAGGACAAGCAGAACCTCGCCGAGCTGGCCGAGCTCGAAGAGTATTACACCGGCGAGCACCAGCTCCCCGACCTCGACAACCTCGCCCCGCCCGATGCGGACGAGGACGACGAGACGCCTCCGGTGGAGGTCGAGAAGGTCGACGTCCGCCAGTTCCGCCTCCGGCGCCGCGCCATCATCGTCGCCCGCCGCCGGCGCCTGCTCTTCTTCACCGCCCTGCTGGTGCTGGCCTCCGTCGTGACGGCCGCGGTGAAGGTGATCCCGTGGTGGGGGGTGGCGCCGTCCGTGGTCGTCATGCTGGCGTACATGACGTTTCTTCGCATCGCCGTACAGGTGGACAGGGAACGCCGCGAACGCGCCCTCCAGGCGCGTGCTGAGCGCCTGCGGCGCCTGCGTGAGCAGCGGCGGGCCGCCGCCGAGGCGGAGGCTGAGGTCATCGATCTCACGACGATGCACACGGACGTTCTGTTCGATCAGTACGCCGAGCCGCCCAGGCGGGCGGTGGGGGACTGAATGGGTGGCGCGAGGACTCTCTGAAGTTTGCTAATCTGGTCGAGTCCTTGGGGATGTAGCGCAGTCCGGTAGCGCACTTCGTTCGCATCGAAGGGGTCAGGGGTTCGAATCCCCTCATCTCCACAAGG
This sequence comes from Nonomuraea gerenzanensis, assembly GCF_020215645.1. Taxonomy (NCBI): domain Bacteria; kingdom Bacillati; phylum Actinomycetota; class Actinomycetes; order Streptosporangiales; family Streptosporangiaceae; genus Nonomuraea; species Nonomuraea gerenzanensis. The sequence continues at coordinate 10,943,147 of NZ_CP084058.1, read as the reverse complement.
GGCCGTTCTTGAAACGGCTGGACTGAGGTTGACGGGATCCCGTCCGATCGTCTCGATCGGACGGGATTTCGCGTTTTCCGAGGTCTTCGAGGCTGCCGGATGGGCTGCTTCTGGCTCGTGCGGTGGCTGGGGCGGAGTGCCGCTGACCTTTGGGGCACAGAGCGCGGCGTACGCCGTGGTGAAGAAGGATGACGGGCACCGTCCAGGTGACGGTCGGGGAGTTCCGCGACCCTGACGGGCTGGAGGCCAAGCTCAAGGCCGAGGGAATCAAGGCGGACGTGACCTTCACCGAAGCGGACAAACAGTGTGCCCGTGGCCGCTTCACCGGCGCGGACCTGGCCTACGATCCGCCGAGCACCAAGAACATGACCGAACAGGCGCGCAAGGAGTTCGACCAGCCGGAGAACTGGCGCTCCCGGGACGCCGCCAGTCCGATGAACCGGAACACCTTCGTGATCTCCCCGAGCTACATCCGGCAGGGGGAGACGCTGGTGCTGGAGTTCCGGCCAGGCAAACACCCGGGAATGGCCTGGCAGCTCGGCACCCATCTGGCCAAGGCCGGTAGCCCGGTCGCACCTTGCACCCTCGTGGACGCGCAATCCGACGAAGCCATGGTGAAGGAGATGGCTGGAAACTGACCCATGAGTCGGTTGGGGTGCGTGGACGTCCGACGCACTCCGACCGGGCTCCTCGTGCGGCAGGCAGCGCCGCGTCATGAGGCTCTCGCCAAGGTTGGAGACCGCGGCCGGACGGAATACCCATCCCACGCTCCGGACGATCGCTGTGCGGTCGGATTGGTATGGGGGCGGGAAGCGATCACCGTCACACACGCCTCGGGAAGCGATCTTCGCCAGGACGACATCGTCGCTGCTCAACCACACTCATGAACGTCCCAGAGCCCGGCCGCGCGCTCATCGCCGCCGGGTCGGCACCCTTTCATTCTCCCTTCTGGCACCCCGCCGGGGGAGAAGCCGGCGGGGTGGTCCAGCCCGACTCCAGGCCGCGGGCCTGGTAGCTCATGACCTCCCCCTTGGTCACCCCCGCAGCGGTGCGGGCCGCATAGGAAACGCGCGAAAGCGTCTCCCCCGTCCCCGGGTCGAGGATCTGCCTGGAGTAGAGCGGCAACTCCTTGCGCGGCTTGCTGGAGTACACCAGGGAGCCTCCCGCCCCGCCGAAGTCAACGGAAATGCCCTTTCTGCCCAGCGGATCCGTCACTGTGCCCACGACTTTGGTGGTGGGCAGATCCGCCAGGACGCGGATGATGGCGGCGCGCTGGGCCGGGCTGAGGGGCATGCCGAGGAGGTTCGCGGTGGTCGGTAGGAACTTCTCGAAGGGCTGCGTGAAGCCTCGGCGGTTCCAGATCTCGTGGTACGCGTGAAGCTGTTTCATCAGCGTGGCCGGATCGGTGGCGATCGCCGCCAGGTCGGCCATGGTGAAGTCGCCGACCGTTGTGTCGGGATAGGCTCCTGTGGAGTCCACCCTCAAGGTGTACCTGCAGTCCTTGGGCTCGTCGGCGATCGGGATCGAATCGCACGGCCCGCTGGTCTCGCAGTGTCCCTTGACCCGGGCGGGAGCTCCCGCCGCCCGCCAGGCGCGCTCGTCGTCGGCCGTGGCCGGGCGGGCGCTGTCCTGCCGCCACACCTGCGTGAGCACCAGGTTGGCGGGATCGCGCGGCTGCCAGGTCTCGCGGCGGCCAACCACCACGACCCTGTAGCCACCGGTGGACAGGTGGTTACCGTCGATCCTCACATCGCGCCAGTAGCCGCCGCTCTGTGCGGGGAGGTTCTCGATCCTGTCGGCCAGGTCGAACAGTTCCTGGTTGGTCTTCGGCGGACTGAGCACGGCAGGGGCCGATGCCAGGTTCGTCACCAGCGCGAAGATCAGCGCCACGATCGCGACCGTGGACAGCGGCGCCCACAAGGCCCACAGGCGGGGCCGTCCCGGGGGCAACGGCCTGCGCGCGGGTTCTCCTGGTGATCCTGCGGTGGCCATCGACAGGATGGCGTCAGCGGAGATGCGTGATCCGCGATCCAGTGAAGCCGGCCGGGCCATGGCCAGCAGGTCCACCGCGTCGGGCTTGCGGCTCATCGGAGTTTCCTTCCTGGAACGGTCACGGGCGTTCGGGATGTGGTGGTAGAAGGGGCTTCGAGCGCCGACTGCAGTCGGCGGCGCGCTCGATGCAAGCGGACGAAGAAGGCGGCCTTGGTGCAGCCGAGCACCTCGGCCGCTTCCGTGGTGGAGAGGCCATGCCAGGTGGTCAGAGTCAGGATCTCTTTGTCGGCCTCCGATAGGCCGGCCAGGGCGCGGAGCACGGCGACGCGCTCGGTGGCGTGTTCGCCCACGTCGGTGGCCGCTTCTTCGATCCACGTTCGCAGTTCGGCTTCCAGAGATTCGCGCCGTGTGGCCTGCCGGAAGTTGTCGCGCAGGATGTTGCGAGCGACGCGGAGCAGCCATGGCAACGGCGCGTGGTCGGGGATGCTGTCCAGACGACGCCAGGCCACCAGGAAAGTCTCGCTGACCACTTCCTCCGCGAGTTGATGTCCGGCGCGACTTGCCGCATAGCCGTACACCCGCGCTTGGTAGGTGCTGTAGAGCGCGGTGAAGCGCTCATGGGGGTTGGGCAAGCCGGTTCCTTCGGTTGGGGATGAACGTTCATAGAGCAAGTGGTCCGAAGGAAGGCTTTCTTACATCCCGATTTCCGCCAGCCTGTCGCAGGCCACCGTTGATCGCCATGATCGGATGCAGGCTGGACGCGCTGCCCCATCCGCGGCCACGACATGATGATCATGTGATGGATCACTACCGCGCTCTCTTCGAGCGGCATCAGTGGCTCAAGGACGCTCTCTGCTGGACCGTGGTGCAGCCCCTCGACGAGGGGATCACACGGGATGATCTGCTGTGGCGGCTGAACAGCGGGCATGATCCGGAAGAACGCATCTTGGACCACCCCATGGAGGTGGCCATGGACGAGGACCTCCTCCTGCTCTACGTCTTCGAGAGCGACGGCGCCTACGGATTCCTGGAAGGCAGGTATGGCTACCCCCTCTCCGACGAACTCCTGTCTGCACTCAGCGAGAGCGGCCGCGTGTGGACCACGTCATGGCAGTTCAACGGCACATCGACGATCTCCTACGCAGGAGGCGGCAGGGTTCAGGCACGGATCCGGAACTACGTCCTCGGCGACCGGATCGACGAAGAGACCGTGTCGGACGTCTTCACGGACTTCCAGGTCATGCTCGACGACCTCGACCGCCGGGACTTCGACGGCAGGCGCAGTGCCGCGTTCGCATTCATCGAGACGGTCACGGGAGTTGGCGTCGCAAGCGACCGGTTGGACGGCGCAGGATGTCCTGTGATCGTTCTCGACGCGCCTGCCAGCTGACCAGGGCTTCCAAGAAACCCGGACCGGTTCGGGACAGGTGGCCGATGGGGAGGGGCCTGCTGCCGGGCACTGGTAGCGGACGGCGTCGTCTGAGTTCGCGCTCTGTCCAAGGCGTGGCAAGTACGGCTCTCGCGCGGCGATCAACGGGGTGAGCTCTTGCGATGGTGCACCGATGGCGGCGGCGTCAAGGCCGGTGGCCGCCCGAGCAAGCCTGTCCGGCAGCAGCGGGCAGGCTGGGAAACCGAGGTGGCCAGGGTTTGAGGGGGCGATGGCGTTGGCGCCGATGCGTTGTGCGGGGTGTCGAGGACCGGGCCGAGTGCCAGCTGCGGCCAGGAGCCGAGTGCTGTGCGGGTGCGGGGCGGTGACGGTGAGGGGGCGCGGTAGCCGTACTCGGGTGGGCCGTTGCCGGCCGAGTGGTGCCAGCCCGCGGTGATCTCGGTGGAGGCGATCAGTTCCCCGGGCGGCGAAGCCGGGGCGGCGGTGGTGTCGATGCCGACGTCGCCGCGGAAGTGACGGAGGTAGCCCCGGCCTTGGCCCAGCGCACCGGGGTGAGCGCCGGCGCGGTGACGATGTCCTGCAGCAGTTCCGCTTGCGCGCGTGTGCTGGGTCGTCATGCTCCCACGCGGTGGCCGGCACGTCGGCCTGGTGCTGGGACAGACGGGCGCGCCGATCGTGGCGGGCTGGATGCAGCAGGGTGGCCGATGCCGTCTCTGCAGGGATCCCGAAGGTCTGTTCGCCGGCGCCTCGACGGACTCTGCGTGCGCATCGAGTCAGAGTCCAGCCGGCTGGACCGTATGCTCGCACCATGTGGCCCGACGAGCAGGCCCCGAGCACTCGGAAGCACTGGGCGACCTGCACGGATGTATCTGAGTTCTTGGACCAGGTCCGCCTCCGGCCGCGCATGTGGCTGCGAGACGGCTCCCTGCGACATCTCGAATCCCTCCTGCTCGGCTACCAGATCGCGCTGGGAGTGCACTCCATCGACGAACCGTTCGCCTTCGGTAACGATGGCTCGTTCACCGCCTGGCTCTGGCGGCGCATCGGACGATCAAGCTCCCTCGGTGGGGCGATCGAGACGGAACGCGAGACACCCGCCGGATCCACCCCCATTGCGGAGTTCTTCCTGCTCCTGGACGACTTTCGTCGCGAAACCGGACGAACCAGGCCACAGGCGTCGAGCATGGCTAGAGCATGAACAAGCAGTCCAGGCCGATCCGATCACGCCCGCCTTCGACCATCTCGCCCAGGACGAAGACGACACGATCCGCTGGAACGTCGCCCTGAACCCGAACACTCCAGCATCCGCGCTCAGGCGCCTCGCGGACGCCGAAACCGACCGGTATGGCACGAAGTGCACCGTCACCTGCGAGGTCATCGCGCATCACCCCCACGCTCCTCCGACGCTCAAGGCCGAGATCGTGAACGCAGGTGCCTGCCGCTCCGGCTTCTGCTCCGACTGGCGCTTCAAGACAGCCGCCGACCCCAGCTCTCGGTGAACACCTGAAGCAAGGTCTGCAACCTGGGAAGCGACTTCCAACACGCCCGATATGCCGCAGGCCAGGACTTCTCGTGAACACCTCACAAGGGGCCGTTCCTGGGACGGCTGGACCGAGGATGACGGGATCCCGCCCGATCATCTGAACCGGACGGGATCTCGTGTTTTCTGGCCATCTCCGTGGACGCTGGGTGCTTGTGCGTCAGGCCCCTGTCCGGGCGCAGTTCCGCGACCGCGAACAGGCCATCGTCGGCTACACCCCGGTCGTCACCGTCGGCCCGGATGAGTCGCGCGTCTCCTTCGGACGTGCTGTCCTCGACCGGCGCCTCGGACGCTTGACCGGGGCGCAACGACTACGATCAGGCCGCCCGGCGGGCCTCCGCCCTCCTCGGAGGGAGCCTGCGGCCGCGGCAACGTCCGCGTGGACGTCGAAGAACTGGTGGACCGGGGCGTCCAGGTCTCCGTCCTGGTCGTCCGTCTCACCGCGGCACGCTCCCGCCTCGGCCGGTCTCGATGTGGCTGTGATCGCGGTAGGCAGGGCGGCCTCGGCGGCTTCATCCCCCGTGTGGATCTCCAAGGGACCCGGTACGTCGAATCTCATGATTTGCCCCCTCTTGTCGTGCTGGAGATCTAAGGTCTAAGGCGGCCCAGGGATGTCCGAAATGGCCCTCCGTGGGTTCAGGACAACGCGGCAAGGACTCCGGACAACAAGAGGTGAGTGACCATTGGGTCGGCCTGAGCAGCCGGTGGATCCGTTGGCCGGTCCGGTCGAAAGGCTTGCCTGGGAATTGCGTCGGCTCAGGGATGAGGCCGGGCGGCCGAGCTACCGCGTACTGGCGGAACGCGCGCATTTCTCGCGGAGCACCCTCGCCGAGGCGGCCACCGGGACGCGGCTGCCGACGCTTGAGGCGACACTGGCGTACGCCGTCGCCTGCGGTGGCGATCCCGCCGAATGGGAGCGGAAGTGGCAGCTGGCCGCGGCCGAGCTGGAACGATCGCAGCGCCGTTGTCCCTATCCCGGTCTGCTTCCGCTGGATGTCGATGCCGCCGACCTGTTCTTCGGCCGGGACGATCTGCTTGAGGTGCTGCTGAAGGCCGTGCAGCAGGGGCCGCTGACGGTGGTTCGCGGGGCCACCGGCAGTGGCAAGTCCTCGTTGCTGCGGGCCGGGCTGGCCGCGCGGCTGACCGCAGAAGGAACCACCGTCACGCTGCTCACTCCGGGCGCGCACCCGCTGTCCCGGTTATACGCCTCAGGCACGGACAGCGCCGACGCCGGTGCCTCCGACGCGGACGGCACCGCCGCGGACGGCACAAACGCCTCTGACGCGGACGCCTCCACCGCGGACGCCTCCACCGCGAAGACCTCCACCGCGAAGACCTCCACCGCGAAGACCTCCACCGCGAAGACCTCCACCGCGGACCGCGCCGACGCGAACGGCGCCGAGGTGGTGATCATCGACCAGTTCGAGGAGACGTTCACACTCTGCACCGACGAGCGGGAACGCGCAGCCTTCCTCGACGCGCTGAGCGACCTCGTCAGCCGTCAGGACGGCCCAGTCCTGGTGATCGGAATCCGCACCGACTTCTACGACCGCTGCGCCTCACACCCCGGCCTGGCCGCAGCCCTCCTCGACAGCCTGCACCTACCGGTCGGCCCCATGTCCGAGCAGGACCTGCGCGCCATCATCACCGAACCCGCCGCCAGGGCAGGGCTGAGCGTGGACCCGGATCTGGTGGTCACCGTGGTGGCCGAGGCCGCCGAGCAGAAGGGCGCGCTCCCGATGGTCGCGCACGCGCTGCGCGAAACGTGGAGCAGGCAGCGGGGAGACACGCTGACGCTGGCGGACTACCGGGCCGTGGGCGGCGTGTCCGGCGCGATCGCGCGGACGGCCGAGCACCTGTACGCCGATCTGGAGGCCGACCAGCAGCAGTTGCTCCGCGCCGTGCTGCTGCGGCTCGTCGCCTCGGGCTCGGGCAGCTCCGACACCCGTCGCGGGCTCGACCGGGACGAGCTCGCCGGCATCGGGCCCGCCGGCGAGCTGGACGCGGTCCTCGACCGGCTCGCCGCCGCCAGGCTCGTCGTCGTGGACCAGGACCTGGTGGACATCGCGCACGAAGCGCTGCTCACCGGCTGGCCCCGGCTGCGGGAATGGCTCACCGCCGACCGTGAGACCCTGCTGCGGCACCAGCGGCTCACGTCCGACGCGGCCGAGTGGGACCGCAACGGGCGCGGCGAGGACTACCTGTACCGCGGCACCCGCCTCGCCCAGTGGGACGGCGAGGCGAGCTTCGTGCCGCTGAACGAGCTGGAGCGCACCTTCCTGGCGGCCTGCCGTTCGAGCGCCGCCGAGCGCGACCGGGCCCGCCGCCGGACCCGGCTCGCCTTCGGCGGGCTGCCGGTCGCCGCCGTCGTGGTCATCGTGCTGGCCGCGCTCGTCCTGGTCCAGGTCAACGACAGGGACGTGGAACGCGACCGCGCCACCTCCGTACGGCTGGCCGCCGAAGCGCGCCGCCAGCTCCAGCAGGATCCGGAGCTGGCGTTGCTGCTGGCGATCGAGGCGTACGAGGTGGAGCCCACCTCGGAGGCCGACCTGGTGCTCCGCCAGGCCACCGCGGACTCCCGGCTGCGCGGCTCCACCCCCGTCGGCCTGCGCAGGGTCACAGGGACGACGGCCACCCCGGACGGCCGGAAGATCGCGATCTGGGGCGCCGGCGCGGGCCCGTCCAGCCTGGAGATCTGGAGCCTGGACGGTGCCGCACCGCGCCGGGCCGGCCATCCGCTCCAGCCGGATCGGACGGACGGCATCCTGAGCGCCGCGTTCAGCGCGGACGGCCGGCAGCTCGTCACCGGAGACGCCGGAGGCGAGCTGGTGCTGTGGGACCTGGCGTCCAGCGGTCCGCCCGTGGTTCTGGGGACCGTTGACGGCAGCGTCCAAGGCGTCAGCATCAGGCGCGACGGTACGGTGGCGAGCGCGCACAGCGACGGCGTGCGCATCTGGAAGCCGGGACGCGCCGAGCCCGTCAAGCTCAGCGTCCCCGGCGGCGCAGTCAGGAGCGTCGCGTTCAGCCCCAGCGGCCGGCTGCTCGCCACCGGGGGCAACGGATCGCCGCTGCGACTGTGGGACATGACCCGCGACCGGCCCGTTCTGCAGCGCGCGGCCACCCGAGGCCAGCCGGAGCAGACGGTCATCAGCCCTGGTGGACCGTGGGTCGCGACCGTCGAAGGCGACGTTCCCCAGGTCTGGGACGCGACGGAGGAGCCGGCCGGCGACTGGATCCCGCAGGTCGAGCTGGCCGGCCACGACCCGGAGCTGAACGGCGTGGTGTTCGCCGCGGACGGGGACCGGCTGGCGACGTTCGGCGCCGACGGTGTGATCCGCGTCTGGACGACGGGCAGCGACGCCGACCCCCTGGTGTTGCGCAGCCCGAAGGGGAATCCGCGCGGGGCGGCGTTCACCCCGGACGGGAAATCGCTGGTCAGCGTCGATGTTGACGGCTCCCTGCGGACGTGGGACGTCACGGCGGGCGACCCGGCGCCGAGCCGGGGCAGGCCCCTGGCGCTCAGCGCCGACACGAGCACGGTGGCGGTCAGCGCGGGGGCGACTTCACTCCTCACCCCAGGGGACGTCCGGATCAAGACCTGGCGCGGCGCGACCCAGGCCGAGGTGAGCGGCCCGCGCGACGCCGGCTACCTCGTCGCGCTGAGCCCTGACGGCCGGCGGATGGCGGGCGTCGGCCGGGCCGGCACCCTCAGCCTGTGGGACCTCACCACCGCCGGTCCGCCGGTCACCACGCCCGCGCCCTTGCGTGGCATCCCGATCAGCCTGGTGTTCAGCGCCGACGGGAAGCGGATCGTCGCGGGCGCCCACGGCACAGAGCCGCAGGCGTGGCAGGTCTCCCCGTCCGGCGGGTTGACAGCGCTCACCGGCTGGCAGACCCCGCCCACCGGCCGCGCCGACGGCGACGTGGCACTCAGCTCGGACGGTACGAGACTGGCCGACGCCCGGGACGACCACACCGTCGTCGTCTGGGACCTGACCGGCGAGAGCGAGCCGAAGATCCTGCGCGGCCATGCGGAGGACATCACGGGCCTCGCCTTCAGCCCGGACGGACTGCGCCTGGCCGCCGCCGCCGCGGACGGCGCGATCCGGCTCTGGGACCTCGACGGCCGGGGCGAGCCCGCCGGCGTGCTGTACGGCGCCGAGAACACCGTACGCAGAGTGCATTTCAGCCCCGACGGCACCTGGCTGGTCACCAACGAACCCGCGGGTCACCTGCGGCTCTGGCGGGCGGCGGGCGGCGGCGAACCGCTGGAGCTGACCGGCTGGGGCGCGAGCGGCGGTCTCGTGGCGTTCAGCCCCGACGGTACGCGGATCGTCCGGGGGCTGAGCCCGCAGATCTGGCTCGGTCGTTCCCTGATCACCGGTCTGGGCGGCAGCCTCGTCCAGAGCCGCCCCTGCGAGGTGTGCGGCCCGTCCGGAACGGTGCTCGAACTGGCCAGATCACGCCGCACCCGCGAGCTGACCGCGGAAGAACGCCGCAGCCACCTCGGCCCGAACTCCTGACTCGCGCCGTCAACGCGCTCCCGCGCTCAAGTGCCTGACGGGGTCGGGAGCTTGCGGGAGGTCCTGAGCGAGCAGGACCTCCAGCTCCTCCTCGGTGAGGAGATGGACATCGCACAGGATCTGGGCCGACCGGTGCCAGCACTGCCGGGCCTCGTCCCGCCGTCCGAGATCGCGCAGGGTGTCGCCGAGCCCCCACAGAGTAGCGGCCTCCATCGCGCGGGCACCGGCCTGGTGGTGGAGGTGGACCGCCCGCCTGTAGCCGGCCTCGGCCTCGACGAGCCTGCCGGCGCGTCGGCAGGCGTCGGCCAGCGTGTCGGTCGCCGTTCCCTCGCCGTAGGGATTGTCGAACTCCGCCCAGATCTCCAGGCTTCGCCGGCTGGCGTCGATCGCTTCGTCCAGCCGGCCCATGCTGATCAGCACCGCGGCCCGGCCGTTGAGGATCATCGCCTGGTAGTCGCGCAGGCCACTGGCGGTCGCCGCGGCGGTCGCCTCGTCCTGGGTGGCGAGGGCGTCGTCGAAGCGTCCGAGCTTGCCGTAGGTCGTGCCGAGATTGTGGAGGGTGCCTGCCTTACGCAGGGGCAGGTTCGCTCGATCCCAGCACGTGAGGGCACGTTCGAAGTGCTCGACCGCGGGCTCGAAGCGGCCCTGGTTCTTGTGGATGAGGCCCAGGTGGTTGTGTCCGCGGGCTTGGGCCGCCCAGTCACCGGTCCGGGCGGCCACGTGCAGGGCGTGGTGATGGATCTCGGTGAGCTCGGCGAGCCAGCCTCTGTGGCTGAAGGGCCTGTTGAGGGCGGCGGCGAGGCCTTCGACCGTGCCGGGATCGTCGAGGCGGCCGGTGGCCTGCCGGGCGACGGCGATCAGGTTGTCGCGCTCCAGCTCGATCCAGTCGATCGCCTCCTGCGGTGTGTCCAGGCGAAGGCCCGGCTGGTCGGCGCGCAGATCCCGGACGATGGGGGAGGTGGGGTCGAGCAGAAGGCTGGCCGCTCTGGCTGTGGCGAGGTAGTGGTGCAGCGCGCGGTGGGTGGCGGCCGTCCGATCGTGCTCCTGGACGATGTCGTCCGCTTGCTCGCGGGCGTAGAGGCGGACGAGGTCGTGCATCCGGTAGCGGCCGGGCCCCGCCGATTCGAGCAGCCGGGCGTCCAGCAGGCGGTCCAGCGCGTCCGCCACCGTGTACTCGGGCCGGTCGGCGAGCGCGGCGGTGGCGGCCGGGGTGTGGGTGGGCGTGTCGAGGAGGCCGAGCAGGGCGAACAGGTGGGCGGCGTCCTGACCGGCGGGCTCCTCCTGGAGGTGTTGGAGGCTGACGGCGATGCCGGCGCGGACGGCCAGGTCGGCGTGCTCCAGCGTGTCCAGGCGGCGGGTGGCGTCGGCGAGCCTGTCGGCGAGGTAGGACAGCGTCCAGTCGGGGCGGGCGGCCAGCCGCGCCGCCGCGATGCGGAGGGCGAGGGGCAGGCCCCCGCAGAGCCGGACGATCCGTCCGGCGGCCTCCGGCTCGGCGTGGACCCGGCCGGGGCCGGCGATCCGGGCCAGCAGCGCGGTGGACTCGGACGGGTCGAGGCCGGGCAGGTTCAGGTGGCTCGCGCCGTCGAGCGAGGTGAGCATCTGCCGGCTCGTGATGACGACCGCGCACCCCGATCCGGCGGGGATGAGCGGGCGGACCTGGCGGGTGTCGAGGGCGTTGTCGAGGATGAGCAGCACGTGCCGCGCCGAGGTGAGGGATCGGTAGCGGGCCGCCGCCTCGTCCACCGTGGTCGGTACGGCGGAGCCGTCCAGGCCGAGCGAGCGTAAGAGCCGGCCGAGCGCCTCCAGCGGCGACAGCGGCCGCAGGCCGTCGGTGGCGCCGTGCAGGTCGAGGTAGAGAACGCCGTCGGCGTAGCGGTCGGCGACGGCGTGCGCCAGGTGTACGGCCAGCGCGGATTTGCCGATCCCGCCGGCACCGCCGATGGCGACGATCGCCGGCGTGCCTGGTTCCGAGGTGGTGAGCGCCTTGTCGAGCCAGGCGAGCTCGACCTCGCGGGCCGTGAAGGCGCGGGTGTCGGCGGGCAGCTCGGCCGGGGCGACGGTGTCGCCGAGCGCGGCGTCCTGCGCCGGGGCTGTCAGATCGAGGACGGGGTCGCGAGCGAGCACCGCCTGCTGGAGGCGGCGCAGCTCGGCACTCGGCTCGATGCCGAGCTCCCGGATCATGACGTGGCGGGTCTCCTGGTAGAGCGCGAGCGCTTCCGACGACCGCCCAGCGCGATACAGCGCCAGCATCAGCTGTGCGTGCGGCCGCTCCCGCAGCGGGTGCGCCTCGATGTGGACGGTCAGATCCGCTATCACCGCATGGTGATCGCCCGCCGCCATCCGCAGGTCGACGTGATCCTCCAGCGCGGTGAGCCGCTCCTCCGTCAGCCGGGTGGCCTCGATCTGGGCCCACTCCGCCGACATACCTGCCAGGGCCTCTCCCCGCCACAGGGCCAGAGCCTGCCGGAACGACCTGTCGGCCGTGGTGATCTCTCCCCTGGCGTGGACGGTACGCGCTTCGCGTACCAGTCTCATGAACAGGTGCGCATCGACGTGATCAGGTGGCACGTCCAGGCAGTATCCGCCCGGCGCGGTCACGATGAGCTCGTCGAGCGCCCGGGGCGCGAGCAGCTCGCGCAGCTTCGACACCACGATGTGCAGCTGCTTCGGCGCCGTCGCCGCCCGGCTCTCGCCCCACACATCGGTGAGGAGCTGCTCAGCGGTGACCACCCGGCCGGCGCTCAGTGCCAGCCGGGTCAGCAGGCCGATCCGCCGGGTGCCGGTCAGCGGCAGCACCTCGCCGTCCGCCGTCAGCTCCAACGGGCCCAAGATCTTGACTCGCAGTCCCATCGCGCAACCCTCCGTCGGCGGGACCAGCGTTTCATCGGTCACCTGTTGGAGGGCCTCCTTCGTGATCTTCTGGGCGGCAGGTGACGAACCTACCGGAACACGCCGATTGTTGGCACACTCTCGCCGTGCCGGTGCGTGCGTGGGGCGCTTGAGCGACCCATCACCCTTGGTCCGCCTGCGTCGTCCGGCTACGGCTCAGCCGTGCTCGGGCCTCCGCGAGGGTTTCCGCCTGCCGGATCCAGTCTCCGCCGTCAAGGCTGAGCCCGACCATGTCGGCTCCGGCCTCCGCGTAGGCGTGCAGGCGTTCCGCGACCTGCTCCGGGCCGCCGGTGACCGGGACGTTGTCGGCTTCTTCCTGCGGCAGGCGATGCACGTCCACCAGTGTGCGGGTGAATTGTTCGAGGGCGGCCGGGTTGTCGACGAGGATCGCGTGACCGCCCACGGAGATCGACGGGACCGGGCGTCCGAGCTCGTGCGCGATCTCACGTAGCCGTACCGCCTTCCTGCCCAGAGCCGCGGGGCTGAGCAAGGAGGGCGCCCAGCCGTCACCATGGAGGACGGCGCGGCGCATCGCCGCCTCGGAGTTGCCGCCGATGAGGATGGGCGGGACCGGAGCGGCAGGGCCCAGGGTGACCTCCGCCTCGCCCAGCTTCGTCGCCTCACCACGGATGAGGCCGGGCAGGGCCTGCAACGCTTCATCGGTCCGGCGTCCCCTTCCCTGGAGCGGTGCCCCGACCGCACGCCAGAACGGCGAGCCGGGGAAACCTCCGATCCCGACGCCGAGGGTGACGCGGTTGCCTGACAGGTGCTGGAGGGTCTGCACCTGTGTGGCGACCCAGGCGGCCGGGCGCAGGGGGAGGCTGAGCACGCCGAACTCCAGTCCGATCCTGTCGGTCACGGTTGCGGCGGCTGCCAGGACGAGTGTGGGGTCGAAGCCCGGTGTCCCGTCTCCGACGATGAGATCGGGCATGCTGATGGCGTCGTAGCCGAGGTTTTCAAGGTGCTGCGTCATCGTGAGGTCGGGTACGCCGGCTTGGGTCATGGGCAAGGTGGTGCTGATCCGCGTCATGATTGTCCTAAGTGTCCGGATCGGGGTTGCGGACCACGCTAGGAGCTCAAGCACGATTGAGGTCAACCGCGCCGTTCTCAAGCCATCGCCCTCCACCGGTCGCGGACGAAGAGTGCCAGGATCAGGGTCGGTTACTGGGCGCTCGCGCTCGTGTGCGGGGTGCCCTACGCGCTGCTGACGTTCGGGTTGTCGCTGCGCCCCGGCACCAGAGCGTGGTTCGGCTGAGGCCTCGACCGCTCGTGCGGTTCCGCTGGGGATCCCGTCCGATCTTGAATGACCGGACGGGATCTTCGGGAAGGGGATCAGTATCCACTGCGGCGGGGAGCCGCGGTGGGGCGGCGGGAGAGGTTGGTGCGGCCCGTGGGTTTGAGGTCGCGCGCCGGAGGTTCGTGCCGGTGCGGGGACGGGGTGGGGCGGCTGGGGCCGGGCTGGGTGGTCAGGGGTGGGAGTTTGATGTGCATGCTGTCTCCTGTGCGGTTCTAGGCCCTGGTGAGCCAGGTGACCTGGGCGCCGTTGTCGAAGGACTCGCGCCGGGTGGGGGTGAACAGGGTGGGGCGGAAGTGGCCGGCGAGCATGGGGATGCCCGCGCCCGCCACCACGGGGTAGCTCTTGAGGATGATCTCGTCGATCTCCGGGAGCAGGGAGGCGGCCAGCTTGCCGCCGCCGCAGAGGTAGATGTCCTTGCCGGTGTCCTCCGCCTTGAGGCGCCGGACGAGGTCGATCGGGTCGCCGGTCTCCACCTGGACCGTGGGGTCGTCGATCTGCAGCGTGCTGGACACGACGTACTGGCGCAGGTGGGCGTACGGGCTGGTGGTGGGGACGTCCAGAGCCGGCTCGTAGGTGCCGCGGCCCATCACCAGGGTGTCGAAGACCTTGTTGGGCACGCCTTCGAGGCCGACAAGCTTGCGGATGTGGGTGGGGAGCGTCTCCGGGTAACGCTCGTTGATCCAGGCGGCCATCTGGTCCGACAAGGGGTAGAAGTCGAACTCGGCGTCGGGGCCGGCGATGTAGCCGTCGAGGGAGACACCGATGTAGTAGACGAGCTTTCGCATCAACGACCAACTCCTGATGTAGTACTATGGGTGAAGTGGTTTGAACGTAGTACTACATGTGGAGTGGTGTCAAGTGCGGAGAAATCCCGAACGGCGGCAGGCGCTGATCGACGCGGCCATCGAGGTGCTGGCCAGGGAAGGAGCGCGGGGGCTGACGTTCCGGGCCGTCGACGCGGAGGCGGCTGTGCCGCCCGGCACGGCCTCCAACTACTTCGCCAGCCGCGACGATCTGTTCACCCAGGTCGGCGGGCGGATCTACGAGCGGCTGCTGCCCGACGAGGCCACGATGGCCCGCGGCCGGGAGGGGGTGCAGGACGCGACGCGTTATGCCGAGCTGATGCACGAGCTGGTGGATCGGGTCTCCGCCTTCAACTCCGGCTACCTGGCCCTGCTCGAGCTGCGGCTGGAGTCCACCCGGCGGCCTGAGCTGCGCGCCGTGCTCACCCGGCGCATCCGCGAGGACATCGACGCCAACATCGGCTATCACGCCGCCTCGGGGCTGCCCGGCGACTCGACCTCGGTGGTGCTGCTCTATCTCGCGCTGAACTGGCTGATCGTGGAACGGCTGACGCTGCCCGACATCTTCGGCGAGCAGGAGATCCATGAGCTGATCGATGCTGCCGTGCAGCGATCGTTGCACACCTGACCTGCAAGGAGGGCCGGGGCTCAGGTGACCAGGCCGCTGCGGTAGGCGTAGACCACCGCCTGCACGCGATCACGCAGGTCGAGCTTGGTCAGGATCCGCGACACGTACGTCTTGACGGTCTCCTGGCTGATCACCAGCGTCGCGGCGATCTCGCTGTTGGATCGTCCGTCGGCGATGAGCCGCAGGACCTCCAGCTCGCGCGGGGTCAGGGCGACGTCGTCCGGTGTCGCCTGGGTGGGGCGGATGCGGGAGGCGTACCGGCCGACGAGCTGCCGCGTCACCTCGGGGGCCAGGAGCGCGGCGCCGGTCGCGACGGTGCGGATGCCGTGCAGGAGCTGTGCCGGTGGGGCGTCCTTGAGCAGGAAGCCGCTCGCGCCGGCGCGCAGGGCCTCGTAGACGTACTCGTCCAGGTTGAACGTGGTGACCACCAGCACCTTGACGGGGTGCTCCACCCCGGCGCCCGCCAGCAGGCGGGTGGCCGCGATGCCGTCGAGCACCGGCATCCGGACGTCCATGACGACGATGTCGGGGTTCAGGCGGCGGGCAAGGTCGACCGCGGCGCGGCCGTCGCCGCACTCGCCGACCACCTCCAGGTCGGGCTGCGCGTCGATGATCGTGGCGAAGCCCGTGCGGATCAGCGCCTGGTCGTCGCAGACCAGGACACGGAGTACGCGAGTCTGGGTGGTCACGGCAGGTTCTCCTGAAAGGTGGTCACGGCAGGCTCTCCTGCAAGGATGGTCACGGCAAGCTCTCCGCGGGCCCGAGGGGCGGTCACGACGGGTTGCCCGCCGGGATCCGGGCTCGGACGACGAAGCCGCCGCCCGCCTGTGGGTCCGCGCTGAACTCGCCCCCCAGGGCGGCCACGCGCTCGCGGAGGCCCGCCAGCCCTCGCCCGCTTCCGGCCGGGGCGGCGCCGCGGGAGCCGGAGCCGTCGTTGCCGACCTCCACGGTGATCTCCTTCTCCCCGTAGCGGACCCGGACGACGGTGGCGCTGCCGTGGGCGTGTTTCAGGGCGTTCGTCAGGGCTTCCTGGACGACCCTATAGGTGACGAACTCGGCGCTGCCGGCCGATTGCGCCGGGGTGCCCTCCTCCGTGAGCCGTACCGGCTGGCCGGCCTGGCGGGTCTGCTCGACGAGGCTGTGCAGGTCACCGGGTGACGGGGTGCTGACGTCGTGGTCGTGGTCGGCCTTGAGCAGGTCGAGCATGTGGCGCAGGTCGGCGATGGCGCGGCGGCCGGTGTCGGTGACGGCGGTCAGGGTGGTTTCCAGGCGGTCGGGGGCGGCGGTCAGGTAGCGGGCCGCCTCGGCCTGGACGACCATGGCGGTGACGTGGTGGGTCACGACGTCGTGCAGCTCGCGGGCGATGCGGGTGCGTTCGGCGGCGCGGGTGGCCTCGGCGACGCGCAGGCGGCGCTCGGCCTCGGCGGCGCGGGTGGAGCGCAGCCAGGCGCCGATGCCCCAGGCCATGGCCAGGGCCAGGTAGAACACCACGTACCCCTCCGGCCGTTCGGTCGCGCCGATGCGGTTGAGCGCGACCGCGAGCGGCACGTACGCCATGGACAGGAGGGCCACGGTGGCGCGCCGGTGATGCTCCAGGTGGGCGCCGGCGCTGATGAGCGCGATGGGCATCGCGGTGGCGGCGAACACGTGGTACGCGCGGAGCTGGTCGAGGACGAAGCCGAGCGTGACGAGAGCGAGGCAGACGGCCGGCCACCGCCGGCGCACGGCGAGGGGCAGGCACTCCAGGGCGATCACCAGCAGGGCCAGCTCGTCGAACGGCCGGGCCGGCAGGTCGCCGACCTGGGTTCCCTTGCCGTGCATCGCCGGCATGAGCGACACGGCGGCCACCACCAGGCCGAAGGGTAAGTCCCTGACCACGACGTCGTAGCGCTGCCACAGGCTCATGACCCGCCGTGGATCGATCATGGGGCGAGCGTAGCGGTCGTCCGGCGCCGCATCGGGACCAGATTGCCGCGCCTGCGGGCCAGCCACAGGAACACGACGGTCAGCAGCAGGCCGAACGCCACCGCGTACGCGCTCGCCTCCGGCCCGAACGCGCCGCCGGTGACCAGGGTGGGGCCGGACGTCACGCCGTTCAGCAGCCCCTGCGCCGCGCCGCTGCCGGAGACCTCGGTGCTGAAGATGCCGGCGGCGGCGAAGTTCCAGCCGAAGTGCAGGCCCATCGGCAGCCACAGGGTGCGGGTGGCGGCGTAGGCGGCGGCGAGCATGCCGCCGGCCTCGATCGCGATGGCGATCGCGCCCCACAGGTTCGCGTGCGGGTTGAACAGGTGCGACAGGCCGAACAGCACGGCGGTCAGCGCCAGCGCGAGCCACGTGCCGGTGCGCTCCTCGATGATCCGGAACAGGATGCCGCGGAAGAGCAGCTCCTCCGTCACCGCGGCGGCGGCCATGAACCCGACCAGGCCGGCCGCGCCCGTCCAGGAGCCGAAGCCGTCGATGCGGTAGCCGCCCAGGAAGGCGATGTTCAGGATGACGGCGCCGAACATCGCGACGCCGATCAGCAGGCCGCGGCCGAAGGCGGGGGCGGCGCCCTTCCCGGCCACCTCCGCGGGCTCGCGGCGCTCGGACCAGCGCACGACCCGGGCGTAGACGAACACGGCGAGTGCGGCGGTGGCCAGGCCGAGGACCAGGGTGAGCAGCGGGGCGTCCTGGACGGCGCCCACGGCCAGGCTGCCGGCCAGTGCGACCGCCGCCACGGCCACGAGTTGCTTCAACAGCCGCATGACGACTCCTGTTCGGGGAACGGCCGCGACCGGGCGTCGCGGGTACGCAGGCAACGCTAGGGATCGGGCGGCGGGGAATCGTCACCACGCGGTGGACATTCGGGGGTAGCTCGCAAGAGGGACAGCGCGGCGCCGGGTTCGCCCACGACAGCGCGGCGCCGGCTTCGTCCACGACAGCGCGGTGCCGCCTTTGTCCACCCATGACCACGGACGCCGCTCCCTGGCAGGACAACACCCCGGCCGATAAGCAGCAGGCATGCAGACGTACTCAAG
Source organism: Nonomuraea gerenzanensis (assembly GCF_020215645.1). Taxonomy (NCBI): domain Bacteria; kingdom Bacillati; phylum Actinomycetota; class Actinomycetes; order Streptosporangiales; family Streptosporangiaceae; genus Nonomuraea; species Nonomuraea gerenzanensis. Next base: position 10,925,071 of record NZ_CP084058.1, on the reverse strand, counting down.
GCGGCGATTCGCCGCGACCACCCTGGCATGCGCCCTCGTCCTGGCCGGTGGCACGGCGGGCGCCGCCGAAGCGGCAGCCGCGACCCGGGGCGAGCAGGTCGTCGAGCGGGCGAGGAAGAACTACCTCGTCCCGGACGCGACCGTGAAGGCCGACGTCGACGTGCTCAGGAACGCGCTGAAGGAGGTGAAGGCGGGCAAGAGCGTGACGTTCAACGCCAACGCCGGTCGCACCCGGATCCGCCACGCGCTGGGCGTGCTCGGCAGGACGGCGGAGGAGCAGGCGGTGCTGGCGCGGTGGGCGGGCCTGGTGGCCGACCGGGGCGGCGGGGGGACGGCGGCCTACCTGGCCAGGGAGCGGCAGTTCTTCGCCGCGTTCACCACCCCGCTGGGCAGGCTGACGCAGAAGTACCCGAAGTCGCAGGCCAAGTACTGGCTGAAGAACACCCCGCCCCAGGTCCTCGACGTCGTCTTCACCGCCGCCACCGCCGGCCTCCCGCCGGACCAGCTCTACACCTACGCCTACCTGGAAGGGCTGGTCGACTACGTCCGCGACCGGATCGGGCTGGGCAGGCAGGCCGGCGACCCGACGGACGCGCAGCTCAGGAGCGTCCCCACGACGAGCCCGATCTTCGGCTACGACTACCTCGGCACCGACCGCTTCTTCCTCGACATGAGCGCCGCCAGGGTGCCCGGCAGGAGCTTCCTGCCCTACGACCCGAAGCGGGTCGTGCTCGACACCAGACGCAACGAGAAGGGCACCCTGGTGGAGTCGGCGCTGTTCCCCGACCTGACGACGGGGCTGCAGGGCGAGGCCGCCATGCTGCTGCGGCGCCGCGCGTTGTTCCTGGCCGACGTCAAGACCTACGGGTACGCCGCGCCCACCCGGGACGAGCTGGTCTACTGGACCTACGTGTACTACAACGTGGGGGAGTTCAACGGCCAGCTCAAGAAGTACGCGGGCCGCCGCGCGCTGGGCGACTGGATCGCGAAGGGGGAGTACCCCAACTCGATCAAGGCCCTGGAGAGCTGGCGCATGCTCAGGGACATGAAGATCTTCTAGCTCACGCCGTACGGATCACGCGCCGCCCCACGAGCGCTGAGACCCCCAGCGTGACCCCGGCCCCGATCGCGATCGTGATCGCGTAGGGCAGGGGCGCCGCCGCCTGCAGGGGGTCGCCGGTCTTGACCACGGCGAAGGGCAGCACGGTGACGAAAGCGCCCACGCTGCCGGCCACGGTGCTGACGGCCGTGGCCACGCCGATCTCCCGGACGAGCATGCCGTGCGTCTGGCCGCCGGTCGAGCCGACCAGGGACATGACCGCGAACTCGGCCCGGCGCCGGGTGATGGAGGCGACGAGGTTGTTGGTCAGCGCGATGGCCATGAACGCGGCGATCAACGCCACGACGAAGTAGTTGATCGAGGCGAGGACCTCGCCCGTGCTGCCGCCGGTGCCCGCCGCGTTCTCCACGCCCTGCATGCTGAGCGTCCCCGCCGCCACGCCGACGAACAGGGTGAGGAAGGTGACGGTGGGCCGTACCCGGTCGGGGGCGGCGGACAGGTTGAGCGCGGCCAGGTGGAGCGGGGCGGCGCGGTGGGCCGGGCGCAGGACGGCCAGCGCGCGGTTCGCCGCGAGGACGAGCTCGGGGGCGAGCAGGCAGAGGCCGACGGCGACGAGCACGCAGGCAGGCCCGGTCATCGCCGTGGTGAGCACGTCGGCCGGGTCCATGCCGAGCACCGTGGCCGACGAGGCCAGCCCGGCGCAGATCATCAGGGTCGCGGCCACCCGGCGCCCGAGACCAGGACGCCGCCCCGTACGGCTGCGGGATGGCGGGGCCGCGTCGGCGACCGGGCTGCGGCGGGCCAGGGAGCGGCTGCCGATCCAGGCGGCGAGCACGCTCGCGGCCAGCACGACGAGCACGCCGAGCAGCGGCAGGGCCGCGCCCGGCGCGAACACCGAGGCCGCGCCGGTGAGCCCGGCCGCGTGCATGCTGCGGCTGATGACCCAGCCGAGCAGGTAGCCGCCGGCCAGGCCGGGCAGCGCCGTGACGGCGGTGATGGCGGTCGTCTCGACGACGAGCATCCCCTGCACCTGCCGGGGCGTCGCGCCGATGAGGCGGAGGCCGGCGATCTCCCCGGCCCGGCCGCCGAGCGCCACGCCGACCGTCGAGACCATGGCGAACAACACGATCGCCACCGTCCAGCCGCCCATGATGAGCGGGAACTGCACGAGGAACGCGCGGTCGGCGGCGGCCGTGCTCGCGGCCAGCCCGGTGCCGAGCAGGCTCATCATGCCGGTGACCAGGATCGTGCCGACGAGCGCCACCAGGCCGGTCGCGATCGCGGCGGCGCGGTGGTGGGCGAAGGAGCGCAGGGCGAGCTTGAGCATCAGGCCGTCACCGCCCCGTTCGCGGCCTGCTCCGCCGACTCGACCAGGACGGCCATCCGGGCGGCGACCTGCTGCGCGGTGGGGCGCGGCAGGCGGTCCACGAGCCGGCCGTCGGCGAGGAAGAGCACGGCGTCGGAGTAGGAGGCGGCGACCGGGTCGTGCGTCACCATGATGATCGTCTGGCCGTGGTCGGCCAGCTCGCGCATCAGTCGCAGGACCTCCCTGGCGCTGCGGATGTCGAGGGCGCCGGTGGGCTCGTCGGCGAAGACGATCTCCGGGTCGGTGATCAACGCCCGGGCGACCGCGACCCGCTGCTTCTGGCCGCCCGAGAGCTGGTCGGGGCGGTGGCCGCCCCGGTTGCCCAGCCCGACCCTGGCGAGCAGCTCGGCCGTGCGCGCCGGCTGCGTCCTGCGGGAGTCGAGGCGCAGCGGCAGCTCGACGTTGTCGACGGTCGAGAGGGCGGGCAGCAGGTTGAACGACTGGAAGACGAAGCCGACGCGGCGCCGGCGCAGCTGCGCCAGCCGGGTCTGGTCAAGCCCGCGCAGGTCCTGCCCGTCGAGTTCGACGGCGCCCGACGTGGGCCGCTGCAGCCCGGCGGCGCAGTGCAGGAGGGTCGTCTTGCCCGAACCGGACGGGCCCATGATCGCGATGAAGGACGAGCGCGGGACGTCGAGGTCGATGCCGCGCAGGGCGTGGACCGGGCCGGCCTCGCCGGGGTACTCGCAGCGCAGGTCGCGGATGCGCAGCACGGGTGGTGCGTAGGTGGTCATGTGCAGCTCCATGAATAAACGCTCATTTCAAACGAATGTTTATTTGATACGGTAGGGCATATGAGTGCCAAGGACAAGCTGCTGCTGGCGGCGCGCGACTGCCTGCTGACGAAGGGATACGCGCACACCACCGTCCGCGACCTGGTCGCGGCGTCGGGGGCGAACCAGGCGTCGATCAACTACCACTTCGGGTCCAAGGAGCAGCTGCTCACCAAGGCCCTGCGCGACCTCAACACGGAGTGGGGGGAGCTGCTGTTCGCGGTGCTCGACGGCACGTCGGGGGAGCCGGAGGATCACGAGGTCCTGTGGGGGCGGATCATCGACTCGATCCGGGCGAACAGGGCGCTGTGGTTCGTCAACTTCGAGTCCGTCGCGTCCGCCCGGGAGGACGGCGAGATCAGGGCGATGATCGCGAGCGGGCAGGAGGCGGCGAGGGCGTCACTGGCGCGGGCCTTCGCCGGCCTCGGGCCGGACAGCGATCCCCGCGAGGTCCGTGCGGCCGGGTCGCACTACCTGGCCCTGCTCGTCGGGCTCGCCTCCCAGTGGCTCAGCGACCCCGAGCGCGCGCCCGAGGCGAGGCGGTTCGCCGCCTTCAGCTCCCGCCGATGAGGCGAGGCGGTTCGCCGTCTTCAGCTTCCGCCGATGAGGCAGCGGTTCGCCGTCTTCAGCTCCCGCCGATGAGGGCCGTGCCCAGGGCGGTCGTCAGGTAGAGGACCGTGCGCCCGGAGCGCTCGCGGGCGACCAGCCCGCTCTCGCGCAGCACCCGCAGCTGCTGCGAGACCGCGCTGGGCGTGACGCCGAGCGCGCGGGCCAGGTCCGTCGTCGTCGCGGGTGAGCGCAGCGCCTCCAGCAGCCCGGCGCGCACCGGGCCCAGCAGCCGCACCGCGCTGCCCGCGGGGGCGCGCGTCCCGGCCGTCCACAAGGTGCCGACGCCGCGTGCCGGGTAACGCACGGTGGTCTGGGTGGACGTCCTCTTCTTGATCAGCACGTACGGCGTACCGAGCGCGACCGGCATCAGCACCAGCCCCCCAGGCCCGCGATCCACCACCCGCTCGGCCCGCCAGCGATCCCCCTCCAGCCGCAGCCGGCCGTCCTGCCAGCGCAGATCCGGATGCAGGCCGGCGAACAACCGCTCCGCCCCGCCCGCGGCCAGCTCCTTGGCCCGGTGGATGACGTCGGCGTCGAGCACGGCCCTGATCCGGGGCCAGTGCGGCGCGATCAGCCGGTCGTGCGCCGCCCGCAGCTCCCCGGCGATCACCCGCAGCCCGGCCGCCGGCCGCGCGGCGAGCGCGGCGACCGGCTCTGGCGGGCTCGCGCCGAACACGCGGCGCAGGCTGATCCGCACCTGGGACGCGGGGGTCCGCCGCAACGCGGCCAGGTCGTCGTCGATGGACGTCCACGAGCCGCGCGGGGCGGGGACGAGGAACTCCGGCCAGTTCGGCCGGTCGCTCACGATCAGCGGCCAGGTGTGCGTGAGGTCGAGCGGCCGCCTGGCCAGCTCGTCGGCCGCCCAGCGCAGCCACCGCAGGTTGACCGGATGCCGATCGCGAGCACCGAGCTGCTGCAGCGCGGACACGGTCTCCGACAGCGGCGAGATCGCGAACCGGGTCGCCGCCAGCTCGGCCACGCCCAGCTCGACCGTGAGAGCCATGCGCCGATTATGTAGCCCCGCGCTAAAAGCTGTCCTGGCGGCGCCACCGCCCCGACGATCACGGCATGACGCAGAGTGAGGCCGCACCGCGGCTGTCCCCGGGTTACTGGCGGTTGTGGTGGGCGACGGGGATCAACAGTGTCGGGGACGGGGCGTTCACGGCGGCGGTGCCGCTGCTGGCCGTGACGGTCACGCAGGACGCGCGGCTGGTGTCGGTGGTGTCCGCGGCGACGTTCCTGCCCTGGCTGCTGCTGTCGCTGCCCGCCGGGGCGCTGGTGGACCGGTACGACCGCGTGGCCCTGATGTGGCGGGCGCAGGCCGTCCAGGCGGTGCTCGTGGGAGGCGTCGCGGTCCTCGCCGCCGCCGGCCTGGTCAGCGTGCCGGTGCTGGCGGTCCTGGCGTTCGGGCTGGGGGCGTGCACCGTCGTCTTCGCCAACGCGGCGCAGGCCGTGCTGCCGGACCTGGTGGCCAAGCCGCTGCTGCACAGGGCGAACGGCCACCAGCAGGTGATCACCACGATCGGCCTGCAGTTCGCCGGGCCGCCGGTCGGCGGGCTGCTCTTCGCGATCGCGGTGGCGTTGCCGTTCGGCCTGGACGCCGCCTCGTTCGTGCTGTCGGCCGCGCTGCTGGCGACCCTGCCCAGGCGGAGGAGCGCGCGGACCGGGCACCCGCCCCTGCGCACGGCGATCGCGGACGGCCTGCGCTGGCTGGCCCGCCACCGGCTGCTGCGCACGCTCGCGTTGCTGCTCGGCGTCAACACCTTCTGCTGGCAGCTCGGCAACGTCTCGCTGGTGCTGCTGGCGACGCAGGCGCTGCACCTCGACGCGCCCGGTTACGGCCTGCTGCTCGCCGGCGCCGCCGTCGGCAGCCTGCTCGGCGGGCTGCTGGGCGCGCCCGTCGTCGAGCGCATGGGCGCGCTGCCCGCCCTGCTCACCGCGCTCGTCACGAACGTCGGCACGTTCGTCGGGATCGGCCTGAGCCCGAACGCGTTCGTGCTCGGCGCCCTGCTGGCCGTCACAGGCTTCGTCACCACGCTGTGGAACGTGGTGACCGTCAGCCTCCGGCAGCAGATCGTGCCGTCCGAGCTGCTCGGCAGGGTGAACAGCGTCTACCGGATGCTCGGCTGGGGGCTGATGCCGCTCGGCGCGCTGGCCGGCGGGCTGGTGACGCACGCGTTCGGGGTGCACGCGGCCTACCCGGTCGCGGGCGCAGTGCGCGGGGTCTTCCTGGTGGTCGCCCTGCCCGTGCTGATCCAGGCGATGCGGCGGACGACGTACTGAAGGATATTTCTCCCCCTCCAAGCCACATTCAAGTCGGCTCCAAATCCCGGCTGATGAGCTTCATCCACACGAGCCGGGCCCGCGCGGGGCCCGGCTCGCCCGTCGAAAAGGGAGGGCAGAGATGACCAAGAAGATCGTGGATCTGGACGACCTCAGCAACGAGCTGCCGGTGATCGACGAGGCCGACCTCGGTCTCGTCTCCGGTGGGGCGCGCATGGAGCGCTGCTACCACACCAACGGCACCGAGGGCCGGCCGTCCGACGGCTGGGTGTCCGACTACTAAAGATCACTCGGGTCGCGTGGGAGGGGCCTCGCGCTCCTCCCGCGCGGCCGAGGGGGGCCACATGCTACTGATTCTCAGCGAACCCGGTGACACCACCGTTCGCATGGTCCTGCCCAAGCTGAAGGCCAGGGGCGCCGAGGTCGTCTGGTGGGACCCGGCACAGTACCCGGCCGCCGCCCATGTGACCGCCGGGTTCGCGGCGGGCAGGACCGAGCTGAGGCTGGTCACCGGCGGGGAGACCGTCGATCTCGGCGGAACGACGGCCGTGTGGAACCGGCGCCCCGGACAGCCAGCCGCCGCACCGGGCGTCACCGCGGCCGACCTCAGGGACCGGGCGGGGGAGCTATCGGAGTGGTTCCTCGAAGGCTTCTGGGACCTGCTGGACGCCCGCTGGCTGCCGGCCAGGCACCCGGTGCTGCGCAGGGCGCACAACAAGCTGGTCCACCTGGCGCTGGCCCAGCGGCTGGGCTTCGCCGTGCCGCGCACCGTGATCACCAACGACCCGGCCGAGCTGGTGCCCGCCTACGAGCGGGCCGGCGGGCGGCTGATCGCCAAACCCGTCGAGTACGCCCCGTTCGAGATCGACGGCGCCCGGCACACCGTCTACACCACCGTCGTGCAGCGCCGGGACCTCGCTGGCCGGGCCCGGCTGGCCCACGAGCCGACCATCCTGCAGCCGTACGTGCGCAAGGCCGTGGAGCTGCGGGTCACCGTCGTGGGGCGGCAGGTGTTCGCCGCCGAGATCGCCTCGCAGGACTCGCCGCGCACCCGCGACGACTGGCGCCACTACGACTTCGACCGCGCCCGCCACAGCGTGCACCACCTGCCCGGCGACGTCTCCCGCCAGTGCGTGGACCTGGTCGCCGCGCTCGGCGTCTCGTTCGGCGCGATCGACCTGATCCTGACCCCGGACGGGGAGTACGTGTTCCTCGAGATCAACCCCAACGGACAGTGGGGCTGGATCGAAGACCTGACCGGCCTGCCCATCGGCGACGCCATCGCCGACTGGCTCACGGCCGGAGAAACGGAAGCGCCATGACTGGACCCGCTCTCGGCCCCGCCCTGGAAAGCGGCGTGGGCCTGCTGCGCGGGCTGACCCGCCGCCGTTCGGCGGTGGAGGAGGCCCGCCGCGCCGCCGCCGCGTGGGCCGAGTCGCATCCCGCGCTCGCCGCCCAGCTCGTCAGCAACCCGCGCCCCGGCTCGCCCGTGGTGGACTACGACCTGCTGCTCGACGACCCGGCCGGCGGCACGATCATGCTGACCCTGCAGCCGGATGACGGCGCGTCCTGGCTGGTCGACCACTCGACCCACTGGGCCGCGGGCAACCTGCTGACCGTGGACGGCATGCAGATCTCCATGCCCGAGGCGATGCTCATGCTCCGCTCGCTCACCCGGGCCGGGCTGTCGCCGCAGGAGGAGCTGGTCCGGTTCTGCGTGCTGCGCAACGCCGCCGCCAAGGAGGAGGTCGGCCCGGATGACGTCCAGGCCGCCGCGGACGGCTTCCGCAGGCTGCACGGCCTGACCAGCCGCGAGGCGATGCTGAGGTGGCTGGAACGCATGGGCATGAGCGCCGAGGCGTTCCACGACCACATGACCACCAAGGCCAGGGACCGGCGCTTCCGCGACCGGATGCGGGCGGAGCTGGCGCCCGCGCACCTGGACCGGCATCGCGACCGGTACGCCACCGTGCGCGCGGTGTGGGTGCTGTCGGAGGAGGAGCCGATCGACGTCGCCGCCTTGCGGGGCGGTCTCGGCGAGCGGTGGGGGCTTCGCCTCACCAGGGCCAGGACGTGGGCGGGGGAGCTGCCCGAGCCGCTGCGGGAGCTGCCGGGCGGGGCCTCGGCCGGGCCGGTGGCGTACGAGGGAGGTTTCCTGACGGGGCTGGTGATCGAGCGGGCGGAGGCCGTGGCGGACTCGGCCACCCTGAAGGCCGCGGGGGCGGCCGCGTTCGAGGAGTGGCTGGCGGACGCCGCCGAGCAGGCCCGGGTCACCTGGCACTGGCTCTGACGGTTTCAGGGACGGGCCGGGGATCTCCCGGATGGGCGGCGGCCTGATCGCTCCGGCAGGCTGACGATCATGAGTGATCAGGTGGTCCTCCTTGAGGAGGTGACCAGGACCTACGGCGGGGGAGCCACGGAAGTGGCGGCGTTGCGGCAGGTCAGTGTCGGGTTCGCGCGCGGGAGCTTCACCGCGGTGATGGGCCCGTCGGGGTCGGGGAAGAGCAGCCTGCTGCAGTGCGCCTCCGGGCTGGACCGGCCGGACTCCGGGACGGTGCGGGTGGCGGGGCAGGACATCACCGCCTTCGGCGAGCAGGAGCTGGCGGTGCTGCGCCGCGACCGGGTGGGCGTCGTCTTCCAGGCGTTCAACCTGGTGCCGTCGCTGACCGCCTGGCAGAACGTCGTGCTGCCGAGCAGGCTGGCGCGGCGGCGGCCGGACCCCGCGCGGGTGGGCGAGCTGCTGCGGCGGGTCGGCCTGGCAGGGCGGGAGAGACACCGGCCCGCGCAGCTTTCCGGCGGGCAGCAGCAGCGGGTGGCGATCGCCCGCGCCCTGCTGGCCAGGCCCGAGGTGCTGTTCGCGGACGAGCCGACAGGGGCGCTGGACCGGCGGACCGGGCACGAGGTGCTGGGGCTGCTGCGGGAGGCGGTCGACGCGTTCGGGCAGACGGTGGTGATGGTCACGCACGACGCGGAGGCCGCGGCGCGGGCGGACCGCGTGCTGTTCCTGACCGATGGCCGGATCGTGGACGTGCTGGAGCGGCCCTCGGCCGAGCAGATCGGCGCGCGGCTGGGCGGCCGGCGGTGACGCTCGTGCTTGCCTGGAGCAACGTCCGGGCCAACCGGACGGGACTGGCCGCCTCCTTCGCGGCGGTGCTGCTCGCCGTGACGCTGGTGGCCGGCGGCGGCCTGGTGGTCGCCGCGGCGGGCACGCGGGACGAGCTGAACGGCGTCATGGGGCTGCTGGTGCTGTCGGCGGCGGTGTCCGGGTTCGTGTCGGTGTTCGTGGTCACCGGCACGCTGGGCCTGCACGTGGCGCGGCAGCGCAGGACCTGGGGGCTGCTGCGGTCGGTCGGCATGACGCCGCGGCAGGTGCGCCGGCTGGTGACGGCGGAGGCGCTGGTGGTGGCCGTGCTGGCGTGCGTGGCGGGCTGCGTGCTGGCCGTGCCGTACGCGCTGCTCATGGGCGCGTTCCTGCGGCTGACCGGGCTGGCGCCCACGGGCGTGCCGGTGGCGGTCACCCCGGGGCCGTTCGTGCCGGCGGTGGTGGTCGGGCTGGTGGTGACGCTGCTGGCGGCCCGGGTCGCGGCACGCAGGGCGGTCCGCGTGGGGCCGCTGGAGGTGCTGCGCGACAGCGCGGTGCAACGGCGGCTGCTGCCCTGGCCCAGGGCCGTCGCCGGGGTGGTGGCGCTGGCCGGGGGCGGCGTGCTGGTGTCCCTGGCGCCGGTGGTCGAGCCGGACGCGGCGGTGCCGACCGGGCTCGGGGCGACGATGGTGCTCTGCGTGGGGGCCGCCGCGCTCGGCCCCGCCGTGCTGCGCGGGCTCGGCTGGCTGCTGGGAGCCGTGGTGGCCCGGCTCGACCCCGGCGCGGGCATGACCGCCAGGGCGTCGCTGGTCACCCAGCCGCGCCGGGCGATGGCGGCGGCGTCCCCGGTGATGCTGACCGTGGCGCTCGCGTGCACCTTCCTGTTCGCCGTGACGACCTCCGACGCGGCGGCCGGCGTCACCCGTACGGGAGCGGCGGCGTGGGCGGCCCCGGCGCTGGTGGGGGCGGCGGTCGTCTACACCGTGATCTCGGTGCTCAACGCGACCGCGATGGCCATGGCCGAGCGGGCGGAGGAGCTGAGGGTGCTGCGTACGGTGGGGACCACGCCGCGGCAGCTCACCAGGACGGTGGTCTGGGAGACACTGATCGTGACGGTGGCCGGGGTGCTGATCGGCACGGGCATCGCCGCCACCACCCTCACCGCGCTCGGCCGGGCCGCCACCGGCCGGCCGTGGTTCGCGTACTCGCTGCCGCAGTACGCGGGGCTGGTGCTGATCTGCCTCGTCAGCGGGCTGGCCGGCGCGCTGATCGCCACCAGGCGGGCCCGCCGCGGGCCCCTGGTGGCCGGCCGGTAGGCTCGCGCGCCCCGCTCAGCCGGTGGGCGACTGCTCGTCGTAGATCGCGACCGCCCACCGGCCGGGACGGTCACCGACCCGGGCCATCAGCTCTTCGCGCACCTGCGGCTTCATCAGCTCGCGGAGCTGGGCCGATTCGTCACAGTCCGTCCTTTTACCGATCGGCCTGCACCCCGTGACCTCCTCCGCCACCTCCCGGACCGGGGCGTCACCGGGGAAGACCCAGACGGTCATGCTCTGCGGAGCCTCCAGCCAGTCGCGGGGCGCGGAGCGCTCGTCGTGGTGCCCGCCGACTCCGTCGCCGCCGCACCGCCCGGCCGCGCCGCTCAGCACCTCGCTCTTGAGCCGGTACGTCATGACGACCCAGGCTCGCTGGTCCTCGCAGAGCACCTTCCACCCCGTGGAGGTGCTGGCCGGGGTGAAGGTGACCGTGCCTGCGCCCATCGCCGCGAAGCGCTCGGAGTGGATGAGGGGCAGGTCGAACCGTACGGCTCCCAGCCGCACCTCGAACTTCTCAGGGATCTCGGGAACGGCCGGCTCGATCTCGGCCGAGTTCACGGGCTGCTGGGCGACGGGGGGCGCGCCCGGCCGCAGCGGCAGGCCGATCAGGGCCACGGCGGTGACGGCCACGGCCGCCGCGCCCGCCGCCAGGGCCCGCCGGGTGCGGCGGATGCGGCGCCCGCGCCGGATGATCTCCTCCAGGCGGGCCGAGCCGCCGTCCTGGGCCCCGGCCCGGCCGGTCAGCAGCTCTCGCAGGTCGCTCTCGGTGTGGCTCATCGCTTGACCCTCTCCACGTTCATGGCCTGAATGTCCGGATCGACCCGAAGACGGGTCAGGGCCCGGCTGAGCTGGCTCTTCACCGCCCCCAGCGAGCACCCGACGATGTCGGCGACCTGCGTGAGCGTGCGTCCCTCGTAGTAGTGCAGGACGATCACCGCCCGCTGGCGCGGGGAGAGCGCGCCGATCGCGCTCCACAGCGCGGCCTGGTCGGCCACCTCGGCCGCCGCGTCGCGCGGGTCGGCGGTCTCGGGAAGCGTCTCGGCCGGCACCTCGCCGCGCCAGCGCCTGCGCCACCACGAGGTGTGGGTGTTCACGATGATCCGGTAGACGTACGGGTCGGGGTTGCCCTCGATCCGCCGCCAGGCGAGCCAGGCCTTCGCCAGCGCCGTCTGCACCACGTCCTCGGCCGTGCCCCAGTCCCGGGTGAGGAGGTACGCCATCCGGCACAGGCGTGGCTGCCGGTGTGCCACGTACTCGGCGAACCCGTCGTCCATCCGTCATCTCCGTCTCGTCGTCGTCCGGTGATGACTACCGGTTGGCGGGCCGATTCGGATTACAGCGCATTCAGGACGCGAGCAGAGCACGCACCCGGCCGGGCGTGTGCCCCAGCTCGGCCCGCATCACCCGGGTCAGGTGCGCCTGGTCGCTGAAGCCCAGGCCGGACGCGAGCGCGGCCAGGTCCGTCTCGCCCTGCTCCAGGCGGGCCGGCGCGCGGCTGACCCGCACGCGGTTGCGGTAGCGGCTCACCGGCATGGGCAGCGTCTACTTCGCCGCGCCCACCTCCGCGAGCGGCCTGCATCGGGGTGGTGGGCGCCGCCGCCGTGCTGCTCCTGATCGGTACGGCCTGCGCCGCCCGCGTCACCCGAGTGAAAGATCCTGCAAAGAAGCGATATGGCGGAACGAGAGCCCCCGTGCACCGGCGGTAGCGTGAGCAGTCCTGGGGGTCTCGCGGGATGGTGCCATGGTCGGGATGGTGGGGGAGGACGCGGCGTACCCGATGCTGGCGGTCAGCACCACGGGAGTCGTCGAGCAGGCGAACAAGCAGGCCAGGTCGCTGCTCCCCGGCCTGGCCACCGGCGAGCTGCTGGAGCACGCGGCCCCCGGCTGGCTGTCGCGGGCGCACTTCGGCTGCTCCGGCGGCACCGAGGCCTACGGCGAGATCGGCGACCGCGTGTACCAGGCGCACGCCGTGTACGCGGAGGGCGACCGGATCATCTGGTGGCTCATCGACGTGACCGGCAGGCAGCACGCGCTGGACGCGCTGCGCGGATGGACGCTGTTCATGGCCGAGGCCTCCAACGAGCTGCTGCCCTCGCTGAACCTCGACCGCTGCGTGGAGCTGACCGCCTGCCTGGCCGCCCGCCGCCTTGCCGACGCCGTGCTGGTCGTCCTGCCGCGCCCGGGCCGCCGGTACGCGATCGCCCGCTGCGCCTGCGGCGGCGAGGCGGTCAGGCAGGACGCGGCCATCGACCCGGCCACGCTGCCCGGCCTGTCGGAGGCGCTGCAGGGCTTCCCGCCGGTGCCCACCCACTGGGTGGACCCGGAGGAGGCCCCCGGCTGGGTGCTGCGCGACGGGCCCGCAGAGGTGGGCTCCGTGGCGATCATCGCCCTGCCCGGCCACGGGCTGCCCGCGGGCGCGCTGGTGCTGCTGCGCCGCGCGCAGGCCGGCTTCTCCGCCGACGAGCGGCTCTTCGTGCGGCTGTTCGCCCAGTGGGCGGGCTCCGCGATCGCGGTGGCCCGCCTGTACGTCGAGCAGTCGCTCATCACCGAGACCCTGATGGCCGAGCTGCTGCCCCCGCCCACGCCCACTCTCGACGGGGTGGAGCTGGCCGCGCGCTACCGGCCGGCGGGCCCCAGCGAGCGGGTCGGCGGCGACTTCTACGACGTCTACCCCCTGGCGGGCTCGGGACGGGAGTCGCTGGTGGTGCTCGGCGACGTGGCGGGCAAGGGGCTGGAGGCCGCCGTGCTCACCGGCAGGATCCGCAACACCCTGCGTGCCCTGCTGCCGCTGGCCGACGACCACCATCGCGTGCTGGAGCTGCTCAACGGGGTGCTCGTCACCGACGGCGACCCCACCCGTTACGTCACGCTCGTGCTGGCCTCGTTCCAGCAGCGCGGCTCGCGGGTGGCGCTGCGGCTGACCAGCGCCGGGCACCCGGCGCCGCTGATCATGCGCAACGACGGCCGGGTGGAGGCGGTCCCGGCCGTCGGCACGCTGATCGGAGCGCTGGACGAGATCACCAGCGTCACCGACTCGGTGGTGCTGGAGCCCGGCGAGACCTGCCTGCTCTACAGCGACGGCATCATCGAGGCCAGGGGCGGCCCGCTCGGGCACGAGTTCTTCGGTGAGGAGCGGCTGAGCCTGCAGCTCACGCAGTGCGCCGGCATGCCGCCCGAGGCGCTGGCGGAGCGGGTGCAGATGCTGGCCTCGGAGTGGGTCGGCGACGGCGAGCACGACGACATGGCGGTCGTGGCCATCTCGGCCCCGCGTACGGCAGGGCGGGAGCACCCATGACGGGCGAGGCCGAGCAGTGGACCGAGGCGCTGTGGGCGGCGGCGAGGGCCGGCGACGAGCACGCCGCGACCGGCGTGGCGATGGCCGCGCTCGACGCCGGCCTGCCCATGGAGACCCTGCTGCTGGACGTCGTGGCCGCCGTGCAGGCCCGCGTCGGCCACGAGTGGGCCGCCAACCACCTCTCGGTCGCCCAGGAGCACTCCGCCACCGCGCTCAACGAGCGGGTGCTCTCGGCCCTGGCCCACCGCCTGCCCCGGCGGGACGACCCGGCGGCGAGCAGGGGGCGGATCATGGTGGCGTGCATCGACGGCGAGTGGCACGCGTTCCCCGCGCGGCTGCTGGCCGAGGTGCTGCAGGTGCGCGGCTGGCAGGTCGACTACCTGGGCGCGCAGGTCCCCACGCCGCACCTGGTCGCGCACCTGCACCTGACGAACCCGGACGCGGTCGCGCTGTCCAGCTCGCTGGCGATCAGGCTGCCGGCCGCGCACACGGCGATCACCGCCTGCCAGGCGGCGGGCAAGCCGGTCGTGGTCGGCGGCGCCGCCTTCGGCCCCGACGGTCGCTACGCCCGCCTGCTCGGCGCCGACGCCTGGGCGCCGGACGCCAGGGCCGCCGCCGACCTCCTGGCGGCCGGGCCGCTGCCGCGCCGGACCGCCTCCGGCGAGGAGCCCCGACTGCTGGCCGACCGGGAGTACACCGAGCTGACCCGCTCCGCCGGAGACCTGGTGGGCGGCATCATCGAGGAGCTGGGGCGCGGGCCGGAGCTGGCGGGCTGTACCGAGCAGCAGCTCTGGCAGCTCGCGGAGGAGGTGGCCTACCTCGTCGACTTCCTGCGGGCCGCGCTGTACGTGGACGACCCCGAGCTCTTCTCCGCCTTCGTGGGCTGGATGCGGAGCGTGCTCACGGCGCGCGACATCCCGCCGGCCCTGCTGCCGGCCGTGCTGGAGGCGCTGTCCGGCCGCCTCGGCGGGTTCCCCCGGGCCCTCGGCATGGTGGCCGGGGCCCGGGGTTCCGGCTGAGGCGGACGGAGGTCAGCGCACGTAGATGTCCGGCCGCGGCGGGGCCGGCATGCGGTCGCCGAGGAAGAAACTCGTGTGCGGGGGCTGGTTGTAGGCGGTGTTCTGCCAGGCCACCGACACGCGGTAGAGCGGGTCGTGCATCAGGGTGTGGATGCGCCGGTCCGTCGGCGTGGTGGTGGCGTAGATGCGCAGCGCGCGGTTGTCGCTGGTGGGCCAGACGACCTCCTCGCGCCAGTCGCCGAACAGGTCGGCCGACAACGACGGGGTCGCCTTGGTGCCGTTGTTGGAGTGCACGCCGGAGGCTGTCAGCAGGCGGGTGTCGGCGCTGGTGCCGTACTTGTCGATCCTGGTCTGGTCGAGCAGCTCCCTGACGGGGTCGGCGTCCCACCAGATGAGGAAGTTCACCGAGGACGGCTCGCGGCCGGCGCTGTTGCCGGTGACGCTGCGCAGGGTGGTGTCGGAGGCGGACCAGAACTCGCTCGCCACCCGGACCGTCGAGATGTCGCCCGCGACGCCGCGGCCGTTGTCGGCGCCGGCCGCGGTGGACCACAGGATCGAGCCGGTGCGCGGGTCGATGTAGAGCGAGCTGGGCTGCGAGCTGGACTCGCTGACCTTGAAGTACTCCAGGCCGGCCCTGGCCGGGTCGAAGTCGCCCAGGTGCTGGGCGTCGCCGTGGCCGGTGCGGGTGCTCCACATGCCGGTGCCGTTGTCGTTGACGGCCATGGCGCCGTAGACGATCTCGTCCCGGCCGTCCTGGTCGATGTCGCCGACGGACAGGCTGTGGCTGCCCTGCCCGGCGTACTGGGAGCCGGCCGAGTTGCTGTCGAACGTCCAGCGCTTGGTGAGCGTGCCGTTGCGGAAGTCCCAGGCGGCGATGACGCTGCGGGTGTAGTAGCCGCGCGCCATGATCAGTGAGGGACGCTCCCCGTCCAGGTACGCGGTCCCCGCCAGGAACCGGTCCACCCGGTTGCCGTAGCTGTCGCCCCACGAGGAGACCGTGCCGCGCGGCGGGTCGTAGGCGACCGTGGACATCGCGGCGCCCGTCAGGCCGTTGAACATGGTCAGGTACTCGGGACCGCTGAGCACGTACCCGCTGGAGTTGCGGTGGTCGGCGCCGGGGCTGCCGATCACCGTGCCGGCGCCGTCCCTGGTGCCGTCGGCGGTCTTCATCGCCACCTCGGCGCGGCCGTCGCCGTCGTAGTCGTAGACCTGGAACTGCGTGTAGTGCGCGCCGGCGCGGATGTTGCGGCCCAGGTCGATGCGCCACAGCCGGGTGCCGTTCAGCCGGTACGCGTCCACGTACACGTTGCCGGTGTACCCGGACTGCGAGTTGTCCTTGGCGTTGGACGGGTCCCACTTCAGCACGAGCTCGTACTGGCCGTCGCCGTCCACGTCGCCCACGCTCGCGTCGTTGGCGCTGTAGGTGTAGGCGACCCCGTCGGGGGTGGTGCCGCCCGAGGGCGGCTGGATGGGCACGTCCAGGTACGTGCCGCCGGTGAAGCGCAGCGAGGCGGGGGAGGCTGCCTGCTCGGCGCCGTTCACGACGGCGCGCACGGTGTAGGAGGCGTCGGCGGCGGCGCCGTCGTCGAGGTGGTTGGTGGCGCCGGTCAGGCCCGTGGCGACCCGGGTCGAGCCACGGTAGAGGTTGAAGGAGACGCCGTCGGGGTCGGTGCCGAGCAGCCGCCAGGAGACCAGGTTGCCTGAGCCGGACCGTACGCTGACGAGCCCTCGGTCCAGGTCCTCCATCTGTTTCGTGGGCGGCGCGGCTTGGGCGGGGGCGGTGGGGATCGTGATCGCGGCCAGGGCCAGGACGGTGGCCGCGGCGGCGAGATGTAAGCGCATGATGGTTTCCTTTGCGATCGGTAAGCGCTTTCCCGATGGGAAAAAAGAAAGTTTCATGAGGCGGGAATGCGTGGTGATAGCGCTAACAAGCTGGCGTGGAGATTGCGGGCGATGGAAAATGATGCCCGACCTGCGGGGATGGTCACAGGGGCTCCTCGTCGGCGGCAGGGGTGGCTGGGTCAGCGTCAGGGCGTATTTAAAGCCAGTCTGTATCCGGTCCGCAAGAGCGTCCTTGCCGCTTCCTGACTCAGTAGTCAGGGCGATCGTGGAACCTCCACCGGCGCCTGGCGTTGTACCACATGACAAGATTCATTGACTCGTTCGATGCAGGGTGGGTTACATGGTCGATCTCATCCTTCGTGGCGGCACCGTTCACGACGGCCTCGGGTCCCCGGCATTCGTCGGCGACGTCGCCATCTCCGGTGGCTGGGTGGTGGAGACGGGGCGGCGGCTCGGCGGCGCCCGGCGGGTGATCGACGTCTCGGGGCTGGTGGTGGCGCCGGGATTCGTGGACGCCCACGCGCATTCCGACCTGGTGCCGCTGATGGAGCAGCCGCAGCCGTTCAAGCTGCTGCAGGGCGTCACCACCGAGGTCAACGGCAACTGCGGCTTCTCCTACGCGCCCGACGCCTCCGCGCTGGCCCAGGTGACGGGCGTGGAGGTGCCCGACTGGATGTTCGCCGAGTATCTGGAGACGATCACCTCGGCCGGGCCCACCAACCACATGGCCACCCTCATCGGGCACTCCACGCTGCGCGCGGCCGTGGCCGGGTTCGAGGAGCACCTGCGCGACGGCGACCTGGTCAGGATGTGCGACCTCGCCACGGCGGCCTTCGCGGCGGGCGCGTGCGGCCTGTCCAGCGGGCTGATCTACCCGCCGGGTGGCTACGCCGGCACCGACGAATTGGTGGCGCTGGCCGGCGTGGCCCACGGGTACGGCGTGCCGTACGTCACCCACCTGCGCGACGAGGGCGCCGGGCTGGGCGCGGCGCTGGACGAGGCCGTCGAGGTGGCGCGGCGGGCCCGCGTCCGGCTGCAGATCTCGCACTGCAAGGTCGCCGGCCGGGCCAACCACGGGCGGGCGCGGCTGCTCCTCGACCGGCTGCGCGAGGCCCGGGTGCGCGGTGTGGACGTGCGCGGCGACCAGTACCCGTACGTCGCGGGCTCGACCGTGCTGGCCGCGCTGCTGCCGCCGTCGGCGCTGGCCGGCGGCCGGGTGCGCGAGCTGCTGGCGGTGCCCGCCGAGCGGGAGCGGCTGCGCGCGCGGGCCGCGGCCGGCGGGACCGGCGCGGGCCTGTGGCAGGACGTCACGCCGGACGAGGTGCTGGTCACCGCGCACGCCGAGCCGTCCTACACCGGGCGCTCGCTGGCCGACATCGCCCGCAAGCTGGAGGTGGACGCCTGGGCCGCCACCTGCGCGCTGGTCGCCGCCGACCCGGCCGCCACGATGGTGGCCTTCCTCCAGGCGGAGGAGGACCTGACCGAGATCATGGCCGATCCGCTCATCGGCGTGGGCTCCGACAACGGGCTTCCCGCCGGGCTGGAGCATCCTCGTACGTGGGGGTGCTTTCCGCGCTTCTTCGGGACGTACGTGCGGGAGCGGAAGGTGATCTCCTGGGAGGAGGCCGTGCGCAAGGCCACCTCCGCGAACGCCGACCAGTTCGGCCTGCGGGGGAGGGGGTGGCTGGGGCCGGGGGCGTGGGCCGACATCTGCGTGTTCGACCCCGAGACCATCGGCCACGCCGGCACCTACGCCGTCCCCGCCGTCCGGCCGTCCGGGATCGTGCACGTGCTGCTTGAGGGGCGGGTGGTGGTCGAGTCCGGCGAGTTCACGGGCGGGCGCAGGGGCCGCGTCCTGCGGCTGCGCTGACGCGCCCGCGTGACTCCTACGCCTCGCTGACCGCGTGTTCCGCGGATCTTGCGGCTGCGCTGACGTCGCGCCCGCGGGTCCTACGGCCGCGCCGGCGTCGCGCCCGCAGGGTCGTCGGCCGCGCCGGTTTCGTCCTCGCCGCGCCGACGCCCGCGCAGCAGCGGGACGGCGGCGGCCAGGGCCAACGCCGTGGCCAGGCCCAGGCCGGGCAGCAGCGCCGGCGGCGACGAGGCGTCGTCGGCGAGGTCGGCGAGCCACTCACCGGGCAGGCCCACCAACGGGCTCCCCACGGTCTCGCTCAGCGTGGTCACGGCGATCAGCGTGCCGCCGACGCGGCCGAGCAGCCGGTCGGGCGTGATCGCCTGGCGGTGGCTGAGCAGCGCGATCCCGGCGACGATCGTGCCCGCCGTCGGGACGAGATCGCCGATCGTGTACCACAACCAGCCACCGGGCACGCCGGACAGGGCGAGCAGCAGGATGAACGGCTGGCTCGTCAACAGGGCGACCACGGCCAGGCGGTAGGCGCCGAGCCGGCGGTACAGGAGCACGGCCACCAGCGGCCCCAGAAAGCTCGCGCCGTAGGCGGAGGCCGTGACGGCCAGCGAGAGCCCCCCGCCCGTCGTGTCGGCGTCGAGCAGCGGGCCGCGCGCCGCCCCCGTCATGTCACCGACGAACCCGTCGATGAGACTCGTCGCGACGAGGAACAGGGCGATCGCCCGCAGCACCGGCTCGCGGAAGGTGAAGCGCACGCCCTCCACCACCTCCCGCCAGAGCCCGGCCCTGGGCGGCGGCGGCTCCTCGGCAGCCTCGACCCCACGGAAGGCCACCGCCGCGCAGAGCGCCGGCACGCCGATGACGACGCCGACTGCCGGCCCGTCGAGGCCGGTCCAGGACAGCGCGGCCCCGCCCACCAGCATGACGAGCTGCGGCAGCACGCACAGCACGGCGTTCGCGGGCACCAGGCGCTCGCGGCCGACGACCGACGGCAGGAAGGCGTCCTGACCGACCGGCGCCAGGGTCGCCATGGCGGACATCGTCATCATCATGGCCGTGACGACCGGGGCGCCCACCGCACCCGGGCCCTGCGCCGCCCCGTACGCGATCGCGATGGCCCCCGCGCTCACCAGCGCCAGCGCCACCTGCACGCCACGGCGGCCACGCGCCCGGTCCACGAGCACCCCCAGCAGCGGCGCCAGCACCACGGCCGCGAGGAACACCGCGCCGCCGCGCAGCATGTACGCGCCCATCGACAGCTCCTGCATCCGGAACAGGGACGGAGTGCTCAGCGTCAGGCAGAAGGCGAGAAGGGCGACGGCCAGGGCGAAGAGCGGCAGCCGCCGGGGACGTAACAGGCTGGGGGAGATCATCCGGACATCATCCTCCATCGTCCGGCCCCCTGGTTGAAGTCGTTCCGTAGCGATTTGTAGCCACGGCGGCAGGTGTCGCCGACTGCGTGGTGACATGACCACGCAGCGGTATGGCCGGGGTCGTTGGCAGAGCGGACAGTTGAAGTCCCTCCGACACGGGAGACTGCGCATGGAACCTCTGCCGATTCCGGCCCCTGGCGAGCGAACGTCACAGACCGTCCGCCGGTTCAGGGACGTAGGCGGGCCTGTCGTTCCGATCGAGCTGCCGGGCAAGGTCAACGCCTGGATGGTGTGCTCGTACGAGAGCGTCAGCGAGGTGCTGCTCAACGACGGCACCCTGTACAGCAAGAACGCCGGCAACTGCCCCGCGCTGCACGACGGCACCATCCCCCCTGACTGGCCGCTCCGCCAGCTCGTGCAGGGCGATCACCTGCTGACCAAGGACGGCGACGACCACCGCCGGCTGCGCGGCCTGGTCAACCGGGCCTTCACACCCGCCCGGGTGGCGGCCATGGCGCCGCGCATCCAGGAGCTCACCGACGGGCTGCTCGACCGGATGGCGGGCGCGGGCGAGGAGGTGGACCTCGTCCGGTACTTCAGCGAGCCGCTGCCCATCGCCGTGATCTGCGAGCTGTTCGGCGTACCGGAGGAGGAGCGCCGCCGGCTGCGCGAGTGGACGAACGTGCTGCTCTTCCACACCGCCACCCCGCAGGAGGCGGGCGAGGCCGCGGCGGCGATGCTGGGGTACCTGCACGCGTTCATCGAGCGCAAGCGCGTCGAGCCGGGCGACGACCTCACCAGCGGGCTCATCGCGGTGCAGGAGGACGACGGGGACCGGCTGTCGGACGACGAGATGTTGTGGATCCTGTGGCTGGTGCTCATCGCCGGGCACGAGACCACCGTCCACATGATCGCGAACGCGGTCGTCGCCCTGTGCGCCGACCCCGCCGTGGTGCCCGGCGCCGACGACCAGGACGCCTGGGAGAAGGTGGTGGAGGAGGCGCTGCGCAGCCGTAACTCGGTGCTCAACGTGATGTTCCGCTACCCGCTCCAGGACGTGCAGGTGACGGGCACGAAGATCCCCGCCGGCGAGCTGATCGTCGTCGGGCTCGGCGGCGCGGGCACCGACCCGGCCAGGTACGGCCCTGACGCGGAGCGGTTCGACCCCTCCCGCGAGCCGGACGCGCACGTCGGCTTCGGCCGCGGGCCGCACTTCTGCCTGGGCGCGCCGCTGGCCAGGCTGGAGGTGCGGATCGCGCTGTCGTCGCTGTTCGGCCGCTACCCCGGGCTGCGGCTGGCCGTCGGCGCGGACGAGATCGACTACACGCCCTCGCTCATCACCGAGGGGCCCGTGAGACTGCCGGTGGTGCTCGGGCCCCGGAGCTGACCGGTGAGGTGATGCTGGACGACAGGGGCCAGGACGGGCACGGCCTCCTGCCGGGACAGCGTGGCCAGCGGCCCGATGCGGAGCACGTAACGGGCCGTGGCCACGCCCAGCAGGTAGGCGCCGGCCAGGGCGGCGCGCAGCTCCGGCTCGTCGGCGTCGATCGCGCGGGCCAGGGGCAGCATCACGGCGTCCGTCATGAACGCCGTGACCATGGCCGACGCGCTCGGCGCGGCGGCCGCCGCCCGCACCACGGCCAGCATCCTGGGCCCGGTGTGCGGGTCCTCCCACAGCTCGAGGTAGCGGTGGGCCAGGCGGGTGCCGAGGTCGGCGGGCGAGCCCTCGCCGGCCAGCGTGACGAGGTCGCGCACGGGCGGGTCGGCCCGCAGGGCGGCGTCGAACAGCCCGTCCTTGCTGCCGAAGAACTGCAGCACGAGCGCGGGATCGACGCCCGCCGCGCGGGCGACGCCGCGGATGGTGGTGCCGTCGTAGCCGGACTCGGCGAAGCTGCGCTGCGCGGCTTCGAGGATCTCCTCGCGCGTACGGGTCGCGCCGGGCCGCCGGCCCCCTGCCCGTCGTGAAGGTGGCATGACGCCAGCCTAACTCACCACCGTTGAGTTCCGTGTGCTACGGTCAACTCAACAGCGTTGAGTTCTTGGGAGGCCGGTCATGGAGTACCTGCTCATCAGGCAGCGGTTCACCGACTACGACACGTGGCGGGCGGCGTTCGACGGGCTCGCGGAGGTGCGGGCGGCGGCCGGGATGCGCACCGTGCTGGTCAGCGTCGACGCCGAGCGGCCCGAGGAGGCCGTGGTGCTGTTCGAGTGCGAGGACGCGCAGGCCATGCGGCGGCACTTCGCCTCCGACGCGCTCAAGGAGGCGCACGCGAAGGCGGGCGTCGTGCCGGGCAGCAACCAGGCCAGCGTGCTGCTCCCGCGCTGACCGGATACGTCCGACCAGGCCGGCGGGGTCAGTGGACGGTCTCCAGCAGGCCGGTGACGAGCGGGCCGGCGTCGTCCCTTCCGCCGGGCCGCCGCCACCCTCGTGCGCGCCCTACCCGGCGACAACCGGCGGAAGGCCACCCCCTTGAGCTGGATCCGGCGGATGCGCGCAGGCGCCACCGACACCCCCAGCCCCGCCCCCCGATCACCGCAGCGCGCGCACGGACTACCTCAGCGCGCCCGCCGCCGGCGCGCCCAGCTCGATGGGCCAGACGACCAGCAGGTAGGACTCGCGCGGCCGGTTGGACAGGTGGCGACCGCGGGAACGGCCGTGGACGCGCAGGCCGTAGCGGCCAGCGCCCTGACAGGTCAGGTTCGGTCGCTGGCCATCGTCCGGGGACAGGCTCGCGACCTGCATGATGCCGGTCGTCGTGACGAACTCGATCTCCTCGGACTCCTCCCACCCCCGCGCCTCGGCCTGGAGCGCCGACGGACGCCAGTTGAGGTGCACGTCCACGGTGCCCCGGCGGTTGAGCGTGTGGATGACCAGCGAGTCGGGTGCGGCGGCGACCAGGCCGGCGGGCAGGTCGGGAGCCGGCGCCGTGTCCTGGAACGGGTTGACGACACGTAAGCGGTGCTCATCGGCCACGGCCACGGCACGTAAGGGCGCAGGCACGGCCGGGCGCGCGGGCGAGCGGGGATCGAGGCCGGCGATCCGGCCGCGCTCGCTCTGCGGCAGGCCGTGCTGCCTGGCCCACTCGCGGATCTCGCGCGACTTGTCGGGCAGCCCCAGCTCCTCGGCCACGCCGATCCCGAGCCGGGCGTACGCCTGCGGCCCGACGTCGACGGGCCACACGGTCACCAGGTAGAACTCCGCCGGCACCCCCGGCACGCCGCTCTCGGCGACGCCCCTGCCACGGGCGTGCACCCGCATGCCGTAGCGGCCCGGGCCGTGCGCGGTGAGGACGGGCAGCTCCTCGGGCAGGTTCATGCCGAAGCCGGTGAGGCGCATCTCGCCGGTGAAGCTGACGAGCTCGACCTCCTCCACCTCGTCCCATCCCTCGCCGCCGGGACCGGTGGGCGGGGTGTCGGTGAGCCGTACGGTGACGTCCACGACGCCCGTGTGCAGGCCGGTCAGGATGACGGCGGCGCCAGGTGCCGACGCGGTCAGCCGGTTGGGCACGTGGGAGGGCTCGATCGCGTCGCCCTGCTCCTGGACGATAAGCCGGTGGTAGCTCACGTACACCACGGCCCTGGCGGACGTGCTCATGCGGCGGCCCCTTCGACGCGGACGGTTGTGGCGACAGGGCCAGCGTGCCAGCCGGCCCCGACAGAAACGCCGTCCGTGGTGGGCGTCCGATGGCGAGGCGCCTGTGGCAGTGGTCCGGTGGCCGGCCTTCCGCTGGCGGGTGTCAGCCGGCCAGGGCCTTGAAGAGGCTGGTGACGCCGATCGAGTCCAGGAGCGAGGTGGAGGAGCCGCCCGCCGCTGCCGGGCCGGCGCAGAGTGACGGGTAGTCGGTGAGCGAGCTCAGGATCTGGCCCACGCCGATGGCGTCCAGCAGCGTGGCGGGGCTCTGAGCCGGAGTCTGCGCCGGGCTCTGGGCAGCGGCGGGCGTGCCGGCGGAGGGTGACGAGCAGGCGGCCGGGAGGCTGCTGAGGACGCCTTCGAGGTACTGCGCGAGCTGGGCGGTGTCGATCTCCGTCATCGCCGGCACCTCCGTGCCCGGCTCCGCCGTGGCGCGGGCGCAGACCAGCACCCGTCCGATGAGGTCCTCGAACATGGCCTGGACGGGCGAGACCGACGCCTCCTCGTCCGCGTTGAGCGGGGACGGGGCGAGGCCGGGAGCGGCGGGCGCCGACGCGCTCGGCGCGGAGGAAGCCGAGGTGCTCGGTGCGGCGGAGGCCGAGGTGCTCGGTGCGGCGGAGGCCGAGGTGCTCGGCGCTGCGGACGCGCTCGGGCTGGGCAGTGGCGGCTGGCTCGGGCTGGGGCCGCCGGATCCAGGCTGGCTCGGGCCCGTCCCGCCGCCCCCGGGCTGGCCGGGGCTCACTCCACCGGCGCCCGGCTGCTGCGGGACACCACCGGCCCCGGGCTGCTGCGGGACTCCACCGGCTCCCGGCTCGTACGTGGCAGCGCCCAGCGGCTGCCCCGGCACGGCGTACGGCGGCTGCCCCGGCATGAGGTGCTGCGGATCGTACGGCATGGCGTGCCGCGCACCCTCCGCCCCCACGAACGGAAGGACAGGCGCGAGATACGGCACCGCCGGGACGGCGGGCGCCCCCGCGCCGGCCGTGAAGAACCCGTGCAGCCGGCTGCCCGCGATGACCGCGTCCATCAGCCCCCTGATGTCCTCGGCGGTGACGGACCCGGCGAGCGGTGGTGGCGGCGACACGTTGATGCTGAACACGTCGTGATTGCTGCACCCGGAGGCGGTCTCGCTCTTGGTGTCGTCGGCGAACACCGGTGCGCCGAACACCGGTGTAGCGGTCGCGAGCAGGGCGGCGGAAGTGGCGGTGACTACGGCAAGGGCATGCCGGTACATGAATGCTCCCTGAGGGTGATGATCCGGTTATCGCTGCGATCAGTACCCTTAGTGGTGGTTCAACTACTTCATAGTTGGATCTAGCCCTCTTTACGCCAGGCCTCTATTGTCACGCTTCGTGAAATCATTGAAGACCGCCGCCGTGGCATGCGCACTCGCGGTGCCCTTAGCGGCTACGAGCAATGCCGCCGCGGCGACATACCCCGTGAAACATCCCAAACTCATCGCCAACGCGCTGTACAAAGCGGGCAAGCTGCCTACCTCCACGTGTACGGAGATCAAGGCCAGGAACGGCAGCGTCAAGCAGACGCGCGCCTACTTCGAGGCGGTCGTCGCCTGCCTGGAGAAGACGTGGAAGAAGCACCTCACCGGCGCCGGTCTGAGCTATGCCAAGGTCAAGGTGCGGCATGTCGCCAAGTTCCCCAAGAAGTGGTGCGACATGGAGACGGACCAGGACGACTCGCAGGCGTTGTACTGCGACGAGACCCGCGTTCTGGCCGTCAAGACGGGTAAGAGCTGGACATCCGACATGTCCGACCTCTGGCTCTTCTATGTAGCAGCCGGGACATATGCCTACCACGTGCAGAACCTCGTGGGCATCGCCGACGCCTATAACGCCATTCCTTATGGCAAGAGAGCAGAATTGCTCGAACAGAACCGTCGCTACGATCTTCAATCGACGTGTCTGGGCGGCGCCTTCATCAGAAGTGTCTGGCCGATGAAAGGCCGCACCTCAAGTGACTGGAACGCCTTGGTGGGCGCGGTCGAGGGCGACACTCCCGGTGACGAGCGCTGGTTCGGAAAGACGGCCAACCAGCGATTCTGGCTCAAGCGGGGCTTCTCCACCGGCGACCCCGGCTCCTGCGACACCTGGTCGGCCCCGTCCTCCAAAGTGGCTTGATCCGACGACCGTGGCGGCCGGCCCGGCCGCCACGGGATCCCGGCGGAAGGAGCCGGAGCATGCGAGCGTTCCTCCTCTCCCTGCTCGCCACCCTCACCCTCGTCACGGCCTGCGGTGAGGCCGAGCCGACGAACCCCGCACTGCGTACCGAACTGCTGGCGATGCTCAAGCTGGACCAGGAGGTCCGGACGCTGGAGGCGTCCCAGGAGGACTGGGACCGCGTGGAGAAGGCGAACACCGACCGCATGCGCCAGATCCTCGACCAGCACGGCTGGCCCGGCTACGCGCTGGTCGGCAAGGACGGCGCGCAGGCCGCGTGGGCGCTCATCCAGCACGCCGACCGCGACCTGGAGCTGCAGAAGCGCGGCCTGGAGCTGATGCGGCGGGCCGCCGAGGAGAGCGACGCCGACCCGTCCGACCTGGCCTTCCTCGTGGACCGGGTCCGGGTGGCGGAGAAGAGGCCGCAGGTGTACGGCACCCAGTGGGAGACCGATCCGCAGGGCCAGTGGCGGCCCCGCACTCCCATCGAGGACGAGGCGAACGTGGACGAGCGCCGGGCCGAGTCCGGGCTGAAGCCGTTGCGGGAGTATCTCGAGGAGCTCAAGTCGGCAGAGTGACGGCCGCTATATTGAAGCGCTGTTACATTGCTGAGAGGAGCCCTTGGTGTATCCCGCGATCGAACCGTACGAGCACGGCATGCTCGACGTCGGCGACGGCAACCTGGTCTATTGGGAGGTCTGCGGCAACCCGGAGGGCAAGCCCGCCGTGGTCGTGCACGGCGGGCCCGGCTCGGGCTGCTCGGTCGGCGCGCGCCGCGCGTTCGATCCGGAACGGTTCCGCATCGTGCTGTTCGACCAGCGCAACTGTGGCCGAAGCCGCCCGCATGCCAGCGACCCGGCCACCGACCTGACCCACAACACCACCCAGCACCTGATCGCCGACATGGAGCGGCTGCGCGAGCATCTCGGCATCGACCGGTGGCTGCTGTACGGCGGGTCGTGGGGCTCGACGCTGATCCTGGCCTACGCCGAGACCCATCCCGAGCGGGTGTCGGAGATCGTCATCCCCTCGGTCACGATGACGCGGCGCTCCGAGATCGAGTGGCTCTACCGGGGCGTGGGCCGGTTCTTCCCGGAGGCGCAGGAGCGCTTCCTCCAGGGAGTGCCCGAGGCCGATCGCGACGGGGACGTCTTCAAGGTGCTGGCGGCGTACTCGCGACTGCTGACCGCCCCCGACCCGCAGGTGCGGGAGCGCGCCTGCCAGGACTGGCTCGCCTGGGAGGACGCGGTGATCTCCCAGGAGGTCAACGGCAAGCCCGGCGCCTACAGCGACCGGCCCGCCGCCGCGCAGATGGCGATGGTGCGCATCTGCTCCCACTACTTCTCCAACGGCGCCTGGCTGGAGGAGGGCGTGCTGCTGCGGAACGCGGGACGGCTGGCCGGCATCCCCGGAGTGCTGGTCCACGGCCGCCTAGACCTGGGCGGGCCGCTGCTGACGCCGTGGGAGCTGACCAAGGTCTGGAAGGACGCCCGCCTGCACGTGGTGGCCGACTCCGGGCACACGGGCAGTGAGACGTTCAGGAAGCTGCTGTTCGAGGCCATCGAGGGCTTCGCGCCGGCCAAGGAGGGGTGAACCCGCGGCTCGCGATCATCTCGGGGTTTCGGACGGTGCCCCTGGTGACCATCGCCTCGCCGTCGGACGACTCCGTACGGGTGAGCCGCGGGTTCGCAGGCTGGCAGGCGGACAGGGCGCGGCGAGGCGCCGCCAGCGGCATCGCCACCCCTTGTCCGCTCGCTGACCTGCCGTAACCGTAACCGGACAGCCCATACGGGCACCACTTATTTAGTGTTGCGGCCACCACACGTTCACGGCCGCGGCGGGTCGTGGCGGCTCAGCGTTTGCGCCCCGTACGCGGTCGCGAGGGCCGCTCGGGCGGCAGCACCTCCACCGAGGTCTTGCGGATGTGGTCGTAGACCAGCGAGGTGCGCACGTCGGCGATGTTGCGGTGCCGCGAGACGTGGTCGAGCACGAAGTCGCGCAGATGCCCCGCGTCGCGCACGCCGACCTGGATGATGAAGTCGTCGCCGCCCGACACGACGAACACGGCCAGCGTCTCCGGCAACGCGGCCACGTAGTCGCGGAAGCCCTCCACCGCCTCGCGGATCTTGGGGTGCAGGCGCACGTTGATCAGCGCCTGCACCGGGCGGCCGATCGCGTCCAGGTTGACCTCGGCGTGGAAGCCCTCGATGACGCCGGACGAGCGCAGCGAGCGCACCCGCTCCAGGCAGGTCGAGGGGGCGATGCCGAGGTGCTCGGCCAGCTCGCGGTTGGTCTGGCGGCCGTCGCGCTGCAGCTCGGCGAGTATCGCCGTATCAAGTTCGTCCACGTGCACATCGTGGCACGGGTTTCCGAATTATCTTCGGAAAATCAGCTTTCTGGTTGGTGGAACGGCGGGCTCGGTGTGACTCTGCTGGGACAACTTCGGAGGAGGGATGCGTCGATGACCGTGCTCGACGAGCTGGAACGCCGTACCGATCTGCCCACCAAGGAGCTGGCGGTCAAGTGGGTGATCGTGATCGACCGCGACCTGCCCCGGGGGCTGCAGGCCAACGCGGCGGCCTGCCTGGCGGCCTCCACCGGGGTGTCCGTGCCGGCCATCGTGGGGTCCGGCGGGGTGGACGCCTCCGGGCTCGCGCACGCGGGGCTGCCGTGGACGGGCTGCACGGTGCTGGGGGCGCCGGCCGCGATCGTGGGCCGGATCAGGCAGGAGGCCGCCGCCGAGCCCGACCTGGTGGTGGCCGACATGGTGGCCATCGCGCAGCGGACCAACGTCTACGACGAGTACCTGGCCGAGCTGGCGCGCACGGAGGAGCCGCCGTACTACGCGGTCAGCCTGTTCGGGCCCCGGGCGGTCGTGGAGCGGCTCACCGGGCGGCTGCCGCTGCTGCGGTGATCCACGAACTGCCCGGCAGCAGCCTGGCGGCGAGGAGGGCGGCGAAGACGATCAGCGCCGCCCCGCACGCGCCTCCAGCACCCGCACGGCCACCGGCGGCTGCGCCCCGCCCAGGACGGCGATGAGCCCCGCCGAGGCGAAGCACCAGGCGAGCCGCCGACCGCCCCGGCCGCGCCCGACCAGTCAGATGGGCGGAACCAGCTCGAAGTAGCGGTCGAGCACGGCCTTGTCGCCGCGCACGGCCAGCGCCTCGGCCGGGATCCGCTGCCAGAGGAACAACATCAGCTCCGACGCCGTACCGGCCAGCTCGACGTCGAACGCCTCACCGCCGAGCCGTACGCGCTCGCCGTCGAAGCACACCACCCACTCGCCAGGCCCGTCCGTCCGCAGGAACCGGAACCGCTCGCCCGCCCCCGGCGGCGCCGACGTCCAGGCCCGCCGCGTCGGCGCCATCACCTCGAACGTCTGCGTGATCGCGTCGGCCGCGATCTCCTCGTGGATCGGGCCGGGCGCGCCGACGGCGTTCTCGGCGTCCCAGCGGTGCACGGCGGCCTCGATGACCTGCATCCGCAGCCAGAACCCGACCGTCTGCTCCCGCGACCACGTCCACACCTGCTCGTCCGGCGGACGCTGCCTGAACAGGGCCTCCAGCCGCCCCGCACCCTCCTCGAAGGCGTCGAGCAGCGTGGCGGGGATCGGCCCGTGAGTCGGGCTCCGGCCGAGCACCGGCCAGCCCGCCGTGTCGGCGGGAAACTCCGTTCTGCCCAGGTCGGCGAGGTCCGGCGGCGCGTCGAGCCGGTCCCTGACGACGGCGATCACGAAGCGATGCACCCCGGCCAGGTGGAACACCAGGTCGGACATCGTCCAGTCCGGGCAGGACGGCACGGCGGGCGCGTCACCCGCCTCGGCCGCCTCGCGTGCGGCGTCGTGGAAGGCGCGTACTTCCCGGTGGAAATGTGCGGCGGCATCCATGCGTCTCACTGTGCCCCAGCCCGAAGATCGACCTCCATCCGATTACGCAGCCCGGCGACCCCGGCGACGGCCAGCGCGAGCGCGACCATCACGGCGCTCACCCACAGCGGCGACCGGAACCCGAGCCCGTGCCCGATGGCCAGGCCGCCCAGCCAGGGGCCGAGCGTGGCGCCCACGTTGAACGCCGCCGTGGCGAAGGCGCCGCCCAGCGTGGGAGCGCCGGTGGCCGCGTACAGGACCTGGGAGATCAGCGTGGACCCCACCGCGAACGACAGCGTGCCCTGGACGAGGACCAGCACGATCGCCGGCACCGTCGCCCCCGCCGTCATCGCGAACGTGGCCCAGCCCGCCGCCAGCGCCAGCCCGCCGGCGACCAGCAGCGGCACGGGCCGCCGGTCCGCCAGCCGCCCGCTGATCGTCACCCCGGCGAAGGAGCCGAGCCCGAACAGCGCGAGCATCGCCGGCATCCAGGCGGAGCCGATCCCGCTGACATCGGTGAGCACCGGCGCCAGGTAGGTGAAGGTGCAGAAGGTGGCGCCGTTCACCAGGGCGCCGAGCAGCAGGAGCACCAGCAGCCGGGGCCGGCGCAGGGTCCGCAGCTCGCCCCGCGCGCCCTCGGCCGCCCCGCCGGGAGCCGTGCGGGGCACGGACTTCAGTACCGCGAAGACGGCCGGCACCAGCGCCACGGCCACCGCCCAGAACGCCGAGCGCCAGCCCCACAGCTCGCCCAGCAGCGCGCCGCCGGGCACCCCGGCCACGCAGGCGAGGGTGACCCCGCCCAGCAGGACGGAGGTGGCGCGCCCCTTGGCGTCGGCGGGCGCCAGGGCGACGGCGGTGGCCATGGCCACGGCCAGGAACCCGGCGTTGGCCAGCGCCGCCACGACCCGGGTGCCGACCAGCACCGCGTAGCTGGTGGTGACCGCGCCGACCACGTGCGCCAGCAGGAAGACGAGCAGGAACGCGAGCAGCGCGGAGCGCCGGGACAACCGCAGGCTCAGGGCGGCCATCAGCGGCGCCCCCACCACCATCCCGGCGGCGAACGCCGAGGTGAGCAGCCCTGCGGCCGGAATGGAGACGCCCAGGTCGCGGGCGATGGCGGGCACCAGCCCGGACAACATGAACTCGGACGTGCCCTGGGCGAAGACCGCCAGCCCGAGCAGGTAGACAGCGAAAGGCATCAGACAGCTCTCACAGGAAGCCGGGCGGGACGGCAGACCGGTCCCGCTCGTGATGGATCAGCCTGGCAGCGCGTGGCTCAGGCTGGATGGGCCCGTGAGCCGGTGATCCGGATGGCGAGAGCGCCCACGAAGAACACCCGCCTCAACTGGAGAGGGCGGGGAGGCAGCGCGAAAGTGCCACCGGACGACCGGTGGCTAGCGTCTGGATGCCTCAGGGCTGGACATGGCCGTCAACCTAGCACGGATCAGACGAGGTGCGCGTGCCGCCGCAGGAACTCCAGCACCATCGGGCTCGCCACCTGCCTGAACTCCTCGAAGTAGGCGTGCCGCGCGCCCTCGATCAGGCGCAGCTCGGCTCCGGGGATGCGCCCGGCCAGCAGCGGAGCGTTCGCCGCCGAATTGAAGACGTCGTCGGTGCCGTGCACGACCAGCGTGGGCGCCTCGATGGCGGGCAGCACGTCCCAGGCGTCGTGCCCGGCGCTGGCGGCCAGGTGGCGGCGGCGCGCGTGGGCGGGCATGCGCGGGTCGCCGATCGTCCGGTACGGGCCGGGGTGGACGGCCAGCCAGGCGGGCGTGTACATCAGCTCCAGCAGCGCCCGCTCGGCGGCGGCCCGGTCGGGCTGGGCCAGCGACCTGCGCACGTCGTTGTCACGCTCCACCCCGTGGGCGCCGCCCGGCGAGCTGCAGCCGAGCACCAGCGCCCCGACCCGGCCGGGATGCCCGGCCGCCAGCCACTGGGCCACCCGGCCGCCCATCGAGGTGCCGTACACGTGCGCCCGCTCGACCCCCACCTCGTCGAGCACGGCCAGCACGTCCTCGGCGAACCCGCGCGTGCTGTACGGCTCGTCGGGCTTGTCACTGTCGCCGGTGCCCCGGTAGTCGAGGGTGATGGTCAGGTACGAGCCGAAGTCCTCGCGCACGGAGTCCCACCAGTGGTGGTCGTTGGCCTGCCCCTGCAGCAGCACGAGGGCCGATCCGGAGCCTCTGACCTGGTAGGACAGCTTCACCCCTGCGGGGGTCGTTGCGTAGGACACGTCGTCGATGGTGCCATGTCCGGTGCGCCGCCTCGGCTCCGACGTCCCTGCTGAGAGCTCACGAGAGAGAGGACGACCCCCGTGAAGTACATGATCCTGTCGTACGCCTCCCAGCAGGACTACGACGAGATGTCCGGCAAGGACGCGGGCCGCGGCCCCTGGTCCGAGGAGGACCTGGCGGCCATGACGACGTTCATGACGACCGTGAACAAGGAGCTGGAGGAGTCGGGCGAGCTGGTCGAGACGCGCGGCCTGGCGGCGCCGGTGCACACCCGCAGGGTCGGCAGGCGTGACGGGGTCCCGTACGTGACCGACGGCCCGTACGCCGAGACCCAGGAGGTGCTGGCCGGCTACTGGGTGGTGGAGTGCGAGAGCTTCGACAGGGCGCTGGAGATCGCCGGCCGGCTGGGGCGGTGCCCGGGCCCGGAGGGCGCCTACGCCAACGCCTACGCCGACATCAGGCCGATCATGGAGTCGGCCGACGACATGGGGTTCTGATCGGCATGGGCGGATCCGAGGACCTGCTGCGCGAGCTGGCGCCGCAGGTCCTCGGCGCGGTCGTGCGCCGCTACGGGCACTTCGACCTCGCCGAGGACGCGGTACAGGAGGCGCTGCTCGCGGCGGCCACACAGTGGCAGGGGGACGGCGTGCCCGACGATCCGCGGGCCTGGCTCATCACCGTGGCCGCCCGCCGCCTGACGGACCTGCTCCGCGCCGAGCAGGCCCGCCGCCGCCGCGAGGACACCGTGGCCGCCCGCGCGCTGCCGGACGAGTGGTTGTCCCCGCCCGCCGACCGGCCGCCGCCCGTGTCGGACGACACGCTCGTGCTGCTGTACCTGTGCTGCCACCCGTCGTTGTCGCCGCCCTCGCAGCTCGCGCTCACGCTGCGCGCGGTCGGCGGCCTGACCACGGTGCAGATCGCCCGCGCCTTCATGACGTCCGAGGCCACCATGACCCGCCGCATCACGCGGGCCAAGCAGCGCGTCAAGGACAGCGGGGTGCCGTTCCGCCTGCCGGGGGCCGCCGAGCGCGCGGAGCGCACGCGGGCGGTGCTGCACGTGCTCTACCTGATCTTCAACGAGGGGTACGCCAGCACCTCCGGCCCCGACCTGCACCGGGCCGAGCTGACGGCCGAGGCGATCAGGCTGGCCCGCATGGTGCACCGGCTGCTGCCCGGCGACGCCGAGGCGGCGGGGCTGCTGGCCCTCATGCTGCTCACCGACGCGCGCCGCCCCGCCCGCACCGGCCGCGACGGCACGCTGATCCCCATGGCCGAGCAGGACCGCACGCTGTGGCACGCCGCCTTCATCGCCGAGGGCGTCGAGCTGGTCACGGACGCGCTCTCGCGCGGCACCCCGGGGCCGTACCAGCTCCAGGCCGCCATCGCCGCCCTGCACGACGAGGCGCCGACGGCGGAGGAGACCGACTGGCCGCAGATCGCGGCGCTGTACGAGCTGCTGCTGCGCGGCTCGGACAACCCCATGATCGCGCTCAACCACGCCGTCGCCGTGGCCATGGCGCGCGGCCCCAGGGCCGGGCTCGACCTGCTCGAAGGGCTCGCCGGCGACGAGCGGCTGTCCGGCGACCACCGGCTGTACGCGGTCCGGGCGCACCTGCTGGAGATGTCGGGGGAGCACGAGGGGGCCCGCGCGGCGTACCGGGAGGCGGCGGAGCGCGCCATGAGCCTGCCCCAGCAGCGCTACCTGCACGCCAGGGCAGCCCGGCTGGAGCCCCGGGTGCCGGACGGCGACTCCTAGAGCCTGATGTGGCGGATGGTGACCCCGATCCGCCGCAGCCGCCGGCGCAGCGGGCCGCCGGTGCTGGGCGCCAGGCTCAGCCCGGCACCGGCCGCGACCCGCTCGGCGACCTGCGGCACCGTCAGCCGGTCCGTCTCGACGTGCTCGGCGAACGCCGGCGTGCGCAGCCGCTCCAGGCAGTCGTCCAGCCGGTCGACCGCGAACGCCTCGCGCCTGAGGCTCAGGGAACGCTGCCGCAGCCGTGCCAGCACCGTCTCCCGGTCGGCGACGAGCGCGAAGTGGCGCACGTCGTGGCCGGCCTCGCGCAGCCGGCCCAGGATCTCGTCGTAGTAGGCGGGCTCGACCAGCGTCATCGGCGCGACGACCACGCCCTTGTGCTTGCCCAGCACCAGGTCCAGCACCTCGAACACGCCCTGCCGCCAGGCCGGGTGGCGCTGGAAGTCCGAGCGCAGCGCGCGCGGGGTCATCTTGTGCAGGCCCAGGCCGACGTACTCGGGGTCGCACACCACGCTTCCCGGCAGCCTGCGGTGCAGCTCGTAGGCGGTCTGCGTCTTGCCCACCCCGAACGTGCCGTTGATCCACACGAGCATGCGGCTCAGCTTAGGGCGGAAGGCGCCGAGACTTCACACCTTTCGTGCGGACATGGCGTGCAATGGGGTCATGGACGACACGATCCCGATCGGCGAGGCCGCGCGCCTGCTCGGCGTGAACGCCTCCGCGCTGCGGTACTACGAGGAGCGCGCCCTGGTCGCTCCGGCGGGCCGCCGCCAGGGCCGCCGGGTCTACGGCAGGCAGGAGCTGCGGCGCCTGGTCTTCCTGCGCACGATGCAGCGGCTCGGCGTGCCTCTGGACACCGCGGGGGCGATGCTGGACGCCCCGGGCGAGCAGTGGCGGGCGGCGGTGCGGGAGCGGATCGGCGAGCTGGAGGCCGAGATCGCACGGGCCAGGGTGGCGCAGGAGGTGCTCCGCCACGGGCTGCGCTGCCGGGAGGAGCATCCGCCCGCGGAGTGCGCGGTCGCCGTCGGGATGCTCGACCGGCTCATCGACGGTTGCACGTTCGAGCAACTGGCGGCCGAGCACGATCCCCGATGGATCGAGCCGCCCGCCGGAAAATAATCGTCGTGGCGAGGGAATGGATCCCGCCGGGGTGTGGTTACATAATTCGTGGCCGGTGTGCCCAGTGTCCCCGGGCCTCACCTATTGCCTTCACGGAATACCGTTCGGCTGGAGCCGTGTTGTGCCTTTCGCCGAGAGGCGACACGCACACCGGTACGCACACGTAGAGCGCCCGCCCTCTCCGGAGGGCGGGCGCTCACGTGTGTACCCGCAGGTACGGGTCGGTGACCCCGCCGGGGGAGGCCAGCGTCTCCGCGTCGAGCCCGGTCAGCCGCGCCCCCGCCTGGTAGGCGCTGTCCAGGAACTCCAGCACGGCCGCCACCGGCTCCTCCATGACCCGTACGTCGTCGTAGCGCAGCACGGCCAGATGGCTGCCCCTGGCGGCGATCCACTCGGCCTGGGCGGGCCGCAGCGGCTCGCGTTCCAGCCCTTCGGGCTCCGGCGCGGTGTAGGAGTAGAACGCCGGCCACGGCCGTTCCTTGTCGCCGAACCAGAACCCCGAGCTGATCACCTCCCAGCTGTACGCCTCCCGCGTCACCGGGTCGGTGTCCGGCGAGACCTTCGCCACCCGCCCGGTGAACCGGGTGACCGCGATGTCGAAGGTGTGCCAGAAGTGGTGCACGGGGCTGGTCTTCCCGGCGAAGTCGGCGGCGAAGCGGTCCAGGAGCTGCACCACCTGCGACAGGATCCGCCAGTACCGGTTGATGAGCACCGGGTCGTAGCGGGCGTGCAGGGTGTCCTCGGCGAACGGCGTGTCGTCGCTCAGGTCGAACGGCACGGCCCAGATCTCCGGCCGGATGCCCAGCCCGGCCAGCGTCTCGAAGAGCCGGTCGTGGAAGGACGCCACCGACCTGCCGATCAGGCTGAACTCGGCGCTGCGGCCGTCGAAGACGTCCACGACCAGCCGGTGGCGGACGAGGTCGAAGTCGACGCAGAACAGCGGTTGCTCGCCCAGCCCGCCCATCGGGCGCGTGGTGAGCCCGCGCCCGGTGGGGTGGAAGGGCACCTGCCACCAGTGGTTGCGCCGGTTGCTCGACGACAGCCGGATCTTCCCCACGATCTGCGCGAACCGGTGAAAGGTCTCCTTCGCCTCGGTCCACTCCGCGAGTGGCATGGCCGGGAACAGCTCCATGACGGCCCCCTCCGATCTAGAGCATTCCCGACAATCGTAACTACTGGGAGTATTCGGCCAACTCCCAGGGGTCGTGTGCGGAGAAGACCCGTACGCCGTGGTCGTGCGCGAGCGAGCGCAGCCGCTCCTGGCTGGAGAGCCGTCGCTCCTCGTCCACCTGGGCCTGGAGCTGGAGGATGTCCATCAGCGGGTGCGGGCGCGGCTGCCTGGCCAGCTCGCCGTGGTAGAAGTAGGCGTCCCCGGCGTGCAGCAGCCACCGGTCGCCGTCCCTGACCGCCACCCCGGCGTGCCCGTCCGTGTGCCCGTCGAGCGGCACGTACAGGAAGTCCTCCTCCGGCAGGCCCGTCAGCGGGCGCACGCCGTCCACGCCCAGCCAGCGGGTGCCCGTGCCGGGATAGGTCACCCAGTGCGGCGTGTGCGCCCAGTGGGTGGGCCGGTAGCGGCGGCTCAGGCCCTGCGCCAGCGCGGCCTTCAGCTCGGCCTCCATGACGTGCACCTGGGCGTGCGGGAAGTCCGGCAGGCCGCCGCTGTGGTCCACGTCGAGGTGCGTCAGCACGATGTGACGCACGTCCGAGGGGTCGTGCCCGAGTGCCGCCACCTGCCGCACGGCCGTCTCGGCGGGGGACAGCGCCGGCTCGACCAGCTCCGTCCACTCGCGTTCGAGGTGTACGGCGGGGTCGGCCACGTCGGCCAGGCCGAGGCCCGCCTCGACCAGGACCAGCCCGGAGGCCGGGGTCTCGACGAGCAGCGCGTGGCAGACGGCGCGGGCGGCGGGCAGGCCGTCGGGGGAGTCGATCTCGCGCATGGAGGCGAGGTTCAGATGGTGGATTCGCATGGGGTTAGACTGCGACTTGAAGCGCGGTTCAAGTCAAGGAGCCAGGGCGTGGACGACACGTTGATCGACATCGGCGAGGTGGCCAGGCAGAGCGGGCTGGCCGCCTCAGCGCTGCGGTTCTACGAGCGCAAGGGGCTCATCCAGGCCGAGGGCCGCAACGGGCTGCGCCGCGCGTACCGGCCGGAGACCTTGGAGCGGCTGGCGCTGATCTCCTGCGCCCGCGACGCCGGGTTCTCGCTCTCCGAGATCGGCGAGTTCCTGCGGGCCGGGCCGTCCGACGAGCGGCTGCGCGCGCGCATGGCCGCCAAGGAGCGCGAGGTGTCCGAGCGGGTCGACCAGCTCACCCGGCTGCGCGACAGCCTGCGCCACGCGGTGGTCTGCACGCACGACCCGCTGGTGGAGTGCCCCGAGTTCAAGCAGGCCGTACGGCGGGTCCCCAGGGGCTGAACCCGCCGTGCCGGGAATCAGGCCGAGCTGACGTACTTCCTCGGCCGCAGAGCGTGGGCCCGCAGCGCCGCCAGGGCCGCGAGCTGGCCCGGCCGGTCCATGCGCACGGCCAGGTCGTCGCTGAACGCCAGCCCCAGCGCCGTGAGCTGCGACACCAGATCGGTCACCGGCCCTGTGACGTCCTCCAGGCTCGTCGTCGGATGCCAGCCCTCGCCGCCCACCACCTCGGCCACCCGCTCGCGCAGCTTGGCGGGCGACATGAGCGTGCCGTCGGCGAGCAACATCAGCGCCGCCTCCCTGGCCGACACCTCGAACTCGTGCTCGCCCCTGGCCAGCAGCAGCCGGGTGACCGCCGACCACATGGCCGACTTCGACTTCAGCAGCCGCAGGCCGTAGTCGGTGATGGCCAGCTTGGCGCCGTCGCGGCGGATCGCGCCCAGCTCCCGCTCGGCCAGGTCACGCAGCCGCGCGGCCTCCGGAGAGGGCGCCAGCCGCAGCGGCAGCGTCTCTCCCGAGGCGGCCACGGACAGCAGCCGGTGCAGCGCCGGCAGCGGCTGCGGCGCCACCGGGGCGTGCAGGCGCACCTCGAACGGCTGGGCCAGCTCCCGCCTGGCCGGGCCGCGCCCCAGCACCCAGCGGTTGAGCCGCTCGCCGTGCACGCGGTTGAGCCAGCTGTCGCCGCCCAGGTCGGCGCGCGGCTCGGTGAGCCAGCGCCGGGTCAGGGCCGTGCGGTCGACGTTCTCGCCGGCCAGGATCGCCAGCTCCAGCGCGGCGGAGCAGGCGATGTGCGCGCCCAGCTCCTCCGGCCCCATGATCATGCTCCACTGCAGCTCGGGCACGTCGGGCGGCAGCACGCCCGTGGCCTCCAGCGCCTGCTGGTAGGCGGCGGTGCCGGCGTCCTCGCCCTCGCGGGCGTAGGTACGCAGAATCTGTACGGTCGTGGGGGACACACACATGGCGGCGTACCGCTCCATGCCGCCGAGCTGGAGCAACCGCCCCAGTGAACGCGCCAGGCGCTCCATGTCGCCGCTGCCCTTCATCGTCCCGGCGTTGGGCGGCGCGACCTTGAGCGGCAACGTGTACCAGAGGAACTCGCAGACGTCGAGCTGGGTCACCGTCTCCAGCGGCTCCCCACCCGTCAACCATTCGACGGCGGTCCTGGCCTCCTCGGCCAGATCCGGGTGAGATCGCTCCAACTCGGCGAGAAGGGCGGTGACATCCGGTGCACTCATGCCTCGAAGTTTGCCGTATCGACCCCGGGCCTGACGATGACCGAATCCGGTGCGTATTGGGTCTTGCACAGCGACTACCTAAAAAACCCCTATTGAGCCGACTGTAACGTGATCATATCCACCGTTTCTCGAACAACATGCGGGCCTTCCAGTCCACGTACGGAATCAGCTCGGCGGAGAGAATGGGGTGCAGCCACCAGAAGTTGATGAGCGCGAGCAGCGCGAACGCGCCGACGACGGCGGCGCCGAGGGTACGCCGCATCGGCATGGCCCCCTTGACCGTCGGCGCGGCCGGCCCGATCAGCAGCCCGGCGCACAACGTGATGGCCAGCACCATGAACGGCACCATCGGAATGGCGTAGAACAGGAACATCGTGCGGTTGTCGGCGATGGCGAAGTAGAACCACGGCAGCCAGCCCATGGCGTAGGCCAGCAGCACCGCCCCGGCCCGCCAGTCGCGCGCGGAGAAGTACCACGCGATCAGCGCCACCAGCGCGGCCACCGCGCCGAACCAGATCACCGGCGTGCCCACGCCCAGCACGGCCTGCGAGCAGTCCTTGACGCCGCAGGTGTTCTGCTTGCCCTCGTAGAAGAAGGCCACGGGGCGCAGCAGCAGCGGCCAGGACCACGGCTCCGACATGTACGGGTGCGAGGTCTCCAGGTCGCTGTGGAAGGTGAAGACCTGCCACTGGTACTGCACCCACGACCGCATCGAGTCGAAGACGAAGAAGATGGGGTTGCCGGGTGTGGTGGCCCGGTCCCAGTTGCGCCCGTAGCCGCCCGCGGTGAGGAACCAGCCCGACCAGGTGGCCATGTACGCCACGAACGGCACGACGCCGAACGCCACGACCCCCTGCGGCACGTCCTTGCTGAACGCCCCCTGGTAGGGCCGGCGCAGCCCCACGGCGCGGCGGGCGCCGAAGTCCCACAGCAGCGACATGATCGCGAACCCGACCGCGAACGCCAGGCCCGACCACTTGACCGACATCGAGAAGGCCAGGCACACCCCGGCCGCGATCCGCCACCACCTGATGCCCAGCGACGGGCCCTGCGGCGACAGCGGCGAGCTCTCGTACCAGGTGACCAGCTTCTCCCTGGCCTGGTCACGGTCGACCACCAGGCACGCGAACGCCGCGAGCACCCAGAACATGAGGAAGATGTCGAGCAGCGCCGTGCGGGAGAGCACGTAGTGCAGGCCGTCGAGCGCCAGCAGCAGGCCCGCGAAGCAGCCGAGCAGCGTCGAGCGGGTCATCCGGCGGGCCACCCTGGCCAGGATGAGGATGGACAGCGTGCCGACGACCGCGGCGGCGAAGCGCCAGCCGAACGGGTTGAGCCCGAACAGCCACTCGCCGGCGCCGATCATCCACTTGCCCATCGGCGGGTGCACCACGTAGGAGGCGCACTTGTCGAGGTCGGCGGCCGTGCACGACTGCCAGATGTCGGTGTTGCCGGCGATGATCGCCTTGTCGGCGTCCTTGACCGTGACCTTCTCGACCCAGTGGGTGATCAGCGAGAAGGCGTCCTTCATGTAGTACGTCTCGTCGAACACCACGGCCTTGGGATGGCCGAGCTGGATGAAGCGGATGATGCCGCCGAACAGGGTGACGAGCAGCGGCCCCACCCATCCCCACAACACGCTGCCGCGCATGGGGGGCACGACCCGGTCGCGTACGGACCGCGTCCTGGGATGGCTCTCGCCGACCTCCGAGCTCTCGTAGGCCTGGTACGGGGAATCGGTCACCGCCATTCGGACATCGTACGGGCCCCAGAGCGGTGGTTACCAAGGAAACACGGTCTAATCGGGATGCCCTGCCACAATGGTCGGGTGACAGGGAACGGCAGGTTGGTGCTGGCAGGAGCCCCTATTGGCCAGGTCGGAGACGTCTCGCCGCGACTGCGCGAGCTGCTCGCGGACGCGGACGTGGTGGCCGCCGAGGACACCAGACGGCTGCGCAGGCTCGCCGCCGACCTCGGCGTCGAGCTCACCGGCCGGGTGGTGTCCTACTACGACCAGAACGAGGCGGGCCGGGCCCAGGAGCTCGTCGAGACGCTGAAGCAGGGCCGCACGGTCGTGGTGATCACGGACGCGGGCATGCCGGGCGTGTCCGACCCCGGCTACCGCCTGACGCAGCTCGCGGTCGAGGCGGGCATCACCGTCACCGCCCTGCCGGGGCCGAGCGCCGTCACCACCGCGCTGGCCGTGTCGGGGCTGGCCAGCGACCGGTTCTGCTTCGAGGGCTTCCCGCCGCGCAAGACCGGCGACCGGGCCCGCCGCTTCGGCGCGCTGGCCGCCGAGGAGCGCACGATGGTCTTCTTCGAGTCGCCGCACCGGCTGGCGGAGTCCCTGCGGGCGATGGCCGAGGCGTTCGGCGCCGACCGGCGGGCGGCGGTGTGCAGGGAGCTGACCAAGACCTACGAGGAGGTGCGCAGGGGCGGGCTCGGCGAGCTGGCCGAGTGGGCGGCGGCGGGCGTCAAGGGCGAGATCACGATCGTCGTCGCGGGCCACGCGCCGGGCGAGGCCGACCTCGACCTCGACGCCCTGGCCGCCGAGGTGGACCGCAGGGTGGCCGCGGGGGAGCGGCGCAGCCTGGCCGTGGCCGAGGTGGCCAAGGGCGCGGGGGTGCCGCGACGGGAGCTGTACGACCTGGTTCACAGGCGGACCGCCACGCCATAGGGTGCGCATCGTGAGGAACTGGGGGGTGTCGGCACGGCGGCTGGTCCCGCCGATGCAGGAGGGCGCCCTCCTGAGCTGGCTGGCGGCCCTGGCGGTGACGCTCTTCGGCGGCGTCCTGCGCTTCGTGCGGCTGGGCGAGCCCAAGGCCGTCGTCTTCGACGAGACGTTCTACGTCAAGGACGCGTACTCGCTGATCGTCCACGGCGTCGAGATGGCCACGCTCGGCAACGCCGAGGACCCCATCGCCGACCGCCGCCTCATCGCCGGCAACCTGGACATCTTCAAACAGTGCGGGCAGCCGTCCGAGTGCGCCTCCTTCGTGGCCCACCCGCCGCTGGGCAAGTGGATGATCGGCCTCGGCGAGTGGCTGTTCGGGATGGACCCGTTCGGCTGGCGCTTCGCCGCCGCGCTGGCCGGCACGCTGTCCATCCTGGTCATGGTCAGGGTGGCGCGCAGGATGACCCGCTCGACGCTGCTCGGCTGCCTGGCGGGGCTGCTGCTGGCGCTCGACGGGCTGCACCTGGTGCTGTCGCGGACGGCGCTGCTCGACATCTTTCTCATGTTCTGGGTGCTGTGCGGGTTCGCGTGCCTGGTGGCCGACCGCGACGCGGCGCGGCACCGACTGGTCGCCTGGTACGAGAGCGCGCCCGTCACCGAGCTGGGCCCGCGGCTGGGGCTGCGGCCGTGGCGGCTGGCGGCCGGGGCCTGCCTGGGGGCGGCGTGCGCGGTCAAGTGGTCGGGCGTCTTCTTCCTCATCGGGTTCGCCGCGCTGTCGCTCATGTGGGACCTGGGGGCGCGGCGGGCGCTGGGGCTGCGGCAGCCGTACCGGGGGGCGCTGTCGTACGACCTGCCCGGCGGGTTCGGAGCCATGGCGTTCGTGCCCGCGCTGGTCTTCACGGCGTCGTGGACCGGCTGGTTCGTCTCCGCCGACGGCTGGGGGCGCAACTGGGACCGGGCCGCCTCCGCCGGCAACCCGATCTTCTTCGTGCTCGACTCGGTGCGGTCCTGGGTGCAGTACCAGTTGCAGGTGCTGGGCTTCCACAGCGGGCTGGAGGACTACCACTCGTACATGTCGGAGCCCTGGGAGTGGCCGCTGCTCTTACGGCCGGTCTCCTTCCACTATCCCACCGGCCTGCCGCCGTCGGCCTGCGGCGCCGACGAGTGCTCCCAGGCCGTGCTCGGGGTCGGCACCCCCGCCCTGTGGTACGCCGCCGTGCTCGCGCTGCTCGGGCTCGTCGCCTGGTACGTCTCCGCGCGCGACTGGCGGGCCGGGGCGACGCTGCTGGGCGTCGCGGTGGGCTGGCTGCCGTGGTTCTACTACGCCGTCGCCGACAACCGCACGATGTACCTGTTCTACATGATCCCCGTGGTGCCGTTCATGGTGCTGGCGCTGGTGCTCATGGCCGGGCTCGCCCTCGGCAGACAGGACGCCCCCGCCTCCCGGAGGGCGACGGGGGCCGCGGTCGTGGGCGCGTTCGCGCTCGTCGTACTGATCAACTTCTGGTGGCTCTACCCGGTGCTGACCGCCGAGACGATCACGTACGCGCAGTGGTGGGCTCGGATGCTGATGAGCTCCTGGGTGACCGCCGCGCCCAAGTGACGCCGCGGCGCAGCGTGATCGCCGCCGCGACGCAGGCCAGGGGGACGGCCGGCAGCACGTACCGGTAGTCGAACTCGGCGGTGGCCGCCGGGGCCAGCAGCAGCCCGACCGCGCCCAGCCAGGGCAGCACCACGGGGCCGCCGAACTTCCGCCAGCGCACCACGACGCCGTATGCGCCGATCAGCAGGATGCCGCCGAGCATGATGCCGCGCAGGTAGAAGACCTTCTGGTAGTTGCTCATGATGGTCGCCCACGGCTGCACGACGCGGGTCTCCGGCGGGCCCTGCTCGTAGCTGAAGGCGTCGGTGTCGGTGCGGCCCCCCGCGTACGACGACCACTTGGGCAGCCGCTTGGGCTGGCCGGTGTCGTCCAGCTCCACGTACGGCTTGAACTGGTACATGTTGTAGGTCGACTCGTCGGGGAAGCGTGGACGTGCCCAGTGGAAGGAGCGGAAGAAATCGCGCGCCACGACCTTCAGGTAGTCACCCGGCTGCGACAGGATCGCCCGGGTGGCGAACTTGCTGGCCGCGTCGTTGGTGATCTCGCTCCACTTCTTGTTGATGCCCCACCGGTGCAGCACCTCGCCGGTGCCGGTGCCGTCGCCGTTGCCCTGGCCCCACAGGTACCACTGCGCGTAGTCCTTGCGCTGGCTGACCGGGTCGTTGATGCACAGCAGCAGAAGCTGGACCTCTTTGTACTTGTCGATGTCCATCTTGTTGCAGTCGGCGAAGATGGCCGTGCGCATGTAGAGGATGAGGCCGTCGCTGTTGGTCATCGCGAACTTGCCGTACGCCGAGGCGAACCACCCCATGTACGCCATCACCGGGATCGCGCAGGCCGTGACCACGGCCACGATCGGCCGCCACCCGGTGCGCTTGACGAGCAGGTAGAGCACGACCAGCGCCAGGATCGGCAGCCCGATGGAGCGGGTCAGCCAGGTCAGCGCCAGCAGCAGCCCGACGACCGCGCCCGCCTTCCAGGTCAGCCGCCGCTTCCACAGCACCATCGTGATCACGCCCACCACGAGCAGCAGGAACAGCGTGTCGGACATCACCATCTGCTCGAGCTGGATCTGGTAGGCGTCGAACAGCACGGGCGCCGCGGCCAGCGTGGCCCCCCACTTCGGCAGCCTGAACTTGATCCGTAGCAACGCGTAGATCAGGCAGGCCGTGGCCAGGCCCATCAGGTGCTGCGTGAACGTCACCAGGGTGAAGCTGTGGAACGGCTGGAGCAGCATCAGCCAGAAGCTGTAGCCGTCGGGCCTGATCGGGTGCGGCCGCGGGTGCAGCGCCACCGAGACGTACTCGTAGGAGTCGTTGAACCACATGGCCGGGCCGTAGCCGAGCATGGTGATGAGCCGCAGCACGGCGCCCACGCCGAAAGCCGCGGCGAACACCCGATGCCTGCGCACCATGGCCAGCAAACGGGCCGTCCTGCCAGGGGCGGAGGGGTCCACAGGGGTAATCTCCGCGACGCTCACCATGCTGTAAAGAATGCCAGTCGTTTTCGCGTCCGTGCCCGAGCATCGGCGCGTTCAGGGCATGATGGTTCACTGGAAGAGCCTTAACTGAAGGGTAGACACGTGGAACTGACGGTGGTCATGCCCTGCCTCAACGAGGCGGAGACCGTGGAAGTCTGTGTACGCAAGGCACTGGCGTGCATGGAGGAGCACGGCATCGAGGGCGAAGTGCTGATCGCCGACAACGGCAGCACCGACGGCTCGCAACAGCTCGCCCGAGACGCCGGGGCCCGCGTGGTCCATGTGGACGAGAAGGGGTACGGAAACGCCCTCATGGGCGGCATCAGGGCGGCGCGCGGCAAGTACGTCATCATGGGCGACGCCGACGACTCCTACGACTTCACCGCGTTGCTGCCG
Organism: Nonomuraea gerenzanensis; assembly: GCF_020215645.1. Classification (NCBI taxonomy): domain Bacteria; kingdom Bacillati; phylum Actinomycetota; class Actinomycetes; order Streptosporangiales; family Streptosporangiaceae; genus Nonomuraea; species Nonomuraea gerenzanensis. The sequence goes on along the minus strand of NZ_CP084058.1, from coordinate 10,880,620 downwards.
TTCGTCGAGCAGTTGCGTGACGGCGCCGACCTGGTCATGGGCAACCGCTTCCGGGGCGGCATCTCCCCGGGCGCCATGCCGCCGCTGCACCGCTACCTGGGCAACCCGGTGCTGTCGTTCATCGGGCGGCTGTTCTTCCCCTCCGCGATCAAGGACTTCCACTGCGGCCTGCGGGGCTTCCGGCGCGAGTCCATCTTGCGCCTGCAGCTGCAGACCGGCGGCATGGAGTTCGCCTCGGAGATGGTGGTCCGCTCCACGCTGGCCGGCCTCGACGTGCGCGAGGTGCCGACCACGCTCTCGCCCGACGGCCGCTCCCGCCCGCCGCACCTGCGCTCCTGGCGCGACGGCTGGCGCCACCTGCGCTTCCTGCTCCTGTACAGCCCGAAGTGGCTGTTCTTCTACCCCGGCGTGCTGATGATGATCATCGGGCTCGTCGCGGGCACGGCGCTGGTGTTCGGCCCGGTCGAGATCGGCGAGCTGGCCTTCGACGTCGACACCCTGGTCGGGTCGGCGGCCCTGGTGGTGATCGGCTTCCAGGCGGCGCTGTTCGCGGTGTTCACCAAGGTGTACGCGGCGGAGGAGGGCTTCCTGCCCGAGTCGCCGCGGATCCGGCGGCTGATCGACATCGTGAGCCTGGAGAAGGGGCTCGTCGTCGGCGGGCTGCTGGCCCTGGCCGGCCTCGTCGGCCTGGTGATGTCGCTGGTGCACTGGCAGGTGCGCGACTTCGGCGAGCTGGACCCGCGCGAGTCGCTGCGCATCGTGGTGCCCTCGGCGACGGCGCTCATCATGAGCTTCCAGACGATCTTCGCGGCGCTGTTCATCAGCATCCTCGGCATCCGCCGCACCCGCGAGACCCCGATCGACCACGCCGCCGCCGCTGCCGAGGAAGCCGCCGCGGCCATCAGCCTCGAAGACTCCAAGCACTGACGCCCCCTGTCACGCGCCGCCGGGGCCCGGCAACGCCGGGCAGAGCGGCGGCGGCGCGTAACAGATGAATCTCAGTAACCCGTAGGCTGGGAGTCATGACCCAGCACATCCTCACCGCCGTGGCGTGGCCGTATGCGAACGGGCCGCGTCATATCGGGCACGTCTCGGGCTTCGGCGTGCCGTCCGACGTCTTCAGTCGTTACCAGCGCATGGCGGGCAACAACGTGCTGATGGTCTCCGGCACGGACGAGCACGGCACCCCCATCCAGGTCCAGGCCGACAAGGAGGGCGTCAGCGCCAAGGAGCTGGCCGACCGCTACAACCGCGTCATCGCCGAAGACCTGACCGGTCTCGGCCTGTCCTACGACCTGTTCACCAGGACCACGACGAAGAACCACTACGCCGTCACGCAGGCCATCTTCAAGGGCCTCTACGACAACGGCTACATCTTCCCCAAGACCACGATGGGCGCCATCTCGCCCTCGACCGGCCGCACCCTGCCCGACCGCTACATCGAGGGCACCTGCCCCATCTGCGGCTACGATGGCGCGCGCGGCGACCAGTGCGACAACTGCGGCAACCAGCTCGACCCGATCCAGCTCGTCAACCCCAAGAGCCGCATCAACGGCGAGACGCCGGTGTTCGTCGAGACCGAGCACTTCATGCTCGACCTGCCCGCCTTCGCCGAGGTGCTCGGCTCCTACCTGCAGTCCAAGCAGGGCGAGTGGCGGCCCAACGTGCTGAAGTTCGCCCTCAACCTGCTCGGCGACCTGCAGCCGCGGGCGATCAGCCGCGACCTCGACTGGGGCGTGCCGATCCCGCTCGACGGCTGGCGCGACCAGCCCAACAAGCGGCTGTACGTGTGGTTCGACGCGGTCATCGGCTACCTGTCGGCCTCCATCGAATGGGCCAGACGCTCGGGCGACCCCGACGCGTGGCGCCAGTGGTGGCAGAATCCCGACGCCCGCGGCTACTACTTCATGGGCAAGGACAACATCGTCTTCCACGCCGAGATCTGGCCGGCGATGCTGTTCGGCTACAGCGGCATCGGCGCACGCGGCGGCACGCCCGGCGCGCTGGGCGCCCTCGACGTGCCGTCCGAGGTGGTCTCCAGCGAGTTCCTGACGATGGAGGGCAAGAAGTTCTCCTCCTCGCGGCAGGTCGTCATCTACGTGCGCGACTTCCTGGCCCGCTACGACGCCGACGCGCTGCGCTACTACATCGCCGTGGCCGGCCCGGAGAACCAGGACACCGACTTCACCTGGCAGGAGTTCGTCAACCGCAACAACGGCGAGCTGGTCGCGGCCTGGGGCAACCTGGTCAACCGGTCGATCTCGATGGCGGCCAAGAACTTCGGGGCCGTGCCCGAGCCTGGCGACCTCACCGACGCCGACAGGGCGCTGCTGGAGCGCTCGCGCAACGCGTTCGCGCCGGTGGGGGCCGAGCTGGGCCGCTCGCGCTTCAAGAACGCCATCACGGAGGCGTTCGACGTGGTGCGCGAGGCCAACAAGTACCTCGCCGACCAGGAGCCGTGGAAGCTCAAGGACGACCCGGAGCGGCAGAAGTCCATCCTGCACGTCGCGCTGCAGGTCGTCGACGACGCCAAGACGATGCTCACGCCGTTCCTGCCCGGCTCCTCCAACAAGGTCTACGCCATGCTGGGCGGCGAGGGCGTGTGGTCGGGCATGCCGGAGATCCGCGAGGTCGACGAGGACGGCGGCACCCCGTACCCGGTGATCACCGGCGACTACGCCACAGGCGCCGCCCGCTGGGAGCACCGGCCGATCACGCCGGGCACGCCGCTGGCGCCGCCCGTGCCGCTGTTCAAGAAGCTCGACCCGAAGGTCGTCGACGAGGAGCTGGCCCGGCTCGGTGAGTGACGATCGACGAGGGGCCGGCCCGGCTCGGTGAGTGACGGCAGCCTCGGCGCGGCGGCTAGGCTCTGATGGCGTGAGCAAGCTTCCCGCCGCGCCAGAGCCGCTTTCCTCGCCCGTCTTCGACAGCCACTGCCACCTCGACATCATGGTCGGCAACAGGCAGGCGTCGTCGGGCGACCCGGTGGCGCAGGCCGCGCAGGCCGCCTCGGCGAGCGTGCGCGGCATCCTCGACGACGCGCGGGCCGTGGGCGTGACGCGCCTGGTGACGATCGGCTACGACCTGACGTCCTCCCGCTGGAACGCCGACGTGGCGGCCCAGCAGGAGGGCGTGTACGCCGGGGTGGCCATCCACCCGAACGAGGCCCACGAGGCCACCCCCGAGGTGCTGGCCGAGATCGAGGCGCTGGCCCGGCGGCCCGAGGTGCGGGCGGTGGGGGAGACGGGCCTCGACTACTACCGCGACTGGGCGAGCAAGGACGACCAGCACGCCAGCTTCCGCGCGCACATCGAGATCGCCAAGCGCACCGGCAAGGCGCTGGTCATCCACGACCGGGAGGCACACGACGACGTGCTGAAGGTTCTGGCCGCCGAGGGCGCACCCGACAAGGTGGTCTTCCACAGCTTCTCCGGCGACGCCGACCTGGCCAAGAAATGCACCGACGCCGGATATTTCATGTCATTCTCCGGCCCCGTGACGTACAAGAACGCCGGCTACCTGCGCGAGGCGGCCGAGGTGGCGCCCGCCGAGCTCCTGCTCGTCGAGACCGACGCCCCCTACCTGCCTCCGGTCCCGCACCGCGGCAAGCCCAACTCCCCTTACCTCATCCCCGTCACCCTGCGGTGCCTCGCGGAGGTCAAGAACGTCCACCCGGACGAGCTGTGCGAGGCGATCAGCGCCAACGGAGTCACAGTTTTCGGCGAGTGGTGACCAACTTTTGGTGAACGATCAGATACGGGGAGCGAACCTGCGTAACGTTCGGGCCGTCCTGCCCCACACCGGAGGTGGCCCGTGCGAGGAAAGAGGCGTGCGCCCCGACCGCCGATCCCATGGCGTTCCCCATGGACGCCGGTCGTGTGCGCGGCGGGGGTGGTGGCCGTCGGCGCGCTCGTGGTGGTGTCGTTCCTCGTCAAAGAGGTCATCGTGGTCGTCGACGGCGATCGCCGGCACGTGCGCGCCTTCGGTGGAACGGTCCACGAGGTGCTCGCCGACGCGCAGGTCCCCGTCGGGTACGGCGACGTCGTCCGCCCGTCCGGCCAGGCCGAGGTCGAGGACGGCGCCACCATCGAGGTGCGCCGCGCCCGTCCCCTCACCCTCACCCTCGACGGCCGCACCAGCACCCACCTGGTGACCGCCACCAACGTCGGCGACGCCCTGGCCGAGCTGGACGTCGCCCGCACCGCCAGCAAGATCTCCGCCCCGCCCGGCGACAGGGTGCCGCTGGAGGGCATGAAGCTGACCGTCTACACGCGGCGCAAGGTGTACGTGGTGGCGGGCACGACGCGGGTGACCTGGCGTACGACGGCCAGGACGGTGCGCGAGGTGCTGCGCCAGAAGCGCATCGCTCTGCGACGTGGGTACCTGGTGAACCCGCCGCTCAGCAGCTTCCCCAAGGACGGGACGGTCATCACGGTCACTCCGCCGCGGACGGTGCCGATCCAGCCTGAGGTGCTTGAGCTTGATTGGGAGTCCTTGGCGCAGTGTGAGTCGCGTGGGGATCTTGAGGCCTATAACCCGGATGGGCCCTATTACGGGTTGTATCAGTTCAGCTTGCCCATGTGGCAGGCCGTGGGGGGGATGGACACGCCGGTCACGTGGCCTGAGGAGGAGCAGACCTATCGGGCGCAGCTGCTTTATCAGCAGGTGGGTGGTCGGTGGCAGGGCCAGTGGCCGCACTGCGGTGACCGTCTGTTCACCATGGACGCCCGCTGAGGTCTGCCCGTCAGCCGGCCAGGGAGACGCCGAAGTCGGCCCCCTTCGGCGGCTGGAGGGGCTGAGGCGCCGCCTCGTCGTTGCGAGCGGACACCGCCACCTTCCCGAACGGCGCCGCATCCGGCTGACCGACATACAGCTTGTTCCCGCTGAAGGCCACCGCCCAGCCGAACAACCCATCGGTGGTCGCCAGCTTCCGCTCCTCAGCGCCGTCCTCCCAGGAGACGATCCGCACGCCACCACCATAGGGAGCGCCGATGGCCAGCCGCCCGTCCGTAGAGACAGCCATCGAGAAACCGAACGCCTGCTTACCCCCCTCGGTCACCCTTCGCGTGGGTTTGCGAGCGGGGTCCAGAAGCTGCACGTAACCGGGACCGGGCGAGCCGACCGCGTACCCGGAGCCCTCGGCGTACGCGACCGCGTACCCGAACCGATCGCCCGACGCGTTCGTCGGCGAGTCCAGCTTGAACGAGGTGATCTGCGGCGCCAGCACATCGTCGATGAACACCACCGAGCCGGAGTCGATCTTCCCCGCCTCCACCTGCCGGCCCGCGCCGTCATCGTTCTCATACGGGACGCCGACGACCAGGCCGTTCTTCGGCCCGAACGCCATCGACCAGCCGAACTGATCGCCCACTTCGCTGTTGCCCCGCACGTCCACGGTCTCCTGGCTGATCCTGCGCAGCTCACTCGCCCCCTGACGCACGTAGACGGCCCCCACGTCGAGCAGCCGCGCCTCGTCCTCGTACGGCGCACTGATCGCCACCAGGTCACCGCGCGCGGCCATCGACCAGCCGAAGTGCGCGAACCGCTGAGGTTGCGGCGCCGTCAGCCGCTGCGGTGCCGCCGCGCCGCCGCCGTAGACCACGTACGCGGCGCCGGCGTCCTCGGTGCCGTCCACGTCCGCGTACGGTGCACCGATCACCAGGTCGGCGCAGGCATCGCCGTTGACCCGCGCGAGCCGCACCGACCACCCGAACCCGTCACCCCTGACCGGCCCCGGCACGCTGACCGGCACCACCTTGCCGCCGGACAGCACATGCACCGCACCCTTCTGATCGTCCGCGAACGGATCACCCACGGCGACGTCGTCCACCCCGTCACCGTCGAAGTCGGCCGCTCCAGCGCAGGCCACAGCCGAGGCCGACGCCGCAGTTACAGCCACGGCGGACATCCCGGAAACGAGCACGAGCGCGACGAGGGCCGCCCTGATCCTCACAGCGTCACCTCGATCAGCTTGCCGTTCTCCAGCAGCGTCGCCGTCATCTTCATGGGCTTGCGATACATGGCCAGATCGAACACGAACGCGCTGTCCACCCGGCCGCCAGGCAGGATGGCGGGCGGCAACGTGACGGGAGCCGGATCGTGCTCGCCACCCCGATCGTCCACCATGGTCACCACGGGCTGCACCAGCACCCTGCGCTCGCCCCCCGGGTTCAGCATCGTCCAGCGAATCACGCAGAGCTGACCCTTGGCCGACGTGACGCCCTCGAACTCCTTCAGCCCACACTCCGGCACCGCCGTCACGATCGCCACGGGGTCGTCGAAACCAGCACCCAGCGCGAACCTGCGCCCCACGTCGTTCGGACTGGGACTGCCCCCGACCTGGGTGGGAGTGCCGGGCGTCACGGTGGTGACCGTGTCGCGGGCCGACGTGACGATCAGTACGGCCACGGTCACCACGATCGCCAGCACAGCGGCCGCGGCGGCGATGAGCCAGCGGGTGCCGGCGGTACGGGTACCGCCGATGGTGTCGTCGGTGTCGTCGCCCCGGTCGGCGGGGGAGCCCACCGTGCCAGGATGCGTGTCCGCCCCTAACCCACCCCCACGCTGGACGTGCCCCGTCTCCGGCCGCCCGGCCCCGGACACGGCGCCCGGTCGTGCGAGCCCCGGCCCACTGGAGGGCTGGGCGAAGCCTTGACCACTGCCCTGCTGGGAAAACCCTGCTCCGGTGCCCTGCCACGACTGCGCGGGCTCCTGCTCGGGCTGCCCTGTCTCCTCCTTCGCCGCCTTACCCCGGAACAGCCCGGGCCTGCGCCGCGGAGCCCCGGCCTGCCCAGGCACCTGCCAGCGTGCCAGCTCCTGCTTGGCGGCCTCCTCCTCCCGCCGAGCCCGCTCCTCCAGGGACGGCGCTTCACCCGCCCCCGGCCCACTCGCGAACCCGCTCACACCAGCGGAGCTCGGCACACCGCCGCCACCCGCGCTGCTGGAGCTGCCCGTGCCGTCAACGCCGCCCGCGCCACCGAGGCCGCTGGAGCCTCCAACACCGTGAGCGCCGCTAGCACCATGAGGGCCGCCAGGACCCGTAGCCGCCGAGGCGGCGGTCGGCGATCCGGGCGCCGTGCCCCGGTGCCCAGTCGCATCACTGGGCGGCGGCGTCGTAAAGGTAGCCGTGATGTCCGGCTCATCCACCACGTTCTGCGGCGGCTGCCAATCACTGAGCATCTCGGTGGCCACCAGCGTCGGCGGATCGGCCGCCGCCGGCATCGGCGCGCTCCCGCCGACCAGCGCGATCAGCAGATCCTGCGCGGTGGGCCGCAGCGCCGGGTCCATGGAGGTGGCCCGCCGCACCAAGTCGTTCAGCGGCGCAGGCAACGCCCCCAGCTCAGGCGGCGTGTTCAACACCCGGGAGGCCATGGTGATGGGGTCGCCGCGCCCGAACGGATGCCGCCCGTTGCCCGCGTAGGCGATCAGGCAGCCCCAGGCGAAGATGTCGGCCGCCGGGCTGACCAGCTCACCGCGTACCTGCTCGGGCGCCCACCACCCGGGGCTGCCCAGCAGCTCGCCGGAGAGCGTGAACCCGGTCTCGCGGTCGAGCGCCCTGGCGATCCCGAAGTCGATCACCCGGGGCCCGGACAGCGACAGGATCACGTTCGCCGGCTTGAGGTCGCGGTGCACCAGCTCCGCGACATGGATGGCGGCCAGCGCCGCCGCCACGCCGAGCGCGACGCCGTGCAGCGGCCCCGGCTCCAGCGCGCCGTACTTCGAGATCTGATCCGACAGGGGAGTGCCCGCGATGTACTCGGTCACCATGTACGGCCGGCCGTCCCCGGTGTTGCCGTTGTCCAGCACCTGGGCCGTACAGAACGACGCCACCCGACGGGCGTTGTCGACCTCCGCGTGGAAGCGCGCGGCAAACCCCTCTTGATTGGCGAACTCGGCCTTGACCACCTTGAGCGCGACGAACCGGCCCGTCGGCGCCCGCGCGAGGAACACGGTCCCCATGCCGCCCTCGCCCAACCGGCCCAGCAGCCGGTACGGCCCGATCGCGCGCAAGTCGGTGGGCCGGAGCGGCGCGGCGCCCGTTGGTTCCATGAGCGACGTCCCTTCCTGTTCCACGCCATCCTCTCCTCTGGTCTCCCCATCCGCCATCGCAGGTTCTTCGATGCGGGAGACTGGTTGGATGATGAGGCTGTTGGGCCCTGCAGAAATACGTATTTTGGCGAACAAGCTAGATCTACGTCCGACAAAAAAACTGGGCCAGAACTTCGTGATCGACGCAGGGACCGTCCGTCGCATCGTCCGCGTGGCCGACCTCTCACCCGATGACGTGGTCATAGAGGTCGGTCCCGGCCTCGGCTCGCTCACGCTCGCGCTGCTGCCGTCGGCCGCGCACGTGGTCGCCGTCGAGATCGACCCGGTGCTGGCCGCGCAGCTCCCCGTCACCGTGGCCGAGCGCGAGGGGGCCGACAACCTCACGGTCGTCAACGCCGACGCCATGAAGATCACCCCTGACGACCTCTCCGGCCACACCCCCACCGCCCTGGTGGCCAACCTGCCGTACAACGTGGCCGTCCCGGTGGTGCTGCACCTGCTGGAGGTGCTGCCGTCGCTGCGCAAGGGCCTGGTCATGGTGCAGTCGGAGGTGGCCGACCGGCTGGCGGCGGGGCCCGGCTCCAAGGTGTACGGGGTGCCGTCGGTCAAGGCGGCCTGGTACGCCGACGTGCGCCGGGCCGGGCCGGTGGGCCGTACCGTGTTCTGGCCCGTCCCCAACGTCGACTCCGGGCTCGTCTCGCTGGCCCGCCGCGAACCGCCGGACACGTCGGCGTCGCGGGAAGAGGTGTTCGAGGTGATCGACGCGGCCTTCGCGCAGCGCCGCAAGACGTTGCGGGCGGCGCTCGCCTCCTGGGCGGGCACCGCCGCCGACGCCGAACGCGCGCTGCGCGGGGCCGGGGTGGACCCGTCGGCGCGGGGGGAGCAGCTCGACATCACGGCCTTCGCCCGCATCGCCGAGCTCAGGCCCTGATCGATGGGCGATCGGATGCGCTGATCAGGCAGGGCCGCCGAAGACGCTGAACGTCGCCTCCGCTCGGTCCCGCTGCTTGTACAACTCGTATGCGGCGTCGGCGATCGAGTCCGGGTCGAGCGTGCCGCCGCTCACGTCACCGAACCGCTCCGGCTGCGAGGTGACGAACGTGTGGATGTCGCCCCGCTCGATCAGCCCCCCGATGATCAGGCTCCCGGCATAGACACCGTCTCCGCCCACCGCCGCGTTCAACGTCAGCACGTAGTTGCGCAGCGCAGCCGAGGAGACCGCCAGGCCGCCGAGGGCGGGCATCGGCATGACGGCGCTGAGCCCGCCGGCGAACAGCAGCCCGCCCTCGCCCCGTTCGACCATCCCGGGCAGCACCTGGCCGACCAGGTCCACCGCCGGATACACGACCTCCATCGCCTCCCGGACGTCCGCCGAGGCGATGCCGGTGATGGACGCGGGCGGGGAGTCCAGGTCGGTGGCCCCGGGCCCGTAGTAGAGCACGTCGATCGTGCCGAACCGCTCGCGGATCGCGTCCAGGACGGCCGCCGTCCGGTCGCGGTCGCGCACGTCGGCGGCGAACGCCGCCGCCTCCACTCCCGCCCCGGCCAGGGACGCCAGGTAGCCGGCATGACGGTCGCCGCTGCGCGAGACGAGCGCCACGGCGTACCCCTCGCGCCCGAACCGATGGGCGACGGACATGCCGAGCCCCGGCCCGGCCCCGATCACCACGGCCGTCTTCTGGTGTGCTGCTGCGGACATGACGATGCCTTCCTTCCACTAAATCGAGGGCTTCCTCAACTTCGGTGGCCCGACCGTACCACAAAACTTGAGGGCATCCTCGATTTCGTATGATGGGCAGATGGCAGCCGGAACCAAGCCGCTGCGGTCGGATGCCGCGCGCAATCGCGACAAACTGCTGGCAGCCGCGACCCAGCTCTTCGCCGAGCGCGGGCTCGACGTGCCCCTGGAGCACGTCGCCCGCCGCGCCGGGGTCAGCATCGGCACCCTCTACAACCACTTCCCCACCCGCGAGGCGCTCCTCGGAGCGGTCATGCCGCAGCGGCTGGCAGCCCTGGAGCGGGTCACCGGGGCGGCTCTGGCCGACCCCGACCCCTGGGCGGGGTTCGTCGGCTTCCTCGAAGGGCTGTTCGCGCTGCAGGCGGAGGATCATGGCCTGAACGACGCCCTGACCCAGGGCTTCACCCTGGCGACCGACGTGAGCCAGGCCTGCCACCAGGGTTTCGTGGACGCCCAGCGGATCATCGAGCGGGCCAAGGCCGCCGGCCGGCTCCGCGCCGACTTCGGGCCCCAGGACCTGATCACGCTGGTCTGGGCGATGTCGCAGGTGATCCGCGAGTCCATGAACACCGCCCCGGGCGCCTGGCGCCGCTGCCTGGCGTTCTTCCTGGACGGCCTGCGCGCCGAAGCGGCGCACCCGCTGCCCGGGGGCGCCCCCTCCTAGCGGCCCGGCAAATGCCCACCAACTTGACTCTCTGTATCGGGGTGCTGTCAGGTGATGCGGTTCATATTTCAAGAACCGCATGTCAGGCCAGCGTGCCCGGATAACATCGAGTGTCCTTGACCCCGGCAAGCGATGAGAGTGGCAGAAGATCGATGAGTTCGGTGACCGTACGTGTGCCCGCGAAGGTCAACGTGCAGCTTTCTGTCGGCCCGCTCAGGGAAGATGGCTACCACGACCTGGTGAACGTCTTCCACGCGGTATCGATCTTCGACGAGGTGGTGGCGAAGGAGTCCGAGTCGATCACCGTCCAGGTCAACGGCAAGTGGTCCGACCAGGTGCCCGTCGATGACAGCAACCTCGCCATCCGGGCCGCCCGCGCCCTGGCCAAGCACGCGGGCCGCACCTACGGCGCCGACCTCGTCATCCAGAAGGACATCCCCGTCGCCGGCGGCATGGCGGGCGGCAGCGCCGACGCGGCCGGCGCGCTGGTGGCGTGCAACGAGCTGTGGGGTCTCGGGCTGCCGTTCGAGGATCTGATGGAGATCGCCGGCGACCTGGGCAGCGACGTGCCGTTCTCGCTGCTCGGCGGCACGGCCGTCGGCACGGGGCGGGGTGAGCAGCTCAGCGAGCTGCCCACCGGAGGCACGTTCCACTGGGTGTTCGCGCTGGCCGACGGCGGGCTCTCGACAGCCAGCGTGTACGCGGAGTGCGACCGGCTCAGGCAGGCCTCCGGAGCGGACGTGCCCTGGCCCCAGCTCAACGACTCGCTGATGGAGGCCCTCGGCACCGGCGACGCCTACGCCCTCGGCTCCAACCTCAGCAACGACCTCCAGGCAGCCGCGCTCAACCTGCGCCCCGAGCTGGCACCGACCCTCGACTCGGGCCGCCAGCACGGCGCGCTCGGCGCGATCGTCTCCGGCTCCGGCCCCACCTGCGCCTTCCTGGCCATCGACGCCACCCACGCCCGCGACCTGGCCCACAGCCTGACCGCGACGGGCGCGGCCCACACCGCGGTCGCGGCGCACGGGCCCGTCCACGGCGCCGTCCTGGTCTGACCAGACGCGCTCCTCAGGCGTCGCTGATCGAGAGGTTCGATCGGGGACGGCGGGGAGGCCCGCGGGGAGCCGATACCCTGGGTAGGCCATGAACCTGGTCAACCTTGAGTCCGTTTCCCACGCCTACGGCCCCAAACCGCTGCTCAGCGACGTCTCCCTAGGGGTGGAGGCGGGCGAGCGCATCGGCGTGGTCGGCCGTAACGGGGGCGGCAAGACGACGTTGCTGTCCGTGCTGGCGGGCACCGTGCGCCCCGACAGCGGTCGCGTCACGCACAACCGCGGCCTGCGCGTCGGCTTCCTGTCGCAGCGGGACGACCTCGACCCCGCGGCCACCGTGAGCGAGATCGTGCTGGGGGGCCTGGCCGAGCACGAGTGGGCGGGTGACCAGCGGGTCCGCGAGATCCTCGCGAGCCTGATCGGCGACCTCGACCTCGGCTCCAGGGCCGGCGACCTGTCGGGTGGCGAGCGCAGGCGTACGGCGCTGGCCAAGCTGCTCATCGACGACCACGACCTGATCCTGCTCGACGAGCCCACCAACCACCTCGACATCGAGGCCATCGCCTGGCTGGCGGCCCACCTGGCGGCCAGGAAGAGCGCGCTGGTGGTGGTGACCCACGACCGGTGGTTCCTCGACGCCGTCTCGCTGCGCACCTGGGAGGTCGTCGACGGCCGGGTCGAGCGTTACGAGGGCGGGTACGCGGCGTACGTGCTGGCCAAGGCCGAGCGCGCGCGCATCGCGCAGGCCGCCGAGGAGCGCCGGCAGAACCTCATGCGCAAGGAGATCGCGTGGCTGCGGCGCGGCCCGCCCGCCCGCACGTCCAAGCCGAAGTTCCGGATCGAGGCCGCGCAGGCCCTGATCGCCGACGAGCCGCCGGCGCGCGAGACCGTCGAGCTGATGCGCTTCGCCGCCGCCCGCCTCGGCAAGACCGTCTACGACCTGGAGAACGTCACCCTCCACGCGGGCGGTCCCGGCACCGGCCCGCTGGTGCTCGACCACCTGACGTGGCAGTTCGGCCCGGGTGACCGGATCGGGCTGATCGGGGTGAACGGGTCGGGCAAGTCGTCGGTGCTGCGGTTGCTCGCCGACACGATCAAGCCCGACTCCGGCCGCGTGGTCAGGGGCAGGACCGTTCGCCTGGCGCACCTGTCGCAGGAGCTCGCCGAGCTCGACCCGGCCCGGCGGGTGCTGGAGTCGGTGGAGGAGGTGCGCAAGTACCTCCAGGTCGGCAAGCGGGAGTGGACGGCCTCGCAGCTCCTGGAGCGCCTGGGCTTCCGCGGCGACGCGCAGTGGAAGGTGATCGGCGACCTGTCGGGTGGCGAGCGGCGGCGGTTGCAGCTGCTCAGGCTGCTCATGGACGACCCCAACGTGCTGCTGCTCGACGAGCCCACCAACGACCTCGACATCGAGACGCTGAACGAGCTGGAGGACCTGCTCGACGGCTGGCCCGGCACGCTGATCCTGGTCAGCCACGACCGCTACTTCCTGGAGCGGGTCACCGACCGGTGCGTGGCGCTGCTGGGCGACGGCAAGCTGTCGATGTTGCCGGGTGGGGTGGACGAGTACCTCGAACGCCGCGCCGCGGGCACGGCGGTGACGGCGCGGCTCGGCTCGGGCGCCGCGGCGTCCGGTGCGCCGGCGTCTGGTGCTGCGCAGTCCGGTGCTCCGGCTTCCGGGGTGGAGGCGGGCGGCGCCACCGGGCAGGCGGGGCTGTCGGCCAAGGAGGAGCGCGAGCTGCGCAAGGAGCTCAACCGGCTGGAGCGGCAGCTCGACAAGCTCAGTGACCAGGAGTCCCGGCTGCATGCCGCGATGGCGGACGCGGCCAGCGACTACGCCAAGCTCGGCTCGCTGGACGCCCAGCTCCGCGAGATCACCGCGCAGAAGGACACGATCGAGGCCGAGTGGCTGGAGGTGGCCGACCGCCTCGGCGACTGACGGGCAGGGCGCTCGCCCAAGGCAGCCGAGAAACACCCGCCCGGGCCGAGCGCGATGCGCCAGGCGCAGCTCAGCGCGGCGAGTCGAACGGCGTCAGAAGGGTGCGGAGCAGCGAGGCCAGCGCCCGCTGATCCGCCACCCCCAACCCCACCAGCAACTCCCGCTCCCTCCGCAACAAATCGTCGAAGGCCGCATCCACCCGGGCCAACCCCGTGTCCGTCAGCGAAACCAGCACCCCCCGCCGATCCTCCGGGTCGGGCCGTCGCCGCACCAGCTCCGCCTGCGCGAGCCGATCGATGCGGTTGGTCATCGTGCCGGAGGTCACGAGGGTGGCCCGCAGCAGGGCCCCCGGGCTGAGCTCGTACGGCTTCCCCGCCCGCCGCAACGCGGTGAGCACGTCGAACTCCCACGGCTCCAGATCGTGTTCGGCGAACGCCGCGCGCCGCGCACGGTCGAGATGCTTGGCGAGTCGTGACACTCTAGAGAGCACCTGGAGCGGTTCGACGTCAAGGTCGGGGCGCTCCGCTCGCCAAGCCGCGACGAGGCGATCGACCTCGTCCCTAGCATCCTCCGTCATGACACAAGAGTGTACTGTCTTGACATCGAGATATCTCTCTCGATATCAATTATCTTTATGTCAAGAGATATTTGGGACCCAGTCACGTACGCCGTCTACGCCGACGAGCGGTCGCGGCCGTTCATCGAGCTGATCTCCCGGGTCGGCGCCGTCGAGCCCGACTACGTCGTGGACGCCGGTTGCGGCAGCGGCGAGCTGACCGTGGAGCTGGGCAGCCGCTGGCCGAATGCGACGATCGAGGGCTTCGACTCCTCCCCGGCGATGATCACCAAGGCGCGCAAGCTGGAGACGCCGGTCAGGTTCGCGGTGGCCGACGTCGCCACGTGGCGCCCCGACCGGCCGATGGACGTGATCGTCTCCAATGCCGTCCTGCAGTGGGTGCCCGAGCACCGCGACGTGCTGGAGCACTGGATGGAGGGGCTGGCCCCCGGCGGCTGGCTGGCCTTCCAGGTGCCGGGCAACTTCGACGCCCCCAGCCACGTCGCGATCCGCGAGCTGTGCTCCTCCCGCGCCTGGTCCGACCGGCTCGGCGACTTCTCCAGGGGCAACCCGGTGGCCGAGCCGCTGGAGTACCTCCACCTGCTCAACGACGGCGGCTCCCAGGTGGACGCGTGGGAGACGACGTACGTGCACGTCCTGCACGGCGAGAACCCGGTGCTCGACTGGGTCTCCGGCACCGCCCTGCGCCCCATCCTCGACCGCCTCGACCCGGACGAGCAGCGGCGCTTCAAGCAGGACCTGGCCAAGCCGCTCGCCGAGGCCTACCCGGCCAGGAGCTACGGCACCCCCTTCCCGTTCAGACGGATCTTCGTGGTGGCGCAGAAGTGACGATCAGGGCCCTGCACCACGTTCAGCTGGCCGCGCCCGAGGGCAGCGAGCCGGCGTTACGGGAGTTCTACGCCGGCGTGCTGGGCCTGCGCGAGGTGCCCAAACCGCCCGAGCTGGCCAGGCGCGGCGGCGTCTGGTTCAGGGGCGAGGGGGTGGAGATCCACCTCGGCATCGAGCAGGACTTCAGGCCCGCGCGCAAGGCCCATCCCGCCTTCCTGGTGGACGATCTCAGCACATATGCGAGCAGAATGCCCGAGGCGCAGGTTGACGAGCTGTTTCCCGGGTACCGGCGCCTCTATGTTTCCGACCCGGTAGGCAACAGAATCGAACTCCTGCAACCCGTGTGATGTTCACCTTCCGGTGGCATCATGGTCCGAAATCGGACACTTGTGAGGTGTAGTGGGCATCGAGATCGAGGACAAGTTCGACGTCCCCCCTGAGTACGTGATCCCGGACCTCACCGGTCTGGCGGACGTCGTCGGCCCGAGGAGCCACCAGCTCGTGGCTCTCTACTTTGACACGCCCGACCTGCGGCTGGCCTCCCGCGGCGTGACTCTCAGGCGAAGGCGGGGCGGCGCCGACGCCGGCTGGCACCTGAAGCTGCCGAAGGCCAAGGGCGTGCGCCAGGAGATCACCCATCCGCTCACCCGCAGCACCAAGGTCGTCCCCCTCGAGCTCGCCGAGCTGGTCCGCGCCTACACGCGCGGCGCCGAGCTGAAGGTCGTCGCGGAGCTGGAGACCCGCAGGAGCGTCACGGTGCTGAAGGACGGCGAGACCGGGCTGGTCGAGATCGCCGACGACCGCGTCAAGGGCACCGTGTACGGCGATGAGCCCAGGATCGTGCGCTGGCGCGAGGTCGAGGCCGAGCTGCTCGACGGCGGCACCGAGCAACTGCTGGCCAAGGTGGGCAAGCGCCTCAGGAAGGCCGGCGCGAGCGCGTCCGGGTCCGCCAACAAGCTCGCCAGGCTCCTCGAACCCGCCCCTCCCGCCCTGGCCGCCACGAAGGCGGGCAGCGCCGGTGAGATCGTCGTCGCCTACCTCGCGAGCCAGGTGAACGCCCTGCTCTCCCAGGACCCGCGGGTGCGCAGGGCCGAGGAGGACGCCGTCCACCAGATGCGCGTGGCGGCCAGGAGGCTGCGCAGCGCGCTCAAGGCGTTCAAGACCGTCGTGACGGACACCGGCGAGATGCAGGAGGAGCTGCGCTGGCTCGGCAACGTGCTCGGCGAGGCCCGCGACCTGGAGGTCATCAGGGCCAGGTTCGCCAGGACCCTGGCGGGGCTGGCGCCGGAGCTGGTCACGGGGCCCATCCAGGCGCGGCTCGGCTCCGACCTGCACAAGCGGGAGCAGGAGGCGTACGAGCGGATCAAGGAAGCGCTCAGCGGCGACCGTTACTACCTGCTGCTCGACGCGCTCGACCGGCTGGTGGGCAGGCCCGCCCTGGGCAAGGCCGCGGCCAAGCCCGCGCAGGAGCAGTTGCGCACCGTGGCCGCGGCCAACTGGGGCCGGGTGACCAAGGCCTACGACCGCGCCCAGGCCATCGAGGACCCTGAGCGCCGCGAGATCGCCATGCACGACGTGCGCAAGGCGGCCAAGCGCGCCCGCTACACCGCCGAGGCCCTCCAGCCGAGCCTGGGCGCCGACATGGGCAAGCTCGCCAAGCTGGCCGAGAACGTCCAGGAGGTGCTGGGCGCCCACCAGGACGGCGTGGTCGCGCAGGAGACGCTGGCCAAGGAGGCCGAGAGCGCCCGCCAGGCAGGCGAGGACACCTTCACGTACGGGCTGCTGATCGGGATCGAGCGCAACACCGCCGAGCGGGCCCACGCCGAGTTCCCCCGAGTCTGGAAGGAGACCGTCAAAGCGGTTAGTAAGGTTCTATGAGGAGCCTTCCTACCATCCCCTTCGAACGCAGCAGTCTGCTCGAGGTGCCCGAGGCGTACCGGGAACTGCGGGCGGAGAAGGGCATCGCGAAGGTACGCACTCCGGCGGGCGACGAGGTCTGGCTGGTCAGCGGGTACGAAGACGCCCGCGCCCTGTTCAACGACGGCAGGCTCGGACGCTCGCACCCCGACCCGGACAACGCGCCGCGGCTGTCCGGATCACCGCTGCTCGGCGGGCCGCGCGGCGACATCGAGACGGAGAAGGCCGAGCACGACCGCATGCGCCGGTTGTTCATGCCGGCCTTCTCCGCACGGCGCATGAAGCGGCTCGGCGGGCACGTCGGCTCGCTAGTCGACGAGCGGCTGGAGCACCTCGCCAAGCTCACGCCGCCGGCCGATCTGCACGTCGAGCTGTCCTTCCCGCTCCCGGTGCTGGTCATCTGCCAGCTCCTGGGCGTCCCGTACGAGGACAGGGAGTACTTCAGCGGCCTGTCCTACCGGATGGGCGACATGCGCGACCGGGAGCGGGCCCAGGCCGCCATGGACGAGATGAGCGCGTACACGGCGGGCCTGATCGAGCGCAAGCGGCGCGAGCCCGCCGAGGACGTCCTGTCGGACCTGGCGGGGGAGCTGGACGACGACGGCACGATCGCCGAGCTGGCCGGCTCGCTGCTGTTCGCCGGGCACGAGACCACCGTCAACCGCATCGACTTCGGCGTGCTGCTCCTGCTCGCCAACCCCGTCCAGCTCGACCTGCTCAAGGCCGACCCGGGGCTGGCGCCGGCGGCGGTCGAGGAGATCCTGCGCCTGGCCTCGCCCAGCCTGCACGGCCTGGTCAGGTACGCACACGAGGACATCGAGGTCGGCGGCCTGACGATCCGCAGGGGAGAGGGCGTGGTGATCACGCCGGGGGCGGCCAACAGGGACGAGCGCGTCTATCCGGAGCCGGACGTGTTCGACCTGCGCCGCCCGCTCGCCGACCCGCACCTGAGCTTCGGGTACGGCCCGCGCTTCTGCGTCGGCGCCAGCCTGGCCAGGGTCGAGCTGGAGGCGGTGTTCAGCCGCCTGTTCCAGCGCTTCCCCACGATGCGGCCGGCGGTGCCGGAGGCCGAGCTGCCGAGAACCGAGGGGAGGATCGCCGACGGGTACGCCGAGCTGCCCGTCACCTGGTGAGTCTCAGGTCGCGTGCCGCTCGACGCCGACGACCTGCCCCTCACCTGGTGATTCTCAGGTCGCGTAGCGCTCGACGCTGACGACCTGCCCGCCTGCCCTGTGCAGCACCGCGAACGAGCCCTTGCGCAGATGCACGTCCTTGCCGCTGAGGGCCTCGATCAGGCCGGGCAGCACCTTGCCGTGGCTGCACACGGCGGCGGGCCCCGACAGGTTGCCGACCAGGGCGGGGGTCTTCTGCGGGTCCTGGCTCTCCTCGCTGAGCAGCGGCTCCAGCCTGATCTCCGCCCCTACCCGGCCCGCGTACGGCTCCAGCGTCTGCACGCAGCGGGCGCTGGGCGAGCTGAGCAGCGGCTCGGGCCGGTAGGCGGGCAGGGCGGTGGCCAGCGCCGCCGCCTGCGAGCGCCCGTCGGTGTCGAGGGGCCGCGCGGCGTCGTCGCCCTCCCACTCGCTCCTGGAGCCGGCGCAGCCGTGCCGGACGAGCAGGAGCGGCACCGTGTCGAGCGGCGCGGCGCCGAGCGCGCGCAGCAGCCCTGCGTCCCACTCGTACGTCAGCAGCCGCCTGGCCTGCGCCACGGGCAGCCAGCGCAGCTCGTCCACCTCCTCGCCCGGCTCGAACCCGGCGTCATCGACGGCCCGCGCCGCCCAGTAGTCGACCCGCTTGAGCCGGCCGGCGCTGAGGTAGTGCACGGGCGGCAGCGCGCGGCCGAGCAGCACGGTCAGGCCGGTCTCCTCGCGGACCTCGCGCAGGCCGGCGGCGATCACGTGCTCCCCGGACTTCAGCTTGCCCTTGGGGAAGGTCCAGTCGTCATAGTTCGGGCGGTGGATGACGGCCACCTCGGGGCTGCTCTGCTCGCCCCTCCAGACCACGGCTCCGGCGGCGCGGAGCAGGTCAGTCATCAACGGTCCTCCAGCGACGCGTACCGATGAGACGGCTCTGCAGGTCCTCGCCCTGCTGGCGCACCCACGTGCCGTCGGAGTTGAGCCACCAGGTGCTCGTGGTCTCGGCCATGGCCAGGTCCATCAGCTCGATCAGGTACGCCTTGTGCTGCTGGGCCGTCACCTTGACCAGGGCTTCGACCCGCCGGTCGAGATTCCTGCGCATCAGGTCGGCGCTGCCGATCCACACCTCGGGCCGGCGGCCGAGGCCGAACTCGTACACGCGGGAGTGCTCCAGGAAGCGCCCCAGCACCGAACGCACGCGGATGTTCTCCGACAGGCCGGGGATGCCCGGCCGCAGGATGCAGATGCCGCGCACCCACAGGTCCACGGGGACGCCCGCCCTGGACGCCCGGTAGAGCGCGTCGATGATCGGCTCGTCCACCAGGGAGTTCGTCTTGATCCTGATCCGCGCGGGCCGCCCGGCCTGCTGGTGGGCGATCTCCCGCTCGATCCTGGCCACCAGCCCGCTGCGCATGGAGTGCGGCGCGACCAGCAGCCGCCGGTAGGCGGAGTGGTGGGAGTAGCCGGTCAGGTGGATGAACAGGTCCGTCACGTCCTCGCCGACCAGCGGGTCGGCGGTGAGCAGGCCGAAGTCCTCGTACTGGCGGGCGGTCTTGGGGTTGTAGTTGCCGGTGCCGATGTGGCAGTAGCGGCGCAGCTCGCCCGAGGGCTCCTGGCGGACGACGAGGGCCAGCTTGCAGTGGGTCTTCAGCCCGACCACGCCGTAGACGACGTGACAGCCGGCCCGCTCCAGCTTGCGGGCCCAGGAGATGTTGGCGTGCTCGTCGAAGCGGGCCTTGATCTCCACGACCACCACGACCTGCTTGCCCGCCTCGGCCGCGTCGATCAGCGCGTCCACGATGGGGGAGTCGCCGCTGGTGCGGTAGAGGGTCTGCTTGATCGCCAGCACTCTCGGGTCGTTGGCGGCCACCTCGATGAAGCGCTGCACGCTGGTGGCGAACGAGTCGTACGGGTGGTGCAGCAGCACGTCGCGCTCACGCAGCGTGGAGAAGATGTCGTCCTCGGCGTTGATCACCTCGGCGGGCACGAACGGCCGGTAGCTCAGCTCGCCCCTGTCGAGGTCGGCGATGGCGTGCAGGCCCGTCAGGTCGAGCGGCCCGGGCAGCCGGTAGATCTCGTGCGGGGCCAGCTCCAGCTCCTCCACCAGCGGCGCCAGCACCTCGGGGGTGATCGTGTCCTCGACCTCCAGCCGCACGGGCGGCCCGAAGCGCCGCTTGAGCAGCTCCTTCTCCAGGGCCTGCATGAGGTTCTCCGTGACGTCCTCGTCCACGTCGAGGTCCTCGTTCCTGGTCACCCGGAAGACGTGGTGCTGGAGGATCTCCATGCCCTTGAAGAGCTGCCCCAGGTGGGCGGCGATGACGTCTTCGAGCGGGACGAAGCGGTCCTTCGACGCCTGGACGAACCTGGGCAGCTGCGAAGGCACCTTGACCCGGGCGAACACGGTGTGATCGGTCGCCGGGTTGCGCACCAGGACCGCGAGGTTGAGGCTGAGGCCCGAGATGTACGGGAACGGGTGGGCGGGGTCCACGGCCAGCGGCGTCAGCACGGGCCTGATCCGCTCCCTGAACAGCTTGCGCAGCTCGGTGCGCTCCTCGCGGCCCAGGTCGTCCCAGCGCACGATCTCGATGCCCTCGGCGGCGAGCTGCGGGCAGATCTGGCGGTGGAAGACCGCCGCGTGCCGCCTGGCCAGCTCGTCGGCGATCGCGGCGATCCGGATCAGCTCCTCGCGCGGCTTGAGCCCGCTCTTGGTGCGCAGGAGCAGGCCGGTGGCCATCCGGCGCTTGAGGCCCGCCACCCTGACCCGGAAGAACTCATCCAGGTTGCTGGCGAAGATGGCCAGGAAGCGCACCCGTTCGAGCAGTGGCAGCGAGGGATCCTCGGCCAGTTCGAGCACGCGTAGGTTGAACTGGAGCCAGCTCTCCTCGCGGTTGAGAAAGCGCTCCTGTGGCAGCGGCAGGTCATTGACGGGCTCGAACGGTTCCGCGGACATATGGCGTATATTGCCCCGTTTGATTGAACAGAACGTTAACGTAGCCGCAACGGCTCACCTGTGATGGTCAGCCCAGCTCCACCCAATCGTCACTCCACGCGCCCATCTCGTTCAAGAGTCACTCAGGATGATCTACCTGTTCGAGACGGGCGGCCCGCTCGGCGAGCCTGGCCTCGCGCTGGCGGATCTTCTCCTCGCGCTCGCGGGCCTTCTCCGCCTCCTTCAGCAGGCGTTCGCGCTCCTTCAGCTCGCGTACGCGCGCCTTCTCGGCCTCCTTGAGCTCCCGTTGGCGGACCTTCTCCGCCTCCTTGAGCTCCTTCTCGCGGGCCTTCTCCAGCTCGCGCAGCTCCTTCTCGCTTGCGGGGCGCGGCTGCGGCGGCTTGACCGCGGGCGTGTGGGCCCGGCTCGTGGCCGTGATCGTCGGGTTGGGGTTGAGCCCGGTCAGGCCGTTCCAGGCCAGGTTGACCAGGTGGGCGGCGACCTCCTCGCGGCCCGGCTTGCGCACGTCCAGCCACCACTGGCCGGTCAGGGCGACCATGCCGACCAGCATCTGGGCGTACATCGGGGCCAGCTTGGGGTCGTAGCCGCGGGCCGCGAACTCGTCGGCCAGCACGTCCTCGACCTGGCTGGCGATCTCGCTGATCAGGCTGGCGAAGGTGCCGGTGCCCGAGGCGGCGTGGGAGTCGCGCACGAGGATGCGGAAGCCCTCGCTGCTCTCCTCGATGTAGCGGAGCAGGGCCAGCGCGGCCCGCTCCAGCTTGACCAGGGAATGAGCGGCGGAGAGAGCTTCGGTGATCATGCCGAGCAGCTTCTGCATCTCGCGGTCGACGACGACCGCGTAGACGCCCTCCTTGCCGCCGAAATGCTCGTACACCACGGGCTTCGACACCTGTGCGGTCGCTGCGATCTCTTCGATAGAGGTCCCGTCGAACCCCTTCTCCGCGAAGAGGGTGCGGCTGATCTGGATCAGCTGCTCTCTTCGCTCGCTACCGGACATGCGCCTGCGAGATCGGGGTTCGGTCACGGTTTCCATAATGACGGTCATGCTCGCACGACCGCTCACCGCCTGATCGACGCTAGGCAATGCGCTTGGCCGCCAGCCGCTCGGGCGTGGGCCAGCGCACGTCGGACACCCAGCCGAGCCGCTCGAAGATGCGGATCAGGCCGGCGCTGAGGTCGATCTGCCCCTTGAGGGCGCCGTGCCGGGCGCAGGTGGGGTCGGAGTGGTGCAGGTTGTGCCACGACTCGCCGAAGGACGGGATGGCCAGCCACCACACGTTGCGGGACTTGTCGCGGACCTGGAAGTCCTCCTCGCCGAAGACGTGGCAGATCGAGTTGATCGACCAGGTCACGTGGTGCAGCAGGCCGATGCGGACCAGCGAGCCCCAGAACAGCGCGGTCAGCGCGCCCTGCCAGGACCAGGTCAGCAGCCCGCCCAGCACGCCGGGCAGCAGGATCGAGGTGAGGGCGAGCGCGCCGAACCACTTGTGCAGCTTCAGCACGTCCTCGTCCTTGCACAGGTCGGGGGCGTACTTCTCCCGGTTGGTCCGCTCGCTCTCGAACAGCCAGCCCATGTGCGCGTAGAGCAGGCCCTTGGCCATGTTCTTGAAGCCGGGGCCGAAGCGCCACGGCGAGTGCGGGTCGCCCTCCTTGTCGGAGAACTTGTGGTGCTTGCGGTGCGTGGCGACCCAGTCGAGCACCGACATCTCCAGGGACAGGCTGCCGGCGATGCCCATCGCGATCTTCAGCGGCCGCTTGGCCTTGAAGGAGCCGTGCGTGAAGTAGCGGTGCAGGCCGACGGTGACGCCCAGGCCGGAGACGACGTAGAAGACGAAGGCGATGGCGATGTCCGTCCAGCCGAGACCCCATCCCCACGCGAACGGCACGGCGGCCGCGATCGCGACCAGGGGCAGCCCGACGACCAGGCCGAAGGTGATCAGTTCGGACTTTGACTTCGGTTCGGCTTCGAACTCGGGCTTGGGGGCAGGTGCAGAGCGCTCGGCGACAACGGTCATCGGCATCCTCCAAGGGCATGTATGAGATTGAATGTCCGGGCTACGCAACCGTAACCTACGCCAGCGTAAGTAAGGAAGACCTAAGGCGGGAATGGTCAGAAGGTGATGCGAGCCGGGCCAAGGTGAGTGGGATTCGTGTCTTGCGTCTTTTCGGCCGGTCTGTTACCCACGCGCGAGCGTGACATGCATGAGAGGTAATCGGGCGCGCGTGCGGGTTCGGGGTCGGTATCGTAGGAGGGGTGTCGGACATCACCTGTCCGATCTGTCCCGGATCGTCTAATCGGCAGGACAAGTGGTTTTGGTCCACTTTGTAGGGGTTCGAGTCCTCTTCCGGGAGCCTTGAAGGCTGCCCCCAGCGAATGTTCTGGGGGAGGCCAGGTATCCTCACGGTGTCGGGAGGGTAGCGGTGCGGTTGACGTACCGAACGCCCTGAGTAGCTGACGTACCGAAGCCCGATCCGTCCAGTCACAGGGAGCCTCAGCCCGTGAGTGTGCCGCGCCCGGCAGCCGTGATCGTCCTCGCCGCCGGCGAGGGCACCCGGATGAAGAGCCAGACCCCGAAAGTCCTGCATGAGGTGTGCGGCCGCGCGCTGGTCGACCACATGCTCGCCGCCGCCCGCGACCTCGGTCCCGAGCAGCTCATCGTCGTCATCGGCCACGCGCTGGAGCGGGTCGGCGGCCACCTGGCCGGCACCAGCCCCGACGCGCGCGCCGTCGTCCAGCGGGAGCAGCGCGGCACCGGTCACGCCGTGCGCACCGTGCTGGAGGAGGTCGGCACGATCTCCGGCACCGTCCTGGTCACCTACGGCGACGTGCCGCTCCTGCGCACCCAGACCCTCACCGGCCTGCTCGAACGGCACGCGACCGAGGGCAACGCCGTCACCGTGCTCACGGCCGAGGTGCCCGACCCGACCGGGTACGGCCGGATCATCCGCGACGAGGCCGGCGCCGTGCTGGAGATCGTCGAGGAGAAGGACGCCAGCCCCGAGCAGCGCGCCGTCAAGGAGATGAACTCCGGCATCTACGCCTTCGACGGCCTGCTCCTGGCCGACGCCGTCAAGCGCGTGTCCACCGACAACGCCCAGGGCGAGGAGTACCTCACCGACGTCCTGGCCATCCTGCGCCGCGACGGCCACCGGGTCGGCGCCTGCGTCGCCGGCGACTACGTCGAGGTCGAGGGCGTCAACGACCGCGTGCAGCTCGCCGCCGCCCGCAAGGTGCTCAACCTGCGCCTGCTGGAGCAGCACATGCGCGCCGGGGTCACCGTCGTCGACCCGGCCACCACCTGGGTCGACGTGGACGTGCGCATCGGCGCCGACGCCGTCGTCCACCCCGGCACCCAGCTGCACGGCGCCACCGCCATCGGCTCCGGCGCCGAGGTCGGCCCCGCCACCACGCTGACCGACACCCTCGTGGGCGAGGGCGCGGTGGTCCGCAACACCGTCGCCGACTCCGCCGAGATCGGCCCGGAGGCCAGCGTCGGCCCGTACGCCTACCTGCGTCCCGGCACCGTGCTCGGCCGCAAGTCCAAGGCCGGCACGTTCGTCGAGATGAAGAACACCAAGGTCGGCGAGCGCTCCAAGGTGCCGCACCTGACCTACGCCGGCGACGCCACCATCGGCGACGACGTCAACATCGGCGCCTCCACCGTCTTCGTCAACTACGACGGGGTCAACAAACACCACACCACCGTGCGCGACGGCGCGTTCGTGGGCTGCGACACCATGCTCGTGGCCCCGCTGACGGTCGGCGACGGCGCCTACACGGCGGCGGGCTCGACCATCACCGGCGACGTTCCGCCGGGTGCGATGGGTGTGGCTCGAGCGCGACAGCGCAACATCGAAAAATGGGTTCTGCGCAGGCGCGCGGGCACGAAGTCGGCCGCCGCCGCCGAACGGGCGCTGGCCGAACAAGAGCAGGAGAACGAACAGTGACCAGCATCAAGCAGCCCGGAGAGAAGAACCTCATGCTCTTCTCCGGGCGAGCCCACCCGGAGCTGGCCGCGGAGGTCGCCGAGCACGTCGGCGTCTCCCTCACCCCCACCAAACTCATCGACTTCGCCAACGGCGAGATCTACGCCCGCTACCTGGAGTCCGTGCGCGGCTGCGACGCCTTCGTCATCCAGAGCCACACCGGGCCCATCAACAAGTGGATCATGGAACAGCTCATCATGGTCGACGCGCTGAAGCGGGCCTCCGCCAAGCGCATCACCGTGGTCATGCCGTTCTACGGCTACGCCCGCCAGGACAAGAAGGGCCGCGGCCGCGAGCCCATCACCGCCAGGCTGATCGCCGACATGTTCAAGACCGCGGGCGCCGACCGGCTGATGTCGATCGACCTGCACACCTCGCAGATCCAGGGCTTCTTCGACGGCCCGGTGGACCACCTGTTCGCCATGCCGGTCCTGGAGAGCTACCTCAAGAACAAGCTCGACCTGGAGAACACCACGGTCGTCTCGCCCGACACCGGCCGCGTGCGGCTGTCGGAGCGCTGGGCCGACACGCTCGGCACGCCGCTGGCGTTCATCCACAAGCGCCGCGACCTCGATGTGGCCAACTCGGTGAAGGTCAGCGAGGTCGTCGGCACGGTGCGGGGGCGCACCTGCGTGCTGATCGACGACATGATCGACACCGCGGGCACGATCTGCAAGGCCTCCGACGCCCTCTACGAGCAGGGCGCCACCAACGTCATCGTGGCCGCCACCCACGCGGTCTTCTCCGACCCCGCCGTCGACCGCCTCAAGAACTCCCGCATCTCCGAGGTCATCGTCACCAACACGCTGCCGCTGTCGCAGGCCGCCAGGTTCGACAAGCTCACCGTGCTGTCGATCGCGCCGCTCATCGCCCGCGCGATCACGGAGGTCTTCCAGGACGGCTCCGTCACGAGCTTGTTCGAGGGCGACACGTGAGCGAGCGCAGCGAGTGAACGGTCAGGCGCGGTGCTCTGGCTTGTCGGCCGCAGGCCGCTGAGCCGATAGACTGTTCCGGTTGCGCTCGTAACGCCTTCCGCTAGGGCGGGTGAGGGTGAGCGCGCGAAGATCCGCCTACCGCATCCCTAGGAGATGTCGTGTCCGAAGTACGTATCGCAGCCGAGCCCCGCACCACGTTCGGCAAGGGCGCCGCTCGCAAGATCCGCCGCGCCGACAAGGTGCCCGCCGTCCTCTACGGTCACGGCATCGACCCCAAGCACCTGACCCTGCCGGGCCACGAGGTGCTGCTCGCGCTGCGCACCCCCAACGTGCTGATCCACCTCAAGGGTGACGGCGTCGACGAGCTCGCCCTGCCCAAGGGCGTGCAGCGTGACCCGATCAAGGGCTTCGTCGAGCACGTCGACCTGCTCCTGGTCAAGCGCGGCGAGAAGGTCACGGTCGAGATCCCGGTCACCACGGTCGGCGACGTCAACTCCGAGGGCCTGCTCGACCAGCAGCTCGTCTCCGTCGCCGTGGAGGCCGAGGCCACCCACATCCCGACCGGTGTCGAGGTCGACGTCGAGGGCCTGGAGATCGGCACCGTGATCACCGCGGCCGACCTCAAGCTGCCGAAGGGCGCCACCCTGGTCGCCGACGCCGAGACCGTCATCCTGCAGGTCATCAACAAGCCGACCGAGGCCGCCGAGGAGACCGAGGCCGAGGCCGCCGAGGGCGAGACCGCCGAGGCCGCCGCCGAGGGTGAGAGCGCGGAGGCTCCCGCCGCCGAGTAGGCGACGGGGTTCACTCGTGAACGGGGCGGCCGGACTCGAGCCGTCCCGTTCCGCTGTAAGGGGATCTCATGGATCGCTGGCTGATCGCCGGACTGGGCAATCCGGGGCCTGAATACGCGGGCAACCGGCACAACGCGGGCTTCATGGTGCTCGACGAGCTGGCCGCCAGGGTGAGCGGGCGGTTCAAGGCGCACAAGAGCCGGGCCGAGGTGTGCGAGACGAGTGCCGCCGTCCTGGCCAAGCCCCTGACGTACATGAACCTCTCCGGCGGGCCCGTCAAGGCGCTCTGCGACTTCTACAAGATCGGCCCGGAGCGGCTGATCGTCGTGCACGACGAGCTGGACGTGCCCTACGGCGCGCTGCGCGCCAAGCTGGGCGGCGGCGACAACGGCCACAACGGCCTGAAGTCCATCACCAAGGTCCTCGGCACCCGCGACTACCTGCGGGTCCGCTTCGGCATCGGGCGCCCGCCCGGCCGCATGGATCCGGCCTCCTTCGTGCTGCGCGACTTCGCCACCATGGAGCGCAAGGACCTGCCCTTCCTCGTGGACCGGGCGGCCGACGTGGTGGAGTCGCTGATGAGCCGCGGCCTGGAAGCCACTCAGAACGAGTTCCACCGGGCTGATCTGCACATATCCGGCCCTCCACGCTGATCCCCGCATAGGGACGTTCGCCGGTTGACCGGCGTCCGCGCGGCTACGATCTGTGACTGTCCGTTCAGGAGTTCGTCCCACCTGGAGGCAGCGCGTGCGCGGTCATGAGCTCTTGACCGTTGTCTGGTCCGGTCAAGGGGTCACTTGGGGAAGCGGACCGCGCACGCCCTCCTGGGTCCGCTCCTACCGGATCAGGGCCGTGGTGGGCGACCTGTGCGGGGCCTGGCTCGGCGCCGGGGCCGCGTTCACGGTCCGGTTCGGCGGGCTCACCCCGTACGTGCTGCCGTACCTGCTGGTCAGCGTGGCGTTGCCGGTGGTGTGGTGCTGCGCGGTGGCACTCAGCCGCGCGTACGAACCGCGCATGCTCGGCGCGGGCCCCGAGGAGTTCCGCCGGGTCGTCCAGGCAGGGGTGGCGCTGACGGCGGGCACGGCCATCGGCTCCTACGTCACCAAGACCGACGTCGCCCGGGGCTACGTGGTGCTCGCCCTGCCGCTCGTCACGCTGCTCACCCTGATCTTCCGGCACCTCCTGCGCCGCTCGCTGCACCGCCGCAGAGCCGCGGGCGCCTGCATGCGCAAGGTCGTCGCCGTCGGCCACGCGTCCTCGATCGCGGAGCTGGTGCGCCTGTTCCGCGCGGAGCGCCACCACGGCATGGACGTCGTGGCCGCCTGCCTGCCCGGCGGCCCTGCCGGGGAGCGGCTGGACGCGGTGCCCGTCGCGGGCGACCTCAGCGACGTGCCGCTCGCGGTGGAGCACTACGACGCCGACACGGTGGCCGTGCTGGCCTGCCCCGAGATGGACGGGCAGGCGCTGCGGCGGCTGGCCTGGCGGCTGGAGCGCACCCAGACCGAGCTGGTCGTGGCCCCCGCGCTGATGGACGTGGCGGGCCCGCGCACCACCATCAGACCGGTCGCCGGGATGCCGCTGCTGCACGTCGAGCACCCGGAGCTGGCCGGGGTCAGGCAGCTCATCAAGAACGTCTTCGACCGGCTGGTGGCCGCCGCCCTGCTGGTGCTGCTGTCGCCGTTGCTGGCGGGCCTGGCGGTGGCCGTGCGCGCCACCAGCCCGGGGCCCGCGCTGTTCCGCCAGACCAGGGTGGGCAAGGACGGCCGGGTGTTCACGATCGTGAAGTTCCGCACCATGCGGCGCGGCTCGGAGGAGCAGAAGATCACACTGGTGAGCGACAGGCAGGGCGTGCTGTTCAAGATCCGCAACGACCCGCGGGTGACCCCGCTCGGCGTGCTGATGCGCCGCCACTCGCTGGACGAGCTGCCCCAGCTCATCAACGTCGTACGCGGCCACATGTCGCTGGTCGGCCCCCGGCCGCCGCTGCCGGAGGAGGTGGCACGCTACGGTGACGACGTGCGCAGAAGACTCCTCGTCCGCCCAGGGCTGACCGGGCTGTGGCAGGTCAGTGGCAGATCTGACCTATCGTGGGAGGAATCCGTGCGCCTCGACCTGCGTTACGTGGAGAACTGGTCCCTCACCCTGGACCTCCAGATCCTGTGGAAGACTTGGTCGGCCGTCGCCCGCGGGCAAGGAGCATATTGATGACGATTCGCGACGACCACGCCCTGGCCGCCGACCTGGCGACCGAGGCCGGCGAGAGGCTGCTGCGGACCCGGGAGCGCACGGGGTACGCCGACCCGGTCGCGCTGCGGGCCGAGGGCGACAGGTCCTCTCACGTCTACCTCATGGAGTCGCTGGCCCGGTTGCGGCCCAGCGACAGCGTGCTGTCGGAGGAGGCCACCCGCGAGGAGCGCCTCGACCCGAGGAGGCTGGCGGCCGAGCGGGTGTGGATCGTCGATCCGCTCGACGGCACCAGGGAGTTCTCCGAGGAGGGCCGGGCCGACTGGGCCGTGCACGTGGCGTTGTGGGAGCGCGGGAAGCTGACCGCCGGGGCCGTGGCCCTGCCGGCGCAGGGGCGTACTTTGACGACCGCCGAGCCGCCGAAGCCGCCCTCCTTCGAGAAGGGCCGCTTCCGCATCGCGGTGAGCCGGACCAGGCCGCCCGAGTTCGTGCAGAAGCTGGCCTACCTGGTCGGCGCCGACCTCGTGCCGATCGGCTCGGCCGGGGCGAAGATCTCGGCGGTGCTGACCGGCGAGGTGGAGGCGTACGTGCACGCCGGCGGCCAGTACGAATGGGACTCCGCGGCACCCGTGGCCGTCGCGCTGGCGGCGGGGGTGCACGCGAGCCGCATCGACGGCTCCGAGCTGACCTACAACCAAGCCGACCCCTCACTACCAGATATTCTGGTTTCCCTACCGGAGCTGGCGGCATCCCTGCTCGCCGGCATCCGGGACCTGCACCGCTGAACCCGCCGGAGGAAGCTCCATGCTGCAGCGCGACTACACGACGTCGCAGCTCGACGTGCTCGAGGCAGAGGCCATCCACATCATGCGTGAGGTGGCGGCCGAGTTCGAACGTCCCTGTCTGCTCTTCTCCGGGGGCAAGGACTCGATCGTCATGCTCCGCATCGCCGAGAAGGCGTTCTGGCCCGCCGCGATCCCGTTCCCGCTCATGCACGTGGACACCGGGCACAACTTCGACGAAGTGATCGAGTTCCGTGACCGGCGCGCCGCCGAGCTGGGCGCGCGGCTGATCGTGGCCAGCGTGCAGGACTCCATCGACGCCGGCCGGGTGGTGGAGGAGACCGGCCGGCGCGCCTCGCGTAACCGGCTGCAGACCACCACGCTGCTCGACGCGATCGAGGAGCACGAGTTCGACGCCGTCTTCGGCGGCGCCCGGCGTGATGAGGAGAAGGCGCGCGCCAAGGAGCGGGTCTTCTCCTTCCGCGACGACTTCGGCCAGTGGGATCCCAAGAACCAGCGGCCGGAGCTGTGGAACCTGTACAACGCGCGTATCCGCAAGGGTGAGCACATCCGCGTCTTCCCGCTGTCGAACTGGACCGAGCTGGATGTGTGGGACTACATCCGGCGCGAGGGCATCGAGATCCCCTCCATCTACTTCGCGCACACCCGCAAGGTGTTCGAGCGGGACGGCATGCTGCTGCCCGACGGTGATGTGGTGCAGCGCGGCCAGGACGAGCCGTTGTTCGAGGCGGTGGTGCGGTACCGCACCGTGGGCGACATGACCTGCACCGGCGCGGTGCAGTCCACGGCCGCGACGGTGGAGGAGATCATCGAGGAGATCGCCGCCACCCGGATCACCGAGCGCGGCGCGACCCGGGCCGATGACCGCTCGTCGGAGGCCGCGATGGAAGATCGCAAGCGAGAGGGCTACTTCTAACGATGGACATTCTGCGCTTTGCCACGGCGGGAAGCGTCGATGACGGCAAGTCCACGCTCATCGGCCGGTTGCTCTTCGACTCCAAGGCGATCTTCGAGGACCAGCTCGAGGCGGTCGAGCGTACCTCGCGTGATCGCGGCACCGACTACACCGACCTGTCCCTGCTGACCGACGGGCTGCGGGCGGAGCGGGAGCAGGGCATCACGATCGATGTGGCCTACCGTTACTTCGCCACGCCGCGCCGCAAGTTCATCATCGCCGACACTCCCGGGCACATCCAGTACACGCGCAACATGGTCACCGGCGCCTCGACGGCGGATCTGGCCATCGTGCTGATCGACGCGCGCAAGGGGGTGCTGGAGCAGTCGCGCCGGCACGCGTTCCTGACCTCGTTGCTGCGGGTGCCGCATCTGGTGCTGGCGGTCAACAAGATGGATCTGGTCGACTACGCGCAGGAGCGGTTCGAGGAGATCAGGGACGAGTTCACGGCGTTCGCGTCCAAGCTGAACATCGCCGATCTGACGTTCATCCCGATCTCGGCGCTGAACGGCGACAACGTGGTGTCCCGCTCGGAGAACATGCCGTGGTATCTGGGCACGTCGCTGTTGCATCATCTGGAGAACGTGCACATCGCCTCCGACCGTAACCTGACCGATGTGCGGTTTCCGGTGCAGTACGTGATCCGGCCGCAGCGGGCCACCGATCCGGCCTTGCATGATTATCGGGGGTATGCGGGGCAGGTGGCCGGCGGGGTGCTCAAGCCGGGGGATGAGGTGGTGCATCTGCCGTCGGGGCTGTGCACGCGGATCGCCTCGATCGACACCTTCGACGGGCCGGTGGAGGAGGCGTTCGCGCCGATGTCGGTGACGTTGCGGTTCGAGGACGACATCGACGTCTCGCGCGGTGACATGATCGCCCGGCCGAACAACCAGCCCGCGGTCGCGCAGGAGCTGGAGGCGATGGTGTGCTGGATGGCTGATGGGGTCAGGCTCGGGCCGCGCTCGAAGCTGATGATCAAGCACACCACCCGCACCGCCCGGGCGCTGGTGCGTGACCTGCACTACCGGCTGGACGTCAACACGCTGCACCGTGACGAGGAGGCGACCGCGCTGGGCCTGAACGAGATCGGCCGGGTGTCGCTGCGCGTCACCCAGCCGTTGTTCGTCGACGACTACGCGCGCAACCGGGCCACCGGCGGCTTCATCCTGGTGGACGAGTCGACCAACGCCACGGTCGGCGCCGGCATGGTCATCGACGCCAGGTAGATCTTTTAGGGTTCGGTTACCCGCCCTTTACTCTCCGCAGTAGGGTCGTCGCGTTCCGTTAATCGCGACGCGAAGGCCCTCCTCCGTTGATTGATAGCACGCCCGCCCGGGTGATCTACCTGGGCGGTCTCGGCCGCAGCGGCACCACGCTGCTCGAGAGGCTCCTCGGTGAGCTTCCCGGGGTGGTGCCGCTCGGCGAGGTCGTGCATCTGTGGGACCGGGGGGTTCTGGCGGAGGAGCTCTGCGGGTGCGGTTCCGCCTTCCCCGACTGCCCGTTCTGGCGGCAGGTGGGGGAGCGGGCGTTCGGCGGCTGGCGTCGCGAGCTGGCCGAGCGCATCGTCCTGCTGCGCGGCAGGATCGACCGCACCCGCAGGATCGCGCGCATCGCGCATCCGGACCTGGCCGAGTACGCGCGGGCGTACCGGCGGCTGTACGACGCGGCCGGCGCGCCGGTCGTGATCGATTCGAGCAAGCACGCGTCGCTGGCCTGCTGCCTGCTGGCGAGCGGCGTGGACGTACGCGTCGTGCACGTGGTCAGGGACCCGCGCGCGGTCGCGCACTCCTGGGGCAGGAGCGTGCGCAGGCCCGAGGACGGGCGGCCGATGACCCGCTGGGGCCCGGCCCGCACCGCGCTCCACTGGTCGGCCCAGAACGCCGCGCTGGAGCTACTGCCCGGGCGCGGGGCACGCGTGACCCGGGTCCGCTACGAGGACCTGCTCGCGGCCCCCGGCGAGACCCTGCGCACACTGACGCGCCGGCTCGGCCTGCCCGAGCCGGAGCTGCCGTTCCTGGAGGGCCGCACGGCCTGGCTGGGCCCCTCCCACACCGCCTCGGGCAACCCGATGCGCTTCCACGTGGGCCGGGTCGAGCTGCGGCGCGACGACTCCTGGCGCTCCGGCCTGCCCGACGGGCACCGCCGGGTCGTCGACGCCCTCACCTGGCCGCTCAGGGCCCGCTACGGCTACTGGGGGGTGGTCCGGTGAGCCCGTCCGTAGGGGTGGTCATCCCCACGCGCGGCGACCGGCCCGCGCTGCTCCGCCAGGCCGTGGACGCGGTGCTGCACCAGGACTACCCGGGCGAGCTGCACGTGGTCGTGGTCGCCGACGGCCGCTCCCCGCACGACGTGGCCGGCGTCCCCCGCCCGGTGCGCGTGCTGCCCAACACGCTCTCGCCGGGGCTGCCCGGCGCGCGCAACACCGGCATCGCCGCCTGCGGCACCGACCTGGTCGCCTTCTGCGACGACGACGACCTGTGGCTGCCGGGCAAGCTCACCGCCCAGGTGCGCGCCCTGGCCGAGGCGGGCGGCGAGTTCGCGAGCTGCGCGATCGAGGTGGAGCACGGCGGGCGCCGCGTGACCCGCCTGGCGGGCACCTCCTCCGTCAGCGCCGGCGACCTGGTGCGCTCGCGGATGATGATGGTGCACTCCTCGACGTTCCTGTTCTCGCGCGGGCTGCTGTGGCCCGACGAGAGCGCGCCCGGCGGGCAGAACGAGGACTGGGACCTGGCCCTGCGCGCCGCCAAGCGGCGGCCGATCGTCCACGTCGACCGGCCGCTTGTGCTGGTGCGCTGGGCCGGGTCCCACTATGCGGTCCGGTGGCCGGACCGGATCGCCGGGCTCGAGTGGATGCTCGCCCGGCACCCCGAGCTGGCCGTGGACCCGCGGGGTGCGGCGCGGGTCCACGGCCAGCTCGCCTTCTGCCACGCCGCGCTGGGGCAGCGGCGCGCGGCCGTCCGGTGGGCGTGGCGGGCGCTCGCGGCCCGGCTCTGGGAGCCGCGCGTGCCGCTCGCGCTGGCGGTGGCGGCGGGGCTCGTCACCGCGCCCACCGTGATGTCGGCCCTGCACCGGCGGGGGCACGGCATTTGAGCCTGCCCCCGGGCGTCGCAGGGCCTGGCACGGACGCCGCGAGGCGGGTGGAGGTGGCCGGGGTCGGGCTGGACCCGCTGACGCAGGACGAGGTCGTGCACCGGGTCGCCGAGGCCATGGAGGCCGGCGCCGGCGGCCGGATCGTCACCCCCAACGTGGACATCTGCCGCGCCGCCGCCGCCGACCCCGAGCTTCGCGAGCTGGTGCGCACCGCCGACCTCGTCGTTCCCGACGGCATGCCGCTGGTGTGGGCGGCCCGGCTGCTCGGCACCCCCGTGCCCGAGCGGGTGACGGGCGCCGACCTGATCTGGTCGCTCAGCGCGCTCGCCGCCCGCCGCGGCTGGCCGGTCTACCTGCTCGGCGGCGGGCCGCCCGGGGTGGCGCGCAGGGCGGCGGCCGAGCTCAGGAGCCGCCATCCCGAGCTCCAGGTCTGTGGGGCGCACACGCCGCCGTACGCCTTCGACGCCTGCCCCGAGGGCGTGGCCGCGGTGTGCGGGATGGTGGTCGCGGCCCGGCCCCGGCTGGTGTTCGTCGGGCTCGGGTTCCCCCGGCAGGATCGGCTCATCGTCCGGCTGCGGGAGGAGCTGCCGGAGGCGTGGTTCGTGGGGTGCGGGGCGGCCGTCGCGTTCGCCGCCGGCGCGGTCGCCAGGGCGCCCGCGTGGGCCGGGCGTGCGGGGCTGGAGTGGGTGTTCCGGCTGGTCGGCGAGCCTGGGCGGCTGGCTCGCCGTTACCTGGTGGACGATCTGCCCTTCGCGCTGCGGCTGCTCGGCGGGTGCCTGGGCGCCCGGCTCAGGTCCCGGTCAGGGCGCGGACGCGGGCTGCCTCCTGGTCGCTGAGGCCGCGGGGGCCGTGTGCGATCGCCGCGCGTGAGTCCATCCGGCGGTACGCCGTGCGTGACAGGCCCGACCAGGCGAAACCGCCGCCGCCCCGGCCCGTGGTGGGGCCGCAGCAGGCTCGTATGATCCGTCGCTCGGCGGCGGGCGTCCATCGCAGGCCCGCGTACGCGTACAACCGCCTGAAGCCGGGCACCGGGTCGGCGGCCAGCGCCTCGTACGGCGTGAGGAGGATGCCCTGGGTGCGCTCCAGCACCGACCTGGTCACCCGCCACAACGCCGCCGCCCCGGCGACCCGGTCCTCCGGGAGGTGGCGTAGCTCCAGGACCTCGGGATGGTCCCTGACCAGCAGCGGCTGCTCCAGCAGCTCCCGGACGTCCACCGACCACCCCAGCCGCTGCCAGCTCGCCACGAACGACACCGGATCCCGCACCAGCGCGATCACCCGGCAGCCCAGCCGCCGCGCGAACCAGCCGGCGCTCAGCACCGCGAACGGGTCGTCCAGCAGCGCCCGCCTGCCCGTCAGGCGGCCGAGGGTGAAGGCGGTGCCGTAGCGGAGCAGGCGGGCCAGGTCGTAGGGGGAGCGGTTCGCACGCAGCTCGGCCAGCCAGTGGTAACGCAGGGCGACGGTGTCGCGGAAGGGGGGCAGCCAGTGGTCTGAGTTGTCGTCGCAGATGTACTGGAAGCGGTGGGTCACCTGGGCGTCCAGCACGCCGGGGCAGCGGCCGGGCGGGTGTTGGGGGTTGAGCGGCTCGTTGACGTAGACCAGCTCGCCACCGGCGGTGAGCATCCGGCCCACCCAGCTCGTCCCGCTCCGCGGCAGGCCCGTCACCAGCACAGGACTCACCCGACCGCGCGCAGCGCCGCCCGCGTGCGAGCCAGTGCCGCCCGCATGCGAGCCAGTGCCGCCCGCATGCGAGCCAGTGCCGCCCGCATGCGAGCCAGTGCCGCCCGCATGCGAGTCAGCGCCGCCCGCATGCGAGTCAGCGTCGTGCGCGTTCACGCGACCGCCGTCCCGCGCAGGGCCGCAAGGGTGTGGCGGCCGAAGGGGTGCAGGCCGTAGCGCCGGTGGAGCTGCCAGAGCGGCAGCAGGTTCTTGACGATCACTCCGCCCGACCACCCCGCGACCGCCCCCAGCGCCCCATGAGCCGGGATCAACGCCAGGTCGAGCAGCACGGTGCAACCGACCGCCACCACCAGATTGGCCAGGCTCGCCCCGGTGTGCCCCGCCGCAGTCAGCACCACGTCCACCATCCCGCAAGCAGTGGCCACCATCATCGTCCCCGCCAGCACGAGCGCCACGGGCACCGCCACCCCGTACGACGGCCCGAACAGCCGCAGCACCCACGGCGCCAGCACCGCGTACGCCAGCCACACCGGCCACGTCAGCAGCACCAGCCAGGCCGTCGCCACCTGGTACAGCTCCCTGGCCCGCTCCCGCTCCCCGTCGGCCAGCGCCCTGACCAGCCCCGCCTGCACCGACTGCGCCAGCCCCTGGTTGGCGAGCTGCCCGACCACCTTGAACCGGGTGGCGGCCGTGTAGACGGCCGCCTGCGCGGGCCCGGCGAGCACCGCGACGATCACGATGTCCACCCGCTGGAACACCGCCTGGATCGCCCCCGCCACCGACCGCGGCGCCGTGTAACGCCACAGGTCCCGACCCGTCCCCGGCAGGTACGGCGTGCGCGGCACCCGCCCCCGCAGCCCGGCCGCCGCCAGAACAGCCACCGGCAGGTACGGCACCGCCCACGCCAGCGTCAGCCCCCACCCGGAGACCCCCGCCAGCGCGGCCCCGCCCACCAGCACGACCTGCCCGACCGGCACGGTCACCCCGTCGAGCAGCACCGTGGGCCGCATGACGCCGAACCCGCGGGTGGCGGCCAGCAGCACGTCCGCCACCACCATGACCGGCAGCACCGCCGCCGGCGGCCCGAGCCGCGGGTACAGGATGACCGCCGCGCCTGCGGCCACGAGCGTGGGCGGCACGAGTGCTGCCCGGATATATCCGGAAATACCGAGGTAGCTGTAGGTCTTGGCGCGGGCGATGAAGTAGATCAGCCCGTTCCCCGCGTCCAGCTTGGCGATGCCCGCCACCATTAGCGCCAGCGCGGTCGCCGTGAAGAACGCCCCCGCCTCGGCCGCCGGGAACGCCCTGGTCACCACCACCACGAGGACGAACTGAGCCAGCGCCCCCGCCGCCGCCCCGCCGAGCCCGGCCAGCCCGCCGCGCCCGATCACCGCCGCCACGACGGCTCCTCGCCCAGCCAGCGCGCCAGCCGCGCGTCGTACGCCTCGAAGTGGTCCCGCAACGCCCGCCCGAGCACCTGGGGCACCCGGCGCGGCGCCGCCCGCCCGTTGTGCCGCTCGAACACCGGGTAGCCCAGGTGCGGCAGCCCGAGGAAGTCCAGCACCCGGTCGTAGACGGACTCCGGCTCGGTGAAGAACCGGTGGCTGTCGAGCACGAGGATGCGCTCGCGGCCGATCAGCGGCTCCAGCCGGTCGAGCTGGTCGGCGTAGCGGCCCCTGGCCAGGTAGGCGTGGTGGCGGTGCGAGTGGTGCAGCGCGAACGGTGACTCCCGCAGCCGCTCCTCGGCTCCGGCCAGGCGCTGGGCCTCCAGCTCCACGGCGTACTCGAAGTGGGACTCCGTCTCGAACCCCCTGGCCAGCTCGTGGGCGTGCGCGGAGACGGCCCGCGCCACCGGGTCGCGGACCAGCACGATGAGCTTGACCCCGGGCAGGTCGGCGGCGATGCGCTCCCCGGCCAGCGGATGGAACAGGTAGTAGGGGGAGGACTCGTAGGCCTGGGCGCGCGTGCCGTACCGGTGGTGCAGCAGCGCCGCGCCGACCCGCAGCGGGAAGTGCGCCTGGTACCAGGCCGGCCCGCGCCAGTAGGCGACGTCGAAGTAGTGCACCCCCTTGTGCAGCACGGGTTTGAGCAGCAGCGGATGCTGGGCCAGCGCCCGGTACAGGGAGGTGGTGCCGCACCGCTGCGCCCCCGTGATCAGGAACGACGGCAGCACGCGTGCCCCCGACGTGAACCGTCCGGTGGCCCGCGACAGCGACAGGACCGATCGTTTCATCGTCCTCACAGCAACAGCTCCTCGTGGTCGACGGCCGGGTTGAGCCAGGACTCCGGCGGGCCGAGCGGCGCGTGGCCGTCGGCGGCGTGCCGCCCGGCCAGCGCGATGAGGTAGCGCAGCGCGGTCTGCCTGGCCGCCGCCGACGACACGCCGAGGGGGGCCAGCAGCCGTACGGAGCGCGCCACGCACGCCCGGGCCGCGACCGGCGGCGCCATCCTGCGCAGCGCCCGCTGGAAGAAGTGGTGCACGGCGTCGAAGCCGAGGGGCACGCCGATCTCGTACCGCTCCCAGTCCCACACCAGCAGCCGCCCGTCGCGCGAGCGGCACAGGTTCCACGGCGCCAGGTCGCCGTGCCAGGCCGGGCGGGCGCCGCCGGTGCCGGCGATCTCCCTGACCGCGTCCATGAGCAACGGGCCGGGCACCGGGCGGCGCCGCAGCCGCCCCGGCACGGGCAGCGGCGACAGCGCCAGCACCGACAGCCCGCGCCAGTCGCCGTGGTGCAGCACGGCGGGGGCGGTGACCGTCTCCAGGGACAGCCCGGCCAGCCGGCGCAGCGCCGCCGCCTCGGCGGTGATCAGGGCGCGCGCCCGCGCGCTGTCCCCGATCTTCACGAACGCCAGCCGTCGCCCGCCCGAGCGGGCCTCCAGGATGGGCTTGCGGTTGGCCCGCAGCGCGGGACGCACGTGCAGGACGGTCTCCACCGGCCGGTGGAAGACGTCGCTGAGGTGCGCCGCGATGGACCCCTCGACCGGCACCACGACCCGGGAGCCCAGGTGCCACCAGCGGCGCGGCGCCAGCCTGCGCGGCACGGCGGCGTGCGGCAGCAGCGTGTACGCCCGGGGCGAGCCTGGCCCCGGGTACAGCAGCCGCACGGTCTCCGCCAGGTACCCGAGCCGGACGGCGGCGTCC
Organism: Nonomuraea gerenzanensis; assembly: GCF_020215645.1. Lineage (NCBI taxonomy): Bacteria > Bacillati > Actinomycetota > Actinomycetes > Streptosporangiales > Streptosporangiaceae > Nonomuraea > Nonomuraea gerenzanensis. The sequence continues at coordinate 10,842,209 of NZ_CP084058.1, read as the reverse complement.
CTCATCCGCCCTCCTCCGCCGCTCGCGCGGGCGCCGCGTCAGATCGGTCGCCCGCCTGCGCGTTGCGCCACAGGAGGGCGAACGAGACGAGGTAGAGGGTCAGGGGCGTGACCAGGCCGTCGTAGACGAACATGTAGAACAGCACGAGCCCCATCACCAGCACCCCGGCCAGCCCGACGGGGCTGCGGTCACGCCAGTGGCGCCGGATCGCGCCGAGGAAGAACGCCACGTACAGCGCGGCCCCGGTGAAGCCCTGCGTGATGATCAGCAGCCAGAGCTGCCCGTCGCTGCCCAGGGGTGGATGGCCGCAGGTGTCGCACCAGTCGGTCTTGCCCGTGGTGATCGTCCGGTGGTTGCCGGTGGCGTTGCGGGTGTTGCCGTACCCGATCACGGGGGAGTGGCCGGCCGCGGTGAGGGTGGCGCTGACGGTGAAGGCGCGGATGTCGTTGGAGTGCGGGCTGTCCAGGCGCTGGGCGAACAGGGAGGCGAGCGGGCTGAGCGCGAACGCCAGCGCCGCCGCCGCGAGCGCGCCGCACAGCGCGGCCCTGGTGCGCCCGCCCACGCGGACGATGACGTACAGCACGGCCAGGCCGAGGCCGATCCACAGGCCGCGGTTGAGCGAGTACACGACGGGGATGGCGGCCAGGGCGAGCACCACGGCCACGAGGAGCCGGTGCCGCGCCCCGCCGTACACCCACCAGCCCACCACGAACCAGACCAGCAGCACCGAGGCGTTGCTGCCCCAGGCGTTGGCCCACTCGTACGGCGCCTCGGGCCTGGGGGAGGCGAAGCCGAGCACCTTCTGCGTCTGCGCGGCGGTGGGGTGGATGAGGTTCTGCACGAACGAGTTGCCGCTGATCCACTCCGGCAGCAGCAGCTCCACCGGCGAGGTGTAGCCGAAGCCGGGGAAGAACACGCCGAGCAGCCCGCCCGCGACCGTGCTGACGAACAGCACCCCCAGCATGCGCACCAGGCGCAGCTGCGGCAGCTCCCGCTCGGTGAGGTTGCCCAGGTAGAGCACCATGACCAGGACGGAGCAGTAGAGCGCCAGCCGCATGCCGTAGCCGAGCAGCCGGCCCGCCCCCAGCTCGCCGTACGTGCCGGGCGGCGACTCGGCCAGCATCAGCCCGCTGACCAGGTACCCGGCCAGCAGCAGCAACCACAGCCCGAACCCGCGGGGCACCCGGATCGGCCGCCGCCGCCACAACACCGCCGCCATGGGCCCGGCCACCACGATCACCGACAGCCCGCCGAAGCCGAGCGCCCACCAGACCGGGTAACCGACCAGCAGCGCCGCGATGGGCCACGCGGCTCTCGTCATAGCGCCCCTGTCACGGCTGCTTGCCCGGCCGCCGGGGATGGTGCAGCGCCTGCATGGGCGTGGTCTCCGCCGACACGCCCGGCTCCAGCTCGCCGGTCGCGACGAGCTTGCCGAGCGAGGTGTGCGGGCGCGGCTCCAGCAGCGGCACGAACGACGGCACCGCGTCGGTGGCCGTCACCACGCCGATGACCGGTACGTCGTGCCGGGCGAGCTGGCGGGCGGTGGCCGCGACCTCCTCGGAGGTGACCAGGCCCAGGCCGACCAGCAGCACGGCGGCGTCCGCCCTGGACAGGTCGCGGACGTCGGAGCCGTCGAGCACGACGAGCGGCGCGCTCACGGCGAGCGGCTCGGCCAGTGACGAGGCGTACAGGTCGGCGGGCAGCGCCCTGATCAGCAGCCGCTTGCCGGGGCAGGCGGAGACCACGGCACAGGCCAGGTCGTGCAGCACGCCGTGCTCGCGCGGGCTGGACAGGTCGCTGAGCACGGGCAGGCCGGTGAGCCGCTCGACGTCGGCGGGCGTGCGCAGGCGCCGGTCGAAGCGGTCGCGGGTGTAGGCGGCGGCCGAGCCGGCGAGCAGCCCCGCCATCAGCCCGGTGCCCAGGTAGAGGGGCAGGCTGGGGGAGCTGGGCGCCTCGGGCGGGGCGGCCTGGCTGATGACGGTGCCGGGGGTGATCGCGACCGTCCTGAGCGCGTCGTACCTGAGCGCCAGGTTGGCCGCCTGCCGGTTGAGCACGCCCTGCCGCTGGGTGGCGATCGCGTGCTCGGGGCCCGACCTGGGCAGGCGGGCGAGCTGCTTGATGAGCTGGTCGATCCCGGCGTTGACCTGCTTGAGCTTGCTCAGCACCGCCTGCTGCTGCTCGGTCATGGAGGTCAGCGCGCTCTCGCGGCGGTTGGCCAGGTACGCCTCGGCGTAGGCGGCGGCCTGCGCGGCGGCGGTGTCGGGGTGGGCGGCCGTCACCGAGATCCACAACACCGCCGAGTTGGGCGGCACGCTGACCTCGGCGGGCTCCGTGCGGTCGAGCCCGAGCGCCCTAGCGGCCCGCGCGGCGACCACGGCCGACTGGGCGACCTGGGCCTCGGTGTCGAGGTTGAGCGACTCGCGCTGGCGATTGCTCACCTGGTTGGTCTGCTCCTGCGGGCCGACCGGCATGACCAGCACCTGGGCCGTGGCGGTGTAGGCGGGCGGGGTCAGCCGCATCAGCCCCAGGCCCGCGGTGCCGCCGAACACGACGCAGCCCACGAGGAGCAGCCACCGCCTGCGCAGCAGCGCGAGATGCTCGTCCAGGTCGGTGCCGGAGCTCATGTGCGCCCACTATAGGAGGGACGGTCAGCACCCAGGTTGAATACTCAAGATTTTCTCCGGTAAGGCCATAAACAAGCAAACACATAAAGCGAAATATCAGGAAATTCGGAACGTCACCTCACCGCTACGAACTGGGGAGACTTCTCTACTGGCTGAAGTTCCAGGAATGACATGGCAAGGTTCAGGGTGTGAGAGGCGGGGTCGTTCGACGAGGGGGTTGGAAGGCTTTGCGGCGACGGGGCATTTCCCAGGAAACTACATTCACCAGTGCGATTCTGGCCGGGGCCGTGTTGCTGGCCTCCTGCTCCAGCGCGGAGGGCTCCGACGTCCTGCCGGTGCCCGTCCAGGCGCCCGTGGCCAGGCCGGCGGGCGCGCCCGCCTGCACGGTCACCTCCAGGCTCATCCCGTCCTGCGGCGCGTGGTGGGGCATGGCGCCCGAGGTGTTCACCGGGGCTCCGGTGGAGCAGGCGCTGCACGGGGCGGAGTCGCGGATGGGCGCGCCCGCCGACGTGCTGCACGTCTACCACCGGGGCAGCGAGCTGTTCCCGACCCCGGCGGAGGTCAGGCTGGCCCGCGACCCGGCCAGGCCGCGGCTGCTCATGATCAACTGGAAGCCCTCGTTCGACCACACCTGGGCGGAGATCGCCGAAGGCGCGCTCGACGCCAGGATCGACCGGCTGGCCGGCCATCTGAGACGCACCTTCCCCGAGCGGTTCTTCCTGACCCTGCACCACGAGCCGGAGAACGACGTCGACTCCTCCTCCGGCTCCGGCATGGCGGCCGCCGACTACGCGGCCATGTTCCGCCACGTCGTGCTCAGGCTGCGGGAGCAGGGCGTCAGGAACGCGGTCGTGGTGATGACCTACATGGGCGCGCCCAACTGGGCGGCCAAGTCCTGGTTCGAGGAGCTGTATCCCGGTGACGACGTGGTCGACTGGGTGGCGATGGACCCCTACGCCGACGACCGGGTGTCCGACTTCGACGGGCTGGTGAACAAGACGCGCAAGGAGTATCCCGACTGGCCGGGCTTCTACCGGTGGATGCAGGCGCGCTTCCCCGGCAAGCCGGTCATGGTGGCCGAGTGGGGGGTGTTCGAGCGGCCCAGGGACCGCTCGTTCAAGCGGCGCTTCTTCGAGTCGGCGCTCCGGCAGATCAAGCGGTATCCGCAGATCAAGGCGCTGCTCTACTTCGACTCGCCGCAGGCGCCGCGCGGCGACACGAGCTTCGACTCCGATCCGGGGGCGGACCGGGCGTTCACCGAGCTGGCTCGAGATCCGTACTTCCGCTCGACGCCTGTGCCGCGGCCCTGACCCGCAGCCGCCAGCCGACCACGGTGACCGCGGTGGCGGCGAGCAGCGCCCACACGGTGAGCGTGTTGCTCACGTCGAGCAGCTTGAGCGCGGAGGCGAGCAGGACGATCGCCAGCATGGCCCTGATCAGGCCGCCAGGGGCGCGCGAGGAGATCCTGGCCCCGAGGTAGACGCCCGGGATCGAGCCGATGAGCAGCGACAGCGTGAGATCGAGCTGGAAGTCGCCGTACAGCAGGTGGCCGAGCGCGGCGGCGGTGACCAGGGGTACGGCCTGCACCAGGTCGGTGCCGACGAGCTGGTTGGCCTTGAGCGCCGGGTAGAGCACCAGCAGGGCCACGATGATCAGCGAACCCGAGCCGACGGACGAGACGCCGACCACCAGGCCGCCGACCGTACCGACCAGTAGGGTAGGGATTGGGCGCACGACGATGTCGTGGGCGGTGGACGTGCCGCCCCGCGCGCCGAGCCAGCTCTTCAGCGCCATGCCCGCCACGGCCAGCAGCAGCGCCACGCCGAGCGCGTACTTCACGGCGTCGCTCACGGCGAACGCCCTGGCCAGGAACACCCCGCAGAACGCCGCCGGCACCGAGCCCGCGCACAGCCAGCCGACCAGGCGCAGGTTGACGGTGCCCCGGCGCAGGTGCACGACGCTGCCGACCGGCTTCATCACGGCCGAGGCGACCAGGTCGCTGGAGACGGCCGCCAGCGGCGGGACGTTGAAGAACAGCATCATCATCGGGGTCATGAGCGCGCCGCCGCCCATCCCGGTCAGCCCGACCACGATGGCGACGACGAAGGATCCGGCAATCAGCGCCCAGTCGATCAACGGATCCAGCCTCCACTTTTGAGCGTGTCCAGCACCCTGGACACGGCCGCCTCGATCGAGATGTGCGTGGTGTCGATGACCAGGTCGGCGTCGTCCGGCTCCTCGTAGGGGTCGGAGATGCCGGTGAACTCGGGGATCAGGCCGGCGCGCGCCTTGGCGTACAGGCCCTTGCGGTCGCGCCGCTCGCACTCCTCCAGCGGCGTGGCGACGTGCACGAGCAGGAAGTCGGCCCCGACGGACTCGACCATCTCGCGCACCTCCTCGCGGGTGGCCGCGTACGGCGCGATCGGGGCGCAGATGGCCAGGCCGCCGTGCCGGGCGGTCTCGGCGGCCACGAAGCCGATGCGGCGGATGTTCAGGTCGCGGTCGGCCTTGGAGAAGGTCAGGCCCTTGGAGAGCAGGTGCCGCACCACGTCGCCGTCGAGGTAGGTCACCGTGCGGCTGCCCAGCTCCAGCAGCGCGTCACGCAGGCCGCGGGCGATCGTGGACTTGCCCGAGCCCGACAGCCCCGTGAAGAACACCACCAGGCCGCGGCGGTGCGGCGGCCCGGGGATGTGCACGGGATCGGGGCCCGCCAGGTGCTCGGCGGCGCCGTAGGCGGTGGCGACGTGCTCGCGCAGCTCCAGGTCGAGCTCGGGCTCGTCGCGCGGGGCCAGGGGCACGGGGACGACGAGCGTGCCGGCGGGGAGCTGCTCCCCGGCACGCAGCGCGGCCCTGACGACCGCCGGGCCCGCCTCGCCGTACGCGAGGGGGAGCAGCAGGATCGTCGCGTCCAGCTCCTTGGCCGTGGCGACGATCTCGCCCAGCTCGTCGAGCGGCCCCCGCATGGTGACGGCCAGCGCGGCGCGCCCGCCGAGCTCCTCCTTGACCTGGGCGGGGGTACGCCGCAGCCGCGCGAACGGCCCGTGCTCAGGCGTGCTCAGCGCCTTGAGCGGCCCCGCGGTGAGCCCGTCGGGCTCGTGCGCCGTCACCGTCAGGACGGCCAGCGGCAGGCCCTCGGGGTCGAGCAGCGTGACCTCGTCGCCCGGCGCGAGATCGGCGCCGATGTGCAGGGTCACGGGCGCGGGCCACGGGGTGCCGTCGGCGAGTGTGCCGCGCTCGTGCACGGCGTGCAGGTCGTCGTGGGCCAGGAACCCCGTCAGCGGCTCGAACGCGCCGCAGAGCAGCAGTTCGAGGTCGGCCAGCTCGCGCGGGTCGGGGGTCCACTCCACGTTGTCTGCATCCCAACTATTCCGATTGAATTGGTAGGAAAGGAGTCTACCGGCTGATACCAGTGTGTCGCCAGACCCTTTCCGGGGGGCACTGGGGCCCCTGGGCGTCTCAGAGCAGCCGCGCGAAGTGGTGCTGCGGCTTCCTGATCACCATGGTGATCTCGTCGTGCGAGGCCGGGAAACGCCCGCTGGTCAGCTTGGACGCCAGTGCCACGACCGCGGCCCCGATCCGGCGGGAGCGGGCGGGCCCGCTCAGGTTGCGCTCGTCGTCGGTGATCATCAGGCCCCTGCTGAGGCAGAACGCGTGCAGCCCGTCGCTGGAGGCCAGCGGCTCGTACACGGCGGGCAACGGGCCCGGCGTGCCGGGACGGACCAGGCCGCGCCACAGCAGCCGGCGCAGCCACCCGGGCGTGAGGCGGTCGAGCAGCCCGTACGCCGACCGCCGGTCGCGCACCCGCAGCAGCACCAGCCCGCCGGGCCGCAGCGCCTGCAGCAGCCGGTCGAAGACCAGCTCGGCGTGGCGCACCCGCTCCAGCAGGAACGACAGCTGGATGATGTCGAAGCCGCGCGGCGGCAGCGGCACCGAGCGCAGGTCGCCCAGCGACCAGGTGGCGAGGTCGGCGCGCTCCGCCAGCACCCGCCGGATCGCCGGATGGTCCTCGTCGGCCCCCGTGGCCCTCGTCTCGATGTGGTCGAGCACCAGCGGCTCGTCGTGGGCGCACCCGGCGACCAGAACGTCCAGCCGCCTCATCGGTTGCCCGGCAACGTGCTCGCGGACCCGCTGACCGAAGAGGTCGCCTCGCTGGGCGACCGATCGCACCTCAGACATATGACCTACAGTAATCAACCGCTCCCCGTTCGTAATGCATTTCCCTGCTAGCGTCCTGCCCCGTGAGCGATCGGATCTACGTGGGGAACGCCGGCGTGGATGCCGCAGGGGACCGGGGGTGGCTGCTCGGTCACTTCAAACCCCCTGGCGACCCAAGGCACAGCGATGACGTCGAGATCAAGTGGGGCGTGCACCCTGCCGGGGACGAGCGGGCGCAGTGGGTGAAGGGCGAGGAGCGCACGGCGCTGCTCGTGCTCATCAGCGGCCGGTTCCGGGTGGAGCTGCCCGGCCGCAGCGTGCTGCTGTCCGAGCCGGGCGACTACGTGGTGTGGGGTCAGGGCGTCGACCATTCCTGGCGTGCGGAGGCGGCCTCGACGGTGCTGACCGTGCGCTGGCCCTCCGTGCCTGGTTATCGAGTTGGCTGAGGCACGGCGGCGAGTAGGCTGGGAAGAGACCCCCGCGACCTGACACGGCCGGGGGTAATCGTGTTGCCGTCGTGGGGCTGTGGGCGTATCTGATGAGTCTTTCCGGGCTACTTGACCTTGTTCGCGCCGACCCGAAGTTGACCGCCGCTCTGGAGGAGGGCGGCGATGTCTCGCTGATCGCGCCGTCCGCGCTGCGCCCCTTCGGCGTGGCCGCGCTGGCCGGGCACGACCAGCGCACCGTGCTCGCCGTCACCGCCACCGGCCGCGAGGCGGAGGACCTCGCCGCCGCGCTGACGAGCCTGATCGAACCCTCGTCCGTGGCGGTGTTCCCCGCGTGGGAGACGCTGCCGCACGAGCGCCTCTCGCCGCGCAGCGACACCGTGGGCCAGCGGCTGGCGGTGCTGCGCAGGCTGGCGCACCCGGTCAAGGGCGATGCCGCCGCCGGGCCGCTCAGCGTGGTCGTGGCGCCCGTGCGCGCGCTGCTCCAGCCGATCGTGAAGGGGCTGGGCGACCTGGAGCCCATCCGGCTGCGCGCCGGCGACGACGCCGACCTCGACGACGTCGTCACCAACCTGGTCAACAACGGCTATCACCGCGTGGACATGGTGGAGAAGCGCGGCGAGGTGGCCGTGCGGGGCGGGCTGCTCGACGTGTTCCCGCCGACCGAGGAGCACCCGCTGCGGCTGGAGTTCTGGGGCGACACGGTCGAGGAGATCCGCTGGTTCAAGGTGGCCGACCAGCGCTCGCTGGAGGCGGCCGAGGACGGCCTGTTCGCGCCGCCGTGCCGGGAGCTGCTGCTGACCGGCGAGGTCCGTGCGCGGGCCAGGGAGCTGGCCGAGGAGCATCCGGCGCTGGCCGAGGTGCTCGACCAGCTCGCCGAGGGCTCGCCGGTCGAGGGCATGGAGGCGTTCGCGCCCGTGCTGGCGGGGGAGATGGACCTGCTGCTCGACCACCTGCCGAGCAGGTCCGCGGTGTTCGTGTGCGACCCCGAGCGGATCAGGGGCAGGGCGGAGGAGCTCGTCCGCACCTCGCAGGAGTTCCTCGAAGCGTCCTGGATCAACGCGGCGGCCGGTGGTGAGGCGCCGATCGACCTGGGCGCGGCCGCGTTCCGCTCGCTGGAGGAGATCCGCGAGCACGCCGACGCGCTGGGCCGGCCCTGGTGGACGATGGCGCCGTTCGGCAACGGCATCGAGCTGGCCGCCCAGGACTCCGAGGCCTACCGCGGCGACACCGCCAAGGCGCTGGCCGACATCAAGGGCTGGCTGGCCGACGACAAGGCGGTCGTGCTGCTCAGCGAGGGCCACGGCCCGGCCGAGCGCATGGTCGAGCTGCTCAAGGGCGTGGACGTGCCGGCGCGGCTCCAGCAGTTCCTGGACAAGGCGCCCGAGCCCAAGGTCGTGCACGTCTCGACCGGCCTGATCGAGCACGGCTTCATCACGCCCGGCCTGGCCGTCCTGACCCACCTCGACCTGGTCGGCCAGAAGGCCTCCACCAAGGACATGCGGCGCCTGCCCTCGCGCCGCCGCAACATGGTCGACCCGCTGCAGCTCAAGGTCGGCGACCACGTGGTGCACGAGCAGCACGGCGTCGGCCGCTACATCGAGATGGTGCAGCGCACCGTGCAGGGCGCCACCCGCGAGTACCTGGTCATCGAGTACGCCAAGGGCGACCGCCTCTACGTGCCCACCGATCAGCTCGACGAGGTCACCCGCTACGTCGGCGGCGAGGCCCCCACGCTCAACCGCATGGGCGGCGCCGACTGGGCCAAGGCCAAGTCCCGGGCGAAGAAGGCGGTCAAGGAGATCGCCGGCGAGCTGATCAGGCTCTACTCCGCCCGCATGGCCTCGCCGGGCCACGCCTTCAGCGCCGACACGCCGTGGCAGCGGGAGATGGAGGACGCCTTCCCGTACGCCGAGACCGGCGACCAGCTCGAAGCCATCGACGAGGTCAAGCGCGACATGGAGCGCGGCGTCCCGATGGACCGGCTGATCTGCGGCGACGTCGGCTACGGCAAGACCGAGATCGCGGTGCGCGCGGCGTTCAAGGCCGTGCAGGACGGCAAGCAGGTCGCGGTGCTGGTGCCCACGACGCTGCTGGTGCAGCAGCACATGTCCACCTTCGCCGAGCGGTTCTCCAGCTTCCCCGTCACGATCAAGCCGGTCTCGCGCTTCCAGACCGACGGCGAGGTCAAGGGCACGCTCGAAGGGCTGCGTTCGGGCGCGGTGGACGTCGTGATCGGCACGCACCGGCTGCTCAGCCCCGAGGTCAGGTTCAAGGACCTGGGGCTGATCATCATCGATGAGGAGCAGCGGTTCGGCGTCGAGCACAAGGAGGCCATGAAGCACCTGCGCACGCAGGTGGACGTGCTGGCCATGTCCGCCACGCCGATCCCGCGCACGCTGGAGATGGGGCTGACCGGCATCCGCGAGATGTCCACGATCCTCACCCCGCCGGAGGAGCGGCATCCGATCCTCACCTTCGTCGGGCCGTATGAGGAGAAGCAGATCGCCGCGGCGATCAGGCGCGAGCTGATGCGCGACGGCCAGATCTTCTTCGTGCACAACCGGGTCGCCTCCATCAACCGGGTGGCCGCGCGGCTGCGCGAGCTGGTGCCGGAGGCGCGCATCGCGGTGGCGCACGGGCAGATGAACGAGCACCAGCTGGAGAAGATCATGGTGGGGTTCTGGGAGCGGGAGTACGACCTGCTCGTCTCCACCACGATCGTCGAGTCGGGCCTCGACGTGCCCAACGCCAACACGCTGATCGTGGACCGGGCCGACAACTACGGCCTCTCGCAGCTCCACCAGCTCCGCGGCCGGGTCGGGCGAGGCAGGGAGCGCGGCTACGCCTACTTCCTCTACCCGCCGGAGAAGCCGCTGACCGAGACCGCCCACGAGCGGCTCGCCACCATCTCGCAGCACACCGAGATGGGCGCGGGCATGTACGTCGCGATGAAGGACCTGGAGATCCGCGGCGCGGGCAACGTGCTGGGCGCCGAGCAGTCCGGCTTCATCGCGGGCGTCGGCTTCGACCTGTACGTCCGGCTCATGGCCGAGGCCGTGCAGGAGCAGAAGGCCAAGCTGTCGGGCGCCGAGGTTCAGGAGGAGCAGCAGGACGTCAAGGTCGAGCTGCCCATCAACGCGCACATCCCGCACGACTACGTGACCTCCGAGCGGCTGCGGCTGGAGGCGTACAAGCGGATCGCCGCGATCGCCGCCGAGATCAATATCGAGGAGGTGCGCGACGAGCTGACCGACCGCTACGGCAAGCCGCCGATGGAGGTCGACAACCTCCTGGAGGTCGCCAGGTTCCGGATCAGGGCACGCGCGGCCGGGCTCACGGACGTCACGCTGCAGGGCCAGAACATCAAGTTCGGCCCGGCCAGGCTCAAGGAGTCGCAGCAGGTCCGCCTCGACCGCCTGTACAAGAAGGCCATCTACAAGCACGCGGCGGAGACGCTGCTGGTGCCGATCCCCAAGACCAAGCCGCTGGGCGGCCAGCCGCTGCGCGACCTGGACCTGCTCAAATGGTGCGGAGACCTGGTCGAGGCGATGTTCCTCGAGCCCGCACGGGTAAGCTAGCGGCGGTTTTCTGGTCGGAAAGGGACGTACGTGAAATCGATACGAGTGGCCGTGGCCGCCGCTGCGGCGGTCGCGGCGCTGACCGCCTGCTCCTCGCCCATGCAGGCCGGGGCCGCGGCCGTGGTCGGGAACGAGCGCATCTCGATGAGCAAGCTCAACACGGACACGCAGGCCTACCTGGCCGCGCTGAAGAAGGCGCAGCTCGACGAGTCGGCGCTCGGCGTGCCGGCCAACCAGGCCGTGCTGCAGCGCCTGGTCAACGTGAGCGTGTCCAAGCAGCTCATGGACCGCCACAAGGTGCAGGTGAGCGAGACCGAGATCGACACCGCGCTGAAGGACCCCGGCCAGTTCCAGTCGGCCGAGATCAACCTGCTGGCCAACGGCGTCGCCCCGAGCGACGCCCGCGACTACGCGCGCGCCATGGTCGGCCTGACCAAGCTGCAGCAGCAGTTCGGCGGCCAGGCCGGGCAGGAGAAGCTGATCCAGGAGTTCAGCTCCATCAAGCCGGTCTTCAACCCGCGCTTCGGCGCGCTCAACGCGCAGCGCTCCGAGCAGAACCCGGCGCTGTTCGTCGACACCGGCAGGTTCGGCAAGCTCACGCAGCAGGCGCAGCAACCGGCCCAGGGCTGATCCCGTGCCGCTGATCGTCGTCACCACCTCGCCCAGGGTCGCGCCGGGCCTGCTGAGCCACCAGGCCTGGCAGGCGCTGCGCTCGGGCCCCGTCCTCACCGGCTCCGGCTCGCACCCGCAGCTGCCCTACCTGGCCGAGGCCGGGATCGAGGTGGAGGTCGTCGAGCCCGACCCGCGGGCGCTGGCCGTACGAGCGGCGGGCGAGACCGTGGTGTGGCTGTCGGAGCAGGACGGCGAGGACTTCATGCGTGCCGTGGGGCACGCCGCCGTCTCCCTCGACGAGCCGCCGCTGATCGAGGTCGTGCCCGGGTCGTACGACTTGCCGGGGGCTCGGGTGCTCGACCTGGTGGCGGTGATGGACCGGCTGCGCACCGAGTGCCCGTGGGACCGGAAGCAGACGCACGAGACGCTGGTGCCGTACCTGCTGGAAGAGGCCTACGAGGTGCTCGAGACGATCGAGCAGGGCGACTATCCGGCGCTCCGCGAGGAGCTGGGCGACCTGCTGCTGCAGGTGGTCTTCCACGCGCGGGTGGCCGAGGGCTTCGACATGGACGACGTGGCGGCCGGCATCGTGGAGAAGCTGGTCCGCCGCCATCCGCACGTGTTCGGCTCGGTGCGCGCGGAGAGCGCCGACGAGGTCAACGACAACTGGGAAGCGATCAAGGCGGCCGAGCGGGCGGCCAAGGGCCGCGAGTCGGTGCTCGACGGGGTGCCGATGGGTCAGCCGGCGCTCTCGCTGGCCGCGCAGCTCGTGCGCAGGGCCGAGCGGGCCGGGGCGCCCGGGTCGCTGGCGGCCGCCGTCGGGCAGGGCGTCGCGCGGGAGCTGTTCGACCTGGTACGGCGGGCCGCCGAGGCCGGGCTGGACGCCGAGGCCGAGCTGCGGGCCGCCGCCCGTTCCTACCGGGACCGAGTCCGTACGTGGGAGTCCGCAACCGACTGAGTTCGGCGCGATAAGTCGCGAAATGTCAGGATCCCCTGGGGCTGTGACCACTGAGACCAGGGGGACGTGTTCCGTGGAGCCGAGACCGCCGCACTCGGGGGAGCCGCGGCACGTGGCGGGCTACCGCCTGCTCGGCGGGCTCGGCGACGGCGGGCAGGGCTCCGCGACGGGCCGTCACTGCACGGCCAGGTCGCGAGCGGCGGGGCGCTGACCGGCGGCGAGCTGGAGCGCCTGGCCGTCGGGACGATCACCGCGCTGACCGCCATCCACGGCGCCGGCATCGTGCACCGCGACTTCAAGCCCAGCAACATCCCTCCTGGTGGCACAGACCGGCGGCCGGCTCGGGGCCTGGAGCCTGACGGACAGCACCTGATCCCGGATGGGGCTCTTGATCACGGGGGCTCTGCATGCCACCCGCCGTGGCCAGGGCCACGCCCACGTGACGTGCGGCCGTACCGATAGGCTCTGACGGCATATCACCTTTCGATTTAGGAGCGCATCCCGTGGCTACCATCGAGGTCGTATACGCTCGCGAGATCCTCGACTCCCGGGGCAACCCCACGGTCGAGGTCGAGATCGTGCTCGACGACGGCAGCACCGGCCGCGCGGCCGTGCCGAGCGGGGCGTCCACCGGCCAGTTCGAGGCGGTCGAGCTGCGTGACGGCGGCAAGCGTTACGGCGGCAAGGGCGTGGAGAAGGCCGTGCTCGCCGTCACCGATGAGATCCAGGAGGAGATCAGCGGGATCGAGGCCGAGGACCAGCGCATCATCGACCAGATCATGATCGACCTGGACCGCACGCCCAACAAGGCCAAGCTCGGCGCCAACGCCATCCTGGGCGTGTCGCTGGCCGTGGCCAAGGCCGCCGCCGACAGCGCCGACCTGCCGCTCTTCCGCTACCTGGGCGGCCCCAACGCGCACGTGCTCCCCGTCCCGATGATGAACATCCTCAACGGCGGCGCCCACGCCGACACCAACGTGGACATCCAGGAGTTCATGATCGCGCCGATCGGCGCGGAGACGTTCCGCGAGGCCGTGCGCATGGGCACCGAGGTCTACCACGCCCTCAAGGCCGTGCTGAAGGAGAAGGGCTACGCCACGGGCCTCGGCGACGAGGGCGGCTTCGCGCCGAACCTGCCCTCCAACCGCGACGCGCTCGACCTGATCCTGGTCGCCATCGAGAAGGCCGGCTACGTGCCGGGCGAGGACGTCGCGCTGGCGCTCGACGTGGCCGCCTCCGAGTTCCACAAGGACGGCGTCTACACGATCGACGGCAAGGGCCTGTCGGCGCAGGAGCTCATCGCGTTCTACGAGGACCTGGTCGCCAACTACCCGCTCGTCTCCATCGAGGACCCGCTGGACGAGGAGGACTGGGAGGGCTGGAAGGCCATCACCGCCTCGCTCGGCGACAAGGTGCAGCTCGTCGGCGACGACCTGTTCGTGACCAACCCCGAGCGGCTGGAGCGCGGCATCAACGAGGGCGCGGCCAACGCCCTGCTGGTCAAGGTGAACCAGATCGGCACGCTCTCGGAGACGCTCGACGCGGTGGACCTGGCCCACCGCAGCGGCTACCGCTGCATGATGAGCCACCGCTCCGGCGAGACCGAGGACACCACGATCGCCGACCTCGCGGTGGCGGTCAACTGCGGCCAGATCAAGACCGGCGCGCCGGCCCGTTCGGACCGGGTGGCCAAGTACAACCAGCTGCTGCGCATCGAGGAGCTCCTCGACGACGCCGCCCGCTACGCGGGTCGCGCGGCTTTCCCGCGGTTCCGGCGCTAGTTTCGAGTACGGCTCGCGGCGCCCCGAACTCCGGCCGCGAGCCGTACTTGAGGGGGTGTGCAGCAATTGGCGAAAAGGCCGCAGCTCACCGGGAGGGCCGCCATCCTGGCCGTCGTGGTGTGCGCGATCGCGATGAGCCTGGCCTACCCTGTGCGCGAGTACATCAGCCTGCGCCGCAGCATCTCCGAGCTGCGCGCGGAGAAGGCCAGGGTCGAGGCGGAGAAGCAGGCGCTGCTGGCCCGCGACCGGCAGAGCGACGATCCCAACTGGATCAAGAAGACCGCCAAGGAACGGCTGCATTACTGCGGTCCTGGCGAGAAGTGCTACGTGGTGATGGAGCCCGAGCAGGGCAGGGAACAGACGGCCGTGAAACAGCCGGCGGCGGTGCCGCCGTGGTACGAGACGCTCTGGGAGTCCGTGGAGGCCGCGGACAAGGGCACCGGGCGCCGGGCGGTGACGGGGAAGGAAAGTGTTGGACAGTAAGGACGTCGAGGTCGTCGAGAAGCAGCTCGGCCGGCCGCCCAGAGGGCTGCGCGGGGTGGCGCACCGCTGCCCGTGCGGCAACCCCGACGTGGTGGAGACCGCGCCCCGGCTGCCCGACGGCTCGCCCTTCCCGACCCTGTACTACCTGACCTGCCCGAAGGCGGCCTCGGCCATCGGCACGCTGGAGGGCTCGGGCCTGATGCGCGAGATGCAGGCCAGGCTGGCCACCGAGCCCGACCTGGCGGCGGCCTACCGCGCGGCGCACGACGACTACGTCGCCAGGCGCGACAAGGCCGCCGAGGAGGAGGGGCTGACGCCGCTCCCGCGCGACATGCAGAGCACGGGGGGCATGCCGGAGCGGGTCAAGTGCCTGCACGCGCTCGTGGCGCACGAGCTGGCGGCACCCGGGGCCAACCCGTTCGGCAGGGAGGCGCTCGACGCCCTCCCCGACTGGTGGAGTGACGGACCATGCGTGTAGCCGCCGTCGACTGCGGCACCAACTCCGTACGCCTGCTCATCGCCGACGTCGGCGACGGCGAGCTGACGGACGTCGAGCGGCGGATGGAGATCGTCCGCCTGGGTGAGGGCGTCGACAGGACGGGCCGGCTCACGCCCGAGGCCCTGGCGCGCACGTTCAAGGTCATGCGTCACTACCAGGAGCTGATCGAGCGCCACGGCGCCACGGCCACCCGCGTGGTGGCCACCAGCGCCACGCGGGACGCGGCGAACCGGCACGAGTTCGTGGCGGGGGTGCGTGAGATCTTCGGCGTGGAGCCCGAGGTGGTGACGGGGGCGGAGGAGGCGGAGCTGTCGTTCACGGGCGCCACCCGGGGGCTGGTGCGCCTGTCGCCCGAGACCGAGGTGCCGCAGGGCCCGCTGCCGCCGTACCTCATGGTGGACATCGGGGGCGGCTCCACCGAGTTCGTGGTCGGCACCGAGCACGCCCAGGCGGCGCTGTCGCTGGACATCGGCTGCGTCCGCCTGACCGAGCGGCACCTGCGCGACGTCGGTGACCCGGCCCCCGCGGATGCCCTGGAGGCCGTGGTGGCCGACATCGAGGCCGCGCTGGACCGGGTGGAGGCCGAGATCCCCGTCCGCGAGGCGCACACGCTCGTGGGCCTGGCGGGCTCGGTGACGACGATCGCGGGCATCGTGCTGGACCTGCCGGCGTACGACTCGGCGCGCATCCACCACTCGCGGATCTCTGCCGAGCAGGTGCACGAGGTGACGCGGCGGTTGCTCGCGATGACCCATGGTGAGCGGGCCGAGGTTCCGGTCATGCATCCCGGGAGGGTTGACGTGATTGGCGCGGGTGCGCTAATTCTTGACCGGATCGTTCGCCGTTTCGCGTTTTCCCAGGTCGTGGTGAGCGAACACGACATCCTCGACGGAATCGCCTGGGCCCTCGCCGGTTCACCCTGAAGAAATCCGGACATTTCCGATCTGCGGGCCGTGTTGAGCGTGCATTCAGTATTGTGATTAGGTAAAGGGGCATTACGGGGGCTTTGCCATATCGCTGTGCGCGAAAGGCGCCGGCGTGGCGACCGTTCCCGAGCGCGTCTCTTCCCTCACGGAATGGAGCACTCTCAGATGATGTCTGTTGGGTTAGCACGCAAGGCCGCCGCGTTCGGCGCTTCGGCCGCGGTGCTGGCCGGCCTGTCGGCGGGTCTGATGTCCAGCCCGGCACAGGCGGCCACCAAGTCGGCGCCCAAGGTCTCGGTCTCCGCGCCGAAGGCCACGCCGGGTGACTACGAAGGTTCCTGCCCGACGAAGATCAACTTCTCGGCCCAGATCAAGGTGCCCCTCAAGGGCAAGACGGAGCTGGCCTACCGCTGGCTCCACGGTGACGGGTCCAAGAGCAAGGTCAATGTGATCAAGCTCAAGGGTAAGGGCACCAAGACGGTGACGGTCAAGCAGTCCATCACCTTCAAGGAGGACGTCAAGGGCTGGGAGGCCGTTCAGGTCCTCGGGCCGAAGAAGGTCACCTCGAAGAAGGGCTACTTCTCCGTCTCCTGCCAGAAGCCGCAGGAGGACGTGCGTACGCACCTCGACGTGTCGGTCTCGGCTCGCGCCTGGGCCAGCCCGAGCACGTACGCGGGTCGCTGCGACACCTACGGCGACAAGATCGACTTCACCGGTCTGATCAAGACCGACCGGCCCTCGTGGGTGCGGTACCGCTGGGTGCTCAACGGTGAAGTGGTCGACTACGGCAAGATCAAGGTGCGTGAGGCCCGTAAGGTCGGCTTCGGCATCAACCCGCGGCACAGCCAGCGTGGGTGGGCGCAGCTGCAGGTGCTGAGCCCTGACGCTACCTCCTCGAACCGGGCCTACTACAAGGTCTGGTGCAAGGACGAGCACAAGGGTGACCACCGCGACGACCACAAGGGCGACGACAAGACCCCTGACTCGCACGCCGGTACGCTTTCCGCCACCGCTTCGGTGACGACCGGCGCCGGTTGCTCGGTCACGGGCACGGGCTCCGTCACCTCGTCCAAGGCCGGGACCGTCAGCTACAGCTGGGCCCTGAACGGCACCGTGCTGAGCACCGGCTCGGTCGAGTTCGGCGCTGACGGCGGGTCGAAGCCCATCAACGGCTTCTCGACCACCTCGGAGATCAAGAGCGGCACCGTCACTCTCTCCGTCTCCGGCGCGGGTGGCAGCGACACCGACACCAAGTCCTACGTCTGCAGCTAGGCCGCGTGAGACGCGCCTGAACGACATGACGCGGACCGGTTGAACCGGGTGGCCCCTTCGGGGTGCCGCCCGGTTTTTCCTGTTGCAGCTATTACGCTTTGCACAGTAGTGTGCTTCGCGTGGACAGCAGCCAACTCCTCAAGGGCGTCCTGGACCTGGCAGTCCTGGCAGTCCTCAACGACCGGGACGGCTACGGCTACGACATCGTCCGCAGGCTCAGGGAAGCCGGCCTGCAGGAAGTCGGCGACGCCTCGGTCTACGGCACGCTGCGCCGCCTGTTCAAGGCAGGCGCCCTGACCTCATACGTGGTGGCCTCCGACGAGGGGCCGCACCGCAAGTACTACGGGCTCAACGACGTCGGCAGGGACATGTACGCCACCTCGGCCAAGACCTGGGCCTCCTTCTCGGCCACCATGGCAGCCCTGCTCAAGGAGGGACACGCATGACCCCCGCACAGTACGCGCAGGCCGTACGGGACGCCCTGTCCGGCCATCCGGAGCGCGAGGAGCTGCTGGAGGACCTCGACGACCACCTGGCGGAGATCGCCGCGGAGTCGGACCTGCCGCTGGAGGCGCGGCTCGGCCCGCCGGAGACGTACGCCGAGGAGCTGGCCTCCGCCTACGGGGAGCGTCCGGGGAGCGCGGGGAGGCGCCGCCTGGGGCCGCGCGCGTGGGCGGTGGCGGGGCACGCCAGGCTGATGGGATACGGCCCGTACCGGAGCTTGACGCGCTTCCTGCCGGAGCTGCGCCCGGGATGGTGGGTGCTGCGGGGTTACGTGCTGGCCATGCTGCTGGTGTCGATCGCGGGCGAGGCCGCGCTGGTGCCCATGACGCCGCCCGCCTGGGTGGCCGTCGCGGTGGGGATCTGGGCGTCGGTCTGGTTCGGCCGGCGGCGCAGGGGGCGGGTGGTCGTGCTGGCGGCGGTGGCGGCGAACGTGGTGGCCGGGCTGGCGCTGTTCGTGGGCATGGTGGAGGCGGGGGGCGTGACGACGCCCAGCCCGGAGCAGGAGCAGGCGGTGTGGATGCAGCCGGCCTCGTCCGACGGCGTCTACAACCTGCGGCCCTACGCCAAGGACGGCACGCCGCTGACCGACGTCTACCTCTACGACCAGGACGGCAACCCGTTCGTGACCAACCCCGAGTTCTACGGCTACCGCGTGGACCGCTCCTGCGGCGCCCCGGTGCTCAACCGCTACCCGCTGCCCCTGGTGGCGGAGGGGCCGGAGGCCGCCGTGGAGAGCACGCCGTCCGCCTGCCCGGCCCCGGTGCCCGCCGAGCCGGCGCCGATGGCCACGGCGACGCCGGCCGCGCCGAAGCCCGGGCGCACGAACTGATCGGGCACCATCGGTGTCATGAGTTACGTCCCACCTGGCACCGGCTGGCCCGACGACCCCGCGACCGCTGACACCCCGGTCGCGCAGGACCCCGCGGACGTGCGCCGCCTCGCCGCCGCCAGCAGCACCCTCGCGGAGCTCACGGCAGGGCAGTCCGTCTGCCGTGCGTGTCCCCGCCTGGTGGAGTGGCGCGAGGACGTCGCCGAGGTGAAGCGGCGCGCGTTCGCGGACGAGACGTACTGGGGCCGTCCCGTCCCCGGCTGGGGCGCGGAGCAGCCGCGGATCCTGCTGGTGGGGCTGGCGCCGGCCGCCCACGGGGGCAACAGGACGGGCCGCATCTTCACCGGCGACCGCAGCGGCGACTGGCTGTTCGCCTCGCTGCACCGCTGCGGGCTGGCCGCGCGGGAGACCAGCACGTACGCGGGCGACGGGCAGGAGCTGCTCGGCACGCGGGTGCTGGCCTCGGTGCGCTGCGCGCCGCCTGCGAACAAGCCTCTGCCGTCGGAGAAGGCGGCGTGCTTCCCGTGGATGGCCAAGGAGGTGACGCTGGTCGCGCCGTACGTGCGGGTGGTCGTGGCGCTCGGCGGGTACGCCTGGCAGGCCATGTGGCCGGCGCTCAAGGACGCGGGGTACGCGCTGCCGCGCAGCCGCCCGCCGTTCGGTCACGGGGCGGAGGTCGAGGTCGCGTACGGCGAGCGGCCCGTCACGCTGATCGGCTGCTACCACCCGAGCCAGCAGAACACCTTCACCGGCCGCGTCACCGCCCAGATGCTGGACGACATCTTCGAAAGGGCCAGGTCACTGGCTGTGTGACGCGTCCCACCACGCCCGGATTGGATTCACCGAGAGCCCTTGACGTAAGCTTGTGAATGCTTTCACAAGCATTCCACGAGGGATGGGGCCTCAGGATGAATCAGCACATTTTGATCGTCGGCGGCGGATACGTCGGCCTCTACACGGCGCTCCGGCTGCAGCGCAAGCTCCACCGCGAGCTGCGCTCCGGCGAAGCCCGCATCACGATCATCGACCCCCAGTCCTACATGACCTACCAGCCCTTCCTGCCCGAGGCCGCGGCCGGCAACCTGTCGCCGCGCCACATGGTGGCCCCGCTGCGCCGGATCCTGCCGAAGGCGCACATCCTCAACGGCACGGTGACCAAGGTCGACCACGCCGGGCGCACCGTCACCTTCCAGCCCGCCGAGGGCGAGCCGCGGCAGGTGGCCTACGACGTGATCGTCATGGCCGCCGGCTCGATCTCGCGCACGCTGCCCATCCCGGGCCTGACCGACATCGGCATCGGCTTCAAGACCGTCGGCGAGGCCATCGCGCTGCGCAACCGCGTGCTGCATCTGCTCGACGTGGCCGAGTCCACCGAGGACCCGGAGGTGCGGCGCAGGGCGCTGACGTTCGTGGTGGTCGGGGCCGGCTTCGCGGGCGTGGAGGCGCTGGCCGAGCTGGAGGACATGGCCAAGGACTCCACCCGCTACTACCGCAACATCAAGCCGTCCGACATCCGCTGGGTGCTCGTGGAGGCCACGAACCGGGTGCTGCCCGAGGTCGGCCCCGAGATGGGCAAATGGACGCTGGAGCAGCTGCGCGAGCGCGGCATCGACGTCCGGCTCGAGACCCGGCTGGTGTCCTGCGAGGGCGGGCACGTGGTGCTGTCGGACGGTGAGGAGTTCGACGCCGAGACGCTCGTGTGGACGGCGGGCGTCAAGCCCAGCCCCGTGGTCAACGACAGCGACCTGCCGCTCGACGAGCGCGGCCGGATCAAGGCCACCGCCATGCTGACCGTGGCGGGCACGCCCGGCGCCTTCACGGCCGGCGACGCCGCGGGGGTGCCCGACGTGACGAACCCCGGGCAGTACTGCGCGCCCAACGCCCAGCACGCGGTGCGCCAGGCCAAGGTGCTGGCCGACAACATCGTCCGCCACCTGCGGGGGCAGGAACTGGCCGAATACCGCCACAAGTATGTCGGATCGGTGGCCGGGCTGGGCCTGCATCAGGGCGTCGCCAACGTCTATGGCGTCAAGCTTCGCGGATTCCCTGCGTGGTTCATGCACCGGACCTACCATCTGTCGCGGGTGCCGACGCTGAACCGCAAGGTCCGTGTCGTCGTCGATTGGACCCTGGCCCTGTTCTTCAAGCGCGAGACGATCTCTCTGGGTGAGATGGAGCACCCGCGTGAGGGCTTCAGGGCCGCGGTGGCGACGACCCGCCGCTAGCCCAGGTACGGCAACGCCCCGGCGAACCACTGCCGGGGCGTTCTCGGCGCCCCTGGTCGCAAGCGGAAGGGGTACCACGGGTGGGTCTTTCAGCGGTGACCGTGCTCGGCGTCGACCGGCCCGGCGTGATCGCCGCAGTCACCGGATCGCTCGCCGACTGCGGCGCGAACATCCAGGACTCGACCATGACGTTGCTCGGCGGCCACGTCGCGATGATGCTCCTCGTCTCCGGCGAGCTGGACCCGGCGGAGCTCATGAAGCGGGTGGGCGCGCCCGACCTGGTGGTGACGGCCTCCGCGATCGAGACGCGGCGGCACTTCTGCGCGGAGGGCGACGGCCTCGGCTACGTGCTGACCGTGCACGGCCCCGACCGGCCCGGCATCATCTCCGCCATCAGCGCCGTGCTCGCCGCCGACGGCGGCAACATCACCGGCATGAGCACCAGGCTCACCGGCCGGCTCTACGTCCTGATCGCCGACGTCGAGCTGCCGAAGCAGGTGGACGTGGCCGCGCTCATGCGCAGGCTGGCGGCCGTCGGCTCCACCCTCGACTCCGACATCACCTTCCGGCCTGTCGAACCGGACTTGTTGTGACCGGGCCCGGGGGCACGGCCCGCGAGGTGCTCGGCGCCCCGCACCCCCTGCTGTCCGCCGTAGCCGAGCCCGTGGACCCCACCGCCCCCGAAGTCGTGGCCGCCGCGGCGGATCTGCTGGCGACCCTGCGCCGCGCGCCCGCCACGACCGGGCTGGCGGCCCCCCAGATCGGCCTGAGCTTGCGGCTGATCGCCTTTGACGCCCGGCGCCACCCCAGGAGTAGGTCCTGGGCCGGAGAGCTCGTCGTGGCCAATCCACGGCTCGCCGGCGCGGCCCACTGGGACGACGGCCGCGAGGGGTGCGCCTCGATCACCGGACTCACCGCGGACGTACGCCGTGCGACGCGTATCACCGTACATGGGCATTTGCCAGGCACCGGCGAGGACGTCACCATCGAAGCGGATGCCATCGAGGCTCGGTGCATTCAACACCAACTCGACCATCTGGACGGACTACTCTTCTTGGACAGAGTCCCGGGAGTGCTATCACTTCACCGCAGACTTCACACTTGTGACGCCTGATGCGAAGTTGTGCTCCTCGGAAGCATGGTCCGTTTCGTATGATTGCGGCGCCCCCGTAGCCCAATGGCAGAGGCAAACCCCTTAAAAGGGTTGACGTGCGGGTTCGAATCCCGCCGGGGGCACTTGCCAACTTATACCCAATTTAGGTCTCTGACCTGGAGCTTTACCGCGAGCACGAGACAGGCCCCCGCCGGGCTCCCATAGCCGATATCGAGTTGTTATGGAGTTGTCCTGTGATCGGGCGCTCACTGCTGGTGGATGGCGGGACGCCGGACGGGGTGGCCGGGCGCGGGAAGGCGCAGCCTCCCGTTCGCCCGCTCGAAAACTTTTCGTGTCACGGCGGATATTGACAACCCGCCGGTTTCCTGCACGGGAGCGGCGGGCTTTGCGGGAGTTTCTTTCTGTGAATGGTCGACTACGCCTTACGACCGGGGTTTTCGCCGGCGGAAAGTCCGGATGCCGGGCGAGGGGCCGCCCCGGCGCGGACCCGTGGCCTCCTGGCGCCGCCCGTGCGAAGATTTCCGTGTCGCCTGATGACCTGGGAACTCCGGGGCGGGCACGTTCGTTGTGTTCCAAGCTGAAGTCCCGAATGAACATCGATCTGAGCGTCAGTTGACCAAGGTGCCGCCGCGCCCCGTAGGCTCGGCGTCACAGGAGGCAGCGATGGAGAGCAAGAACCCCGTATTCAGCAGGTCGCGGCAGCAGGCCGCGGCGGGCTGGGCCGGCCCCACCCCGTCCCCCGACCAGCTGCAGAACATGTACGACGCGCCGTCGTACGCACCACCGTCCCGCCCGGCGTACCGCACCATGACGCTCGACGACGTCGTGGTCCGAGGGTTCATGACCCTCGGGGCGCTCGTCCTGGCCGCCGCAGCGGCCTGGTATTTCAACGTCCCGCCCATGGTCGCCATCGGCGCCGCCATCGTCGCGCTGGTCCTCGGCCTGATCGCCTCCTTCACGATGAGCACCAACCCGGCGCTCATCCTCGGGTACGCGGTCGCCGAGGGTGTCTTCCTCGGCAAGATCAGCTCGGTCTTCGAGGGCATGGTCAGCGGCATCGTGATGCAGGCGGTGCTCGGCACGGCCTTCGCGTTCGGCGCGGTGCTGACCGTCTACGCCCTGCGCATCGTGCGGGTGACACCCAAGCTGGTGAAGTTCGTGATCGCCGCCGCGATCGCGGCCGTCGGGCTGATGCTCGTCAACCTGCTCGTCGGCCTGTTCAACGACGGCGGTCTCGGCCTGCGCACCGACACCCCGCTCGGCTGGATCTTCAGCATCGCGATGATCCTGCTCGGCTGCTTCTTCCTCCTGCTCGACTTCGACTCGATCGAGCAGGGCGTCAAGCAGGGGGCGCCGGCCAAGTTCGCCTGGCAGTGCGCGTTCGGCCTGACGCTGAGCCTCGTGTGGATCTACCTCGAGGTGCTGCGGTTCGTCAGCTATTTCAGCAGCAGCGACTAGCCGTTCATCGCCGCGACATCGGAGAGGGCCTCGCCGTCCAGGCGGGGCCCTCTCGCTGTGCGACCGAAAATCTACCTGCCGTCACAGAATGATGCCGGGCTTGGGGGTTGCCATTCGCACGTCCGTGTTGCAGTGTCAAGCAAAGGACCTTAATCCGCGGAGGTGCCCATGTCCTTGAACCACTCACCGGAGACGCAGACGAAGCTCATCGCAAGGGTCCCGACGATCACGGGACGCGAACTCCCCGAGTGGTTTCAAGCCATCGACAACGGCCCGGCTTTCCTACGGTGTGACGAGCGGGCCAACTGGCTCGCCGACGAGCACGGGCTGACTCACGGCTACGCCGCCGCCATCGTCCACGAGCACGAGCGGCACCGCCGTAACCGCATGGGCTTCATTTAAGCCCACCCGTCCCCGCGCCCGTGCCCCAAGCGCGGGCGCGTCATCATGAGGTCATGGATCTCGACAAGGCAATCGGCTTTCTCCGCGAGCATCACCGCGCGGTCCTGCTGACCAGGCACCGCGACGGGCGCCCGCAGATGTCCCCGATCACGGCCGGCGTGCAGGACGGCCACGTGGTGATCAGCTCCAGGGAGACGGCCTCCAAGGTCCGCAACGCGCTGCGCGATCCCCAGGTGTCGCTGTGCGCGTTCACGGACGGGTTCTTCGGGGAGTGGATCCAGGTCGACGGCACGGCGGAGATCGTCCACCTGCCCGAGGCGATGGACCTGCTCGTCACCTACTACCGCGACATCTCGGGCGAGCACCCCGACTGGGACGAGTACCGCGAGGCGATGGTCCGCGACCGCCGCGTCATCATGCGCATCACGCCGACCCGTGTGGGGCCGATCCGGCACGGGTAGCGGGGGTCAGGCGAGCCGCGGTGCGGACCCCGGCCGCGGCTCGCCGCCCGCGATCAGCTCAGGCGCTCGACGACCATCGCCATGCCCTGGCCGCCGCCCACGCACATCGTCTCCAGGCCGATGCTCTTGTCGTGGTGCTGCAGGCTGTTGATCAGCGTGGAGGTGATCCTGGCGCCGGTCATGCCGAACGGGTGGCCGAGCGCGATCGCGCCGCCGTTGACGTTGAGCCGTTCGAGGTCGATGCCCAGCTCCTGGTAGGAGGGGATCACCTGGGCCGCGAACGCCTCGTTGATCTCCACCAGGTCGATGTCGTCGATCGCCATCCCGGCCCTGGCCAGCGCCTGCTTCGAGGCCTCCACCGGGCCGAGGCCCATGATCTCGGGCGACAGGCCGGAGACGCCGGTGGAGACGATCCTGGCCAGCGGGGTGATGCCCAGCTCGGCGGCCTTGACGTCGCTCATCACCACGACCGCCGCGGCCCCGTCGTTCAGCGGGCAGCAGTTGCCCGCCGTGACGGTGCCGTCCGGGCGGAAGACCGGCTGCAGCGTGGAGACCTTCTCGTACGTCGTGCCCGCCCGCGGGCCGTCGTCCTTGCTGACCACGGTGCCGTCGGGCAGCGTCACCGGCGTGATGTCCTTCTGCCAGAACCCGTCGGCCAGCGCCTTCTCCGCCAGGTTCTGCGAGCGCACGCCGAACTCGTCCTGCTCCTGGCGCGAGACGCCCTTGATCTGGGCCACGTTCTCGGCCGTCTGGCCCATGGCGATGTAGACGTCGGGGATCGCGCCGTCCTCGCGGGGGTCGTGCCAGGTCCTGCCGCCCTCGGCGTAGGTCTTGGTGCGGTCGCGGGCCTCCAGGAAGAGCGGGTTGTGCGTGTCGGGCAGCGAGTCGGAGTTGCCCTTGGCGAAGCGCGAGACGGTCTCGACGCCCGCGGAGACGAACACGTCGCCCTCGCCCGCCTTGATGGCGTGGAAGGCCATCCGGGTGGTCTGCAGCGAGGAGGAGCAGTAGCGGGTCACGGTGGTGCCGGGGACGTTGTCGAGCCCGAGCATCACCGCCACCACCCTGGCCATGTTGAAGCCCTGCTCGCCGCCGGGCAGGCCGCAGCCGAGCATGATGTCCTCGATCGAGGCGGGGTCGAGCTGGGGCACCTTGGCCAGCGCCGCCTTGATCATTTGCACGGTCAGGTCGTCGGGGCGGATGTCCTTGAGCGAGCCCTTGAAGGCTCGCCCGATGGGGGAACGCGCGGTTGCGACGATGACTGCCTCGGGCATGGCCCCTCCTTTGTCGGCGCTAATAGTAGAACTATATTCCAGTTCTGCGCGCAAGGCCCGCCGCCCCCCGGGTTCGCGGGCGAGTCAGCCGTACATGCCCGGTGCCGTGGCCGTGTGGTCGTTGACGGCGTGCAGGGCGCCCTTCTCGTCGCGCCACAGGCGCCACCCGTCCTGGCTGCCGGTGTACCAGGGCGGCGGGACCGCGACGGGGGAGACGCGCTTGCCGGTGCTCAGGTCGTACTCGCACAGGGCGGCCGTGGAGTAGAAGCCGGGCGGCTGCCCGCGCAGCGGCAGCGGCTTGGGGTCGGTGACGCAGAAGGACCAGCCGCGCGTCTCCTCCACCGGCACGGGGCGGCCCGAGGCGACGTCGAAGGCCGTGCCCTTGGCGCCGTGCTTGAGGAAGCCCAGCTTGTCCATGCGGTCGGGGAAGGCCAGCCACCAGCCGGAGCCCGGCACGTCGGAGGCGCTGATCTGGCCGACGACGCGCCCGGTGGCCGGGTCGAGCCGGGCGAACCCGCCGTAGGTGCCCTGCTGGTCCACCGGCCGGACGACCGGGGCGAAGCCGGGGGAGCCGCTGGGATAGACGCGGACGACCGACGGCCGCATCCAGTTGATCGTCCCGTCGGCGATGCCGACCGAGAACAGGCCGAAGGTGGAGACCTTCTTGGTGCGCGGGTTCGTGTACGGGGCGACGTACCCGACCAGGTCGTCACCCGCCGCGCCGAACGCCCACCCGCCCGACAGGTCCGTCCCGGGGCCGAGGGCCTGTTCGATCGGTTGCTGCCACTGCAGCTTGCCGGTCTTGACCTCGTACGACTCCACCATGGGGTTGGCGGCCAGCCGGAGCAGCACGACGCGGCCCTGGTCCGACCACTCCACCTCGGAGATGCCGGGCAGCTTCCACAGCTGCTTGCCGGTCATCGGGTCGAGCACCACCATGCGGGCCTTGGCCAGCGCGGTGTGCTCGGACAGGCACACGTACGGCCCGCAGCGCTGCGGGCCGAACGTCGAGTGGACCGGCCGCGTCCACTGCTGCGCCCCCGAGCGGGCGTCGCGGGCGATGAGCGTGGCGTTCCACCTGCCCTTCTTGGCCGGGTCGAGCGCGACGACCACGCCCTGCCCGCCGGCGGCCTGCACGAGCGCGGGGGCGGAGACGCCCATGCCGGGCAGGCGGCCGGTCATCGTGGCGGGGTGGGCCCAGAGCCGCTTGCCGTCGCGCAGGTTGACGGCGACGGTCTCCAGGGCCCCGTCGGGCTTCATCGAGGTGACGGCGACGACCCCGCCGGCCACCGCCATCCGGCTGACGGCATTCACCTGGGTGTTGTGCCAGGTCGGGAACTTCGAGGTGGCCGCGTCGCTGCCGGAGCAGGCGGTGGCGGCGAGGGTTCCGGCGAGAGCGATGGACGTTTTCCAGAGGGGCCGGAGCACGGGCAATTCACTCCAAAGAGGATGGGGGAGTGACGGCTCCGGCGCGCAGAGTGACCGGCTGAAGGCGTGCGGGCGTCAGGTGTCGTTGACGGCCTCGCCGAGTCGGCGACGGAACAACGTCGCCCACTTCCCGTGCAGGCCCGTCGCCCGCCCGTCGACCCGGGTCGCGGTGACCTCGGTGCCGGGCTCCTCCGCGGCCGTAGCCGCCGCGAGGTAGATCGGTTGCAGAGCTTCGTCGCGTGCGGGCCGCGGCTCAGGCCACAGCCCCAACGCAGCGCACACCGACGGTAGCACCGCGTAAGCGGCCTGCGCGTAACCTCGGTCAGATGGATGGAAACGATCGGGTCCGAACATCTCTGTCGGGTTTGTGTCGAACTCCGGGCCCAGGACGTCGGCGAACGCCACCGTACGGCCGCCCGCGTCCACCACGGCCACCGTCTGCGCCGCCGCGAGCTGCCGGCTCCACCGCCGCGTCACCCAGCGCAGCGGCTGCGCGATGGGCCGCACGGTGCCCAGGTCGGGACAGGTGCCCACGACCACTTCGGCGCCCGCGTCACGCAGCCGCCGCACGGCCTTGGTCAGATGCCGCACGGCGATGGCAGGCGGCGTCTGCGTGATGATGTCGTTGGCGCCCACGAAGATCACCGCCACGTCGGCCCCCATCGCGAGCGCCACGTCCACCTGCTCGCCCAGCTCCGCCGAGGGGGCGCCGGACTTGCCCGCCACGACCAGCCGCACCGGGCGCTCGGCCACGGCGGCCAGGCCGTTGGCCAGGAGCACGGCGGGGGTCTTGGCCGGGTCGGTCACGCCCAGGCCCACGGAGGTGGAGTCGCCGAGCATGGCCATCTTGAGCGGCTCGCCGGGGAACTGGCCGTACACGCCGTCGGAGGGCGGGCCGTCCAGGCCGTGCGGCTGGCCGATCGCCTTGCGCGCCAGCAGCCCCTCCGCGATCAGCAGGCCGTATGCCGTGGCTCCCAGAGCCGTCAGCCCGCCGCCTCCGAGCGCCGCCGCGGTGGCGATCCTCCGCGCTGCGCGTGCCATGCCAGCTGCCCAGACCACGTACGTCCCTCCTCGGTCCAACTCGGCGGTAGCGTTTGCTTGGAACTAGCCGAGGGCCTGCCACCCCCACTGGATCTCGGCCGTTGGCAAGCTGACCAAGCTTCGGTGAAGAAGGTGAACACCTCGGTGCGCGTTTACGATTCCCTCGTCGACCTCATGGGGAACACTCCGCTCGTCCGGCTGCACAAAGTCAACAGGGGAGTGTCCGCCCAGCTGCTGGCCAAGGTCGAGTACTTCAACCCGGGCGGATCGGTCAAGGACCGCATCGCGGTCCGGATGATCGAGGCCGCGGAGAAGTCCGGCGAGCTGCGCCCCGGGGGCGTGATCGTGGAGCCCACGTCCGGCAACACCGGCGTGGGGCTGGCCATCGTGGCCCAGCAGAAGGGGTACCGGTGCCTGTTCGTGGTGCCCGACAAGGTGGCCCAGGACAAGATCGCGGTGCTGCGGGCGTACGGTGCGGAGGTCGTGGTCTGCCCGACCGCCGTCTCGCCCGACCACCCCGACTCCTACTACTCCGTCTCCGACCGGCTGGCCCGCGAGGTGCCCAACGCCTGGAAGCCGGACCAGTACTCCAACGTCAACAACCCCGACTCCCACTACCACTCGACAGGCCCCGAGCTGTGGGAGCAGACCGACGGCCGGATCACGCACTTCGTGGCGGGCATCGGCACCGGCGGCACGATCAGCGGCACCGGGCGCTATCTCAAGGAGATCTCCGGCGGGCGCGTGAAGATCATCGGCGCCGACCCGGAGGGCTCGGTCTACTCCGGCGGGTCCGGCCGCCCGTACCTCGTCGAGGGTGTCGGCGAGGACATCTGGCCGGCCACGTACGACACCGAGATCTGCGACGAGATCATCGCGGTGTCCGACAAGGACTCCTTCACCATGACCCGCCGCCTGGCCCGCGAGGAGGGGCTGCTGGTCGGCGGCTCGTGCGGGATGGCGGTCGTGGCGGCGCTGAAGGTGGCCGCCGCGGCGGGGCCCGACGACCTGGTGGTCGTGCTGCTGCCCGACGGCGGCCGCGGCTACCTGTCGAAGATCTTCAACGACGACTGGATGGCCGACTACGGCTTCCTGACCACCACCTCCGACGAGGGGCTGGTCGGCGACGTGCTGGCGCGCAAGGGGCCGGGGATGCCGGAGTTCGTGCACGCGCACCCGCACGAGTCGGTCGGCACCGCGATCGCGATCATGCGCGAGTACTCGGTGTCCCAGCTTCCGGTGATGAAGGAGGAGCCGCCGGTCATGGCGGCGGAGGTGATCGGCTCCATCGTCGAGCGCGACCTCCTCGAAGCCCTCTACCACGGCAGGCTCTCCTCCGACGATCCGATCTCCGATCACATGTCCGCGCCGCTACCCACGATCGGCAGTGGTGAACCTGTGGCGCGTGCGGTGGAAGCGCTGGAGAAGGCGGATGCGGCTGTTGTGCTGGAGGACGGCAAGCCGGCCGGATTGATCACCCGGCAGGACCTGCTCGCGTTCCTGGCCAACCACTAGCCGCGGTCAGGGGAGGGGGAACTCGGCGATCACTTCCCAGGCGCCCTCCCGCGACGGCCCCGCGTAGAGGCGCCCGCCCAGCGCCTCCACCCGCTCGGCCATCCCGACCAGCCCGAACCCGCCGCCCAGCCGCGACACCTTCGGGTCCGACCCGGACCCGAAGTTGCGCACGCGCAGCACCGCGACCCGCTCGTGGCGGCGCAGGTCGGCCTCCACCCAGGCGGTGCGGGCGGCGTGCTTGCGGATGTTCGTCAGTGCCTCCTGGAGCACCCGGTGCAGGGTGGTCATGACCTCGGGCGGCAGCGTGCGGTCGTCCAGCCCGGCGCCGATCTCGAACGCCACCTTGGGCCCGTCCACGGAGAAGCGGTCGGCCAGCATGCGCAGGTCGGCCAGCGTGGTGCCCGGCCTGCGGTCCGCGTCGTCCTCCGTGCGCAGCACCGCGACCATGCGCCGCATCGAGGTCAGCGCGTCCGAGCCGGCCGTGGCGATCGCGTCCAGGGCGGGCATCACCGCCTCCGGCTTGGTCTCGGCGACCGTGCGGGCGGCCTGGGCCTGCACGACGATGCCGGTGATGTGGTGGGCGACCAGGTCGTGCAGCTCCCTGGCCAGCTCCAGGCGCTCCGCCCGGCGTACCGAATGCACGGCCTCCGTGCGGCGCTCCTGCTGGAAACGCAGGTAGCCGCCGATGCCGGCGGCCGTGGACCAGCTCGCGAACAGCAGGAACGCGAACGCCAGCCCCGCGCTCTGGTAGTCGCGCGCGCTCGCCTCGGTCATCAGCACGATCAGCCCCACGCACGCCAGCACCGCCGCGCGGCGGACCGGCTCGACGTGCCGCAGCACCCCGATGATCAGGATGAGCAGCGAGCCCGTCTCCGCCATGCCGGGCGCGGCGGCGAAGCCGGTGCTCCCGATCAGCAGCGAGGTGCCGAACGACAGGGCGAGCATGCACGCGAAGCCCTCCACCCGGTACCTGCGGCGTAGGACCACGGCCGCGATCCCGCCCACCCCGCACGCCAGCACGAGCCACTGGACGCCGCCCACGACGCCGGCCAGCACGAGGTCGAGCAGCAGGAGCAGGCCCAGCCAGCCGTACATCGCGATCTCGCTCAGCCGGCGTAGCCAGTACAGGATGCGCTTCGAGTCCCCCACGGCGTCGAGCCTAAGCCGGAAGTCGGACATCTCGTATCAACCGTTCGGCCGAGGGCGCCTCGCGCAGACCAGCCCTTCAGCGGAGGCGGCGGGCGGGGGGCTTGACCGATGCTGGAGGTGTCGGAAGGGGAGAAGACATGGTTGCCATCGGGTTCGCGTTGCTGGGGGTCGGGCTGGTCGTGGGTGTGCTGCTCGCGCTGGCCGACCCCGTGCTGCTCTCCCGCATCAACGGGGAGCAGGCGGAGGGCGGCAGCGGCCGGTTCATCGAGGCGGACGTGGTCCGGCTCTCGCCCCGGTCAGGCGAGGACCGGCACGAGCCCCAGGCGGCCTGACCGACCCGGCTCGCGCGGGCATGGTGCGCGAGCCAGCACGGGAGTTTCGTGGGGACGGGCTCCCGTGAGCGGCCCGCGATCCGGAGGGGACCGGATCGCGGGCCGTCCGCGTTCGGGAGGGCTGGATCATGGGCCGTCCGCGCGAACGCGGCCTGTAACGTTGCCTGTATGAGCAACGGTTTCGAAACTTTGGCCATCCACGCAGGTCAGGAGCCCGACCCGCTGACCGGCGCGGTCGTGCCGCCGATCTACGCCACCTCCACCTACAAGCAGGACGGCGTGGGCGGCCTGCGTTCCGGATATGAGTACAGCCGCTCGGCCAACCCCACCAGGACCGCGCTCGAAGCCGCGCTGGCCGCGGTGGAGGGCGGGGCGCGGGGGCTGGCGTTCGCCTCAGGGCTGGCCGCCGAGGACACCGTGCTGCGTACGGTGTGCAAGCCGCAGGACCACGTGATCATCCCGAACGACGCGTACGGCGGCACGTACCGGCTGTTCGCCAAGGTGCACGAGCGCTGGGGCCTGCACTACGACCCCGTGCCGCTGCACGACCTCGACGCCGTGGCCGCGGCCATGACGCAGAAGACCAAGGTGGTCTGGGTCGAGACGCCCACCAACCCGCTGCTCGGCATCGCCGACATCGCCGCGCTGGCGCAGCTCGCCCACGACAACGGCGCGCTGCTCGTGGTGGACAACACGTTCGCCTCGCCGTACCTGCAGCAGCCCCTCGCGCTGGGCGCCGACGTGGTTGTGCACTCCACCACCAAGTACGTCGGCGGGCACTCCGACGTGGTGGGCGGGGCGCTGGTGGCCGCCGACGCCGGGCTGGGGGAGGAGCTGGCCTACCACCAGAACGCGATGGGCGCGGTGGCCGGGCCGTTCGACGCGTGGCTGACGCTGCGGGGGCTCAAGACGCTCGGCGTACGGATGGACCGCCACTGCGACAACGCCGAGCGTGTCGTGGACCTGCTGCTCGCGCACCCGCGCGTGACCGACGTGCTCTACCCGGGGCTGCCCGACCACCCGGGGCACGAGGTGGCGGCCAAGCAGATGCGCCGGTTCGGGGGCATGGTGTCGTTCCGCGTCGCCGGGGGCGAGCCGGCGGCCGTCGCGGTGTGCGACCGGGCCGAGCTGTTCACGCTGGGGGAGTCGCTCGGCGGGGTCGAGTCGCTCATCGAGCACCCGGGCAGGATGACGCACGCCTCGGCGGCGGGCTCCCCGCTGGAGGTGCCCGCCGACCTGGTGCGCCTCTCGGTCGGCATCGAGACCATCGACGACCTGCTCGCCGACCTCACCCGGGCGCTGGGCTGATCGCGTTACCCAGGCACGGGGCTGAGGCGTTGCTCAGGCACGCGTTGCTCAGGCACGCGTTACTCAGGCACCACCATCAGGAACAGGATCACCAGCCAGATCACGGACAGCAGCCCGCTGATCGCGGCGATCCGCCCGTTCTGCACCTTGGCGTCGTCGTCGGCGCTCTCGCTGGAGAGCGCCTGTACGGCGGTGCGCAGATCACGGTCGATGATCACCAGCAGGACGGCGGCCACGATGAACAGCGTCATCGACGCCGTCATGTACCACCGTCCGAGCAGCCCGTCGCCGAGCACGATGCCGAGCACCAGCCCGAACACGAACACACCCAGGCTCCCGAGGCTGTAGATCCTCGTGATGCGCTGCATGAACTGCAGTGCGGGCACGTTCTTGGTGCGGATGGCGCGCGGCGCGGACATCGTCGCGGCGGTGACCGGCCCGATCGTGAAGATCGCGAATCCGATGTGCAGCCAAAGAAGCAGGGACGGCATGGCAGAGAGACTAGTCCCCGGTGATCTCGCTGGGGGACTCGACACTCTCTTTGCCGTCCGCAGAACAGCGCATGCACAGCTCCGTGGTCGCCACTGCGACGACCATCAGCACGATGAGGAGTACCGCGGCAATCATGGGAACCCCTCCTTCCCCGTCTCGGACGTAAATATCGTCCGTAATGACTAGACGGTTGTGCAACGGAATAAGTTCGTCGCGGGTATCGTTGCTTCTCGCCGTTTTTTCCTTACCGTCTGGGCACAAGGGGGTGCCGTCCGTGGCCATCCGGCACGTCGAGCCGTACACCGACGAGTGGCTGCAGCAGCCGATCAGCTACGTCCAGCAGGTCGTCGACCTGCTCGGGGCTGAGGTCGCGGATTGGTGGGAAGGCCCGTGCGATCCCAGGGACGCCACGCTGCGGCTCACCGACGACACCGCGCTGGTCTGGGACGAGGAGAGCGGCTGGCGGCTGGGCACCTTCGTCTCGGGCGACCGCGGCCGGCACACGGAGCTGTCGGGGGTTCGTTACCTGGGGCACGGGTTGATCCCGCGGCCCGAACGTGTGCCGTCGGCGCTGCGGGACGCGCGGGCGGGGGTGGGGGCCAGCTCGGCTTGGCGGCCCTGCTACCGGTCGCATCGCAACTGTCGGGACGGGTTCGATGTTGCCCTGGATTTTTATGCCTTGGCTTGAGGGGTAACTGCTTGGGCCTGCGCGGGGCGGCTTCGGGCTGGTCTTGCGGGGAAGCCTGATGGGCCGTTCCGAACGCTGCCCGCGCAGCCGTCAACCGGCGGTGTCGTCGAGGACCGCCTTGAGAGCTGCTTCCAGGATGTCCATGCCGGTGTGGAGCTCGTCCTCGCTGATCGTCAGCGGTGGGGCGATGCGGAAGATGCCGCCCATCCCCGGCAGTTGGACGATGTTCATGTGGAGGCCCCGTTCGAGGCAGGCCGAGGTGACCGCGTGGCCCAGCGCGTCCGCCGGTGTCTTGGTGTGTTTGTCCTGTACCAGCTCCAGGCCCTGGAGCAGGCCGCGGCCGCGGATGTCGCCGACGACCTCGTAGGTGTCGCGGAGCGCAAGGAGGCGGGCGGTGAGCTGGGCGCCCAGGTGGGCGGCGCGTTCGACGAGGCCGTCGCGGGCGATGACGTCGAGGACCGTCAGGCCGACGGAGGCGGCCAGGGGGTCGGAGACGTGGGTGGTGTAGAAGAGGAACCCGCGGTCGTGGCAGGTCTGCTCGATCTCGGCGGTCGTGATGACGGCCGCGACCGGCAGGCCGGCGCCGAGGGTCTTCGAGAGCGTGAGGAGGTCGGGGGTGACGCCGTCGCGTTCGAAGGCGTACATGGTGCCGGTGCGGCCGAGGCCGGTCTGGGCCTCGTCGAGGATGAGAAGCATGCCGCGTTCGTCGCACAGCTCCTTGAGGCGGCGCAGGTAACCGGGCGGGAGGTCGATGATGCCGCCCGACGACAGGATGGGCTCGATGAGGCAGGCGGCGAGGCTGGCGGTGGACTGCTGGTCCACCAGGGCGAAGCCGTAGTCGAGCTCGGTCTCCCAGTCGTGCGAGCCGTCGGGGTGACGGAACGGCGAGCGGTAGGCGTTGGGGGCGGGGAGGGCGAGGTTGCCCGGGGTGGGTGGGCCGTAGCCGTGGCGGCCGGCTGAGAAGGTGGCGGAGGCCGCTCCCTGCGTCATGCCGTGCCAGGAGCGGTCGAAGGAGACGATCTCGTAGTGGCCGGTGGCGAGCTTGGCCATTTTGATCGCGGCCTCGTTCGCCTCCGCGCCTGTGGTGAGTAGGAGCAGTTTGCTCAGTGACGGGGGGAGGGTGGCGGTGAGTCTGTCGGCGAGTTGCAGCAGCGGGGGGCTGAGCATGCCGCTGTAGAGGTGGGCCAGCGACGCCACCGCGGATGAGACCGTGGCCACGATGTCCGGGTGGGCGTGGCCGAGGATGGCGCTCATCTGGCCCGAGGTGAAGTCGAGGATCGGCGTGCCGTGGTCGTCGAAGACGTACGTGCCTGTGGCGCGTTCGATGACCCGCGGGGTGAAGCCGGCTCCGTAGCGGACGAGGAGCCGGTCGGCTCCTTCCCAGAAGGTGCTGTCCAACGACGGCCATCCCTTTCTACGATCGGTAGCATGCCTTCGCGGGCGACGAAGCAGAGCCTGTGCGAGTGCGCTGGAAGCCGATCCAGCGATACTGTCCCTCCTGGGCGAAGGCGGCGTCATCGTCCGCGGTGATGTCGAGGCAGAAGGTCGCCGCCAGGGGAGTGTCGGTGCTGCTTCTGGTGGCCCTCAGTTCCAGCTCGTAGCGGCCCGGCCGGAACTGCCAGCCGGTGGCCTCGAACAGGATCGTCGGTGACTGCGGGGTGTCCTGTGAGACGAGCATGGGTTGCGGATCGGACTGGTATGAATAGTCCGCTTCCTGGGTCTTCGAGTCGTACACCCAGGTCCCCGTCTCGTCCCACACCAGAGTCGGCGCCGCGCCGGAGCCCGCAGGCGGGCGTACGCGGAGCTCCATACCGGTGATGTAGTCCGTGGTCTCGGTCTTCCTGATGGTGGTGAAGGTCGGCTGAAGGTACAACCACACGTTGTCGCCCTGGGCGATCCGGAGGATGGACGGCAGGCTGAGGCTCACTTCCGGGTCGCGGTTCAGCGTGACCCAGTTGATGATCGATAATATGAGGGCGATCGTCCCCGTCGCCAGACCGAGCCAGAGCTGCAACGCGTCGAGCCAGCCCTTTCTCATGGCCTCACGTGCGGGTGACCCGGGCGCGGGGGACGGCTCGGGCACCGCCTGGACGGGCTCGGGCTTGGGCTCCAGCACGGGCTTCGGCTCGATGGTGGCGACTCGCCCCGAACGGTTGCGGTGACGTCGGCCCATGGTGAGGATCCCTTCAGCCGAGGTGGGCAGTGGTGTTACGCCCTGGACGTGGGCTACATCTGCGCCATCGCGGTGGATCACGACACCGCTACACAGAGTGCCGAGGCGCCGGTGCCGGCCCCTCTGCCGTGCTTGCCGGGCGTTCGCGCAGGTCCACGGGAGTGTGGCTCGGGTGGTCGATCTTCAGTGTGCGCCGGTCAAGACGGCCGTTCCCGCGTCACCGTCCTGGCCCGCGTCCGCCGTGGTCGGAAGGCGCGAGGCGTCGCTTATGGTGTGGTTTGTGTCTGCCAGTGAACGCCGCCGTGACCAGCTCAAGGAGTTCCTGCGCGCCAAGCGCGAAGCGCTCGCGCCCGCCGACGTCGGCATGCCCGCCGCCGGTCGCCGCCGTACCCCCGGATTGCGGCGGGAGGAGGTGGCCGTGCTCGCCGGGGTCGGGGTCTCCTGGTACACGTGGCTGGAGCAGGGGCGGGACATCAAGGTCTCCGACGCCGTGCTGGACGCGGTCGCCCGCGCGCTCAGGCTCGACGAGGCGGAGCGGACGCACCTGTACGTGCTCGCCGGGCTGAACCCGCCGGACCCCGCCGGGCAGCCTGGTGCACCGGTGAACGACCAGCTCAGATCCGTGCTGGAGGCGTGGATGCCGAACCCGGCGCACGTGCTGGACCGGCATTACGACCTGGTGGCGATGAACGACGCGTCCAGGTGGGTGTTCGGCTACGACGACGACGTACGCAACTGCATGGTGGCGTTCTTCACCCATCCGATCTACCGGGGGCGGTTCACGGCGTGGCACGAGTTCGCGCCGGACATGGTGGCCGACTTCCGCGCGGGGGCGGCCCGGTATCCGGACGATCCGGTGTTCGGGGAGATCGCCGCGGAGTTGCGCGCGGTCAGTCCGGAGTTCGCCGAGCTGTGGGCGCGGCCCGAGGTGCGTTCCCGTTCGCAGGGCGTCAAGGCGATCACGCATCCCGAGGTCGGGGAGCTGGTCTTCGAGTACTCGCTGTTCCGGCTGCCGGATCGGGCGGACCTGAACGTGGTGCTGCACACGCCGGATCCCGACACCGACACCAAGGAGAAGGTCGAGAGCCTGGTGGCCGTACACCCAGGATGAGCTGACACTGCCTGGTCCGGAGCCGTCCCGCGACGATGGACGGCATGAAGGCAATCACGATTCCCGAATTCGGCGACGCCGACGTGCTCCGGCTGGACGAGGTGGAGATCCCCGAGCCCGGCCCCGGTCAGGTCTCCATCGACGTGGCGTACGCGGGGGCGAACTTCGCCGAGATCCTCTACCGGCAGGGCCTGGCGGACGTGCCGCTGCCGTTCGTGCCGGGGATCGAGGTGTCCGGCCACGTCCGGGCGCTCGGCGACGGCGTCGAGGGGCTGCGGGTGGGGCAGCCGGTCGCCGCGCTGACCATCGTGGACAGCGGCGGGTACGCCGAGGTGGTGGTCACCTCCGCCGCGCTGGTGGCCCCGCTGGACGGCTACGACCTGGAGCTGGGCGTGGCGGCGGCGCTGCCGTCCAACAGCACCACGGCGTTCCTGGTGCTCGACCGGGTGGCCCGCATCGAGCCGGGGGAGAGCGTGCTCGTGCACGCCGCCGCCGGAGGGCTGGGCAGCCAGCTCGGCCAGGCCGCGCGGCTGGTGGGAGCCGGTCGCGTGGTGGGCACCGTCGGCAGTGCCGCCAAGATCGAGACGGCCCGCGCGTACGGGTACGACGAGGTGGTGCTGCGCGAGCAGGCGGCCGAGGCCGGGCGGTTCGACGTCGTGGTGGACACGGTCGGTGGCGCGTCACGCCGGGCCAGCCTCGACCTGCTGGCGCCGATGGGACGGATGGTCGTGCTGGGCAACGCCTCCGGCGCCGAGGACGTCGGCATCCCCGCCAACGAGCTGTGGCTGACCAACAAGACGGTCTCCGGGTTCAACCTGGCCGCCTTCTCCGCCGCGTTCCCCGAGGACGCGGGGCAGGCGCTGCGCCGGGCCGTGGCCGGGGGCGCGAGCGGGGAACTGCGGGTGGGAGTGGAGGCCCTGCGGCTGGAGCAGGCGGCGGAGGCGCACCGTCGGATCGAGTCCGGGCGCACGACCGGCAAGCTGGTGCTCGACGTGGGACGGCGCTGATCGCCCGCGCCGTCCTGCGCGACGGACAGCCCTGGCGGCGGTACGCCCTTCCCAGCCGCGGATCTTCGCCGGCGCGATGAGTTCCGGGTGCGGCGGCGGTCTTCTCACCGACGACGCACGAGGGGAGCACGACGATGGCGGACCTGCGGGGCCTTCTCCAGGGGTATGTGGACGACGGGTCGCTGCCGGGCGCGGTGGGGCTGGTGGCGCGCGGCGATCAGGTCGAGGTGGCGGTCGCGGGCTCGCTGGCCGTCGGCGGCGCCCCGATGGCGGCGGACTCGATCTTCCGGTTCGCCTCGATCACCAAGCCGATCGCCGCCGCGGCGGTCATGATGCTGGTGGAGGACGGTCTGCTCGCCCTCGACGAGCCGATCCGCACCTGGCTGCCGGAGCTCGCCGCGCCGATGGTCGTACGGACGCCGTCCAGCGAGATCGACGACGTGGTCCCGGCCGCGCGGCCCATCACCGTCTACGACCTGCTCACCTCCACCGCCGGGTACGGCTTCGCGTCCGACTTCTCGCTGCCGGCGGTGCGGCGGCTGTTCGCGGTGCAGCGGGACGGCCGGGAGGTGGGCAGCTTCCCGGCGGCGGACGTGTGGCTGGCGGAGCTCGCCGAGGTCCCGATGCTGTACCAGCCGGGCGAGGCGTACCTGTACGACACCTGCTCCACACTCCAGGGCGTGTTGATCTCGCGCGTCGCCGGCCGGTCGTTGCCCGACTTCCTGCGGGAGCGGCTGTTCGAGCCGCTGGGCATGGTGGACACGGCGTTCGAGGTCCCGGCGGCCGAGCGCGACCGGTTCACCACCCTCTACCGCGCCGGCGGGGACGGCGGGCTGGAGCAGGCCGACGGGCCCGACGGTCAGTGGAGCGGCCTGCCCGCCTTCCCGCTGGCCAGCGCCGGGCTGGTGGGCACCGCCCGCGACTGGCTCGCCTTCGGCCGCATGCTGCTCGCCGGCGGCGTCACGGGTGACGGGCGGCGGCTCCTGTCGGCCCAGTCGGTGCGCTTGATGACCAGCGATCACACCACCGTGGCGCAGCGGAAGGTCGGCGAGCTGTTCCTGGAGGGGCAGGGGTGGGGGTTCGGGGGTTCGGTGGACATCACGCCCACCGAGCCGTGGAACATCCCAGGACGGTACGGATGGGTCGGCGGCACGGGCACCACGGCGCACCTCGTCCCGTCCACCGGGACGGTGGCCGTCCTGCTCACCCAAGTCGCGATGGGCAACCCGACGCCCGACCCGTGGATGCGGGACTTCTGGCGGTTCAGTGCCGGGTGGGAGGGTTGACCTTGCCCTGAGGTCGAGCGCGTGCTCAGCCACCACGGAGAAGAGCAGAAACCGGCCTGGACCCGGCTCAGGGTGTCGTTCGAGGCGAGACTTCGCTCAGCGGGCGTCCTCCTACCAGCGCTCCACGAGCTACCAGCGCTCCACGAGGTGCTCACGCCCGGCCGGCGGCTCGTACGGCTCGGGCCAGAAATCGGTGACCCGGCTGATCAGCCCCGCACCCGAGAACTCGAACCACACGCAGGCGTCCTGCCGCTCATCACCGACCCGGGCAGCCAACCAGGCCGCGGCCCGACGGCCGTCCGCGACGATGCGCCGCACCTCCAGATGCCAGTCACCGGGATAGTCCATGTTGAACTGCACAAAGGCGGCCTTGCCGCGGATGCGCTCCCGGGTCTGCGGCATCTCGTACACCACGTCCTCGGCGAGCAGGGCGGCGAAGGACTCCCAGTCACGACGCTCGGCGCTCTCGACGTAGGCGTGCGCGGCCCGCCGGCTCGCG
This sequence comes from Nonomuraea gerenzanensis, assembly GCF_020215645.1. NCBI lineage: Bacteria > Bacillati > Actinomycetota > Actinomycetes > Streptosporangiales > Streptosporangiaceae > Nonomuraea > Nonomuraea gerenzanensis. Next base: position 10,802,582 of record NZ_CP084058.1, on the reverse strand, counting down.
GCGGTCTCGTCCGTGCGGCGGCCGCCGGCCTCACCCGGCTCCCGTGACGGGTGCAGCACCAGCAGGATGTGCTCGTCCTCGTCGTGCCACACCGTCCCCGTCCGCTCGAACCCGTGCCGCTCCAGCAACCGCACCGACGCGAGGTTCTCGTGGAAGGGGTCGGCGTACAGCGGCCGGACCTGCTCCTTCTCCAGGAAGAGCCCCAGGGCCCGGGTGCCGACGCCGCGCCCCCAGTACGCCCGGCCCAACCAGTAGCCGATGAAGCGCCGATCGCCCTCCCACCAGGCCACCAGGTTGCCCGCCAGCTCGCCTCCCACCGTGACGGCCTGCACGAGCCCGGTCGGGTCGCCGAGGACCCGCGTCTTCCAGTGGTGCATGAACGCCTCCCGCTCCCGTGGCGGGAACCGGGAGCGCCGCACGGCCTCCGGATCGTGCTCGTACTCCAGCAGTACCTCCAGGTCGGCTTCGGTCACGTCTCTGAGCAGCACGACGTCGTCCATGGCGAGCGAGTCTGCCACCCGGCACCGACACTCTCCCGTTGCCCGCGGACCGGCGCAGGGCTGATCATGTCCGAGAGGAGGCGAGGTGGAGCAGCGTGGGGCCGGAGAACGGGCGGTGCCGCTGGCCGGTGCGGTCGGTGGCGCCTGCGGGGCGTGGCTGCCGCTGATCGGGGTGACTCCCGTGCACGACGCGAGGCAGGCGGCGCGGCGCGGGTGTCCGGGCGACGGCGCCCCTTGCTGGTGCACGGTGGATCTCGTGGACGTCCAGGTGCTGGGCATGCTCCCGTCGGCGGGTGCGCCCGGGCTCGTCGACATCGATCTGCAGGGGTTCGCGCGCGTCGGGTCCGAGGCGGGGGGAGGGGTGGAGGAGGGGCGGCGGGGGTTCCGGCTGTCGGGGATGGACGATGAGTGGCTGGGGAGTTGCCGGGAGGCCGGCGGCGTCCTCCGCGAGCGGGCCGAGCCGCTCAGGCCGCCGGCGACCCTCGTGGGGTGTCTGCCCGAGCCCGCGCTGATCGCCGCCGTCGAAGCCACGTCCGTCAGGCGGCGTGCGGTCCGAGCCACCGTGTACGCCCTCGGCGGCGCGGGGGAGCGGCTGGTCGGCAGCCTCAGCTCGGTGTCCGGCAAGGTGACGGGGGCACGGCCCTCGCGGCTGGGCGAGGGCTTGCTCGACATCGCGCTGGACGAAGGCGTGTTCCGTCCCATGCCGTCCGGAGCCCGCGAGATCTAGGACCTCTGGTACGCCGGCGGCCCCGCCCACCGCAACCTGTGGGCCCGCTACGACCGCGGGCTGCGGCACGAGTGGGAGGGAGCGGCACTCCACCATCGCCGCCGGACCTCTCCTGGCCCGCCCGCCGGGACCACCCACCGCGGGGCCTCCCCCGACCGGCCAGCCGGGACCACGTACCATCTCGACGGCCGCTTCGTCACCGACATCGAGGGCTTCCACTGCGCGATCGGGGAGGCGATCAACGGCCCCGGCGGCTACTTCGGCTGGAACCTCGCCGCCCTGGGCGACTGCCTGAGAGGCCGATGGGGAGCCGAGCCGCCGTTCCGGATCGTGTGGCACGACTCGGACGTGGCCCGGCGCCACCTCGTCCCCGGCTTCGACCGGCCGCCGTACGATCTGCGGTGCTGGGGTGCCGCCACCACCATGGAGGAACTGCTCGGCACGCTGGCGGACTCGCGCGTCGAGGTGGAGCTGCGCTGAGCTCAGCCGGTCGGCGGGTCGCCGGGGCGGACCAGGCCCGACTCGTACGCGTACCGGGCCGCCTGGGCCCGGTCCCGGATGACGGACGCCGAGTGGTCGGGTGCGCCGGCGGTGCTCAGCGAGCCCGGCGCAGCCGCAGGAAGTCGCTGACCACGTACTCGCCGAGCCGTTCGGCGCTCGGTGAGAAGACCCGGCCGCCGTTCCTGCGGGCCACCTCGTCCACGAACTCCTTGAGCCGGTCGTCCGCCGCCAGCATGAAGACGTTGATCGTGGCCCGCCGCCTGGTCATCTTGTCCACCTCGGCCAGCGTCAGCTCCAGCGTCTCGTGCGACGGCGGCCACTCGAACGCCGACCGGCCGTTGCGCATCAGGTGCGCCGTCGGCTCGCCGTCGGTGACCACCAGCACCACCGGCTCGAAGTCCGGGTGACGGTCGAGGTGGCGGCCGGCGATGAGCAGGGCGTGGTGCAGGTTCGTGCCCTGGACCATGTCCCAGTCGAGGCCCGCCAGCTCGTCGGGCTGCAGCACCCTGGCGTAGTTGGAGAAGCCGATGATCTGCACGGCGTCCTGCGGGAACTTGGAGGCCACCAGCGCCTGCAGGGCCAGCGCCGTCTGCTTGGCGGCGGCCCAGGTGCCGCGCAGGGCCATCGAGTACGACAGGTCCACCAGCAGGCAGACGGCCGCGGCGCTGCGCCGTTCGGTCTCGGCCACCTCGAAGTCGTCCACCGACAGCCGCACCCCGACGCGTGCCCCGTCCCCGACGCGTGCCCCGTCCCCGACGCGTGCCCCGTCCCCGACACGCGCCCCGTCCCCGACACGCGCCCCGTCGCCGCCGCGCGGGGAGCCGACGGCCACGCCGCCGCCGCGCACGCCGTTCACCAGCGTGCGCACCACGTCGATCGGCTGCTCGTCACCGAACCGCCACGGCCGCGACGAGCCGGTCAGCTCGCCGGCCGAGCCCGCGTCGTGCTGGTCGTGGTCGCCGCGGCGGCCCGCGTCGAGGGAGGAGAAGACCCGGCGCAGCGCGGTCTCGCCCAGGCGGCGCACGGCCTTCGGGGTGAGCTCCAGCTTGCCGCGGCGGCGCAGCAGGTAACCCTGCTCCTCCAGCTCCCGCTCGATGCGCTTGAGCGCCTCCAGGTCGTCCACCGCGGAGCGGCCGAGCGCACGGCGTACGGCGGCCTCGTCGATGTCGTCCAGCCGCGCGCCCGGGTAGTCCTGGCGCAGGGCGGTCTCCAGCTGGGTGAGGTCGGCCAGCTCCTCCAGGGCCGTCACGGCGTCGCCCATGCCGAGGGGCTCCTCGCCGGTCAGGCGCTCGGGGGCGTTCCAGGCCAGGTCGGGGCGGCGGGCGTAGAGGGCCTCGCCGAGCCGGCGCATCTGGTCGGACAGGCCCGCCTGGTCGAGGGTCTGGTTGATGAGGTTGCTCAGCTCCTCGCGCTGGCGCGGGGTCATCGAGGCCAGCATGCGCTGCGTGGCGGCGGCGCGGCGGGCCAGGATGTCGACGAGCTCCTCCAGGTTGCGCGGCTTCTCGGGGAACAGGTCGCCGTGCCTGGCCATGAAGGCGTCGAAGTCGGCCTGGGTGTGCTCGCCCCTGGCGTCCTTGTCGAGCATGTCGTTCAGGTCCGACATCATCTGCCGGATGCGTTCCATCGCCTGCGGGTCCGGGTTGGCCAGCGCGTCGCGCAGCCCCTTGAACTGGCTGTCCAGGACCTCCCTGCGCAGCAGGTCGCGCAGCTCCTCGAAGGTCTGACGGGCCGCGGCCGAGCGCCAGTCGTACGTGCTCAGCTCCTGGATGGCGCTGGCCGTGTCCTCGGGCAGCGCGTCGAGCCCCGCCTCCCGCAGCCGCGCCTCGTCGGACGGGTCGGGGAACAGCTCGGCCCGCTCCTGCCCGATCGCCTTGTCCAGCAGGGCTCTGGCGCGCTCCAGCGTGCCGTCGAGCCGCCCGCGCTCGCGCAGGTCGCGGCGGCGCTTGCGGACCTCCCTGAGCATGTCGTCGAGCCCGCGCCGCTCCTGCGTGCCGGGCAGGCCGCGCTTGAGCAGGTCGCGCAGGGCGTGGACCGGCGTCGAGCCCGACAGGATGGCGTCGCCCATCTCGTCGAGCGCCGCCCTGACGTCGTACGGAGGAGCCAGGGGGTCGGGGCCGTCGTGGTACTCGCCATAGCGAAAGGCCATCACAAACCCACGCTAACCCGAGAAACCCCCCGGCGGGTCGTTTCAGGCGTCGCCGAAGACCTCCCACACCTCGTTCAGCGCGTTCACGCCCGGGGTGTAGTCGACCCTCACCAGCACCGGGTGGCGGGTGCCCTTGAGGGCCTTGGTGAGGTGCGTCCACCCGCACGGCTTCTTGCCCAGGCCGTTCCTGTCCGCGTTCACCGGCTCACCGGTCAGCCAGCCGTCGCCGCACCTGGCCGTGGTGCGGTGGAAGGCCGTCGTGTACGTGTACCCGAGCTTGATCGTCTTGCCGCCGGTGGCGAACAGGACGGCGGTGTCGCCGACGCGCTCGATCGTGCCGCGGGCCGTGCGCGGGGTGCCCCAGTCGGCGACCAGGATCTCGTTGACCCTGGTGGCCCTGCCGCCGGTGTACTCGACGCGCACGGCCACCGGGCCGCGCCCGAGCTGGTCGGCCAGGTGGCGGGGCTTGCACGCCGTGCGCCCCAGGCCCTTGGCGTCCACGGACACCCGGCCCTCGGTCTCCTTCAGGTCGCACGCGACCGTGACCCGCCCGTACGCCGCCTTGGTGTGGTCGAGCCGCAGCTCCTTGGCCTTGGGCAGGGACTTCAGCACGTACGTCACCCGGCTGTCGCGGGTGGCGGACTTCGGCACGATCCGCAGGTGCCCCTTGCCGTCGGCCCAGGCGAAGCCGTACACGGCGGTGGCCGCCTCGGCGGGCGCGCTCAGGGAAACAGCGGCGGCGGCGGTGGCGAAGGCGACGAGCAGGCGCATGAACGGTCTCCCCCGTACAAAGTGATCAGCTATCCACTTTGACGCGGAAGACCGCCGATGTGTTCACGTCCGGTAAACGCTGACCCCGTCAAGGTCTTCCTTGGACAGCCGCCGCATCAGGTAAAGCCCTTCCAGGGCGAACTCCAAGGCCGCCGCCGCGTGCCCGGGGGACTCCTCGCCCGCGCCCATGCCCAGCCGCGACATGACCTTGGCCAGCCCGGCCACGGGGCCGATGCGGTGCAGCAGCTCACCGGCGGGCACCAGCTCGCCGGACTCCACCTGGTTGCCCTCGGCGAACTTGTCGGTCAGCGCCGACAGGTCCATGCCGCCCAGCCGGCTCCTGAACGTCTCGGCCGTCGCCCGGCGCAGCAGGTGGGCCAGGATCTCGGTCTCCCTGCCCTCCTCGCTGACCTCGAACTCCACCTTGCCCCGCAGGCTGTGCACCACGCATGCCAGGTCCACGACCCGGGTGACCGCCTGCTCCTCGCCGGCGATCGCCGCCCGGCGCACGGCCGAGGCGGCCGCGGTCTCGGCCGCGGCGATGGCGAAGCGGGCCGACACGCCGGAACGGGCGTCCACGGCGGTGGACTCGCGGACCAGCCGGGTGAAGCGGGCGATCACCTCGACCAGGTGCTCGGGCACGTCGGCCCCGATGTCCGGCATGGACTCCTGGCGGATGAGCGCGAGCTCGTGCTCGACGGTCAGCGGGTAGTGGGTGCGGATCTCGGCGCCGAACCGGTCCTTCAGCGGCGTGATGATCCGGCCGCGGTTGGTGTAGTCCTCGGGGTTGGCGCTGGCGATCAGCAGGATGTCGAGGGGCAGGCGCAGGTTGTAGCCGCGCACCTGGATGTCGCGCTCCTCCAGCACGTTGAGCAGCGACACCTGGATGCGCTCGGCCAGGTCGGGCAGCTCGTTGACGGAGAAGACGCCCCGGTTGGTGCGCGGCACCAGGCCGTAGTGCACGGTCTCGGGGTCACCCAGCGTGCGCCCTTCGGCGATCTTGATGGGGTCGACGTCGCCGATCAGGTCGCCCACGGAGGTGTCGGGCGTGGCGAGCTTCTCGCCGTAGCGCTCGTCGCGGTGCTTCCACGCCACCGGCAGCTCGTCGCCCAGCTCGCGCGCCAGCTTCTGGCAGCGCGTGCAGGCCGGCGCGTACGGGTGGTCGTTGATCTCGCAGCCCTCGACCACCGGCGTCCATTCGTCGAGCAGCCCGGTGACGGTGCGGATGAGCCGGGTCTTGCCCTGGCCCCGCTCACCGAGGAGGACCAGATCGTGCCCGGCGAGCAGGGCCCGTTCCAGATGGGGCAGGACGGTGTCGTCGAAGCCCACGATGCCGGGGAAGCGCGGCTCACCCGCGCGCAGCCTGGCCAGCAGGTTTTCCCGGATCTCGGCCTTGACGGTGCGATGAACGTGGCCGCTCTCTCGCAACTCGCGGAGAATACGTGGCTGATGCACGGGATCGAGACTACGTCCCCTGCGAGCAATGTGGCAGAGACTTTCGCATCTGGCGGAGATTTCGGATCTTGACTATTGCGTGACGGTTCGTGCGCGTGCTTGTCCCTTTAGTGGGGAGAATCGGGCCTAGGGAACTTGGACATGTCGAGGGAGGCGAGATCCGTGGCCTTGATGACAAGCCGCTTCGCCGACGGCCTCGCCGTGGGTTCCGACCTGGTGGAGGCCGCGGAGAACGCCGTCGGTCAGGCACTGTCGAGGCTCAGCGGCCAAGCAGACCTGGTCTGCTTCTTCATCTGCGGTGACGATCCCGACGACGTCGCCCGCGCCGGGCAGGCCGCGATGAAGCTCGCGCCCGAGGCGCACGTGATCGGATGCAGTGCCACGGGGGTGATCGGCGACGGGCAAGGGGTGGAGCTGACACCTGCCGTGAGCGCGTGGGCGGCGACCCTGGACGGGGCCAGGCTGACCACGTTCGCCCTGGAGACGCTGACGGCCGAGGACCGGTTCGTGGTGGTCGGGCTGCCGGAGCGCGGCGGCGACGATCACGTGGCGATCCTGCTGGCCGACCCGTACAGCTTCCCGACCGACGCCTTCGTCGAGCGCTCGGTCGACGTCCTGGGCGACCTGCCGCTGATCGGCGGCCTGGCGAACGGGCTCCAGGGACGGGGATCCGTACGGCTGTTCGCCGACGGCGAGATCTACACCGAGGGGGCCATCGGCGTGCTGCTGAGCGGGCCGATCAAGGTCAGCACGGTGGTCAGCCAGGGCTGCAGGCCGATCGGGCCCAGCATGGTGGTCACCGCCTCCGAGGAGAACCTGCTGCTGGAGCTGGCCGGGCAACCCGCGCTTGCCAGGCTGGAGGACATCGTCAGCGAGCTGGACGAGGACGACCGCGAGCTGGTCGCCTCCGGGCTCCAGATCGGGCTGGCCATGGACGAGTACGCCGAGCGCCACGAGCGCGGCGACTTCCTCATCAGGGGGGTCATCGGCATCGACCCGGACCGCGAGGCCGTGGCCATCGGCGACATCGTGGAGGTCGGCAGGACCGTGCGCTTCCAGGTCCGTGACGCGGCCACCGCCGACGAGGACCTGTACGACCTGCTGGACGCCCACCGCGAGGAGCTCGGGAAGGTGGACGGGGCGCTGCTGTTCTCCTGCAACGGGCGCGGGTCGGCGATGTTCGGCACGGCCGACCACGATCCTGTCGCCCTGCGCGACACGCTGGGGCCCATCGGGGTGGCGGGGTTCTTCGCGGCCGGGGAGGTGGGACCGGTGGCGGGGCACAACCATGTGCACGGGTTCACCGCGTCCGTCCTGGTGTTCTCGAGCGCGTCGGGCGGGCCGTGATCGCGTCCGGCCGCATCAGGCGGGCCGTGGTCATGGACGGCCGTCGCCGGCGGGCTCCGATCGCGTCCGGCCGCCGCCCGTGATCCTCGCCATCGACGTCGGAGGCACCAAGCTGGCCGCCGGCCTGGTCGCGGGAGACGGCACGGTGACCGAGCCCCGGCGGGCCGCGACGCCGCAGGGCGCGGACGCGGAGACCCTGTGGCGCGCGCTAGCCGACCTCGTGGCGCCCTTCGCCGGCCGCTGCGACGGGGTGGGCGTGGGCTGCGGCGGGCCGCTGAGCTGGCCCGACGGGGAGGTGTCGCCGCTGAACATCCCAGGCTGGCGCGGCTTCCCGCTGCGCGCCCGGCTGGCCGCGACATTCCCCTCCGTGCCGGTACGGGTCCACAACGACGCGGTCTGCCTGGCCGTGGCCGAGCACTGGCGGGGAGCCGGGCAGGGGAGCGACGACATGCTCGGCATGGTCGTGTCGACGGGGGTCGGCGGCGGGCTGATCCTCAACGGGCGGCTGCATCACGGGCGTACCGGGAACGCGGGGCACATCGGTCACGTGGTGGTCGAGCAGGCGGGTGGCCCCCGGTGCGGCTGCGGCGGGCACGGCTGCCTGGAGGCCGTCGCCCGAGGGCCGGCGCTGGTCACGTGGGCCCTGGAGCAGGGCTGGGTCCCGAGAGCGGTGGGACGCGGCACGGACGGGCGCCGGCCCGAGGCGATGGGAAGCGGCACCGACGGGCGCCGGCCCGAGGCGATGGGAAGCGGCACCGACGGGCGCCGGCCCGGGGCGGTCGGAAGCGGCCGGTCCGTGGCGGAGCGGCACGGCGGACCGGCGCGGGCCGAGGACGGCGGCGGCGTGCTCACCGCACGAAGTGTGACCAGCCAGGACACCGGGGTCGACGCTTCCGTAGGCGGGGCGTACCCGGAGGACCGCCCCGTGACGGCGCGCCAGCTGGCGGCCGACGCGCGGGCGGGCGATGCCGTCGCCTCACGGGCGATGCGCCGCGCGGGACGGGCGCTGGGCGTGGCCATCGCCTCCGCCACCCATCTGTGCGACCTCGACGTCATCACGATCGGCGGCGGCCTGTCCCAGGCGGGCGAAACCCTGTTCGGCCCCATGGAGGAGGCCCTGCGCGAGCACGCCAGGCTCGGCTTCGCCCGCCGCGTCAAGCTGCTGCCGGCCGCCCTCGGCCAGGAATCCGGCCTCATCGGCGCCGCGGCGCTGCTCCTGGCAGGCGACACCTACTGGCCGGCCCGCGACTCCTGACGCACAGGCCCGGCGGCTCGGGAGGGCCGCCGGGCGATGCGGGTGCGCCAAGCTCACCCGGTCCTGCTGTTGAGGCTCGGCCCCTGCCCCTCCTCGTCCGTGCTCGTGTCGAAGCCCGACCCGTCGCCTTCACCCGGAACGGGCATGGAGACCGGCTCGCAGTCCGCCACCGCGCCCTCGACGATCTCCAGTGTGGTCGCGAACGGCGGCCGATCGTCCCCGTCCTCGCTCTTGGAGACGGTCAGCACCAGCGTCGAGCCCTCCGGCACCTGCCCCTTCTCGATCTCGAAGCCGATCCCGTCGCCATCGCGCCCGATACCCGCCGCGAACTCCCCTGAGCCGCCCCCGTGCGTGCCGCGCGGCCGCTTGCAGGTCTGCCCCTGCGGCAGGTAGTCCACCACGGCCCTGACCCCGGCCTCGGCCAGCTCGGCCTCCAGCCCGCCAGGGTCGGTGAACGCGTGGATCCGCACGCTGACCCCGCCGTCGGCGTCCCTGGTCACCGCGTACGCGGGCCCGCCGAGCACCCCGGTGGCCGCCACCACCGCGGTGGCGGCCGCCGCGACCCCCGCCACCGCGGCGGACAGCCCCACGATCCGCCGCCGGGAGCCGTCCCGGGCCGGTGTCACCGTCGTCATCCTGTCGTCCGCCTTCCTCGTCGCGATCTCTTCCTTGAGTGCACCGAGAAGGCGATCTTCGAAGTCGCTCATGCCTTTCCTTCCAGATACACGGCCGAGGGCGAGGTGAAGTGGCCGAGGGCACGCCTGGCCCTGTGCAGCCGGACCCGCGCGGTGACCTGCCTGATGCCCAGCGCCTGCGCCGCCTCGGTGACGGTGAGCTGGTCGATCGCCACCAGCTCCAGCACCGCCCGCTCACCCTCCGGCAGGCCCCGCATGGCCTCCAGAGCGCTGCGCATCCGGCGCTCGGCGTCGATCCGCTCCTCCATCCGGACGAGGTCGTCGTCGTCCATCAGGCGGCGCCCGGCCAGGCGGCCGGTCGCCCGCGCCTCGCGCGTGGCCCTGCGGTACTGGGCCGACACGACGTTGCGCGCGATGCCGTACAGCCAGGCGACCTCGCTGCCGCGCCCCGGCCGGTACGTCTGCGCGGAGTCCAGGACCGCCAGGAAGATGTCCGCCGTCAGATCGGCGGCGAGGTGAGGATCACTCACCCGCCGGGTCACGAACCTCAGCACGGCATCGACGTGGCGGCGATAGAAGGCCTCAAAGGCCGCAGGGTCTTCATGGAGGCGCACCGGCCCCGCTCCCTTCGTCGTTCGCCCTTACGCCTGTTCTTGGACCGGGCGGCGCGAAGCGTTTCCGCGAAGGTCAGGCGGGTTTGCGTGGCTGGAAGAGCCAGGCGTCGAAGAGCGGGTCGAGGCTCTTGCCGGACAGGCGCTCGGCGAGCGCGACGAACTGCTCGGTCGTCACATGACCGTAGCGATGCTCGGTGGTCCACGCCTTGAGCAGGGCGAAGAACGTGGGGTCGCCGATGGCCCCGCGCAGGGCGTGCAGGGTCATGCCGCCGCGCGTGTAGACGGACTGGTTGAACAGGTCGTCGGGCTTGGCGCGGCCCGGGGGATACTTCCACATCGGGTCGGTGGCGGGGCGCTTGAGCAGCTCCCGGAACGTGGCCTCGGCGGTCTTGGTGCCCTTGTGCTCGGCCCACAGCCACTCGGCGTAGGTGGCGAAGCCCTCGTTGAGCCAGAGGTCCTTCCAGCGCTTGATCGTCAGGCTGTTGCCGAACCACTGGTGCGCCAGCTCGTGCGCGATGATCGACTCGTCGGGCTGGAAGCCGCCGTACAGCGGCTTGGTCTGGTTCTCCAGGGCGTAGCCGGCGGAGTAGTCGTCGACCACGCCGCCGGTCGAGGAGAACGGGTAGGGGCCGAACACCGTCGCCCAGTGGTCGGTGATCTGCCCGGACAGGGTGTAGAGCGAGTCGAGCGAGCCGGCGAACCTGGGGTCGGCGGCGGCCAGGTTGGGGATGCCGGCGGCGGTGCTGCCCTGGCGCAGGCTGAACTTGCCCAGCGTGGCCGTGGCCAGGTAGGTCGCCATCGGATGGCGCTCGCGCCAGCGGTAGGTCGTCTTGCCGCCCGCGGTGGTGGGCTGCCCGGCCTGCTCGCCGTTGGCCAGGGCGGTCAGCCCGGCGGGCACGGTGATCGTGAAGTCGAAGGTGGCCTTGTCAGCGGGGTGGTCGTTGTTGGGGAACCAGGTCTTGGAGCCGTTGGGCTCGGAGGCCACGAAGGCGCCGTCGGGGGTGGGGATGAAGCCGTAGGTGCCGAGGTTGGCGTTGTCGCTGGCCGGCTTGGGCTGACCGGTGTAGGCGACCTTGACGGTGAACGGAGCGCCCTCGGTGAGCGCCCGCGCGGGCCGCACGGTCAGCTCGTCGCCCTTCCTGGTGAATGTCGCGGGCGCGTCGTTGACGGCGACCTCGCGCACGTCGAGCCCGGTCAGGTCGAGGTTGAAGCTGGACAGCTCCTGGGTGGCGGCGGCGTCGATCGTGGTGACGCCGTCGAGCCGCTTGGTGGCGGGCGTGTAGTCGACCCTCAGGTCGTAGTGCGCGACGTCGTAGCCGCCGTTGCCGTCGCGGGGGAAGTCGGGGTCGCCGATGCCGGGCGCGCCCGCGCGCCGGTCGGCCGCGCTCTGCCCGGCGGCCGGCGGGGTCGGCTCGTCTGCGGGTGAGCAGGCCAGCACGCTGATGAGCGTCGCCAGCATGGCCACCCCGCGCCTGTTGACACGCATGTGCGTACGAGCCCCCTTCGTATCGTGACCTGAATATTACGCTGAGTCAGGCATTCACGACGACCGTCCTGGCTGCCTTGTCGTGTACGGCCTGTTTACGGGGGTCGAAGAGGATCCAGCCGAGATCCACGAGGGGGCCGACGCAGCACAGCCAGCCGAGCACGCTGAAGACGGCCTGCCTGACCGCTGCCTGCCCGACCCCTATCCTCCCGCCGTACTCGGACACGACACGGAGACCGAACAGTTTCTTGCCCAGGGTCTGACCGTTCCAGAAGGCGTGCAGCAGCCAGAAGTAGAGGAAGGCCACCAGACCGGCCACGAAGGTGTGCTCGACCGGATAACGCTCCCAGTCGCCCCTGCTCTCGTCCCAGACGTGGTGCCAGCTCGTCCAGTTGAACGGCGCGGCGGCGAGGTTGATGACGAGCCAGTCGAGGACGCCGGCGAACAACCGCCGCCAGCGTCCCGCCAAGCCCGGTGGCGGCAGTCCCATGATGTCTGGATGACCACCACCAAGTCGGGACAAACTAAAGGTTGCCCCTGCGTTCCTGCTCCCGCTCGATCGCCTCGAACAGCGCCTTGAAGTTGCCCTTGCCGAACCCGAGCGAGCCGTGCCGCTCGATCAGCTCGAAGAAGACCGTGGGCCGGTCCTGCACCGGCTGGGTGAAGATCTGCAGCAGGTAGCCGTCCTCGTCGCGGTCCACGAGGATGCCGCGCTTCTTCAGCTCCTCGATCGGGGCCCTGACCCGCCCGATGCGGGCGCGCAGCTCCGGGTCGTCGTAGTAGGAGTCGGGCGTCTGAAGGAAGCTCACCCCGGCGGCGCGCATGTGGTCCACCGTGGTCAGGATGTCGTTGGTGGCCAGCGCGATGTGCTGCACGCCGGGGCCGCCGTAGAACTCCAGGTACTCGTCGATCTGCGACTTCTTGCGGCTGACGGCCGGCTCGTTGAGCGGGAACTTGACCTTGCGCGTGCCGTCGGCCACGACCTTCGACATCAGGGCGGAGTACTCGGTGGCGATGTCGTCGCCGATGAACTCGGCCATGTTCGTGAAGCCCATCACCTTGCGGTAGAACTCCACCCACTCGTCCATCTTGCCCAGCTCGACGTTGCCGACGCAGTGGTCCACGGCCTGGAAGAGCCGCCCGTGCTTGGTCGCCGGCGGCGCGACCAGCGGCTCGGCGGGCGCGTAGCCGGGCAGGTAGGGGCCGCCGTAGTTGGACCTGTCGACCAGCGTGTGGCGGGTCTCGCCGTAGGTGGCGATGGCCGCGAGCACCACCTTGCCGTGCTCGTCCTCCATCGTGTACGGCTCCACCAGCCCCTGGGCCCCGTGGGCGACGGCGTAGGCGTAACCGGCCTCCACGTCGGGCACCTCGATGGCCAGGTCGATCACCCCGTCACCGTGCTCGGCCACGTGCCGCGCCAGGTCCGTGCCCGGCCTGATCGAGGCCCGCAGCTCGAAGGTGGCGCTGCCCGAGGTCAGCACGTACGCGGCCATGTCGGGGCTGCCGTTCTCCGGGCCCCTGTAGGCGGCGAGCCGCATGCCGAACGCGGTCGAGTAGTAGTGGGCCGCCTGCTTGGCGTTGCCGACAGCGAACACCACGGCGTGCATGCCGTTGACCGGAAAGACATCTCTCATACCCTTAACTGTTGATTTCCCTGGACGACTTGCGCAACAGTTACCTCAATGAGTGCACAATCTGTCTAGTCGTGGGCGGCCTCTTCGGGTAATTCTGTACAGCATGACAATCGACGAGCTCGACTCCCGGCTGATCGCCCTGCTGACCGCCGAGCCCCGGCTCGGCGTGCTGGAGTGCTCGCGGCGGCTCGGCGTGGCCCGCGGCACGGTCCAGGCCCGGCTCGACCGGCTCATGGACAGGGGGGTGATCACGGGCTTCGGCCCCGACGTGTCGCCCGCCGCGCTCGGCTACCACGTGACCGCGTTCGTCAGCATGGAGATCAGGCAGGTGGCCGGGCACGATCCGGTGGCCGACCGGCTGGCCGCCATCCCCGAGGTGCTGGAGGTGCACACGATCACCGGTGACAGCGATCTGCTGTGCCGCGTGGTCGCCAGAACGAACGCCGATTTACAGCGGGTTATCGATCGGATCGTCGATGTTCACGGCGTACTCCGGACTAATTCGATCATCGCACTCGACACCCCGGTTCCCTACCGAGTGCTGCCTTTGGTCGCCGATGTTCCGCATCGGGGGGCCGGGTAGACGTACTATCGCTGAGGGACTAGGCACCATTGTCGATCGTTTACCCTTACCATTCGCCCAGCTTGCGGGGGTTGGGCGAGGCTTGACGAGGGGGGTCGAGGGTGCGGAGTGGCGGTGGTATCGGAATGCGGAAACGGCGGCGGATTCTCCGGGTTCTCCTGGTTTCGATCGGCACGGGAATCGTCGTACTGGCCGGGCTTTTCGCCATTGCCTGGGCTTTGACTCCGATTCCGGATACGACCCAGAAGCAGGCGACCGCGCAGGGCTCGGTGATCTATTACCGCGACGGGAAAAGCGTGCTCGCCCGGCAGGGCATCGACCGCAGGAAGGTCGAGCTGGCCCGGGTGCCCAAGCACGTGCGCGACGCGGTGATCGCCGCCGAGAACCGCTCGTTCTACGAGGACGCCGGGGTCTCGCTCAAGGGCACCGGCCGGGCCGTCTGGTCCACCGTGACCGGCCAGCAGCTCCAGGGCGGCTCCACCATCACCCAGCAGCTCGTGCGCAACTACTACAGCGGGCTCAGCCAGGAACGCTCCGTCACCAGGAAGTTCAAGGAGATCCTCATCGCGATGAAGGTCGACCAGTCCAAGTCGAAGGACTGGGTGCTGGAGCAGTACCTGAACACGATCTACTTCGGCCGCGGCGCCAACGGCGTGCAGTCGGCCGCCCGCGCCTACTTCGGCAAGGACGTCGAGGACCTGTCGGTCTCGGAGGGGGCGTACCTGGCGGCGGTGATCCAGCAGCCCAGCCGCTTCGCCGACCCCAAGGGCTCCGACCTGGTCGCGGCCAGGGAACGCTGGCAGTCGGTGATCAACGCGATGGGCCAGACCGGCTCGCTGACCACCGAGCAGGTGGCCGCCCAGCGCTTCCCCGAGCTGGCGGCCCCGAAGAAGCCGTTCGAGCTCAAGGGCCAGGCCCAGTACATGCTGGAGCAGGTCACGGCCGAGCTGAACCGGCGCGGCTACACCGACGAGGACATCAACAGCGGCGGCCTCAAGATCGTCACCACGTTCGACAAGAAGCTCATGCAGGCCGCCCAGCGGGCGGTGGAGGACACGCTGCCGGACAGCACGCCCAAGAAGGTGCGCACGGGCCTGGCCGCCGTCGATCCCGCCACGGGCGAGGTCATCGCCTTCTACGGGGGCAGGCCGTCGCAGTCGAAGTACTACGACAGCGCCTTCTCGGCCAAGGTGATGGCCGGGTCCACGTTCAAGCCGTACACGCTGGCCGCCGCGCTGAACAACGGCTTCGACCTGTCCACCAGGGTCGACGGCAACTCGCCGCTGCGCGTCGCCTCGGCGTCCCAGGCGATCCCCAACGACGGCGACCGTTCCTACGGCCAGATCAACCTGGTCAGCGCCACCCAGAACTCCGTCAACACCGCCTTCGTGGACCTCGGCCAGAAGGTCGGCCTGGACAAGGTGGCCGCGACCGCCGAGGCGGCCGGCATCCCCGCCGCCCAGCTCGACAAGCAGAAGGAGGCCGCCTCCTTCCCGCTCGGCGTCTCCTCCGTCAGCGCCGTCCAGAACGCCTCGGGCTTCTCCACCTTCGCCAACAAGGGCGTGCACGTGGAGGCGCACGTGGTCAGGTCGGTCACCGACGCGGAGGGCCGCAAGGAGATGGTCAAGCCGGTCGAGACCAAGGTGGTGGACGAGCAGGCCGCGGCCGACACGATCTATGCGATGCAGCAGGTCGTCAAGTACGGCACCGGCACCGCCGCCCGCCTCTACGACCGTCCGGTGGCGGGCAAGACCGGCACCACCGACGACTCCAGGTCCGTCTGGTTCAACGGCTTCACGCCGCAGCTCGCGGTGGCGGTGAACATGTTCCGCGACGACAACGCCACGGTCTCCATCCCCGGGTACGGCACGCAGTTCGGCGGCCAGCTGCCCGCGCAGATCTGGCGGGCGTTCATGACCGAGGCGATGGAGGGCGAGCCGGTCGAGGAGTTCCCCGAGCCGTCGGAGTACGGCTGGTCGTCCGGCTACTCCGAGCCCGACCGCGACAGCGACGTGCCCGAGCAGCAGTATTCGCCGCCGCCGAGCCAGGACGACTGGGACGGGCCCGAGCCCGACTCCAGCCAGCCGCCGTTCACCGACCCGCCCATGACCGAGGCGCCGGAGAACGACGGGCCGGAGGAGCAGCCGGAGCAGACGTCCCCGCCCGACACCGAGATCCCCGACCAGCCGTCGGTGCAGGAGACCGAGGAGGGCGACGGCAGGAGCGGCCGCCCCCAGCAGGTGAACCGCTAGGCCCGGGCAGGGCCTGAGCCGGGCTCCGCGCGCGAGGCACGCGGGCCGTCAGGCGCCCCGAGCCGCCTTTCCTGTCAGCCGCCCGAGCCGAGCTCCGCGCGCAGCTCCTCCACCGTCGTCACCGGCATCCGGCAGGTGAACCCCCTGCACACGTACGCGGCGGGCGCCTCACCGACCGGCCCGCGACCCTCCAGCAGGGCGGGGAAGACGCTCTCGCGCGGCACGAGCGGATCGCCGGTGCCCCGGTCGCCGGTGCCCCGGTCGGCGGTGTCGCCCCGGCCGAGCGCGACCACGAGCCCGGGCGCGTCGGCGAGCAGCGCCTCCCGGTGCAGCGCCGCCGTACGCGGATCGTCGGCGGGCCCGACGACGGCCACCTCCACGGGCCCCGACAGCGCTGCCCGCGCCACGGCCAGCCCCCACCCGGCGAACCTGGCGTGCCCGGCCGCCAGCACCGACACGGTGCCGAGCGCGGCCTGGGCGGCCTCACGGTGCCGCGTGGAGCCGGTCAGGGCGCCGTAGGAGAGCAGGGCGCCGGCGGCGGCGTACTGGCCGGAGGGGGTGGCGTTGTCGGTGGGGTCCTGCGGGCGCTGGAAGAGCCGCTCGGCGTCGTCGGCGGTGTCGTAGAAGCCGCCCTCGCCGTCGGAGAAGCGGTCGAGCACGGTGTCGAGCAGCGAGCCCGCCAGCCGCAGCCACCGGGCCTCGCCCGTCACGCCGTACAGGGAGATCAGGCCCTCGGCCAGGTCGGCGTAGTCCTCCAGGACCCCGGCGTTGGTGCCCGCCCGGCCGTCCCTGGACGTGCGCAGCAGCCTGCCGTCGGCCAGGTGGGTGCGGGCCAGCAGCTCGGCCGCCTCGGTGGCCGCCGTCACCAGGTCGGGGCGCTCGAACACCACCCCGGTCTCGGCCAGGGCGGCGATCGCCAGGCCGTTCCAGGAGGCCACGACCTTGTCGTCGCGCCCGGGACGCACCCGGCGCTCCCTGGCGGCCAGCAGCCGCGCGCGCACGTCCGCGTAACGCCCGGGGTCCTCGGGGTCGCGCAGGAGCTGCAGCACGGAGGCGCCGTGCTCGAACGTGCCCGCGGGCGTCACCTCGAACAGCCCGGCGGCCCACCGGCCGTCGTCCTCGCCGAGGACCTCGCGCAGCTCCTCGGGGGTCCAGACGTAGAACTTGCCCTCCACGCCCTCGCTGTCGGCGTCGAGCGCGGAGGCGAAGCCGCCCTCCGGCGTGCGCAGCTCGCGCAGCAGCCAGCCGGCCGTCTCCAGCGCCACCCGCCTGGCCAGCTCGCCGCCGCCCGCCTTCCACCAGTGCGTGTAGACGCGCAGCAGCAGGGCGTTGTCGTAGAGCATCTTCTCGAAGTGCGGCACCACCCAGCGCGCGTCCACGCTGTAGCGCGCGAACCCGCCGCCGAGCTGGTCGTACATGCCGCCCCTGGCCATCGCCGCCAGCGTCTTGCCGCTCATCTCGCGCTCGCCCGAGCGCAGCAGGAACTCCAGCACCATCGACGGCGGGAACTTCGGCGCCCCGCCGAACCCGCCGTTCGCCGCGTCGAACGACTCCCGCAGGTTGTGCTCGGCCTGCCGCAGCGTCTCCTCGCCTGGCAGCGGGCCGGTGGGCAGCGTGGTGTTCGCGTTGAGCGCCTCCACCACCTTCGCGCCCTGCTTGAGCACCGACTCCCTGTCGCCCGTCCACACGCGGTGCACCTCGGTGAGCAGGCGCTGGAAGTGCGGGCGCGGGAAGTAGGTGCCGCAGTAGAACGGGTGGCCGTCGGGCGTGGCGAACACCGTCATCGGCCAGCCGCCCTGGTGCGTCATGGCCTGCGTGGCGCCCATGTAGACGGCGTCCACGTCGGGCCGCTCCTCGCGGTCGACCTTGATGTTGACGAAGTGCTCGTTCATCAGCCGCGCCGTCTCGGCGTCCTCGAAGCTCTCGTGGGCCATGACGTGGCACCAGTGGCACGCCGAGTACCCCACGCTGATGAGCAGCGGCACGTCACGGCGGCGGGCCTGCGCGAACGCCTCCTCGCCCCACGGGTGCCAGTCGACCGGGTTGTCCGCGTGCTGCAGCAGGTAAGGGCTCGTCGCGTCTTTCAAGCGGTTCATCAGGACCTCCACCGCCCACCCTAGACGGCGGCGGCTCGCCGCCACGGCAGCCCGGTGCGCGACGATGACTGAGCGGGCTGCCACGGCGTAGGTTACGTGCGTGGATATGGACTTCGTCTGCGCCCAGGCCGGTCGTCCGGCGACGGCCCTCACGCGCAGAGACGTGGCACGGGCACTGCTCGCCGTGCCGTCGGGCGTGGCGCTCGTGGCGCTGCCCGACCTGCGGCGGGCCATGATGGCTGCGGGCAACCCGCTCTCCCTGGCGTTCTGGGACTCCGCCAAGGCGACGCTGAGCTCGATCGAGGCCGGGGTGGCCACGGTGGGCGACGTGCAGCGGTGGGTGGAGTCCACGGGCACTGAGCCGATCCTGATGACGCCCAGCTACTTCGTCTGGCCGGAGGAGGACGAGCGCGGGCCCGTGGCGAGTGAGATGTTCGCCCGGCTGGTGGCCTACCTGGAGGAGCGGGTGGCGGCCGGGGAGATCGACCCCGACGCGCTGGCCGCCGGCGACCCCGACGCCCGCTCGGCCTACGAGGAGCTGCAGGAGCGCTGGCTGGGCGCGGCGCTGCCGGACGGGCGGGTGCCGGGCTTCGCGGTCAGCGACGAGCAGGACGAGGAGCTGTTCGCGGCCTGGGACGAGGAGGAGGCGTTCGCGCTGTCGGAGCTGCGGCGGATCCTGGCGGAGCTGCCCAAGCAGCCCGAGGTGCCCGTCGCGGCGCTGGACGCGGCCGCCACGCGGCTGCGCGCGCTGCTGGCCCTGCCCGGCTATCCCGCCAACGTGCTGCGGGCCTGCGCCGGGTTCGGCGACCGGCCGGTGCCCGACGACGACATGGAGCTGTGGCTGTCGGTGGCGGCGGGCATCGCCGGGCCGATCTCGGACCTGTCGGACGGCGAGGACGTCCTGGAGGAGTTCACCGACCTCGACGGGGACCTGAGCGAGGAGGACGCCGCGCTGGCCAACCTCTGCGCGATCCAGCACGCCGACTGGCTGGCCGGGGTGGCGGCGCTGGTGCGGCTGGGCCCCGGGGTGCTGGCCTCGCCCGAGCGCATGGCGCGCCTGATCGCCGAGTCGGAGGACATCGACATCGACGAGCAGGACGAGGACGACCTCGACGCGACGGAGGGCCTGTTCGAGTCGGTGGTGAGCCTGTGGCGGCTGCTCGGCGTCGTGGACGACGACGAGGTGCTCACCCCGCTGGGCTGGTGGGGGCTGCCCAAGGCGCTCGAACGCGCCTGGTCGCCCGCGCAGGAGTGACCGCTCGGCCCACCGGGCGCCCAGGGGTTGGGGCTCAGCCCACCAGGCTCTGGAACTCCGGATGGCGCTCGATGTACTTGGCGACGTAGGGGCAGCGCGGCTCGACCCGCAGGCCGGTGTCGGCGCTCGCCTGCAGGGCGTGCCCGACGAGCTTGCCCGCCAGCCCCTGACCCTCGTAGGCGGGCAGCACCTCGGTGTGCGTGAAGATGATCTTCGTGGGCAGCAGCAGGTAGTCGGCGAACCCGGCGACCTTGCCGTCCACGAGGATCTCGAACCGGCTCTGCGTCGAGTTGTCGACGATCTCGATTGCCATCTACTTCTTGGCCTTCTCGTCCTCGCGGGCCGCCTCGGCCTCGATCTCGCCCTCGCGCGGCACCTGGATCTTCGACATCTGCTTGTTCATCGACTTGATCAGGATGTACAGGGCGAACCCGAGCAGGGCCACGACGACGAACCCGAGCAGGCCCGGGCTCACTTCACCTGCTGCTAGAACCATCACCCCTCCAGTCTGCCACCGAGGTGCCGTGGTCCGGCCAGCGGTCCGCTCAGTGGCAGGCGGGCTCGACCTCGTCGGCGTGGATGCCCGCGAACAGGTCGTCCTCCGGCAGCTCGGTGTCCACCAGCGAGCGCGCCAGGTGGTAGTCCTCGGTCGGCCAGATCTCCTGCTGCAGCTCGCGCGGGCAGACGAACCACCAGCTGTCGGGGTCGACCTGGGTGGCGTGCGCCTTCAGCGCCTCGTCGCGGATCTCGAAGTACTCGCCGCACGGCACCCGCGTGGTCACCGGCCACTTGGCCGGGCGGTCCTCCCAGCGGGAGATCCAGTCGGCGTACGGGGAGCCCAGGCCGCGCTCGGTCATCGCCTCGTGCAGCGCCTCGAAGCGCTCCTTGGTGAAGCCCATCTGGTAGTAGAGCTTGAGCGGCTGCCAGGGGTCGCCGGTGCCCGGGTAGCGGTCGGGGTCGCCGGCCGCCTCGAACGCCTCCACGGAGACCCTGTTCGTCATGATGTGGTCGGGGTGCGGGTAACCGCCGTCGTCGTCATAGGTGATGATCACGTGCGGCCTGAACGCGCGGACGGCCGCCACCAGCGGCGCCGAGGCGTCCTCCAGCTTCTGCAGGGCGAAGCAGCCCTCAGGAAGCTGCTCGTCCTCGTTCTCCGGCAGCCCGGAGTCCACGAAACCCATGAAACGCTGCTCGACACCGAGGATCTCGCGCGCCCTGGCCATCTCGGCCTTGCGCACCTCCCCGATGTTGGCGACGATCTCAGGCCGGTCCATCTTGGGGTTGAGCACGGATCCGCGCTCACCGCCCGTGAGGGTACAGACCAGCACTTCCACGCCTTCACGCACGTAACGCGCCATCGTGGCGGCGCCCTTGCTCGACTCGTCGTCGGGGTGGGCGTGAACGGCCATCAGCCTCAGCGGTGCACTCACGGGCTCGAAGCTCCTCAGTCGGGACCGGTCAGTCGCCCAGAGAGGTTAGTTTCTGCTGGGCGGTCGCGAGGGCACACCCCCCGCGGGCGACAATTGTCTCGGATAACGCTGAGGGAGTGCAGGGAGATTCCGCCATGGTCACCAGAGATGCCGGGAACGGGCCAGTTCTCGGCACGCCCGACGACTTTCCAGACCGACCCAGACGAGGTGGCCGGCTTGTCGTCCACGTGGTGATCGGCGTGCTCGTGGCCATCATCGCAGGTGGCTGGGGCTACGTGATGTGGTCGATGACGGCCGGGGGCTCGGAGGCGCCGGCCCAGGTCGTGACGTTCAAGGTGAACGGGCCCAGCAGGGCCGAGATCACCTTTGAGGTCTACAAGCCAGACGATAGGGTGGCCGTCTGCCGGATCAGGGCTCTGGACGTCAATCATGCGGAAGTGGGCAGCAAGGAAGTAAGAATCCCGCCTGGTGAGGGTAGTAAGCAGCTCAAGGAAAGCCTCGACACGAGTGGTCAGGCGACTTCCGTCCACATCCAGTACTGCAATCTCGTATAGTGAGACATTTGGGGAAGCGTTCGAGCGGTTAACTTGTTAGCCTTTCGCAATTCAACCGTACGCAACCTCAGATGATCTCAGGGCCCCCTAGGCAAGCAAGGAGAACCCGTGGCCGACTCTCGCGATGAGAACGTCACATGGCTGACGCAGGAGGCGTACGACCGCCTGAAGGCGGAGTACGAGTATCTCTCTGGCCCCGGGCGCGTCGACATCGCCAAGAAGATCGAGGCCGCCCGTGAAGAGGGCGACCTGCGCGAGAACGGCGGATACCACGCCGCCAAGGACGAGCAGGGCAAGATGGAGGCCCGGATCTTCCACCTCCGGCAGATTCTCGACAACGCCCAGGTGGGAGAGGCCCCCAAGGCGGAGGGTGTGGTGGGCCCCGGCATGACCGTGACCATCCGGTTCGTCGGCGACGACGACGAGGTCACCTTCCTGCTCGCCTCCCGCGAGGAGAGCGGCGCGCCGATCGACGTCTACTCGCCCAAGTCCCCCCTCGGGGCGGCGATCAACGGCAAGAAGATCGGTGAGAAGGCCACGTACTCCCTGCCCAACGGACGGCAGAACACCGTCGAGATCCTCGAGGCTGTGCCGTACATCGGCAACTGACCCCCCTGGACCACGACCGCCGGGCCCCCGTTGGCCCGGCGGAATTTTCGCATGGGTCCGGAATCCGGCAAGACCTCAGTTTCTTAGTCAAGACCCGTAAACGGCGTAATACCTACAAACTCGTGCCGTTCATCGTGGTGACCCTGGTCGCGGTGCTGACGGCCGATGTGCTGTTACTGACGCAGCCGGAGGCCACCCTCGCCCCCGGCGAGGTGGTGCGGGCCACTCCCCGGCAGACTCCGCTGGCGCAGAAGCGGCCGATGCAGCAGCCGCAGGCGCTCCCCACGGCGCAGCCGGTGGCGCCGCTGAGCAAGCTGCACAAGCCCAACCTGTTCGTGCTCACGCGCAAGCCGTTCACCAACGAGATGTTGCAGAAGGTCGCGAAGCTGTCCGGCGTGCGGGCGCTGGAGCTGGCCGACGCGGCCTCGGTCACGCTCGACGGCAAGCGCGTGCAGACGCTGGCGGTCAACCCCTCGACGTTCCGCTCGTACACCCCCAAGGTGACCGCCTCCTCCGACGCGCTGTGGCAGAACGTCGCGGCGGGCGACGTGGCGGTCTCGTTCGTGCTGGGCAACGACGGCGGGCTGGCGCTGCACAGCCGGGTGTCGGCGGGCGGCGCCGGGCGGCTGCGCATCGGCGCGTACGCCACCACGGGCTTCGGCGCCGTGGACGCGGTCGTGTCCAAGGAGGTCGGCCGCGCGCTGGGGCTGCCCCGCGACAACGCGCTCATCGTCAGCGCGCCCAAGGCGAACTCCGCCACGCTGAGCAAGCGGATCATGAAGGCGCTGGGCAAGGGCACGCAGGTGGCCACGGTCAACCCGGTGCTGCCCCAGCCGCAGCAGAAGGTGACCCAGCGCAACTGGCCGGCGGGCTCGTTCATGACCGGCGAGCAGCTCACGGTGGCGCTCAGGGCGGCGGTGTCCAAGCTGGGCCGCCCGTACGTGTGGGGCGCCGAGGGCCCCGAGACCTTCGACTGCTCCGGCCTGGTCCAGTGGGCCTACGGGCAGGCGGGGGTGCGCATGCCCCGCGTGACGCACCAGCAGTGGGTGACGGGACCGCAGGTGCCCTACTCGCAGGCGCACCCGGGCGACCTGCTCTTCTGGCGCAACGACCCGACGAACCCCGACTACATCTCGCACGTGGCGATCTACTGGGGCGACGGGAAGATGCTGCACGCGCCGCGCACCGGTGACGTGGTGAAGATCGTCCCGGTGAGCACCAGGAACCTGGCCGGGGTCGTCCGGGTGAGCCCCATCGCGGCGGCCAAGGTCCGCTGACCCTTCCCTGACCGACAGGTCCTCCTGTCTGCACGTGCATTCGGGCCGCAAGAATGTAATGTTGATTACATGGCAACAGATGAGGCGACCGCGCAGGTACGCGGCTGGTTCACCGGCCGGCTGCCCGAGGGCTGGTTCACCGGGGCGCCGGAGATCGTCCGGGACCGCGAGGAGATCGCGGTGCTCGGCACCCTGCCCGACCCGCCGGCCGACACCCCCGAGGCCGAGCGGCAGGCCCTGATCGAGGGGCTGGCCAGGAGGTTCAGGGAGGAGACACGCGAGCGGCGGATCGAGATCGCCAGGGAGGCCGAGCACCGGTTCCGCCAGAAGGTGTCCTGGGGCGTGGTCTGCGGCGGCGAGACTGTGATGTTCACCACACTGTCCGTGCCCGTCATGACGCGCCTGCGCCAGGCCGAGCGTCAGGTGCTCGACACGCTGGTGGCCGCCGGTGTGGCCAGGAGCCGCAGCGACGCGCTCGCCTGGTGCGTGCGCCTGGTCGGCAAGAACACCGACGAGTGGCTGGCCGAGCTGCGCGACGCCTTGCAGCACGTGGACCGCGTCCGCTCCGCGGGGCCCGACGTCCATTCATGAGAGCGGCCAGCGGAAACGGCTCAGGGAATGGACTAAACCACTTCGACAATTGGTTTAGACCAGCTTAATTGGACTGGACCACTGGGGTCCGGCAGGGTGAAAAATACCTCTTTTAAATCTCCTCCGCGTGGGTAGGCTCCCCCAATCGTCAGGGCCGCTGCCTGCGGCGACGCACCCAGACAATAGGTCTACGCCAATTGGCTTTCGGGGCGCTCCGTCGTTAATGATGACTGGGCCCTGAGAGAGTGGAGGAGTCAAGTCGTGTCCGTTTCCGTGGAAGTAGAAGCGCCCACCAGCAATCGCGAATTGGCCGCGTGGGTGAACGAGATCGCGGCCCTCACCCAGCCGGACCGCATCGAGTGGTGCGACGGCTCCGAGGAGGAGTGGACAAGGCTGACCAACCTCCTCGTGGAGCAGGGCACCCTCACGCGCCTGGCCGCCAGGCCCAACAGCTTCTACGCCAAGTCCGACCCCACCGACGTGGCACGGGTCGAGGACCGCACCTTCATCTGCTCCGAGCGCCGCGAGGACGCCGGGCCCACCAACAACTGGATCGCGCCCGGCGAGATGCGCCAGACGTTCGGCGAGCTGTTCAAGGGCTGCATGCGCGGCCGGACCATGTACGTGGTGCCGTTCTGCATGGGCCCGCTGGGCGGCGAGATCTCCCAGCTCGGGGTGGAGATCACCGACTCCGCGTACGTGGCCGTCTCGATGCGCGTCATGACGCGCATGGGCGAGCGGGCGCTGCGGCTGATCGAGGAGCGGGGCGACTTCGTCAAGGCGGTCCACTCCGTCGGGGCGCCGCTGGAGCCCGGCCAGGCCGACGTGCCGTGGCCGTGCAGCTCCACGAAGTACATCAGCCACTTCCCCGAGACCCGCGAGATCTGGTCCTACGGCTCCGGCTACGGCGGCAACGCGCTGCTCGGCAAGAAGTGCTACGCGCTGCGCATTGCCAGCGTGATGGCCCGCGACGAGGGCTGGCTGGCCGAGCACATGCTCATTCTCAAGCTGACCCCGCCCTCCGGCGAGACCCGCTACATCGCCGCCGCCTTCCCCAGCGCCTGCGGCAAGACCAACCTCGCCATGCTCAAGCCCACGATCCCGGGCTGGAAGGTCGAGACGATCGGCGACGACATCGCCTGGATGCGCTTCGGCGAGGACGGCCGCCTGTACGCCATCAACCCGGAGGCCGGCTTCTTCGGCGTGGCCCCCGGCACCGGCGAGGTGACCAACGCCAACGCCATCAAGACGCTCTGGGGCAACAGCATCTTCACCAACGTCGCGCTCACCGACGACGGCGACGTGTGGTGGGAGGGCCTCACCGAGGAGCCGCCCGCGCACCTGACCGACTGGAAGGGCCGCTCCTGGACGCCCGGCAGCGACGAGCCCGCCGCCCACCCCAACGCGCGCTTCACCACGCCTGCCTCGCAGTGCCCGACCATCGCGCCCGAATGGCAGGACCCCAAGGGCGTGCCCATCTCAGCGATCTTGTTCGGCGGTCGCCGCGCCACCGCCGTGCCTCTGGTCACGGAGTCGCTGAGCTGGCAGCACGGCGTCTTCCTCGGAGCCAACGTCGCCTCCGAGAAGACCGCCGCCGCCGAGGGCAAGGTCGGCGAGCTGCGCCACGACCCGTTCGCCATGCTGCCGTTCTGCGGCTACAACATGGGCGACTACTTCGGCCACTGGCTGGAGATCGGCCGTCGTGAGGGCGCCCGGCTGCCGCGCATCTACTACGTCAACTGGTTCAGGAAGAACGACGAGGGCACGTTCGTCTGGCCCGGCTTCGGCGAGAACAGCCGCGTGCTCAAGTGGATCGTGGAGCGGCTCAACGGCGAGGCCAAGGCCGTGCCGACGCCGATCGGCCTGCTGCCGGCCGACCTCGACACCGAGGGCCTCGACCTGTCCGAGGAGGACCTGCGCACGCTGCTCACCGTCGACCGGGAGGTCTGGCGCGAGGAGGCCGCGCTGATCCCGGGCCACTTCGACACCTTCGGCAGCCACCTGCCCAAGGAGCTGTGGGACGAGTACAACGCGCTGCTCGACCGCCTCGGCTGAGCGCGACTCCCTTGTGCGGTACGGCCCGGCCGTCTAGCTTGGCCGGACGCCGTACCGCCGCTCGGGAGGGGCTGCCGTGGATCTCGTCCTGCTCATCGCAGCCTTCGGAGTCTTCTTCCTGGTGAGCGCCGCCGAGCAGCGCGTCGAGCGGGAGCGCAGGCGCATCAGCGAGGCCACGCCGAGCGGCACGGGGCACCAGCTCTCCCACTACGAGCTGGCCTATCTCTCCGGCGGCCCGAGGCGGGCCGCCAACACGGCGCTGGCCGTCCTCGCGACGGCCGGCGCCGTCCGCGTGTCGCGCGCCTCTCTGGTCACCCCGGTGCACGGCGCGCACCCGTCGTCCGAGCCGATCGAGCAGGCGGTGCTCGACGCGCTGGCCGCCAGGCCGGGCGGCTACCGGGCGAGTGAGCTGCGGCGGGCGCTGGAGTCGCATCCGGCGCTCCTGTCGCTGGCCGGAGGGCTCGAAGCGCGCGGGCTGATCGTGCGCGAGGACGCGTTCGGCGCCGCGTGGCGGCGCAGGGACCGGCTCAAGCTCGCGGTGTGCGGCGCGCTGGGCTACCTGGTGCTGCTGGTCCTGCTGACGGCGATCGGCGTGGCGGGCCAGGAGAGCTACCTCTTCGGCACGTTCCTGATCTCCGGGTTCGCCGCGATCTCCGGCGTGGCGGCGCTGCTCCGGCAGCGCAGGCGGCTGCGCAACGTGCTGACCCGCGAGGGCCGCGACGTGCTGGTCTCCGCGCGCGACTACCACCGCAGGGGCGTGCGCGACCACCGCACGCTGGTCACCGCCGTCGGCATCCCCGTCGCCCTGTACGGGCTGAGCGACCTGGACGACCGGACCCTGTGCGACGGGCTCTCGGCCGGCGACCCGAACGGCGACTGCGCCGGCTCCTGCGGCTCGCACGGCGGCGAGGGCACGACGTACGGCAGCGACTCCTACGGCGGGCTGGACTTCGGCGGCGGCTCGTCGAGCTGTGGCGCAGGGTCGAGCAGTGGCGGTGGTTCCAGCTGTGGCGGCGGATCGAGCTGCGGGGGCGGATCCAGCGGGAGCTAAAGGAGCAAAACCTGGGCCCCGGCGGGCCGGGCCTTTACCTTGCGAACAAGTGTCTTTTCTGACACGCAGGCTGATCGGCCGCACGAGGGGAGGCCGCACATGGACCTGTTCCTGCTCATCGTATCGGTGGCCATCGCGGCTTACGCCGCCGTCACCGCCTCGGCGATCCATCGGGCGCGCATCGGGACTCGCGCCGACACCGGGGGCACCCGATCCGGGGACCTCGGCCACTACGAACTGGCGTTCCTGGCCGGGGACTCGGATCGGGTCGCCGACACCGCCATCGCTCTCCTGGCACGCCGCAACGACCTGCGCGTCTCACGCGGCGGGCTGGTGCACAAGGTCGTCACGAGCACGCTCGCGGACGACCCCATCGAGCAGCACGTGCTGAACCGGGTGGCCGAGGAATCGGGCCTGCCGGTGACGTCGCTCAAGGAGAGGGTCTACAGGAGCCTGCCGATGCAGCGGCTGGAGGAGCGCCTCACCGCGTGGGGGCTGGTCCTGTCGGACGGCGTCCTCGTCCAGGTCCGCAGGCTGCGCGTGCGGCTGCGGGTGCTGTCCGTGGCGGCGTACGCGGGCGTCGTCGTCGAGGGGCTGACCGCCGTGCTGGCCCCGAACCTGCCCGCCCTGCTCGCCACCGTGGTCTGCCTCGGTACGGTGATCGGCACCGAGTTCGTGCTCAGCGGCCGCCGGAACGACGCCCGGGCGAAGCTGACCCCGTACGGACGGGAGGCCCTGGGCGCGGCCACGCGGGCACATCCCAAGGGCGAGGAGGGGCCCGTCCAGCTCGCGCTGTACGGTCTGAGCCAGGTGCGCGACGCCGAGCTGCGCGACGGACTGCGCAGCACGCACGCGGCGGCGCCGGCGCGGCCTCGCAGGAGTCGCGGCGGGTCGTACTCCGGGGCCGGGTCCGGCGGCGGTGGCTGCGCCACCTACAGCAGCAGTTCGAGCTGCGGCGGGGGCAGCGGCTGCGGCGGCGGTGGTTGCGGAGGAGGAAGCTGACCATGGCGGGGCTGGGAGTGGGCATCGGCTGGCGGTCCGAGCTGGACCTGACCATCGAGCGGATGGCGGGCGTCGGCTTCCTGGAAGTGGTCGCCGAGAACATCAGGCCCGCCCACCTGCCCGAGTCCCTGCGCGTGCTGCGCGCCAGGGGCCTGCCGGTGATCCCGCACGGGGTCTCGCTCGGGGTCGGCGGCGCGGAGCCGTCCTCACCGGCCCGGCTCGCCCACCTGGCCGCGTGCGCGCAGGCACTGGACGCGCCGCTGGTCAGCGAGCACCTGGCGTTCGTACGGGGCGGTGGCGTGGAGGCGGGGCACCTGCTGCCGGTGCCCCGTACGAGGGAGTCGCTGAAGGTCGTCGTCGAGAACGTGCGCCGGGCGCAGGAGTCGCTTCCCGTGCCGCTGGCCCTGGAGAATGTGGCGGCCATCTTCGGCTGGCCGGAGGACGAGCTGACCGAGGCGCAGTTCCTGGCCGAGCTGGTGGACGCGACCGGCGTGGGGCTGCTGATCGACGTGGCCAACCTCTACACCAACCAGGTCAACCTGGGCCTGCCCGCCGTGGCGGCGCTGGACACGCTGCCGCTGGAGCACCTCGCCTACGTGCACGTCGCCGGCGGGTACGAGCACCACGGCATCTGGCACGACACGCACACCACGGCGGCGCCCCAGGTCGTGCTCGACCTGCTCACCGAGCTGTGCTCGCGAGTGAGCCCGCCGGGGGTGCTGCTGGAGTGGGACGACGAGTACCCGAGCGACGCGGTGCTGGCGAACGAGCTGTCCAGGATCAGGGCCGCGATGGCGGCGGCCGGAGAGGCCGGATGAGTCCGGGAGAAGCGCGGCGGCTCGCCGGCGCACAGGGGCCGTCGGCGCAGCCGCCACGGCCCGCCGAGCCCGCGCCGCCGCCCGCGCCGCAAGAGCTTCCGGCACCGCGACCGCCTGCCCCGCCGCGACCGCCTGCCGCGCCGTTGGAGTCTGCCGCGCCGCGACCGCCTGCCGCGCCGTTGGAGTCTGCCGCGCCGCGACCGCCTGCCGCGCCGCAGGTCCTTGCCGAGGTGGAGGAGGTCGTGGCGCCGAGACAGGCGGCCGAGCTTCAGGAGCCGGCCGAGGTGGAGGAGACGCCGCGACGGACGGCCGAGCCCCAGGATCTGGGGGGTGAGGAGCGGCGCAGGCGGCTGGCCGAGGCGCAGGGGCGTGTCGTGGCGGCCCTGGTGGCCGGGGCGGAGGTGCCCGAGGGCTTCGACCCGGAGCGCATGCGGGCCCAGGCGCTCAGCCTGCTCGCCAAGCGCCGCGCCATCGTGGCCAGGATCCGCCCCGACACGGCCGCGGCGGCGGGTTCCGACCTGGCCGCCGAGTTCGCCGCGTACGCCGCCGCCCGCACCACCCCGCCCCCCGACTACCGCACCGACGCCGCCGACTTCGCCGCCTGGCTGCGCGAGCGCGGACGGCTGCCGGAGGAGCCGGCGCCCAGGCGCCGCTGGTGGTCGCGCCTCCCTGGCATACGCTGATCGCAGCAAGCGCTTGGGAGGCGGCATGCGGATCGTCAACATGGGCGAGTGGCCCCTGGACCAGGAGGACGAGCACCGGCACGACCCCGGCCCCGAGCCGCTGTGGAACGAGTCCTGGTACTTCGACTTCGTCTCCGAGGACGGCCGGACGGGCGGCTACGTCCGCCTCGGCCTCTATCCCGGCTGGGGCCGCGCCTGGTACTGGGCCTGCCTGGTCACCGCCGACGGCCACCGCGTCGCGGTGCTCGACCACGAGGCGCCGCTGCCCGGCGCGGACCTCGCGGTGGCGGGCCGGGACTACACGGCCGGCCACCTGATCACCGACCCCTTCGAGCGCGCCCGGATCCACCTGAGCTCCGCGGAGCTGACCTTGGATCTGGAGTTCAGCACCGCGGCGGGCGTCTACGGCTACGCGATCACCCCGCGCTACGAGATCCCCTGCGAGGTCACCGGCACGATCGGCGGCGTGCCCTTCCGCGGGCACGGCGAGCGCGACCACAGCTGGGGCGTGCGCGACTGGTGGTCGATCTCGTGGTTGTGGAGCAGCGCCCGCCTGGACGACGGCACGTACCTGCACGGCATGCGCGCCAACCTGGGCATGGAGCTGCCGTGGCCCGCGTTCCTGGCGGCCGAGGGGGACCTGGCCCACGTCGAGGGCTTCCGGGCGGCCACGGCCTTCGACGGGGACCGGCCGGCGCGCAGCGTGCTGTACTTCCCCGGCTGCGTCACGACCGTGCGGCCGATCGCGTTCGCCCCCGTGACGCTGACGTCGCCGGAGGGTGTGCCGGCGCACTTCCCCAGGGCGCTGTGCGCGTACGAGACCGAGGACGGGCGCACCGGGCACGGCTGGACGGAGTGGCACCAGCCGCCGGCCTGGCGGGAGCACGCCTGGGAGCCGGGGGTTTAGCGACCGGGAGCGCGGATACGGGGGAGACGTGGGAGGGCTGCGCTGCGTCGACGGGTCGTATCTGACCGTGACGCCTGTGGCGTGCACCGACAGCGTGGGCGCGCCGTACGAGATCACTTTGGAGCTGCACCGCGACGGCACCCCCTACGGGAGCGTCGGGGAGCGTTGCGGCCATCTGCTGGCGCGCCTGGCGCGCGGGGTGGACGAGGCCCGCAGGGGCGCGGGGGCGGGCAGGCGCTGGGCCGACCCCGACGACCGCTTCCCCTGCGACGAGGCCGACCGCGAGCTGTTCTCCTTCCGTTACCTGACCAGGGCCGGCCTGGGCGGCGGTGAGCTGCGTTGCCAGCTGCGCACCATCCCCGTGTGGCAGCCGGGGCCCGGCGAGTGGCGGCTGACCAGGAGGGCGTACGTGGAGGCCTGGGGTTCGACGGGCGTGGGGATGCGGGCGGTGCTCACCTCCGCCGAGCTGTCGGTGTTCGTCCGCGAGCTGGTGGATGAGGCGGAAGGGTGTCTGAAAAGTAGAGAGTCTGCGCAGGATTAGCGTAGAGGGAGCGGGCACGGGCGTTTCGCGGTGATAATTGCCTGTTGGGGCAAAACGACCAATGGGGCACAAGCACCGCTGGGGAGGCACTCCGTGGGCCTGCGCGATCTGGTCTACCGGCTGTACGAACACCGGCTGGAGGCCAAGCTGTCGAAGGACAGCATTCCCCGGCATGTCGGGGTCATCATCGACGGCAACCGCCGCTGGGCGCGCGCCATGGGCATCCGCGACGTGGCCACGGGTCACCGCAAGGGCGCGGACAAGATCTCCGAGCTGCTCGGCTGGTGCCGGGAGACCGGCGTCGAGGTGGTCACGGTGTGGATGTTGTCCAACGACAACCTGAACCGGCCGAGGGAAGAGCTGGAGCCGCTGCTGCGCATCATCGAGGACGTGACGCAGGAGCTGGTGGCGGAGGGATGGCGGATCAGCCCGGTCGGCGCGCTCGATCTGCTCCCCGACCGCACGGCTAATGTCCTAAAAAATGCAAAAGAAGCGTCATCACACCGTCCAGGCCTGATTGTGAACGTTGCAGTTGGGTATGGAGGAAGACGTGAGATTGCCGATGCGGTGCGCTCACTGCTCCAGGAGCAAGCGAGCAGGGGAGCGAGCATCGAGGACCTGGTCGAGGTACTCGATGTCGAGCACATCGCGGAGCATCTTTACACTCGCGGCCAGCCCGACCCGGACCTCCTCATCCGGACCTCGGGCGAGCAGCGCCTGTCCGGCTTCATGCTCTGGCAGAGTGCTCACTCAGAGTTCTACTTCCACGAGGCCTACTGGCCGGACTTCCGCAAGGTCGACTTCCTGCGGGCGCTGCGTGATTACGCTGCGAGACACCGGCGTTACGGTTCCTGACGCGACATTCGGGTATCCAGGACGTAACGTTGGAAGTGTCCGATCACAGGTCGGACATTTCGGAGAGGGCCCGCCTTTGCACCACATCTGCCGAGGGGGGCCGGACTCCGGCGCCGACGGCAGTACGCGGTCGGGGACGCGGGTCCGGTCCGATTCCCACCTCGTCTGCAGGGTGCCCGCACCAAGGGGCACCCGGGGGAGAACGTGTGGCAGTGTCCTCGAGCAACCCTACTCACCAGTCGGCCAAGCGCACCTACGTGCTGGACACTTCGGTCCTGCTGGCCGACCCGGCGGCGATGACCCGGTTCGCCGAGCACGACGTGGTCCTTCCGATCGTGGTCATCACGGAGCTGGAAGGCAAGCGGCACCATCCGGAGCTCGGCTACTTCGCCCGTAAGGCTCTGCGCTACCTGGACGACCTACGCGTCCAGTACGGCAGGCTGGACGAGGCGATGCCGACGGGGGACGGCACGATCAGGGTCGAGCTCAACCACAGCGATCCGTCCATCCTGCCCGTGGGCTTCCGCCTCGGCGACAACGACACCCGCATCCTGACCGTGGCCCGCTCGCTGGCCAGCGAGGGCTGCGACGTCGTGCTGGTCTCCAAAGACCTGCCGATGCGGGTCAAGGCCGCCTCCATCGGCCTGGCGGCCGAGGAGTACCGCGCCGAGCTGGTGCACGAGTCGGGCTGGACAGGGATGGCCGAGGTCCAGGTGACCACGGAGGACGTCGAGACGCTCTTCGAGTCGGGCACCGTGGACATGGAGGAGACCAGAGACCTGCCCGCGCACACCGGCCTGCGGCTGCTGTCGGCCAAGGGCTCCGCGCTCGGCCGGGTGCAGCCCGACAAGTCGGTGCGCCTGGTCCGCGGCGACCGCGAGGTCTTCGGCCTGCACGGCCGCTCCGCGGAGCAGCGCATCGCGCTCGACCTGCTGATGGATCCGGAGATCGGCATCGTCTCGCTCGGCGGCAGGGCCGGCACGGGCAAGTCGGCGCTGGCGCTCTGCGCGGGCCTGGAAGCCGTCCTGGAGCGCCGCCAGCACCGCAAGGTGATCGTCTTCCGCCCCATCTACGCCGTGGGCGGTCAGGAGCTCGGCTACCTGCCCGGCACCGAGGGCGAGAAGATGGGCCCGTGGGCCCAGGCGGTCTACGACACGCTGGGCGCGATCACCTCACCCGAGGTGATCGAGGAGGTGCTCGACCGGGGCATGCTGGAAGTGCTCCCGCTCACGCACATCCGCGGCCGGTCGCTGCACGACGCGTTCGTGATCGTCGACGAGGCCCAGTCGCTGGAGCGCGGGGTGCTGCTGACCGTGCTGAGCCGGATCGGCGCCAACTCGCGGGTCGTGCTCACCCACGACGTGGCCCAGCGCGACAACCTGCGCGTCGGCAGGCACGACGGCGTGGTCGCGGTGGTGGAGAAGCTGAAGGGTCACCCGCTGTTCGCCCACGTCACGCTCACCAGGTCCGAGCGCTCCCCGATCGCCGCGCTGGTGACCGAGATGCTCGAGGACATCACCATGTGATGCTCACTTGAGCTCGCCGCACGTGTGCCGCCCCTCGTCCTGCGGGGGGCGGCCCTCGTTCTCCCTGACGATCTTCACCACCTCGAACGCCGCGTCCTGCTGCGCGGTGCAGACGATCTGCGCCTTGCCGAGCTTGGTCAGCGTGCCGTCGCCGCTGATGTAGACGGTCAGCGTGGAGGTGCGGGGGAGCTGGATCTCGTCCCGCTGCGGCGGGTTGATCGAGTTCCTGGTCCGCAGGTACGTGAACCCGCGCAGCGCCGTGTCCCGGTCGCCGAGCGGCAGGGAGGAGGCGTCGAAGAGCGCGTTCAGCACGCTGTCCACGGTGTCGTCCTCGACGTCGGCCGGCTCCCGCGCCAGCGCGCCGTCCCTGAGCAGGTAGATCGTCTTGGTCGGCGGCGGGATCTTGACGGTGGGCGCGTCGCCCCTGTCCTGCACGTCGGTGGGGGAGATGCCGCAGGCCGCCGTCAGCCCGGTCAGCAGGGCCAGCAACAGGGCGGCGACGCTTGTGAGTGCCTTCATCCGTGGGGCAGCCAGACCGTGAAGAGGGTGCCGGGCTCCTGGGCGCGTACGGAGATCGTGCCCCCGTGGAGCTGGACGTTGGCGCGGGCGATGGCCAGGCCCAGCCCGCTGCCCTGGCTGCGGGCCCGGCCGGCGCCGGCCTTGAAGAAGCGGTCGAAGACGTGCGGCAGCGCCTCGCGCGGGATGCCCTTGCCGTGGTCGCGCACTTTCACCTCCAGGCCGTTCTCCGTGGTCCTGGCGGTCACCACGACCGGGGGCGAGCCGTGCTTGAGCGCGTTGCCGACCAGGTTGGCCACGATGACGTCGAACCTGCTGGGGTCGAGGTTGGCGGTCAGGCCCTGCGAGGCGGTGACCGTCACCTGGTCGCTCCAGCCGCGTACCTCCAGGCAGTCCTCGATCGAGTCCGCCACGTTCACCGGCTCCAGGTTGAGCGTGGCCGTGCCCGCGTCGAAGCGGCTGATCTCGATGAGGTGCTCGACCAGCTCGCGCAGGCGCTCGATCTCCTTGAGCACCAGCCGCACGGCCTGCGCGGGCGCCTCCGGCAGGTGGTCGGCCTCGTCGGAGAGCATGTCGGCCACGGCCGTCATCGCGGTCAGCGGCGTACGCAGCTCGTGCGAGACGTCGGCCACGAACCGGCGGGACATGGCCTCCAGCGAGCGCAGCTCCGACACGCTCAGCTCCAGCGCCGCCGCGGCGTCGTTGAAGCGGGCGGTGAGCCCGGCCAGCTCGTCCTGGCCGTGCACGGGCAGGCGGGTGTCCAGCCTGCCCTGGCCGAGCGCCTGGGCCGCCGCGCTGAGCCGGCGCACCGGCAGCAGCACCTGGCGGGCCGACAGCAGGGCCACGACCAGCGCGATGAGCACGATGACCAGGCCCGTCCGGGCCAGCGTGGTCCTGAGCGTGTCGAGCTGGCGCTCGTCGTCGCGCATGGGGAAGAAGACGAACGCCTGCAGGCCGGTCGCCTCGGGCGTGCCCGCGTTGTCGCGGTAGACCTCGGCGCCGACGATGAGGTGGAGCTCGCCGTCGATGACCTTGCGCTGGGTGACGAGGCTCTGCTTGGACCTGCCGTGCAGCTCGTTGGGTACGTCGCTGATCGACATGGGGCCCTCGGAGGCGATGATGGTGCCGTACTCGACGAGCGCGCTGCGGCCCGGCCCCGCCAGCGCGTGGGCCACGCGTTCGAGCTCCCTGGAGGTGGGGGCGGCCTCTCCCGGCCTGAGCTTGCCGATGGGGAAGTCGATGCTGCCGAGCTCCCTGGTGACGATCTCCATCGAGGTGGTCTCGGTCCTGCTGATGAGCGCGGTCTTGGCCAGCTCGTAACCGATGGTGGCGACCAGCAGGGAGGCGGTGACGGCGACGAGGGTGAAGGTGATGACCAGGCGGGCGCGCAGGCCCGTGGGGCGGGGGATGATCACGGAGGGCTGAACCGGTAGCCGAAGCCGCGCACGGTGTGGATGAAGACGGGCTCGGCCGGCTTGGGCTCGATCTTGGCGCGGATGCGCTGCACGCAGGCGTCCACCAGCCGGGAGTCGGCGATGTGCGTGTGGTCCCAGACCGCGCGCAGCAGGTAGCGGCGGTTGAGCACCTGCCCGGGATGCCTGACCAGCTCCAGCAGCAGCCGCAGCTCCGTCGGGGTCAGGTGGATCTCCTTGCCGGCCAGCGTGACCTTGAGCGCCCCCCGGTCGATCACGAGGTCGCCGAACGTGATGCGGTCGGAGGAGGCGGACTCGGCGCGGCGCAGCACGGCGCGGATGCGGGCGTCCAGGACGCGCGGCTCGACCGGCTTGACCACGTAGTCGTCGGCGCCGGCCTCCAGCCCGACCACCACGTCCAGGTCGTCGCCGCGCGCGGTGAGCAAGATGACGGGGAGCTGGTCGAGCTTGCGGACCCGGCGGCACACCTCCACGCCGTCGATGCCGGGGAGCATGACGTCGAGGATGGCGATCTCCGGGCGCCTGGCCCTGATGTGGTCGAGGGCCTCCTCACCCGTCGCGTACGACGTGACGGAGTGTCCCTGCCTGGTCAGCGCCAGCTCCAGAGCCGTGCGGACCGAGGGATCGTCTTCTACGAGGAGGATGCCAGCCACGCGCACATTATTAATCCATGTCCCGAATACCCGGCATGTGTCACCAAACTGTGACAAGTCATGGATCAGACCCAGAAAATGGTCCGCGACCCTGAAAGCGGCCTCCCTTCGGTGACGGGCGCCCGAAGGGAAGCCATCCAACGTGTGACGAATGTCACATTTTTCGGGAAACGCGGGGCTAACCTGCTGGTTGGTGAAATTTACACCAAGCGATTCCCGCGTTTCGGTTGCGGACCACCCCCTAGGACAGGGCAAGCTCATGCATCGTGAGCCCCGGTCCGCAGTTGAGTGAGCGCCCCCCGAAGGAAGATCTCCCCTCGGCGCGCCGGCCTTCGCGCTTCACTCCCAAACGCATCGTCATCACCGCGCTCTCGCTGGTGGTCGTCCTCGGTGGCGGCGGCTACACCGCCTACCGCGCCGTGCAGAACTCCAGCGAGCCGCCGCCGCAGCCCATGTCGCTCACCGACCTCGGCAAGCTCGCCAGCGGCGACCTGTACGCGCCCGACCCCGAGGCCGACCTGCTCAAGGCCGAGGCGGAGCAGGCCTACCGGGCCGACCAGATGAAGAAGGACCGCAAGGGCGCGGCCGGCAAGGGCCTCGACTGGGTGGTGCCCAAGAAGGCCCCGGGCGGCGACGGCTTCCCCGCCATGAACTTCCCGCCGGGCAGCGACCCGTCCCCGGGCAGCAACAAGGCCACCGCCAAGGCGATGCTGGCCTCGTTCGGGTTCGGCGCGGACCAGTGGGGCTGCCTGGAGAGCCTCTGGCAGAAGGAGAGCGGCTGGAACGAGCGGGCCATGAACCGCTACTCCGGCGCGTACGGCATCCCGCAGTCGCTGCCGGGCACCAAGATGGCCAGCGCGGGCGCCGACTGGCAGACCAACGCCGCCACCCAGATCAAGTGGGGCCTGGGCTACATCAAGGGCCGCTACGGCACGCCCTGCGCCGCCTGGGGCCACTCGCAGCGCGTCGGTTGGTATTAAGTCCACAGCGGGTCAACTTTCCTTCCCCAATCGGCAAGCCGTCGCGCCCGATCCTGTATACGGGCGCACGCTGGCCGCATGGGTGTGAAGGTCAGTGTGATCATCAATGTCCACAATCCGGGTGACTCCGCCGACGCGTGCATGCGTTCCGCGCTGGAGCAGACGATGCCCCCGGACGAGTACGAGGTGATCCTCGTGGACGACGGGTCCACCGACGGGGTCGCCGAGCGTCTGGACACCATCGCGGCCGTTCGCGAGAACGTCCGCGCGCTGCACCTGCCGTACACGGGATCACCCTCGCGCGCCCGCAACGTCGGCCTGGCCGCGGCCGCCGGCGACTACGTGTTCTTCCTGGGGCCCGGCGACCGCCTGGAGCGGGACGCCGTCGAGCGCATGCACGACCGGGCCGTGGAGACCGACGCGGACGTGCTGGTCGGCCGCCTGATCCGCGACTCGGGCCCGCCGATGACCGCCTTCGGGCGCAGCACCCCCCGGGCCGACATCCTGCGCGACCGGCTGCTCACCCTGCTCCTCCCGCAGCAGCTCTACCGGCGCGCCTTCCTGGAGGAGCACGAGCTGGGCTTCTCCGTGCCGGGCAGCCGGATGGGGGAGCAGGCGTTCGTGCTGCGCGCCTACCTGCACGCCAAGGTCATCGCGGTGCTGGCCGAGCACGTCTGCTGCCATCTCGGGGAGCGGCCCGACGTGGAGGAGGAGCCGCGGGCGATCGTCAAGGAGCTGCACAAGCTGCTCGACGACATCGACACCTACGTGGGCGAGGGCCGCCAGCGCGACCGCATGTACGCCTACTGGCTCAGGTACGCCGTCCTGCGGCCCCTGCTGACCAGCAAGTTCGCCGACTCGTCCGTCGACAGGGGCATGCACTTCCGGGTCATGCAGGAGCTGGTGGCCAAGCGCTTCCCCGAGCACCTCGACCGCCACCTGCCGGTCCAGCTCCGCGTCGTGGCCGGGTACGTGCGCATGGGCCGCCTCGACCAGATCGTGCTCATGTCCAACTCCACCAGGCGTGCCGGGCTGCGCGCCGACCTGACCGAGGTGCGCTGGGACGCCCACGTCCTGGTGCTCGGGCTGACCGCCGAGGTGCTGGCGGGCGACGGCACCCCGGACAAGTACCAGGTGGACGGCGACAGCCTGCACTGGATCCCGCCGCGCTCGCTGGAGACCAGGAAGCTGCCCCCGGACGTCACGGACATCACCAAGGACGTCGAGCGGGCCCGCCTGGAGCTGTACGTGCGCCACACCGAGACGGGCGTCGTGCACTTCCTGCCGCTCACCCAGCACGTCGAGCGCGTCCCCGCGGGCCGCCGCCGCGTCAGGGTCCGCATCCAGGCCGAGACCCGCCTGGACGTCACCAAGGCGGCCCTGGGCGAGCCGCTGCGGCCCGGCCAGTGGGAGGTGCACGTCCGCATGTTCAGCGGCGCCAACCAGGCCAGGACCCGCGTCAGCCACCCCGACGGCCCGCTCAACTGCCTCGGCGTGCTGGCCCAGCGGCCCAGGATGCGGCTGGTGGTGCCGTGCTGGAGCGACTCGGGCGAGCTGGGGCTGGCCATCGAGCCGCGCTCCTTCTCCGAGTCGATCAAGCTGGTGTCGCGGGGCGTGGAGGTCAAGCATCTCGGGCGGCACCTGTACGTCGTGCTGCCGGTGCCGTACGTGCCGCCGAGCGGCGGCCCGCCGCTGGAGCTGGTCATGCGCAGCACCGGCAGGCGCGCCCGCGAGGTGAGCGCGCCCGCCCTGGTCGAGGCCGGGGTGCCGGGCAGGCTGGCCGGCCAGCTCGTGGCCAAGGTGCCGGTCAAGCGCCTGTTCCCGGGCCCCGAGCACTTCGGGCCTGGCAGCTGGCAGTGCACGCTGCGCTCGCCCGACGAGGAGGTGGGGCTGCGGTTCGCGCTGGAGATGCGCAGGGGCAGGATCGAGGCCCGCCCCGCCGCCGCCGTGGACCCGGAGCGCCGCTCGCCCCTGGGCCGCGACACCGCGCTGTACCGGCTCGGCCGCAGGCTGCCCGGCGCGCGGCACATCGTGCGCCTGGCGCGCGCGGGCAGGTACCGCTACCTCGCGGACTGAACCCAGCCCGCCAGCTCCTCGAAGGCGCTCCTGAAGGCAGGGAGCATCGGCTTGAGCCGGTCGGGGTAGAGGTCCACCAGGCTGTCGAGGTGGTTGCCGCCCTCGATCCGGTGGTAGCGGAAGGGCCGGTGCGGGCCGACCATCTTCGCGTACACGTCGGAGTCGCGCGAGATCGGCAGCAGCGTGTCGAGCGTGCCGTGCAGGGTGATCAGCGGCTTGGTGATCCTGCCGGTCAGCGCGATCTTCGCCACGGCCGCGTACGGTCTGCGCTCGTCGTAGTCGTAGTCCGCGGCGGCGCCCTGGTACGACGGGTCCAGCTCCTTCTGGTAGAGCTGCTGGGTCAGCTCCCAGTAGTACTGCCGGTGGAACGGCCACAGGAACTCCGAGCCCGCCGCGAACCCGGCCGCCCGCACCCCGGCCTCGTCCGGGTACGCCTTCAGCGCCGGAGGCAGGAAGTTCAGCAGGTTGTCGCCCTTGACCCGCCAGAGCGTGCCCTCCCAGTCCACGCCGCCGTCGTAGAGCCAGCCGCGGTTCTCCAGCTGCCACCGCACCAGGTAGCCGCCGTTGGAGATGCCCGCGGCGAACGTGCGCTCCGGCTTCCTGCCGTACCGCTGCCTGACCACGGCCTTGGCGGCCACTGTGAGCTGGGTGAGGCGGTGGTTCCACTCGGCGATGGCGTCGCCGGGGCGGCGGCCGTCCTCGTGGAAGTTCACGCCCACGTTGCCCTTGTCGGTGGCGGCGAACGCGTACCCCTTCGACAGCACCCAGTCGGAGATCGTGAAGTCGTTGGCGTACTGCTCCCTGTTGCCGGGGGTGCCGGAGACGACCAGGCCGCCGTTCCACTTCTCCGGCAGCCTGATCACGAACTGGGAGTCGTGGTTCCAGCCGTGCGTGGCGTTGCCGGTGGAGGTGTCGGGGAAGTAGCCGTCGATCTGGACGCCGGGCACGCCGGTGGGGTTGACCGTGGCGGCCGAGTGCAGCCCGGCCCAGTCGGCGGGGTCGGTGTGGCCGGTCAGCGCGGTGCCGGCCGTGGTCAGGTCGTCCAGTGCGGCGACCGTCGCGTGCTCGGCGCCGGGCACCGTGAGCTGGCTCGCGGGCGTCAGTAAGCTCGCCACGAGCGTGAGTGCGACCAGCATCTACGCCTCCTTCAGGTGCTCGGCCAGCAGGTGCTGGAACTGCTCCGGGTGCTCCAGGTGCGGGCTGTGGCCGCAGTCGTCCAGCACGCGCTCGCGGTACCTGCCGTACCGCTCCAGCACGGCCCTGGTCTGGCTCACCATGGGCTGGGCCGGGGTGCCCGGCGAGCCGGGCACGACGCCGAGCGCGCCGAGGTGGGCCAGGTCGAACAGCGAGGTGTCCGAGACGATCACGTCGTCGGCGCCCCTGATCCACAGGATCGGCGGCTTGGGGTCGATCGTGTCCAGGTCGTCCACCCGGAAGTGGGTGGGGGCCAGCGCGTTGAGCACGCCCGTCTTGCCGGGGGCCACGCCCGGCCAGGCGCCGGAGGTGGCGGCGT
Organism: Nonomuraea gerenzanensis; assembly: GCF_020215645.1. Lineage (NCBI taxonomy): Bacteria > Bacillati > Actinomycetota > Actinomycetes > Streptosporangiales > Streptosporangiaceae > Nonomuraea > Nonomuraea gerenzanensis. Next base: position 10,762,255 of record NZ_CP084058.1, on the reverse strand, counting down.
CGCCGGGGTAGTGCGCCTCGCCGACGCGGGTGGTGAGCATCGCGCGCACGTAGAAGTCCTCGTCGGGCACCGGGTGCTTGACGTAGGAGGAGCGGAAGACGTTGCGGGGCGAGGTGGGGGCCTCCTCCGACAGGTCGCCCGCCCGCAGCCGGGCGATGAAGTCCGGGTTGGCCGCTCCCGCTCCCGCGCCCGTCCCGTCGGGGTGCGTCAGCCGCCCCTCAGGGCCCTCTGTGCCGCCGTAGCCGTAGGGGGAGACCGGGTTGACCAGGGTGAGGCTCCTGACGGCCCTGGGGCGCTCACGCAGCGCCTGGAGGACGACCCCGCCGCCCATGCTCCAGCCGACCAGGTGCGCCCGCTCCACCTCCAGCGCGTCGATGAGCTCCAGGAGGTCGTCGGAGTAGTCGCGCAGGCCCCTGGTGGCGTCCACGGGGGCCGGGTCGGTGTCGCCGAACCCGCGCAGGTCCACCGCCAGCGGGCGGTACCCCTCGGGCAGCGCGGCCATGGTGTCGCGCCAGAAGGCGGCGGAGGAGACGTTGCCGTGCACGAACAGCACGGGCTCGCCGGTGGTCCTGCCCTCGACGGTCAGGACGTGCTGGGTGAGCCGGGGCGTGGTGACCTTCACTTGACGTGGATCCTCTCGGCCAGGTCGCTGCCCCGGGTCTCGCGCGCGGCGTAGACCGAGAACAGGGTGAGCAGTGCCGCCACCCCGAGGTAGATCGAGATGGGCACGCTGCTGCCGAACTGCTGCAGCAGGGCGACCGCGATGATGGGGGCCAGCGCGCCCGCCACGATGGCCGAGAGCTGCGCGCCGATGGAGACGCCGGTGTAGCGGGTCCTGGTGCCGAACAGCTCGGAGAAGAAGGCCGCCTGCGGGCCGTACATCATGCCGTGGAAGAGCAGGCCGACGGTGACGGCCAGGGTGATCGCCAGGAAGCTGCCGGTGTCCACGAGCGGGAAGAACGCGAAGATCCACACGCCGATGCCGGCGGCGCCCGCCAGGTAGACCGGGCGGCGGCCGAACCGGTCGGACATCGCGCCCCACATCGGGATCGTCAGGAAGTGGATGCCGGAGGAGATCAGCACCGCGTTCAGCACGGTGGAGTTGTCGATGCCGGTCTGCTTGGCGTAGGTGATGACGAAGACGGTCAGCAGGTAGAACGAGATGTTCTCCGCCAGGCGGGCGCCGATCGCGACGAGCACGTCCTTGCTGTGGTGGCGCAGCACCCCGACGATCGGGGCCCTGGCCTCGGGCGGGGCCTGCTGGAAGACCGGCGACTCACTGATCGACAGCCTGATCCACAGCCCGATCAGCACCAGCACGCCCGACAGCAGGAACGGCACCCGCCAGCCCCACGACAGGAACGCCTCGTCCGACTGCCAGGCGGCCAGCGCCGCCAGCACGCCGGTGGCCAGCAGGTTCCCGCCGGGAGCGCCGGCCTGCGGCCAGGAGGCCCAGAAGCCGCGCCGCGCCGTGTCGCCGTGCTCGGAGACGATCAGCACCGCGCCGCCCCACTCGCCGCCGAGCGCGAAGCCCTGCACCAGCCGCAGCGACGTCAGCAGCAGCGCCGCCGCCGGGCCCAGCGTCTCGTACGTCGGCAGGCAGCCGATCAGGAACGTCGCCGTGCCCATCATCAGCAGGCTGACGACCAGCAGCGTCTTGCGGCCGATCCGGTCGCCGAAGTGGCCGAAGACCAGGCCGCCGAGCGGGCGGGCGACGAACCCGACGGCGTAGGTGAGGAACGCCAGCAGCGTGCCGGTCAGCGGGTCGGACTCGGGGAAGAAGAGCTTGTTGAACACGAGGGCGGCTGCCGAGCCGTACAGGAAGAAGTCGTACCACTCGATGGTGGTGCCGATCAGGCTCGCGGCGACGATCTTCTTGATGGAAGTGGCCATGCCGGTCACCGTAGGTTGTGACCGGGGTCACTCATATGGCGTCGGGGCCCATAGTGTTCGGCGAGTCTGTGTGGCCGAGCCGGTGCAGGCGGAGGGCGAGCTGGATCTCCAGCGCGCGCTCCGGCTCCAGCCAGCCCTCGCCGAGCAGCTTGCCGATGCGGTCGAGCCGCTGCGTGACGGTGTTGACGTGGATGTGCATGGTCTCGGCCGTGCGCGAGGGGGAGCCGCCGGTGCCGAAGTAGGCCGCCAGCGTGCCGGTCAGGGCGGTGCCCCTGCGGGCGTCGTACTCGATGACCGCGCCGAGCGTCCTGTCGACGAAGCCGCGCACGTCGCGGCCGTCGCCGACGAGCAGCCCCACGAAGCCCAGCCCGGCCGCGCTCGCGCCGTCACCCGTCCGCCCCAGCGCGATGAGCGCCTCGGCGCACCGCCGCGCCTCCTGGTAGGCGGCGGCCACGTCGCGGGCCTGCGGCGCGCCCTGCAGCGCCACGCACGACGCGCCCGCGGTCGCGGCGCTGTGCAGCGACGAGGACAGCTCGCGGGCCACCCGCCGCGCCAGCCCGCCCGCGTCGTCGCCGGGCAGCAGCAGCACCACCTCGTCGCCCCGGCCCGTGGCCAGCCCGTGCCGCACGGTGGCGTGCGAGGACGCCCAGAACGCCGCCCGCTCGCGCTGCCCCGCGTGCCTGGCGACCACCACCACGTGCGGCGCGCCCAGGTCCATGCCCAGCCGCCTGGCCCGGTCGGCCAGCCCCGGCGCGCCGGGACGCGAGATCAGGTCGTCGAGCAGCTCGCCCCTGACCCGCCCCTCGGCCTCCGCCACGCTCCTGCGGAACAGCAGCAGCAACGCGCACACCAGCGCCGCCCGCTCCAGGATGCGCTCGTCGGCGTCGTCGCTGCGCAGGATCAGCGTGCACACCGGCTCCCCGCCGACGTCCACGGACGCGATCAGCAGGTCACCCCTGCGCACGGTACGGCCCAGCGCCCTGGACGCCTGCGCGGCCTCGAACACCCCCGCGTCCAGCTCGCCCACGTCACCGCTGATGGCCCGGCCCAGGTCGTCCAGCACGGCCAGCGAGCCGCCCAGCACGTCGGTGACCACGGCCGCCACGTCCTCGATCCCGCCGCCGCGCAGCACCAGCGAGGTCATCCTGTCGTGCGCCTTGGCGGCCCGCTCCACGGCCTCGCCGTGCTCCCTGGCGGTCCTGTGGGCGTGCGACAGCTCCTCCAGCGCGTTCCTGGTCTCCTGCAGCAGCCTGGCGTTGTCGATCGCGACGGCGGCGTGCGCGGCCAGGCTGGCCAGCAGCGACACCTCCTCCTGGTGGAACGGCCGCGCGCTGCGGTTGGCCGCCATCAGCACGCCGATCACCCGCTGCCCCAGCCGCAGCGGCACCCCGAGGATGGCGACCAGGCCCTCCTCCTTGACGGCGTCGTCGATGTGCTCCCTGTGCCGGAACCTGGCGTCGGCGAAGTAGTCGGCCGTCGCGTACGGCACCGCCGTCTGCGCCACCAGCCCGCCCAGCCCGTGCCCCATGGCCAGCCGCAACGCCCGGAACTTGGCCGAGATCGACCCGTCGGTGACCCGCATGTAGGTGTCGCCCCGCTCGGGGTCGTGCAGCGTCATGTACGCCACGTCGGTGGCCAGCAGCTGCCTGGCCCGGTGCACGATGGCCTCCAGCACGGCGTCGAGGTCGCGCAGCGCCGCCAGGTCGCCCGCCGTGTCGTACAGCGCCGACAGCTCCGCCTCGCGCCTGGCCCGCCGTTTCAGCAGGTCGCGCACCTTGAGCGCCTCGATCTTGGCGCGCTCCAGCTCCTCGATCGCCGCCGGGTCCGCGCCGGCGGCCCTGGCCTGGATGATCGGCCCCTCGAACTCGACCGCCGACGCCTCCCTGGCCAGCAACTCCAGGAACCGCCTGCTCACTACCGCGCCGTCCAGCCGCCGTCCACCGGCAGCGACACGCCCGTGACGAACGATCCGGCCGGGCCGCACAGGTAGGCGACCAGCTCGGCCACCTCCTCGGGCTCGATCAGCCGCTTGATCGCGGCCGGCGCGAGCATGATGTCCCGCACGACCTCCTCCTCGGCGATGCCGTGCACCTTGGCCTGGTCGGCGATCTGCGCCTCGACCAGCCCGGTGCGCACGTACGCGGGGCAGACGCAGACCGAGGTGACGCCGTGCGGGGCCCCTTCGAGCGCCACGACCTTGGAGAACCCCTCCAGCCCGTGCTTGGCCGTCGTGTACGCCGACTTGAACGGCGAGGCCCGCAGCCCGTGCACGGACGAGATGTTCACGAACCGGCCCCAGCCCCTGGCGTACATGCCGGGCAGCACCCTGCGCGCGATCAGGAACGGCGCCTCGACCATCACCCTGAGCATGGTGGCGAACACCTCGGGCGGGAACTCCTCGATCGGCGCCACGTGCTGGAACCCGGCGTTGTTGACCACGATGTCCACCGGCTCGTCGGGCAGCGCCGCCACGAAGCCGGGCTCGCTCAGGTCGGCCACCACCGCGGTGCCGCCCACCTCGGCGGCCACCTTCTCCGCGGGCTCGGCCCGCAGGTCCACGACCAGCACCCTGGCCCCCGCCGCGGCCAGCCGCCGGGCGCACGCGGCCCCGATGCCGGCCCCGGCCCCCGTCACCAGCGCGGTGCGCCCCGTCAGCTCCTTCGCCATACTTCGACAGGTTATGCGGTACCTGTCGCGCCACGCATGGGTGCGGGCGACATAGCTGGATGGCTCCCTATGTGGATCAAGGGCGTCTGCTAAGGTGGGAGCATGATCGCGTACTCGTCCCAGTGGTGGCCCGCCTCCTAGGCGGACCTCCGGCGATACGCGCACGGCCGCCTCGACGAGGCGGCCGTCACCGTTGCAGTGGGTGCCCCCCGTCGAGCACAGACGACAGAAGGGGCACTCAATGACCACCACCTGGCCACGGATCCTCACCACGCTGCTCGACGGCACCTCGCTCACCGCGCGCCAGGCCGGCTGGGCCATGGACCAGATCATGTCCGGCCTGGCCACCGACGCCCAGATCGCCGCGTTCGCCGTCGCGCTGCGCGCCAAGGGCGAGAGCGTGGCGGAGGTGTCGGGGCTGGCCGACGGCATGCTGGCCAAGGCCGCGGCCATCCGGGTGTCCGGCGACCCCGTCGACCTGGTCGGCACCGGCGGCGATCAGGCCAACACCGTGAACGTCTCCACCATGGCCGCCATCGTGACCGCCGCCGCCGGGGCCAAGGTCGTCAAGCACGGCGGCAGGGCCGCCTCCTCCATGGCGGGCTCCGCCGACGTGCTGGAGGAGCTGGGCGTGGTCATCGACCTGCCGCCCGCCGACGTGGTGCGCGTCGCGGACGAGGTGGGGATCACGTTCTGCTTCTCCGCCACCTTCAACCCGGCGCTGAGACGCACCTCCCAGCCGCGCCGCGAGCTGGGTGTCCCCACCGTCTTCAACTTCCTCGGCCCGCTCGCCAACCCCGCCCTGCCGCCCGCGCAGGCCGTCGGCGTCTACCACCCGACCATGGCGCCGGTCATGGCGGGCGTGCTGGCCGAGCGCGGCTGCTCCGCGCTCGTCTTCAGGGGCGACGACGGGCTCGACGAGCTGACGACCTGCGGCCCCTCCACGATCTGGGTGGTACGCAGGGGACGCGTCACGCAGACGAGCTTCGACCCGCTCGACCTGTCGATCCCCCGCGCCAGACCCGAGGACCTGCGCGGCGGCGACGCCCGGCACAACGCCGCCGTGGCCCGTGCCGTGCTCTCCGGCGAGCAGGGCCCCGTGCGCGACATCGTGCTGCTCAACGCCGCCGCCGCCCTGGTGGCCGCCGACGGCACCCCGCCGGCGGCCGAGCTCGGGCCCGCGCTGGCGGCCGGTCACAAGCGGGCCGCCGACGCCGTGGACTCCGGTGCGGCGCTCTCGCTGCTCACCCGCTGGGCGCACGCCACACGGACGGTCAGGGCCTAGTCATCGAGAGCACGTCGAGCGCGGCGTCGAGCTGCTCCTCCGTGAGCTTGCCGTCGGCCACGTGGCCGCGCTCGATGACGACCTCCCTGATCGTCTTGCGCTCCGCCAGGGCCTGCTTGGCGATCTTCGCCGCCTCCTCGTAGCCGACGTACTTGTTCAGCGGGGTGACGATCGACGGGGACGACTCGGCGTACTCGCGCAGGCGCTCCACGTTCGCCGTGATGCCGGCGACGCAGCGGTCGGCGAGCAGGCGCGAGACGTTGGCCAGCAGCCTGATCGACTCCAGGATGTTGCGCGCGATGAGGGGGAGCTGCACGTTCAGCTCGAAGGTGCCCGACGCGCCGGCGAACGTGATCGCCGCGTCGTTCCCGATCACCTGGGCCGCGACCATGGCCGTGGCCTCGGGGATCACCGGGTTGACCTTGCCCGGCATGATCGACGAGCCCGGCTGCAGGTCGGGCAGGTTGATCTCGCCGAGCCCCGCGCGCGGCCCCGAGCCCATCCACCGCAGGTCGTTGGCGATCTTGGTGAGTGACACGGCGACCACCTTGAGCTGCCCCGACAGCTCCACGATCGAGTCCTGGGCGCTCTGGGCCTCGAAGTGGTCGGGGGCCTCCTGGAAGGCGATGCCGGTCGCCTCGCGCAGCTTCGCGATGGCCTCCTGGGCGAAGCCCTGCGGGGTGTTGATGCCCGTGCCCACGGCGGTGCCGCCCAGCGGCAGCTCCAGCACGTGCTCCAGGGCCGCCGAGACGCGGACGACACCGTGCTCGATCTGCGAGGCGTACCCGCCGAACTCCTGGCCCAGGGTCACCGGCGTGGCGTCCATCAGGTGCGTGCGGCCCGACTTCACCACGCCGTCGAACTCGATCGCCTTCTCCCTGAGCGCCTCCGCCAGGTGCCTGAGCGAGGGCAGCAGGTGGAAGCTCACCTCGGTGGCCGCCGCCACGTGGATCGAGGTGGGGAACACGTCGTTGGACGACTGCGAGGCGTTCACGTGGTCGTTGGGGTGCACGGGACGGCCCAGCCGCTCCTCGGCCAGCGTCGCGATCACCTCGTTGGCGTTCATGTTGGACGAGGTGCCCGAGCCGGTCTGGAAGACGTCGATCGGGAAGTCGCCGTCGTGCTCGTTCTCCGCCACGTCGGCGGCGGCCTGCGCGATCGCCTCGGCCAGGTCCTTGTCGATCACGCCCAGCTCGCCGTTGACCTCCGCCGCCACCGCCTTGATCAGGCCGAGCGCGGCGATGTGCGACGGCTCCAGCGGCCTGCCGGAGATCGGGAAATTCTCCACCGCCCGCTGGGTCTGCGCACGCCACTTGGCGCCTGCCGGGACGCGTACCTCGCCCATCGAGTCATGTTCGATCCGGAACTCACTCATGACTTCCAGTCTGACCCACGGCGGCGTGAACGGCCGGAAGGCCCCCCGGCGGCTCAGCTGGAGAACAGGGCCACGATCAGCACGGCGATCACCACGGCGGCCGCGGCGGCCACCGCCATGAGCACCAGCATGCCGTTGCGGTTGGCCGCGGGGCGCTTCTCCTCCGGCGGGCCCGCGATCGCGAACAGGTCCGTGCCCAGGCCGTGCCCGCCCAGCTGCCGGCCCTGCTGAGGTTGCGGCGGTTGCTGCTGGCTCTGCTGGGGCTGGCTCTGCTGGGGCTGGCCCGGCGGGGGTGTGGGCACCGGGTAGACCTGCTGACCGGGGGAGCCCTTCGGGATGCGGGTGGTCGCCATGGAGCCCTCGTCGGACGGGCGTCGCGGCTGGCCGCCCTGCTCCTGGGCGCCGGGGAAGGGGCCCTTGGGGCGGGAGATGCTCACCGTGCGCTCGGGGTCGTAGTCGCTTTCCGGGCCGGTGGCCTGGCCGGGGGGCTGGGAGGCGAAGTTCTGCTGTCCCTGCGGGTAGCCGGCTCCGGACGCCTGCGGCACGGTGGGCGCGTTCGGGCCGGGCGCCGATGCGTGCGGTCCCTGCGCGTGCGGTCCCTGCGCGTGCGGTCCTGACGGGGCGCCGGGGCCGTAGCCGGGACGCCCCGAGGCGGGCTGCGGCCCTGAAGCGGGCTGCGGGCCTGAGGCGGGCTGCGGGCCCGACGGGCCGCCGCGTCCTGCGACGGGCTGTGATCCCGGCCGGCCGCCCGGTCCGGGGACGGGCTGCGGCCCCGACGGGGCGCCCGGCCCCGACGCGGGGCCCTGGGCTCCGGGCGGGCGCTGTCCGGGCGGGCTGTACGCGGCGGGCGGCCCGCTGAAGGCGTTCGGCCCGGTGGGCGCCTGAGGCCCGCCCACGCCCTGCATCGCGTGCCCCACTCCGGAGCCACCCGGCCCGCCGTGCCCTTGCGTGCCGTGTCCCTGCGTGCCGTGTCCCTGGGCGCCGGGCCCTCCAGCCCCGGCGGGCACCGGGCCGCCGGGCTGGGGCCCGTTCTGGCCGGGCCCCTGACCGGGCTGGGGCCCGTTCTGGCCGCCGGGCCGCTGACCGGGCTGACCGTAAGGCGGCTGACCGGCAGGCCCGCGACCGCCCTGCCCGCCCGGGGCGGGACCTGAGGAATCCTTGGGAGCGGCGAACGGATCGGGCATAGCGGCCTCCTGCGCCATAAGAGCCTCGGCCGTCAGCACCGGCATCTCGCTCGTCGGGGTGTCGGCGACCATGCGCAGCAGGGTCTCCGCCTTGGCAGCGCTGAGCCGCTGCCGGTAGTCCTTGTTCAGCAGCCCGTTCAGCACGGGCCTGAGCTGCCCCGCCTGCGTCGGCGGGTCGGCGTTCTCGGTGAGCAGCGCCGCCAGCGTCTCCGCGATCGTGGACCGCTCGTAGGCGGGCCGCCCCTCGACGGCGAAGTAGAGCGTGGCGCCGAGCGACCAGATGTCGGACTCGGGGCCGGTGTACTCACCCCTGGCACGTTCCGGCGCGGTGTAGCCGGGTGAGCCGATCACCATGCCGGTCTTCGTCAGCCGGGAGTCGCCCTCGGCCTTGGCGATGCCGAAGTCCGTCAGCACCACGCGCCCGCTCTCGGTGATGAGCACGTTGCCCGGCTTGACGTCGCGGTGGGTGATGCCCTGGGCGTGCGCCGCGCGCAGCGCCCCGAGGAGGTCCACGCCGATCTCGGCCACCAGGCGTGGCGGCAGCGGCCCCTCCTCCTCGATCACCTGCTCCAGCGAGCGGGCCTCGATGAGCTCCATGATGATCCAGGGGCTGTTGTCGTGGATCAGCACGTCGTGGATGGAGGCCACCGACGGGTGGTTGATCCTCGCGGCGAGGCGGCCCTCGCGCACCATACGTTCGCGCAGCTCGGCCCGCTGTTCCTCGGTGAGACCCGAGTCCTGGCGGATTTCCTTGACCGCCACCTCGCGCCCGAGCGCGCGGTCGCGGGCGCGCCAGACGGTGCCCATCGTGCCCCGCCCGAGCGGGGTGATGAGCTCGTAGCGCTCCGCGAGCAGGCGTGTCTGCTGTTCCGGCATGAGAAGAAGATATCGATTCTCGCTTGGGAAGTGCTTTACCCTCGCTTGCGAAGTTCTCTTGGCCAGAACCGCCGAGGAAGACACAACTTTATCACCGTCGCTTTGAATCGGGCATAAGCCGACGGCGCCGGTCGTGGTTCCACGCGCTTCCTGTGCACGCCCTCGCCCGGTTTACGTTCCTGCCGCGGCGAGGGCACGTTCACGGTGCCCGCCGGCGGGTCCGCCCGGTGCAGCCCGCGGTGCGCGGGCCTGCGGACGAAAGGGCTCTGGGGGATGGGGATCGGCGAGGCGGGGCGCGCGGGCCTGCGCGGGGTCAGCGGCTCCTCCGCGGAGCCGCCGGCGGCGACCCTGGTCAGCATGAGCGAGGCGCGCACGGAGTCGAGCCTGGTCGCCGGGTCGATCCTGAGCAGCGCGTCGAGCACGGGGGCCAGCGGGCCCGCCTTGGTCATCGGGATCGGCTCGCCGCTGGTCAGGGCCGCGAGGGCGGCGGCGGCCGTACGCCTGCCGTGCAGACCCCGGCCCTCGACGGCGGTGTAGAGGGTCGCGCCGAGCGACCACAGGTCCGCGGCGGGGCTGGCCTTGGAGCCGAGCACCCGCTCTGGAGCGATGTATCCGGCGGACCCGAGGACGATGCCCGCCTGGGTGATGGAAACGTCACCTTCGAGGGCGGCCAGGCCGAAGTCGGTGAGCACCGCGCGGTCCTCGGTCACCAGCACGTTGCTGGGCTTGACGTCGCGGTGCAGGATGCCCTTGGCGTGCACCGCCCGCAGCGCGCCCAGGATCTGCCGGCCGATCTCGGCGGCCTTGCGCGGGTGGAGCGGTCCTTCCTCCTGGATGAGCTGCTCAAGGGACTTGGCCCGCAGCAGCTCCATCACGATCCACGGCCGGTCGTCCTCCGTGACCACGTCGAAGACGGTGATCACCGAGGGGTGCGCGACCATGGCGGTCGCCCGGCCCTCGCGCTCGGTGCGCGCGCACAGCTCGGCACGCAGCTCCTCGTCGAGCACCGACGGCAACCGCACTTCCTTGACCGCCACGTCCCGGTCGAGCAGCTCGTCATGTGCCCGCCAAACGGTGCCCATGCCGCCGCGACCAACCGGCTCCACGAGCCGATAGCGCGCGGCGAGTAGGTAACCGGATGGCGCACGCATGCCAGGCAGCTTACCTATTTGGGTAAACCGACCAGTAGAGGCGGGGCCGATAATTTGTTGCGAACTTAAGTCAACCCGCCTGACTCGTCACGTCAGCAAACCACCTGGCCGCATCCTCCCGGTTGATGGCCCCGAAGTTTCCTGGTGTGGCCCGGGTGGACGTGCGATACCGAAGGTAGTGCGTGTTGCTCCGTCCCGTCGAGCCTGTGGCTTGACGCTTCCGATCCGGTACGCCCGCCGGCGCCTCCGGCGGGCTCTTCAGAAGGCGTCGCCGACGCCCTCGCTGCGCGGCCACTCCTGGGGCGTTTTCGCAGCTCACCTGCCATTTGTGCCCATCGGCACAACGACTTGCCGAATAGTTGTGCATGATGCCTGGTAGGGGACATTCAGGCGTACGGCAGGCTGACTGACAGGAACCACGGGGCGCCGTCAGCGACTTGTAAGGGTGCCGTAAGGGGACGGGGGCATGGTTAGGACCAGGAAAGAAGGCGAGCGTCCCAGCTGACCGTCATCCACGAAAGTGTCGGTGTCGAAGGTCAGACTGAGAGCAGAACGCCCGAGGTCCCACAACCGTTGAAGACAGACCGCTAAGGACGTGATGAGGATGCGCCAGACCCAGGTTCGCCGCCGGCCGAAGAGGCCGACCAGAGCCGCACTGGACCTTCGCACGCCGTCGGGGCGCACGTTGCCCTTTTGAAGACCCGCAACCCGGAGCGCAATCTGAGAGGTGCGCCATGTGCAGTCACAAGCCCGTTTGCCCCAGTGCCGACTCCCTCGACCGTGAGCGGTCGCACGTGATCTCGTCCCATCCCGACCAGGGGTGGAGCCTTCTCTGCAACGGCGTCGTGCTGTTCGAGGACACCGGTCTGCTGCTGCCCGACGGCTCCGTCGTGGCGCCGCACCGGGCCCCGGTGGCCGCGTGAGCGTCTCTCGGGTCAGCGGGCCCGAGCCCAGGCGAGACGCGCCGGCGACCGGCGCGGCTGGTCAGGCCGCCTTGCTTACTCGCGCGGCCGCTCTGGCCGCCCTGCCCCTCCACGCGGGCGCTCTGCGCGCCCGGCCTGCTCGCCCGGCCGTTCTGCCCGCCCGGCCTGCCTGCGCGGTTGTTCCGGTCGCGCGGCCTACCGGCGCGGCCATCCCGGCCGCTCGCATGACCGGCGCGGCCATCCCGGCCGCTCGCACGACCGGCGTGGCCTTCGCGGCTGCGCTTCCGGCCCGCGTGGCCCTTACGGTCGCGCCTACCGTCCGCGTGGCCTTCGCGGTCGCGCCTACCGTCCGCGTGGCGCGTGTGGCCGCGCTTACCGCCCGCGTGGCCCTTGCGGACGCGCTTCCCGCCCGCGCGGAGGTGCTGCCCGCGCACGAGGGCACCGGTGCCGCCACCCGTGAGCGTGGCGGGCCGTTGGTGCACGGCGGCACGAGCGCCCAGGCGGCGTGCGAGGGCGCCTGACTCCCCGGCGCCCAACCCCCCGGCCCGCCCCCCGCGCCCGGCAAGCCCCCGGCGCGGGCGTCACGTCAGCGGCGGCCGATGGACAGGACCGGCCCGGTCTTGTCGGTGAAGAAGTCCTCGCCCTTGTCGTCCACGACGATGAACGCGGGGAAGTCCACCACCTCGATCTTCCACACCGCCTCCATCCCCAGCTCGGGATACTCCAGCACCTCCACCTTCTTGATGCAGTCCTGCGCCAGCCGCGCCGCGGGCCCGCCGATGGAGCCCAGGTAGAACCCGCCGTACTGCTCACAGGCCTGCGTGACCTGCTTGGACCGGTTCCCCTTGGCCAGCATCACCATCGACCCGCCCGCCGCCTGGAAGCGCTCCACGTAGGAGTCCATGCGCCCCGCCGTCGTCGGCCCGAATGAGCCGGAGGCGTAGCCCTGCGGGGTCTTGGCCGGACCGGCGTAGTAGACGGCGTGGTCCTTGAGGTACTGGGGCATCTCGCCGCCGTTGTCCAGCAGCTCGGCGATCTTGGCGTGCGCGATGTCACGGGCGACGACCAGGGGGCCGGTGAGGGACAGGCGGGTCTTGACGGGGTACTTGGTGAGCTCGGCGAGGATCTCCGGCATCGGGCGGTTGAGGTCGATGGAGACGACGTCGTCGGAGAGGTGCTCGTCGGTGGTCTCGGGCAGGAAGCGGGCCGGGTCGGTCTCCAGCTTCTCCAGGAAGACCCCCTCGGGCGTGATCTTGGCGAGCGCCTGGCGGTCGGCGGAGCAGGAGACGGCGATGGCGACCGGGCAGGAGGCGCCGTGCCGGGGCAGGCGGATGACGCGCACGTCGTGGCAGAAGTACTTGCCGCCGAACTGCGCCCCGATGCCCAGCTTCTGCGTCAGCTCGAAGACCTTGGCCTCCACCTCCAGGTCCCTGAACCCGTGCCCGGAGGGCGAGCCCTCGGTGGGGATCGAGTCGAGGTAGCGGGCGCTGGCGTACTTGGCGGTCTTGAGCGCGTACTCGGCGGAGGTGCCGCCCACGACGACGGCCAGGTGGTACGGCGGGCAGGCCGCCGTCCCGAGCGAGCGGATCTTCTCCTCCAGGAAGGCCATCATGCGCTTCTCGTTGAGCACGGCCTTGGTCTCCTGGTACAGGAACGACTTGTTGGCCGAGCCGCCGCCCTTGGCCATGAACAGCAGCTTGTACTCGTCGGGGTGCCCGTGGGGGTCCTCGGCGTACAGCTCGACCTGGGCCGGCAGGTTGCTGCCGGTGTTCTTCTCCTCCCACATGGTCAGCGGGGCCATCTGGGAGTAGCGCAGGTTGAGCTTGGTGTAGGCGTCGTACACGCCGCGCGAGATGTGCTCGGCGTCCTGACCGTCGGTCAGCACGTGGCGGCCGCGCTTGCCCATGACGATGGCGGTGCCGGTGTCCTGGCACATCGGCAGCACGCCGCCGGCCGAGATGGAGGCGTTCTTCAGCAGGTCGAGGGCGACGAAGCGGTCGTTGCCGCTGGACTCGGGGTCATCGACGATCTTCCTGAGCTGGGCGAGGTGCGAGGCACGCAGGAAGTGGGAGATGTCGTGGACGGCCGTTTCGGTGAGCAGGCGCAGCGCCTCGGGGGCGACTTCGAGGAACGTACGCCCGGCCGCCTCGACCTTCCGCACCCCCTCCGAGGTGATCAGCCGATATTCCGTCTCGTCGGCTCCAAGCGGCAGCAGGTCGGTGTAGTCGAACTCGCCCATGTCCATCCTTTCGGTCGCTCAAGAGATTACGCGTACCGAAAGGAGGGGATGGCCGTCAGGCCTCGGACGGCCGCACCGCCGCCTTGGCGCCCGACCGTTCGGCGCTGAGCCCGATCAGGATGCCGGCGACCACGAGCCCCGCTCCCAGGAGGTCGTACGCCGTGGGCATCGCGACCCCGAGCACCGCGCCCGTGACGATGGCCGCCACCGGGATGAGCCCCGCGAACAGCCCCGCCCGCCCAGGGCCCAGCTTGGGCAGCGAGTTGTACCAGAGGAAGAACGCCACCACGGTCACCACGACCGCCAGGTAGGCGAAGCCGAGCGCCTCGGCCGGAGTCGGCACCCTGAGCATGCCCGTCCCCGCGTCGATCAGCCCGACGACGACCAGCATGGGCACGGCCAGCGTGGTCGAGTACGCCGACACCCGGATCGCCCCCAGCTTCGGCAGCAGCGGGATGGCCAGCAGGGAGAAGCTCACCTCGCCCACCAGCGCGCCCAGCGCCCACAGCAGGCTCTCCGGGGTGCCGCTGCCCAGCCCCGTGGCCAGCGTCGCCCCGGTCACCACCACCCCGGCCCCGATCAGCACCCGGGGCGCGGGCCTGCCGCCGGCCAGCGCCAGGGCGAGCGGCACGGTGCCGAGCACGGTGCCCACCAGCGCGGGCCCAGAGGCGCGGGTGGACTCCACCACGGCCACGTTGAAGAACACCAGGCCCAGCAGCGTCAGCCCGAGCAGGCAGAGCGTCTCGCGCCACGTCAATCGCACGAACCGAAGGCCGAGCACTCTCGTTATGACAAGCAGGATGACGGAAGCCACGAGATACCGAACCGCCTGGCCGCCGTATATGGGGTATGCACCGACGAGACCGGAGACCCCCGCCAGCGTCCCGACCAGGAACATGGCCGCGGCGGCGCCCAGGATGCCGTTCTTCATGCCGTTTCTCATGCGAAGGATGCTAGGGAGACAATGGTTCGCACAAACAGTCCAATGCCCCACCGGGAGACAGGACCAATATGGCCGACCTCCATATCCAGATAAATCGCGGGAAGGGGGGCATTGCCGGGCAGATCGCGGCTGAGCTGCGCGAATCCATCCGCGGCGGGCGGCTCACGCCGGGCACCCGCCTGCCCGCCACCCGCGACCTCGCCACCGACCTCCAGGTCTCCAGGGGAGTCGTCGTGGAGGCGTACGAGCAACTGGTCGCCGAGGGCTTCCTGGTCTCCAGGGTGGGCGTCGGCACCCAGGTCACCCCCAAGAACGCCGCCGCCCGTACGGCACTCAGGCCGCGCGACCCGGCCCCGCCGCGGCTCAGGCCGGCCCGCCGGACGCCGAGCGCCCCGGCGTCGCCGTCGTACTACGGTCATCGCCCCACCTCCCCCGACCTCGGCCACTTCCCCCGTGAACGCTGGCTCGCGGCCGTCAGGCACGTCCTGACCACCGTACCCTCGGACGCCCTCGATTACGGGGACCCCGGCGGCGTGCCTGAGCTGCGCGAAGAGCTGGCCGCCTACCTCCGGCGGGTCAGGGCGGCCGACGTGCGCCCCGAGAACCTGATCATCGTGGGCGGCGTGGCGCAGGGGCTGAGCCTGGCTCTGCACGTGCTGACCCAGCAGCGGGCCCAGCAGCGGGCCCAGCAGCGGGCACAGCAGCGGGCACAGGAGCGGGCACAGGAGCGGGCCCAGCAGAGGGCGCTGCGGCTGGCCGTGGAGGATCCGACCAGCCACCGCCAGGTGCCGCTGCTGCGCCGGGCCGGTGCGCACCTGGTGCCGGTGCCGGTGGACGAGCAGGGCCTCGACGTACGCAAGCTGAGCGGTGACGCCGCGCTGGTGACGCCCGCCCACCAGTTCCCGACCGGGGTGGTGCTCTCGCCGGCGCGCCGGGCGGCGCTGATGGAGTGGGCGTACGCGGGTCACCGGGTCGTCCTGGAGGACGACTACGACGCTGAGTTCCGCTTCGACCGCGACCCCGTGGGCTGCCTGCAAGGGCTGGCGCCCGACCGGGTCGTCCTCTCGGGCAGTGTGAGCAAGGCCCTGGCCCCCGGTCTGCGGCTCGGCTGGGTGGCCGCGCCGCCCGACCTGGCAGAGGCCATCCGCCGGGCGCGGGGGGAGCTCGACCTCGGCTCTCCGGTGATCGAGCAGTACGCGCTGGCGCACTTCCTGCGTACCGGAGGCTATGACAAGCACCTGCGGCGGATGCGCAGGGAGTACCGCCGCCGCCGGGACGCCCTGGTCGAGGCGCTGGCCCGGGAGCTGCCCCGGGTGCGGGTCAGGGGCATCGAGGCCGGGCTGCACGTGTTCCTGGAGCTGCCGCCGGGCTGGGACGAGGGGCGCACCGTGGCCGCCGCGCGCCGGCTGGGCCTGTCGGCGGAGGCGGTGGGGCCGATGCGGGACCTGCCCGGGGCGGAGGCCGTGGTGGTGGGGTTCGCGCGGCTGCCGGCGCACAAGGCGGCCGAGGTCGTGCGCGGGTTGAAGGTCAGCATGTCAGGACAAAAGGTTGACTGAGGGAGGAACGCTCGCCTAGAAAGAAGACCAGACGTGCGAGGAGGAGGCGCCATGCGTGTGGGACTGCTGGGGCTGGGCAGGATCGGGGCCTTCCACGCCGCGACCCTGGCCGCGCATCCGCTGGTGGACGAGCTGATCGTGAGCGATCCCGTACGCACCTCGCCGTACGGCGGGCCGGGTGACGCTTTCGAGGCGGACGCCGTGGTCGTCGCCACGCCGACCAGCACCCACGCGGAGCTGATCATGAAGGCGTGCCGGCTGGGCGTCCCGGTCTTCTGCGAGAAGCCGGTGGCAGGCACGGTGGCCGACACCGTCAAGGTGCTGGAGGCTCGGGCGGGCAACCGGGTGGCGGTCGGGTTCCAGCGCAGGTTCGACCCCGGATACGTGGCGGCGGCGCGGGCGTTGCGGGCCGGTGAGCTGGGGGAGCTGCACCGTGTGCATCTCGTCACGGCCGACCCCGCGCCGCCGCCCGCCTCGTACGTCCCGCTGTCCGGCGGGATCTTCCGCGACTGCCACATCCACGACTTCGACATCCTGCGCTGGGTGACCGGCCGGGAGGTGGTGTCGGTCTACGCGACGGGGGCCAACCGCGGTGCCGCGTTCTTCGCCGAGGCGGGCGACGTCGACAACAGCGCGGCGCTGCTGACGCTGGACGACGGCACGCTGGCCACCCTGCAGGGCTCGCGTTACAACGGCGGCGGCTACGACGTGCGGATGGAGCTGGCGGGCACCAAGCGCACCCAGGTCGTGGGCCTCGCCGCGCGCGCCCCGCTGCACACCACCGAGGGGCTGCCCGGGATGGCGGAGCCGTGGCCGGACTTCGTGGCGCGCTTCGAGAGCGCCTACCGCGCCGAGCTGGACGCCTTCCTGCGCGGTGACGAGAGCCTGTGCTCGATCGAGGACGCGCTGGAGGCGCTCTACGTGGCCGAGGCCGCCGACCTGTCGCTGCGCGAAGGCCGTCCCGTCGAGGTCGCCGAAGTACGGCGATAGCCGCGCGCGCTGCAGGTGGCGGCGGCGGAGCTGGGCGCGCCCGCGTCGCCTGTGTGGCTGCGGCGGCGGCGGGCGCGGTCAGGTGGCGGTGTCGGGCGTGGTCAGGTGGCGGCGGCGGCGCGTTTCGGGGCGAAGCCCGGGGCCAGGGCGATGATCGCGGCGGCCAGCACCAGCGGCGCCGCGAACGCCACCCGCATGCCGGCCGCGTCCGCGATCCCGCCCACCAGGGCGGCTCCGACGATGAAGCCCACGTAGTTGAAGAGGTTCACCCGGGCGATGGCCACCCCGGTGCCCGCCGGGTCCAGCTTGCCCGCCGCCGAGAACGACTGCGGCGCCACCACCGCCAGCCCCACCCCGGTGAGCCCGAACGCGACGATGCCCAGCAGCTGGTTCGGAGCCAGGACCACGCCCAGGAACCCGGCCGTGGCGATCACCCCGCCGATCCTGACGATGACGGCGGGGCCGTACCGCCTGACGGCGAAGTCGCCGCCGAGCCTGACGGCCAGCGTGGTGGCCTGGTAGGCGGCGTAGGCCAGCGGGATCACGGCGGGGCTCGCGCCCAGCACGTCCTTCATGTAGACGGTGTTGAAGTTGGACACGGCGGCGTCGCCGACGTACAGGAAGCCCATGGCCAGGCAGAGCGGGATGATCGGCCGCCACGGGAAGCGGCCGGTGACGGCCGCGCCCGCCGCCTCGACCGTCTCCTCCTCGCGCGTGCACAGGCTCCGCCCGGCGTAGAGCGAGCCGGCCACCGCGAGGACCATGGGCACGGCCATGATCACCGGCAGCGGCAGTGCCGCGGCCCCCGACGCCCACAGCGCCGCCGCCAGGCTGAACACGCTCCACACGCAGTGGAACCCGTTCAGCACCTCCACGCCGTACCTGCGCTCGACGGCCACGCCCTGCATGTTCATGCCGGCGTCCACCGCGCCCACCGCCACTCCGAACAGCAGCAGCACCGGCAGCAGCATGGGCACGTTCGGCGCGAGCCCGGCCAGCACCACGGCGGCGGCCACCACCGGCTGGGCGATCCGCAACAGCGGCTTGCTGCCGAACCGGGCGGCGAACGAGCCCGCCGCCACGCTGCCGACACCGGCGAAGACCGGCACGACCAGCAGCAACAGCGTGAGCGAGCCCTCGTCGAGCCGGTGCTTGGCCTGGAGGTTGGCGACCTGGATGAGCAACGAGGCGAAGGACAGGCCCTGCACGGCGTAGACGACGTACGTGGCGACCCGGGCCTGGCGATCACGCGCGGACGGCACAGCGGCCTCCTGATCGGGGGGGAATCAAACGTGAGGCGCGGTCAGGTTAACGGCTGCCCGAGGCCCTCCGCCAGGGCGAGATAGGCTGCCGCGAGTGAGACGGGGCTACGCGACCGGTGCGGCGCGCAGGGAGCGCATCCTGGCCACCGCGCTGCTGGAGTTCGCCGAGCACGGCTACCGCGGCGCGTCGCTGGCCCGCATCGCCGAGCGCGCCGAGCTGTCCCAGGCGGGGTTGCTGCACCACTTCAGGACCAAGGAGCTGCTGCTCGTCGCGGTGCTGGACTACCGCGACGAGCTGGACGCGCGCACGTTCGACCTCGAACCGGCCAGTGGGATCGACGCGCTGACGACCCTGGTCCGCGTGGTCGAGCACAACTCGCGGATGCCCGGCCTGGTGCAGCTCTTCTCCGTGATCAGCGGCGAGGCCGTCACCCCCGGCCATCCCGGGCACGATTGGGCCAGGCGGCGCTACCGCCGGCTGCGCGCGATGGTGGCGGGCGCGCTGCGCAGGGGCGCCGAGCGCGGCGAGCTCAGGGCGGGCCTGGACGCCGAGGCGCACGCCGACCGGCTGATCGCGATGATGGACGGCCTGCAGACGCAGTGGCTCATCGATCCCGACCAGGTGGACATGGCGGCCGTGTTCCAGGGTTACGTCGACGACCTCATCGCCACGCTGCGCCCCTGACCGACCGGCTCAGGCGCGTCGTCCAGCCGCTTGGCGGCGGCCCACACGCCGAGCGCCAGCAACGCCGCCACCTCGGTGACAGCCAGCCCCCGCTCCACCAGCCCCAGCGGCATGACCCGGTACCACGGCGTCCCGTTGCCCGCCGCGACGAGCATCGCCGTGCCGATGCCCGCCACCCAGAGCACCGAGCAGATCCCCAGCCCGAACGCCGCCAGCGTGGCCTTCGACCGCTCCCGGTGCCGCCACGGTCTGGCGATGATCAGGGCGGCCAGCGGCAGGCTGAGGAAGGCCACGAAGCTGCCCACCCGGTGGATGCTGCCGCTCAGACTCGGCCCCACCGACCAGTCGTGCTTCTCGAACCAGGCCGTGACGAGCAACCCGACGCTCCAGCCCAGCAGCGCGACGATGCCGAAGACCCCGGCCAGCCGCTTGCGCGCCAGTGACACCCCGATGGCCAGCGAACCCGCCGCCAGCAGCCCCACCCCGAGCCCGAAGATCCATCCGTCGGGGCCCAGGCCGTGCTCGCTGATGGTCCTTCGCAGCGGGTTCATCTCGTCGAGGCTCGTCAGGTCGAGGCCCAGGATCACCACGCTGCCCGCGCCCGCCGCAGCCAGACCCCATCGCGCCGGTTGATGCACGCACACCTCCCTTTTGCCGGGATCAACGAAGAAGGCGCGGGCGGAGATTCCTAAGAAATTCATGAGAAAACCGGCCGACCGGGCTTCGGCCCAGCCGTCCGTGACCCTGGGCGGGCGGGTCGGACCGCCACGCCGAGGCGAAACGAGCAGCTCGCGCGGGAGATGGCCGGACTGCTGGCCGGAATCCGGTGACACCGGGTCAATCGGCACGAGCGAACAGGGCGAGAGCCGGATATCGTCAGAAGTGTGAACGAACGCGCGGGATCGTGGTTGCCCAAGCTGCAGGAAGTCGGCGAGCGGCTGGCCGAGGAATGGGTGTCCGCTCGCCGTCCCCCGGCCTCCGACGACGTGCCGCAGCCGCACGAGCTGCGCGCGTCCGACGCCGATCGTGAACGCATCGCGCAGGTGCTCCAGGACGCCCACGCCGACGGCCGGCTCACGCTGGACGAGCTGGAGGAGCGGCTCGGCGTGCTCTACTCCGCGCGCACGCTCGGCGAGCTGGCCGCGCTCACCACCGACCTGCTGCCCCCCGACCAGCAGCCGCTCAACCTCGACGGCCGGCCGGTCTCGGCCATCTTCAAGCAGGAGCAGCGCGGCGGGCGCTGGGTGGTGCCCGCCGAGCTGGGTGTGACGGCCATGTTCGGCACGACGAAGCTCGACTTCCGCGACGCGATCCTGCAGAACCGGCGGATCATCATCAACGCCACCCTGGTCTTCGGGGGGCTGGAGATCCACGTCCCGGAGGGGCTGGAGGTGATCAGGGTCGCCAAGGACAAGACGGTCCGCCTCACCAAGCAGCACACCGAGCCGGGGGCGCCGGTCGTGGAGGTGCGCACGACGAACTTCGCCGGCGAGGTCAAGGTCAAGGAGCCACCCCGCCGCAAGCGCCGCCGCTGAGCCCCTCCAGCCTTCCAAGGGTGCCCAGCCTTTAGGGCGCCCGGCCTTTCAGGGGCGCCTGGCTTTTCAGGGGCGCCCGGCCGTCGGCTCCTAGCCCGCCGTGTCGAAGTTGATCGCGCTGTAGGCCCGCAGCTTCCAGAGCTGGTGCTCGCTGTCGATCTTGCGGATGGTGCCCGACCGCCCGCGCATCACCAGCGACTGCGTCACCGCCGAGCCCGCGCGGAAGCGTACGCCCTGCATCAGCTCACCGTGCGTGATGCCGGTCGCGGCGAAGAACACGTCATCGGACCTGACCAGGTCGTTGGTGGTGAGCACCTGGCCGAGGTCGTGCCCGGCCGCCACCGCCTTGGCGCGCTCGGCGTCGTCGCGCGGCCACAGCCGGCCCTGGATCACCCCGCCCAGGCACTTCAGCGCGCACGCGGCCACGATGCCCTCGGGCGTGCCGCCGATGCCCATCATCAGGTCGATGCCGGTGCCCGCGCGGGCCGCCATGATCGCGCCGGCCACGTCGCCGTCGGTGATGAACTTGATCCGCGCGCCCGTCTCCCTGATCTCCTTGACCAGCCGCTCGTGCCTGGGCCGGTCCAGCACGACCACGGTCACGTCGGACGGCGAGCAGTGCTTGGCCCTGGCCACGGCGTTGACGTTGTCGGCCACGGGGGCCTCGATGTCCACCACGTCGGCCGCCTCGGGGCCGGTGACCAGCTTCTCCATGTAGAACACGGCCGACGGGTCGTACATCGAGCCGCGCTCGCTGACCGCGATCACCGACACCGCGTCGGGCATGCCCAGCGCCGTCAGTCGCGTGCCGTCGATGGGGTCCACCGCGACGTCGCAGTCGGGGCCGCTGCCGTCGCCGACCTGCTCGCCGTTGAACAACATCGGGGCGTGGTCCTTCTCGCCCTCGCCGATGACGACCACGCCGTTCATCGACACGGTGTTGATGAGCTGGCGCATGGCGTTCACGGCCGCGCCGTCCGCGCCGTTCTTGTCACCTCTGCCGACCCAGCGGGCGGCCGCCATCGCGGCGGCCTCCGTGACGCGGACGAGCTCCAGCGCCAGGTTTCGATCGGGGGCGTGCTCGCTGGTGGCGAGCGCCGGTGGCACGGAAGTCTGGTCGGACATGATGGCTGGCCCTCCTCGTGGGACATCTCCCTCGATCGTAGTTGCCGGTCTCTTCCCGGTTGGAGGGGGATAATCTGCTCACCTGGACCGGAATTTGCGTCATACCCTGTGCGCGCCAAGGATCTTGCCTCCACCATGGAGCGTGGCGCCCCCGCCGTGGAGGAGATCCCGTATGAGCCCTGATGTGGAGAATGCGGTCGCCCAGCCGCGTACGTCCGAGCGTGGCGCGGCCACGCGCAGCTCGCTGCTCGCCGCCGCCCGGGAGATCTTCGTCTCGAAGGGCTTCGCCGAGGCCGGCGTGACGGACGTGGTGGCCAGGGCCGACGCCAGCGTGGGCAGCCTCTACCACCACTTCTCCGGCAAGGCCGACCTCTATCTCACGCTGTGGGAGGAGTTCCAGGCCAGGCAGACGCAGCGGACCAAGCGGGCCGTCCGCACCTCCAGGGCCGACGGCGAGAGCGACCCGATGCGCGTGTTCGTCGGCGCCGCCCGCGCGTACCTGGACGGCTGCCTGGAGGAACGCGAGCTGGCCGCGCTGTTCCTGCGCGGCGACGGGCCTCCTGGGTTCGACGTGGTGATGCGCGACCGGCTGCGGGTGTGGGCGCAGCGCAACGCTGCGCTGTTCGAGGACGAGCCCGCTCTCGTCGTGGTGGTCACCGGGGCGCTGGCGGCGGCGGTGTCCGAGGTGGTGCGCTCAGGAGACCGCGCGCTGGCGGAGGAGGTGCTGGCCATCATCGGCCAGATCCGCCCGGCCACTTCGGCGACCACGCCCTCCAACGGGTAACCTCGCCAACTGTGCGACGGTTCACCCAAGGTTTCTACGGCTACGCGGTAGCCCTCTTCGTCTGCCTCGCGGGCGCCGGGCTCTTCCTGCTGGTCACCCCGCAGAGCCGCGAGGAGCACATCCCGCGCCTCGACTACTCCATCACCGTCGCCAACTTCGGCCACTCGGTCCCCTTCGGCGTGTGGGCCCCCCGCCAGGATCCCGCCGGCTGGGTGCCCAACAGCAACCGGATCGCCAAGGGCGAGAACGGCGCCCAGGTCCTCTACCTCGGCTACGCCACCGCCAAGCGCGAGCACGCGATGTTCGCCCAGAGCAACGAGCAGCCGGCGGCCGGCTTCGCCAACCGCATGGCCAACACCAACCAGGCGCAGGGCACGCTGCAGATCGGCGGCGTGCCCTGGGAGCAGCGCTTCCGCGAGGACAAGAACCAGCGGACGCTGGTGCGCATGCTGCCCGACGTGACCCTCGTCGTCACCGGCACGGCCGACTGGGCCGAGCTGGGCGAGCTGGCGGCACAGCTCCAGCAGCGGCCCAAAGGCTGAGGTTGTCGGCGGGCGCGTCTAGGGTGGTGGCCGTGGCAGACGAATCTAGCGAGCAGACTCCGTCGTACGAGCAGGCCCGTGAGGAGCTGACCGAGGTGGTGCGGCGGCTGGAGACCGGGGGGCTCACGCTGGAGCAGTCGATCGAGCTGTGGGAGCGGGGGGAGAAGCTGGCTGCCGTCTGTGAGGAGTGGCTCCAGGGGGCCCGGGTGAAGCTGGCCGCCGCCATGGCCCGCCGCTCCGACCCGGCCTCCGGGCACCCGAACGACGCGCCCTTCTAGGGCTTCAGGCGCGGGCTTGCCGGTGCCCGGCGCGCCGTGCCCCCGCACCGCCGCGCCGGGCCCACCGAGCCCGCACGTCGCCGAGCTGTGCCGCCGAGCCCGCACGTCGCCGAGCTGTGCCGCCGAGCCGCCCCGCTGACCGCGTCGCGCCCCTGCTCCGCCGAGCCTTGCCGCGCCCCGAGCTGCACCCGAGTCGGCCGCGCCGATCCGGCCGCGTCGCACAACCTGGGCCGGGCCCGCGCCGAGTCGGCGGGGCCCACGCCGCGCGGGCCGAGCCCACGCCTAGCTGCATCGCGCCCGAGCCGAGTCGGCGCCGCGCCCTGCGCTGAGCTTCGCCGCACGTGCCGGGCCGAGCCGCGCCCGCACCGAACCGCGTCCGGGCGGGGCGGTGGTCAGGCGGTTGTGCGGTGGAGGGCGACGACCGGGATGCGGCGGGTGGTCTTGGCCTCGTATTCGGCGAAGCCCGGCGCCTGGGCCACCATCCGGGCGTACAGCTCATCGCGCTCAGCACCCTCGACGAACACCGCCTTGGCCTCGAACCGCTCCGTCCCCAACTCCACCGTCGCCTCAGGGGTGGCCCGCAGGTTGTGATACCAGGCCGGGTGATGATCGGCCCCGGCGTTGGAGGCGATCACGACGTACCGCTCCCCATCCGCCAGATACATCACCGGCGTGGTGACGGACCGGCCGCTCCTGGCACCCGTGGTGGTGAGCAGCACCAGCGGTGAGCCTTCGAACATGCCGCCGACCCGGCCCTCGTTGGCCCGGAACTCCTCGATGATCTGCTGGTTGAAATCGCTGGGCATCCTCGGCTCCTCAGACTAATCGGAGAACTCTCCGCTTGGCCCAGCATAATCGGAGAGTTCTCCGCTTACAACCGGTAAGCTGCCCCCGTGCGCGAACGTCGTCCGCTGCCCATCGTCGGGCAGCCCCAGCCGGAGCGGGCCGACGCCGCCCGGAACCGGCAGAAGATCATCGAGGTGGCGGCGCGGATGGTGGCCGAGTGCGGCGCGGGCGACCTTTCACTGGACGAGGTGGCCCGCGAGGCGTGCGTCGGCGTGGGCACGGTCTACCGGCGGTTCGGCGACCGTACCGGGCTGCTGCTGGCGCTGATGGACGAGCGGGAGCGGCGCTTCCAGGCGGCGTTCCTGTCCGGGCCGCCGCCGCTCGGGCCCGGCGCGCCCCCCGGTGAGCGGATCGTGGCGTTCCTGCACGCGCTGGTCGATCTGATCCTGGCGAACGAGGTGCTGTTCCTGCTGCTGGAGAAGGGGGGCACGGGCAACCGCCTCACCGGGCCGTACCAGGTGCACCACATCCACCTCGCCACGCTGCTCGCCCAGGCGTGCCCGGGCGCCGACACCGCCTACCTGGCCGACGCGCTGCTCGCGCCCGTCAACGCGCACCTGATCTGCGCGCAGCGGGGTGAGCGCGGCATGACGGTCGAGCGGATCAAGGCCGGCCTGGCCGGCCTGGCCGCGGCCGTCATGCGCGTCACGTCATGAGGCAGAGCAGGTTGCCCTCCGAGTCGCGGAAGGCCGCCATGCGGATCTCCTTGCCCGGCGTGCCGAACGTGCCGTCGTCGGTGAAGATCAGGTGCGGCTCCTCGACGATCGCGACCTCATGCGTACGCAGCCGCGCCACGTCCGCCTCCAGGTCGTCGGAGGCGAGGTAGAGCACGGCCGGAGGAGCGCTCTCCTCGATCAGCAGGCGGACACCGTCGAGGTCGAAGAAGGCCAGCCCGGGAGGCCGGTAGGTGGCGATGTGCCGCAGGCCCAGCACGTCGCGGTAGAAGGCGGTGGCCCTGTCGAGGTCGTCGGCGTGCTGGGCGACCTGCGCGAGTCCTCTCATGGGCGAACGGTAGCCCCCTCGCGCGTGCTTCGAGGACGGATGAGGAGAAAGCGGTCAGCCTTCCGCGGCCTCGCCGGGCTCCTGCGCGCGTACGGTCACGCGGTCGTCGCTCAGGCGGACGGTCAGCAGCGCGCCCGGCGCGACGTCCTTGGCCAGGCGGACCACCTCGCCCGACGGGTGCTGCACGATGGCGTAGCCGCGCTCCAGCGTGGCCGCCGGCGACAGGGCCACCAGGCGGGCGCGCAGGTGGGCGAGGTCGTCGGCGGCGCGGTCGAGCGAGCCCGTCAGCGAGCGCCTGGCCCGGTCGCGCAGCGCGTCGGCCTGCTCGGCCCGGCGCTCCAGCTCGCGTACGGGGTCGGCCAGCGAGGGCCGCGAACGTACGGACGTCAGCCAGGACAGCTCACGGTCGAGCCAGCCGTTCAGCACCCTGCGGCCCCGGTCGCGGAGCTGGCGCACCAGGCTGAGCTGCTCGCCGACGTCGGGCACCACCTTCTTGGCGGCGTCGGTGGGGGTGGAGGCGCGCACGTCGGCCACCAGGTCGAGCAGCGGGCTGTCCTGCTCGTGGCCGATCGCGCTCACCACAGGGGTACGGCAGGCCGCCACCGCGCGCACCAGCGTCTCATCGGAGAAGGGCAGCAGGTCCTCCAGGGAGCCGCCGCCACGGGCGACGACGATCACGTCCACCGAGGAGTCGGCGTCGAGCTTGCGCAGCGCCTCCGTCACCTCGGCCACCGCGTACGGCCCCTGGACGGCCACTTCCTCGACCTTGAACCGCACCGCCGGCCAGCGCCGCCGCGCGTTCTCCAGCACGTCGCGCTCGGCCGCCGACTCGCGGCCGCAGATGAGCCCGATCGTGCCCGGCAGGAACGGCAGCCGCCGCTTCCTGTCGGCGTTGAACAACCCCTCGGCGGCCAGCAGCTGCCTGAGCCGCTCCAGCCTGACCAGCATCTCGCCCACGCCGACCGGGCGCATCTCCAGCGCGGTGAACGCGAACGAGCCCCTGTTGACCCAGAAGTCGGGCTTGACGTGCAACACCACCCTGGCGCCGTTGGCCGGCCGGGGCACCGTCGCCTCGTAGACGCCACGCGGGGCGGTGACCCTGGCGGACACGTTGGCGACCGGGTCACGCAGGGTCAGAAACACCGTGCCGCCACGCGCGCTCAGGTCGGTGATCTCTCCTTCGACCCAGACCGTGCCGAGTCTGCCGATCCAGCCGCCCACCATCTGCAGGACCGTGCGGATCGGCAGGGGAGACTCAGGCGTGGTCTTCGAGGTCATGGCGGAAGACTACGGGGTGAGTGTGACCTATTCGCCGGCCTGCAGCTTGGCGAGACGGTTCTCGAACATCTTGATGACCTCGGGACGTGCCTTCGTCGCTTGCTCGTAGGCGAGGAAGTCGCCGATCTGCTCGGCCGTCTTGCCGCGCATCCTGGCGCGCAGGGAGGCGACGGTCAGCTCCGACCAGCCGGGCAGAGGCTCGGTCAGGTCCACGGGGGCGGCGGTGACCGGCTCGGGGGCGGTGGCCGGCTCCGGTGCCGCGACGGGCTCGGGGGCCGTGACGGGCTCGGGGGCCGTGACGGGCTCGGCCGTGGCGGCGGTGGGCTCCGGCGCGGGGGCGGGCTCGGCGGCCTTCGGCTCCGCCTTGGCAGCGGTCTTGGGGGCGGCCTTGGGGGCGGCCTTGCGGGTCCCGGTGGCCTTCGGCTTGGCGGCGGGCGCGGACTCCTCGACGGCGGGCTCGGCCACGGCCTTGGGCGCGGCGGGCGCCACCTGCGCCTCGGCCTCGGAGATGGTCTCCGTGGCGGTCTTGGGCCCGGTGGCCGCGGGGGCGGCGCTCTCGTCGGCCGGCTTGGCGGCGGGCCCAGCGGCCTCGGGGGCGGCCTCGGCCTGCGGCGCAGCAGCCTCGGGGGCGGTCTGCGGCTCGGCGGCCTTGGGGGCGGGCGCGAAGATGACGGGGTCCGGCTTGGTCTTGGCGACGCCGTTCGGCTCGGCAGCACCGGAGCGCGGCGCGAAGATGACCGGCTCCTTACGCGCCGGTCTGTCCTCCGCCTTGCCCTCCGCGGCCTCGGCGGGCGCGGCGGCCACCTGCTCGGCGGCGGAGGGACGGGAGTCGTACTCCTCCTCGCGCTCCTCCTTGTTGCCGAGCCCCTTGATGGAGTTCTTCATGCGGTCCACGAGCAGCAGCGCCTGCCCCGCGGCGCCGAGCGTGGTCTGGACGACCAGAAGCGGCAGGTCCTTGGCCTTCTCCTTGAGTTCGTCCTTGTTGGTGACGGTTCGTGCGATGTTGCGTATCACGTCGCTGAGGGACATGAACGTCTCCCTGGGAGGTCAGTATTGGACGGCTAGTCTGGCGCACCGCGGGCGACCACGCACGCGCGGGCCAGATGGCCGCTCCACGTAGCATAGAAAGTATGGAGCCCCAGACCCCCACTTCCCGCAGAGTCCTCGTCGCCAAGCCGCGGGGCTACTGTGCCGGAGTCGATCGAGCCGTGGTAGCGGTCGAGAAGGCTCTGGAGCAGTACGGCGCGCCCATATACGTCCGCAAGCAGATCGTCCACAACACGCACGTCGTGAAGACGCTCGAGGCCAGGGGCGCCATCTTCGTCGACGAGACCGAGGAGGTGCCGGAAGGGGAGATCGTGGTCTTCTCGGCTCACGGCGTCTCTCCCGCGGTGCACGAGGAGGCCAGGCAGCGCGGCCTGCGCACCATCGACGCCACCTGCCCGCTCGTGACGAAGGTACACAACGAGGCCAAGCGGTTCGCGGCCAAGGACTACGACATCCTGCTGATCGGGCACGAGGGCCACGAGGAGGTGGAGGGCACCTCCGGCGAGGCCCCCGACCACATCCAGCTCGTCGACGGGCTCGACTCGGTCGACAAGGTGCAGGTCAAGGACCCGAGCAGGCTGGTGTGGCTGTCGCAGACCACGCTCTCGGTCGACGAGACCACCGAGACCGTGGCCCGGCTCAAGGAGCGCTTCCCCACGCTGATCGACCCGCCGAGCGACGACATCTGCTACGCCACCCAGAACCGCCAGATCGCGGTCAAGGAGATCGCGGCCGAGTCGCAGCTCGTCATCGTGGTCGGCTCCGAGAACTCCTCCAACTCCAAGCGGCTGGTCGAGGTGGCCAAGGACTACGGCGCGCAGGCGTCGTACCTGGTCGACAACGCCGACTTCATTCGCGACGAGTGGCTCGACGGCGTCACCACGGTCGGCGTCACCAGCGGCGCCTCGGTGCCGGAGGAGCTGGTCGAGGAGGTGCTGGCGAAGCTGGCCGGGCACGGTTTCGGCGACGTGACGGAGGTCGAGCCGGTGCAGGAGAGCATGCGCTTCGCCCTGCCCCACGAGCTGCGCAAGGACCTGCGCGCCTCCTGAGCCACGCACACGGGCGACCGCGCGGTTAGTCCTCGCCGCGCGGCGTCCCGTACACCTTGGGCTCGAAGTACCCCTCGGGCTCCGGCACGAACGGCTGGCGCGGGCGCGTGACCTCCGTGCCCGCCTTCAGCTCCTCGCGCAGCTCCCGTACGTTGTCACGCAGCCCGCGCCGCCACGCGACGCCCAGCACCAGCGCCGAGCCCGCGAACAGCCACGGCGCCCCCTGCGTCATCGACGTGTAGAGGCCCAGCGCCAGCGACTGCACGATCGACACCGAGCCGAACGCCCGGCCCAGCTCCACGAAGAGCGTGGCGCAGAAGAACACCAGCGGCGGCGTCACCACCAGCGACAGCAGCTCCCGCCGGTTGACCAGCACCACGCCGAGCACGCTGGCCAGCAGGAACGCCGCGCCCACGAGCTGCTCCACGCCGAACACGGCCGCCAGCACGTAGCCCGCCAGGGTGGCGACCAGGGCGAGCGCGATGGCGCCGCGTGCCGTCAGCCTGACCGCGGAGCGCCTGCCCTTCTCACCCACCACTTGCCCACCCCCCTTTACTGCGACCCGCCTGCCAACTTACCGTTCGCGTGGGTTATCAGAGTGGAGGTTTCGAGCAGTTCGGGGGAGGCCAGCGGTCTGGGCAGCCCTTCGAGCATCTCGGGGGAGTCGAGCTCGCCGTCCACGACGCCGAGATCGTGCAACTTGCGCGCCGTGACCAGGACGCGGCTTTCGAGCGATCCGACCGACTTGTTGTACGCCTCCACGGCCCTGGTGAGCGCCTTGCCCAGCGACTCGACGTTCCTGCCCAGGGACGACAGCCGCTCGTACAGCTCCTTGCCCAGCTCGAACACCGCCCGCGCGTTCTCGCTCAGCGCGGCCTGCTGCCAGGCGTAGTGCGCGGTGCGCAGCATCGTGATCAGCGTGGTCGGGGTGGCGATGTGCACCCGCCGCGTCATCGCGTACTCCAGCATCCCGGGGTCGCGTTCGAGCGCCGGCGCCAGGAACGCCTCGCCGGGGATGAACAGCACCACGAACTCCGGTGACGGGTTGAACCCCTGCCAGTACGCCTTGGCCGCCAGCCGGTCGATGTGCTCGCGCACGTGCCGGGCGTGGGCGTCGAGGCGTACGGAGGCGAGCGAGTCGTCCGAGGCCTCGGCGGCCTCCAGGTAGGCCGCGAGCGAGACCTTGGAGTCGACCACGATGTTCTTGCCCCCGGCCAGCCTGACGACCATGTCGGGCCGCATGGAGCCCTCGGTGACCTGCTCGTCGAAGTCGCAGTAGCGCTGCATGCCGGCGATCTCGGCCACCCTGCGCAGCTGCAGCTCGCCCCACCGGCCGCGGGCCTCGGGCCGTTGCAGCGCCCTGACCAGGGCCGTCGTCTGGGAGCGGAGCTGCTCGTTGCTCTGCCGGACGAACTCCATCTGCTTGGCCAGCTCCGCCCGCGCCGCCCGCTGCCCCGACTCGGTGTCGCGCAGCTGCGACTCGACCCGGGCCAGCGCGTCCTTCAGCGGCTCGACCAGGTGCTCGACGGCCTGCCTGCGCTGGTCGAGGTCGCCGGCGGCCTCCGCGCGGCTGGCCGCGAGCCTGGTCTCGGCCAGCTCCAGGAAGCGCACGTTGTTGACGTCGAGGGCGCGCGTGGACAGCGCCTGGAACCGCTCGGCGAGCTGCTCCTCGACGTAGACCAGCTTCTCGGCCGACGATCTGGCCCGGGCGTCGGCCTCCGCCACCCGCACCGCCGCGCGGGTCCTGGCGACCAGGAATCCCACGAGCAGGCCGACGGCGAGACCGATGAGCAGCGACACCACGTCCACTCCATCGATGATCGCAGGATCGAGGGCGCGATTCTTCCCGACACGCTTGGCGGTTCCGCTTGTGCGGCTCGTCACACGTCACGCACAGTACTGGGATGGATACGGTACCGAAGCTCGCCGTGGCGGGGCTCGCCGTGACGGCGGCGCTGGTCGCGCTGTGCGGCGCGGTCATCGCGGGCTCGGGGGTCGCCGAGCGGCCCCGCCCGGTGCTGCGCTGGACACCGGGCGCGTGCGTGACGGGCGAGCTGGCGCTGACGGCGTGCAACGGCGGCGACTCCGAGGTGGTCGCGATGGCCGCCGACCCGCCGCGGCCCGGCGAGTGCCCGGTGGACACCGACGAGGTGCTGCGGGTGGGCGTGGGCCGTACGGCCTGCGTACGCAACTTCCTGGAGCCGCATCCCGGCGCTCCCGGCGGGGGCGGCGGCCTGCTGCGGCCGGGCGACTGCGTCACGCTGGACGGCCGCGAGCGGGCCTGCTCGCGGCCCGGCTGGTACGGCAGGGTGCTCACCTTCGCCGACGAGCCCGCCGCCTGCTCCGCCGGCACCCTCGACACCCTGGACGGCGACACCCACGTCATCTGCCTGGGCCGGGGCGGGCAGGTGCTCGACCGCGGCGCGTGCGTGGCCGAGCCCGCCACCGACGTGATCGCCCGCTCCGCCGTCACCCGGGTGCCCTGCGACTCGCCCCACGCCTGGGCCAGGGTGTCGTCGTTCGAGGTGACGCCCGCGCGCTGCCCGCCGAGCTCCAAGCGCTACCTGCGGGCCGACGAGGGCTACCGTCCGGTGACCTGTCTGTCCGTGCTCAGCCAGTAAACTCACTGTCCGTGAGTCTCTCCATCGGCATCGTCGGCCTGCCCAACGTCGGTAAGTCCACGCTCTTCAACGCGCTGACCAAGACCGGCAACGCGCTCGCGGCGAACTACCCGTTCGCCACCATCGAGCCCAACGTGGGCATCGTCGGCGTGCCCGACGACCGGCTGCCCGTGCTGGCCGAGATCTTCGGCTCGGCCCGCATCCTGCCCGCCAAGGTCGAGTTCGTGGACATCGCGGGCCTGGTCAAGGGGGCCTCGGAGGGGCAGGGCAGGGGTAACCAGTTCCTCGCCAACATCCGCGACACCGACGCGATCTGCCAGGTCATCCGCGTCTTCAGCGACCCCGACGTCACGCACGTGGACGGCGAGATCTCGCCCAAGCGCGACATCGAGACGATCAACACCGAGCTGATCATGGCCGACCTGCAGACGGTCGAGAAGGCCGTGCCGCGCCTGCAGAAGGAGGCGCGCAACAACAAGGACAAGAAGGCCGCGCTGGAGGCCGCAGAGGCCGCCCTGGCCGTCCTGGAGACCGGCAAGACCGTCTTCGAGAGCGGCCTCGACCGCGAGGAGCTGCGCGAGCTGCACCTGCTGACGGCCAAGCCGTTCCTGTACGTGTTCAACCTCGACGCCGACGAGCTGACCGACACCGCGCTCAGGGAGCAGCTCTCGACGCTGGTCGCCCCGGCCGAGGCCGTGTTCCTGGACGCCAAGATCGAGTCGGAGCTGGTGGAGCTCGACGAGGAGGAGGCGCTGGAGCTGCTGCAGTCGGTGGGCCAGGAGGAGTCGGGGCTGCGTCAGCTCGCCAGGGTCGGGTTCGAGACGCTGGGCCTGCAGACGTACCTGACGGCCGGGCCCAAGGAGACCAGGGCCTGGACGATCCGCAAGGGCGCCACGGCCCCCGAGGCGGCCGGCGTCATCCACACCGACTTCCAGCGCGGCTTCATCAAGGCTGAGGTCGTCTCCTTCGGCGACCTGGTGGAGGCCGGCTCGATCGCCAACGCCCGCTCGGCGGGCAAGGCGCGGATCGAGGGCAAGGACTACGTGATGCGCGACGGTGACGTCGTGGAGTTCCGCTTCAACGTCTGACGGGGCCGCTCGCCGCCGCGAATCAGGGCTTGCCGTGCGCGCAATCACGTACGGCGAGGCTTGGCTACGGTAGGTTACCGACGGCGGACGGCGGCGAAGCGCCCCCAAGGACGGCTGCCCGGATGTGACCGTGTGTTTGATGCCGGGACAGTCGATGCGTCAACCACTTTGGGCCCCCGCGCGTCGAATCGTCACGGCGTTCACGCTGACTCGGGAGGCCCTCATGTTCCGTCGCATCATCAGGAAGCGGCGCTCGGCGCCCACGCTCGCGGGCATCAGCCTCGAGGAGGAGCTGGCCCTCATCAGGGTCGAGCTGATGTACGGCCTGCGCGTCAACCGCGAGGCCTACCTCCGCAGGAAGGTCGACGAGCGCATCGAGATGACGACGCGCATGCGGGAGCGCGAGCCCGCCGAGATGCTGGCCGATCTCCGTGGCTCACTGGAGCGCTCGGTGCGGCCGACCGTGGTGGACCTCCACAGCAGGCGCCAGGCCCGGACGAGCCAGGATCCGGAGCCCGCCTGACGAACCTCCGCTGATTCCGACCCATGCCGATTGCGCAGGTCACGACAGGTCCATGCCTATTTTGGACAGGAATCCGTGGCTGCCGAGCTACGCGATTTTAGGCGTCTGGCCTGGTCAAAAGCCGATTCGAACGGGGACTGATAGGAATCGGCACTGTGGCCTGTCATACGGGCCCGGTTTGCCGGTGGGGAGGGTCATGCCGCAGCATGGGCGTGGCTTTCTCGGAACAATGGCGGAGACCGGATAGGGTGACTACTTCACCGCGGATGATGGGGATCGGCAACGGACGACACCGCGCCAGCCGGGGGGATCGGCGCGAGCGGAGGCGTGATGGCTCGTAGGTCTACCGTCCAGCACGATCCTCGGATCGCTGACGGGCCCGGGCTTTCCGCAACCCTCGACACGGCCGACTTCGAGGCGCCGCCGCCACGCAGGCCGCGGCGCGGCGGTTGGTCGGGTGGCGGCGGACGGTGGCTGGTGTGGACCGGCCGCATCATTCTCTGGGCGCTTATCGTGGTTATCGTGGTGAATGGGATTCGTGCCCCATTTGAGCGGTTTACCCAGCAAGAGCCTGCTGCGTCCAATGTCGCCGCGCAGGCCGACAAGGGATTCCCCTCGGACGGGGGCATGGCTTTCGCCGCCCAGTTCGCGGGGGTCTATCTGAATTTCAGCCCGGAAGACGCGGCCAGCAGGTCGAACAAGCTGGCGGCGTTCCTGGCCGAGGGCATGGACCCGCAGATGGGCTGGGACGGTTACGGCAAGCTGGCGGCCGTCGCCATCCAGCCGTACGACATCGAGGCGACCGACGCCCACAACGCCGTGGTCAGCGTGGCGTTCCAGTCGGGCCCGCGCCGGATGATCCTGTCGGTGCCGATCTACTACTCCGGCGACGACGCCGGAGGGCGCTTCGTGGTGGCGGGCCGCCCGGCGATCCTGCCCGCCCCCGCCCCGGCCGACCTGCCCCAGGTGGCCGCGCCGGAGACCGACGACGCCGCTGCCGCCGAGCTGAAGCCCCAGTTGGAGGGCTTCTTCAAGGAGTACGCGCTGGGCGACGCGGCCGGCCTCCAGCGGTACGTCGCCGCAGGCAAGAGCCTGCCCAGCTTCGGCGGCGCGTTCACCTTCTCGCAGCTCAAGGAAGTCGTGGTGCCTGTGGGGGGTGCCACCAGAGAGATTCAGGCGGTCGTGGTGTGGGCGGTGCCCAGCGGCGACGCCCCGCCCACTCCCAACGCCACCGACCCCGCGGTGGTCGGCGGCACGCTGGAGCAGGTCTACCGCCTGACCGTGGAAAAGCAGGGCGACAAGTGGTTCGTCGCTGACATCCGCGGTGGCGGCCGGGTCGTTGGATAGAGGCACGGCCGCGCCGCTGATCGGTACCCCCCGGGAGGACAAGAAGTGACCTTGAAGACCGTAGTGCTCACCTTGATCGAGATGTCGCCGACACCGACCCCGGTGTCCACCGGCATCGACACCGGAGGGCTCGCCAACTTCCTGCGCGCCTTCTTCGCCCCGTTGTTCCTCGTTGTCGTCTCCGTGGTCGCGCTCTTCTTCCTCTTCACCCGTGAGATCACGCGTTTCGTGCAGTTCCTGATACTTGCCGTGGCCATCGGAGTGATCTTCTACGTTCCCAACATCATCGAGGTGACAGCGCGGGCGATCGCGGGCGCACTGGGCATCAGATAAGGGTTGAGACCGCTTCACGGCGGTCATGAACGAGCGGGTGGAGAGGAGGACCGTGTGGACCTGCCCACGTATACGAACATCTGGCGGATAGAGAAGCGGCTGTACAAGCTGTACGACCTCCGGCTGCCGATGCCGCTGCCCATCGTGTGGATCGGCGTGTTCGTCGGGGTGTTCGTCCCGTGGTCGCTCCTGCTGGTCCTGGTGGGCGTGCCGGTGCAGATGCCCTGGCACGTGCTGTTCCTGGTGCCACCGGGCATCGTGACGTGGTTGTCCACCCGTCCCGTCATCGAGGGCAAGCGGCTCACCGAGCTGCTCGAGTCCCAGCTGCGCTACCTCGGCCAGCCCAAGGCCTGGTACCGCATGGCGCCCAGCGCCGAGCCCGAGACCGTCGTGTTCTCCGGCCGCGTCTGGCGCACCGGCCCGGCCCGCGCCAAGTCCAAGGCGCCCCGCAAGGCCCGCCAGCCGCAGCGCAGGCGCGAGGCCCAGCGGCTCACCGGGCCCCGCCAGGTGCGCCCCGCCGTCGCCGCCGCCGCTGCCGCCGCCGCACAGGCCCCCGTCGCCGAGCCTTCCTCCCGTACGGGCTGGGGCACCCGCCGCGGCACCGCGCCCGCCCTCAAGGGCAGGGTGTGGCAGGAAACGGCGTCCCCGGCACCTGGGGCCCCGGCGGGGGCGGGGTGGCGTGAGGAGGGGCTCTCAGGGGGCGCTGGGGGGCGTCAGGAGCGGCCGGTGTCGCTTCTGGACGAGGCTGTGGGGGCCAATCGGGGCGATCGCCCGCAGGCTCCTGCTGAGCCTGGCTTCGTGGGTACGGAGCCGGAGTCGGGCGAGCGTTCACCAGTGGGCGCCGGCGAGGCTTTCCGTACGGATGCCGGGCCGAAGGCTGCCCGTGCGGACGTCGCGTCGGAGGCTGCCCGTGCGGACGTCGCGTCGGAGGCCGCCCGCGCGGATGCCGCGTCGGAGGCGGCTGCCGCTGATGACGAGCGTGACGGCGAGGCGCGGGACGCCGTCCGTGCGCGGCCCGCGACGGAGCCGGATGCGGTGCCCGGGGACGCCCATGTGGAGACGAGCGCGGAGGCGGTGGCCGCTCGTGAGGCGAGCGTGCCGATCCGGACGGCGGAGAGCCGCAAGCCCGCGGCGGGCAAGCCCATCGACACCGAGGCGCTGCGCCGGTTGCGGCGGCTCGCGGCGAGCGCGGACGCTCCCGCCGCCGCCGACGCTGGGCGGGGCGAGAGTGGTGTGCGCCGGGGGGCCGAGGAGCGGGGCGAGGACGAGGTCGCCAGGGATCAGCACAGGAAGGGGCAGCCGCCGCGGCTGTCGCAGGGGCTGCTGCCCGGCACTCAGCGCGTCTGGCCGCCGCTCAACCCGAACGCCAAGCCCGTGCCCCGGCCGGCCGCGCATGAGCCGGCGGCCGGCGCGGGTGATGACGAGCGGCTGACCCAGGCCCAGCACGCGGCTCCGGAGACACCGGCCGAAGCCCAAGCGGCGGCCGAGGTGCCCGGCGTGGTGCACGAGCACGGGGCCCCTGCGGTGGGCGAGCACGAGGGTGACGAGCTGTCCGCCGGCGAGCGTGAGGTGGCGAGCGCCCGCGAGGCGACGGCGCCTGGCGATGGCCCAGGCCGTGAGGTGGCGAGCGCTCGCGATACGGCGGCGCGCAGTGACGGCGCGGGTCAGGAAGCGCCGGACGCCCACGGTGCGGCGACGCCGGGCGAAGACGTGGTGCAGAAGCCCACACCCGAACCCCCGACACTCCCCCAAGACCTCCCCACCCCCGTCCCGGTCCCCAGGCCGGGCGAGGGCAAGGTGCGCAGGATCGAATCGGTAGTGGGCAGGGACTCCGGCGGCTGGCGGCGGATCGCCCAGGTCGTCGTCGGCGGCGGCGGAGTCCGTACGGACGGTTCGGAGATCGACGAGGCGAGGGCCAGGGCCGTGTTCGGCGGCGGCAGGAGGATCGTCGTGCTGGGCTGCACCGGCGGAGCCGGGCAGACCACGACGGCGCTCATGCTCGGACACACCCTCGCGCAGGTACGTGACGACAGGATCGTGGCCGTCGACGCCAACACCGGCGGCGGCACGCTCACCAGCAAGATCGAGCCGGAGACCCCCGAGACCCTGACCTCGCTGCTGTCAGGGCTCGACCGGGTCAGCGGCTATCTCACGATGCGGGGTTACACCACGCGGACCTCCTCCGGGCTGGAGGTGATCAGCGCGGACACCGACGCGGGCGCGGAGCAGCGGCTCGCGGACCGGTCCTTCTTCTCCGACTACCGGCTCGGCGAATCCATGCGCTTGCTCGACCGCCACTACAAGCTGGCCGTCATCGACCCGGCCGCCGCCCTGGCGGCCAGGTTGCTGCCGTACGCGGACCAGCTCGTGCTGGTGGTTCCGGCGAGCGAGGAGGCGCCGGAGGCGGTGGCGATGACGTACGAGTGGCTCGACGGGCACGGCTGCGCGGAGCTGCGCAGGCGGGCGGTGATGGTGGTCAACGGCGTCAGCAGGCGCTCGATGACCGACGTCGAGCAGGCGGAGTCGGTGGCCAGAGGCAGGTGCCGGGCCATCGTCAGGGTCCCCTGGGAGGACGATCTGGCGCCGGGCGGCGCCGGGATGGTCGATCCCGGGCAGTTGCGCGCGACCGGGCGGCGGGCCTATCTGGCCCTCGCTGGTGTCGTGGTCGCGGGCTTCGCGGCACAGACCGTACGAGCAGCGAGCGAAGAGGAGTTGGCGAGTGACCCCCCGGGCACGAGAATCGGTGAGCGATAAGTGAACAAGCGAGCAGGTCTGGCCCGTTCATGCGCCGAGGGGGCGGCATGAGCAGGGCGTCCCGAGCGCACCAGCGCCTCGCGGTCCGCTACTTCGACGACCGCATCCTGCTCACAGACACCTGCGCATGGGCGTATTTCCGGCTTCCGACGGTCAGCTACGAGTTCGTCACGCCGGAAGAGCGCGAGGCGCTGGCCACCAACATCACGATCGCGCTGGCGGCGATCAGGATGCCCGACGCCGAGGTCCACCTGAGGGTGGCGCACCGCACGTATCCCGCCGCGGAGTGGGCCATGGCGCTGAACGCCACGTCCGACGAGGGGCCCGGCTGGCGCGACTACCTGGAGGAGATGTACCGGCACGTCTGGGCCAAGGACTTCTGGACCAAGGAGGTCTACCTGGGCGTGCGGCTCGGCCCGCGCGGCAAGCAGCTCGGCAGCGGCGTGCTGGCCCAGCTCTTCGGCTTCTACCAGAAGACGGAGAAGGTGCTGGGCATGGAGGACGACCACGTGCCCGACAGCGAGATCGGGCGGTGGACCGAGCACGCCGAACGGCTCGGCAGGGCGCTCGCGTCGAGCGCTCTGTACGCCCGTCACGCCACCTCCGTCGAGGTGGCGTGGTTGTTCCAGCACGCGGCGGCCGGCTCGGTGGGGGATCCGCCGCCGTCGGCGTCCCCGCGCAGGCGCTGGGGCAGGGGCGAGATCGAGTCGCTGGTCGAGGGTGAGATCCACAACGGCAGGTCGCTGCTGCGGATCGTGCAGCCCCAGGGCGACTCGTACGTGGCCTACCTGTCGTTCGGCCGGTTCCCCGACCTGATGCCGTTCCCCGACGGTGAGCCGTGGCTGCACTTCGCCGACCAGTTGCCGTTCCCGGTGGAGGTCTCCTCGCGGATGCGGCTGATCCCGCCGGTGAAGGCGTCCAAGGACGTGGCGCGCAAGCTCGCGCACGCGCGCGACATGGACCACCACATCCGCGAGGCGGGCGCGGAGGCGCCGCTGGCGCTGGCGGAGCAGATCGACGCGGCCCGCATGCTGGAGCACGGCATCACCAAGGAGCGCCTGCCCTTCGTGTACGGCTGGCACCGCCTGATCGTCTCGGCCCCGACCGAGGACATCTGCGTGCAGCGGGTGGAGGCGGTGGTCGAGCACTACCGCGACATGGGCATCGACGTCGTGAACTCGACCGGCGACCAGTTCTCGCTGTTCTGCGAGTCGCTGCCGGGCGAGAAGGTGCGGCTCAACGCCTACGCCCAGCGCCAGCCCCTGCGCACGATCGCCGGCGGCATGGCCACGGCCACGGTCGACCTGGGCGACCGGCTCGACGACTCCAGCGAGGGCTGGCTGGGCCCGTACATCGGCGAGACCGTCGGCAGGGCGCGCAGCATCGTGCACTTCGACCCGCTGGTGGCGGCCACCCGCAACCGGCCGACCGCGATCGCGATCACCGGCGAGCCTGGCGGCGGCAAGACGACGCTCGCGCTGCTGATGATCTACCAGATGGCGCTGCGCGGCGTGACGGTCGCGGTGATCGACCCGAAGGGCGACGCGGAGTCGCTGGTGCAGCTGCTGGAGAAGCGGGGGCGCAAGGCCCGCGTGATCCCGCTGGGCTCGGCCGCGCCCGGGCTGCTCGACCCGTTCTCGTTCGGCGACGACATCGCGGCGAAGAAGACCATGGCCACGGAGACGCTGCGGCTGCTGCTGCCCCGCATGTCGGAGGAGCGCGAGTCGGCGATGATCCAGGCGGTCGCGGCGGTGTCCAACGGCGAGGACCCCTCGCTGGGCAAGGTCGTCGACCATCTGGAGCAGGCCGACGACCCGGCCTCCAAGAACCTCGGCGCGGTGCTGCGCTCGATGTCCGAGATGCACCTGGCCAGGCTCTGCTTCGACCCCTCCGGCGGCGACCAGATCGACACCGAGGGCTGGACGACCGTGTTCACGCTCGGCGGCCTGACCCTGCCTGACGTGGCCACGAGCAGGGAGGACTACTCCTACGAGCAGCGGCTGTCCGTGGCCCTGCTGTACCTGGTGTCCCAGTTCGCGCGCAGGCTGATGAACGGCCTCGACCGGCGCGCCCCCAAGGCGATCTTCCTGGACGAGGCGTGGGCGATCACCTCCACGCCCGAGGGCGCCAAGCTGGTGCCCGAGGTCAGCCGGATGGGCCGCTCCCGCAACACCGCTCTCGTGCTGGTCTCGCAGAACGCGGGAGACCTGCTCAACGAGCAGGTGACCAACTGCCTGTCGTCCGTGTTCGCGTTCAGGTCCACCGAACGGGTGGAGGTGGACCACGTCATGTCCCTGCTCGGGGTGGAGCCGTCGGAGGAGCACAAGGCCGTGCTGCGCTCGCTGGGAAACGGCGAATGCGTATTCCGCGATCTGGATGGCAGGGCGGGCCGGATCGGAGTAGACCTGATCTCCGAGGAGCTTCTCCGTTGGCTCGACACGAACCCGACACACGACAAACCCGGCGGCGCCGGGCATGATGATCACCAAGGGGGCGTGGGCAGGGCGCAGGAGGTACGGTCATGAAGATCCGGCTATCCCGACGAACGGCGTTCGTGCTCGCGCTCGTCGGCACCGTCCTGGCGGTGCCGCTCGTGCTGGGCGCCGCCACCACCCCGGCCGCCGCGGCCCCTTGCGACCTGTCCGGCCCGCTGAACGTCGAGATGGTCGGCAGCGGCGTCGACGGCCTGATCCAGGCGCCGGCCCCCGCGGGCGGCCCGCAGGCGCCCACCACCAACTACGGCCAGTTCGGCATGAGCGGCCAGTTCTGGCACACGCACGACCTGACCTGCTCCGACTACGTGGCCGTGCTCGGCAACATGTGGGCCAACGGCATCTTCACCGCGGCCAAGGCGGTCGACCGGCTGACGATCACCACGTACCAGGCGGCGGCGACGGAAGGGCCGCTCCAGTCCATCAAGGACGTCGTCGACGACATCGTCACGAACCTGTCCAACGCCATGTACTGGCCCTATCTCCGCCCGATCGTCATCCTCGGCGCCATCTGGCTGGCCTGGTACGGGCTGATCCGCAAGCGCGCCACCACGACCGCCGAAGGCGTGATCTGGATGGTGCTGGCGGTCACCGTGGCGGTCTGGTTCTTCAGCCGTCCCGGCGACTTCACCGGCCTGGGCAAGGTCGTCACCGACAAGACGGGCGAGGTGGTCAACTCCGCCTTCTCCGGCCTGCCGGGCGCCGGCGGCGCGTCCTGCCTGCCGCCGCCCGGCACCGCCGCTCCGCAGGTCAAGTCCGGCGGGTACGCCCAGACCGGCACGCCCGGCGTGGACCAGAACGCCGATGCGCTGTGGTCCACCCTGGTCTGCAAGCCGTGGCTGGTGGGCCTGTTCGGCACCGCCGACCCGCAGCAGCCCGTCGTGCGCGACTGGGGCCGCAAGGTGCTGGAGATGCAGTCGGTCCCGCCGCCGCAGGCGGGCCAGCCCGCGCCCGACGTGGGGGCCAGGCAGTCGGAGTACGCCTCGCTGGCCGAGAAGCTCAGGAACGACCCCCGCTACGCCACCTTCTCCGGCCGCGACTGGTCCAACCGCCTCGGCGTGGCCGTCGGAGCGTTCATCGCGGCCCTGGTGGCGGGGCTGCTCATCTTCCTCGTGGCGGTCTCGCTGCTGGTGCTGAAGGTGGGCTTCCTGCTGCTGCTCATCCTGGGGCCGATCTTCCTGCTGATCGGCGTGCATCCGGGCAGCGGGCGGATCATCGCCATGCGCTGGGTGGAGATGCTCGTCGGCACGCTGCTGCGGCAGGCCGTGCTGACGATCGTGCTCAGCGTTCTCGTGTACGGGTACGCGCTGATCATCTCGACGGCCATGCCGTGGGGCATGCAGGTGTTGTTCATGGCGTTGCTGACGATCGCGGTGTTCTTCTACCGGCGGCCGTTCCAGCACCTGTTCGCCTCGATGAGCGGGCACACGGTCACCACCCGCATGCTCGGCGAGGCCGCCAGCTCGTCCGTGCTCGAACGGTCGGCGGGCGCGCTGCCGCCGGTCGCCTCGGCCAGGATCGGCCGCTGGGGCCTGCGCAAGGCCGAGCCGCTCATCAGGGCGGCCGGAGCGGCCAACCCGGTGGGCGCGGCGGCGTCGGCGGCGGCCGGGCAGGTGCGCGTACGCGGTGAGGAAGGCGAGGGCGCCGCTTCCGGCACCCGCATCCCGGCCACGGCGGCCCCGCTCGACACCGACCCGGCGGGTGGCAAGGCGGCAGGTCGGACCACGCTCGAACCGCGCAGGGGCACCGCGCCCCCGCTCAACCTCAACGGCAGCCCGGCCCGCACCCGTGGCGGAGCGGCGGGCGGCCCCAGGGTGGGCGCCGTCTCACCGACGACGGGCGGCTCAGGTGGCGCAGGTGGTTCCGGCGGCTCGGTCTCGGGTGGTTCGGCGTCGGGCGGCTCGGGCTCGGGCGGTGGCTGGTTCGGCGGGGCGTCCGGCGGTGGCTGGGCGCGGCGCGGCGGCTCCGCCGGCGGCGCTTCAGGTGGCTCTTCAGGTGGCTCTGCGGGCGGCGGGCGCAGCTCGGGAGCGCGCACCTCGCGCTTCGGCGGCTCCGGCGGTTCCGGCGGCTCCCGTACGGGCGGCACCCGCTCGCGCGGCGGCTCCGGTGGCGGCCTGTTCGGCGGCGGCGGCTCACGCGGCTCGGGCGGCTCAGGCGGCTCAGGTGGCGGCCTGTTCGGCGGCGGCTCCAACGGCTCGAACGGCTCCAACGGCCCGCGCAACGCGCGCGGCTCGGGCGGCGGCCTG
Organism: Nonomuraea gerenzanensis; assembly: GCF_020215645.1. NCBI lineage: Bacteria > Bacillati > Actinomycetota > Actinomycetes > Streptosporangiales > Streptosporangiaceae > Nonomuraea > Nonomuraea gerenzanensis. The sequence goes on along the minus strand of NZ_CP084058.1, from coordinate 10,720,336 downwards.
TTCGGCGGCGGGTCCGGCAACGGGTCCAGGTCGGGCGGCGGCTCGTCCGGCCCGCGGATCTTCGGCTCCGACGAGCCGTCGTCCCGCACCTCAGAGGCGCCCCCGCTCTGGCTGCGCAGCCGCAACGGCGGCGGCTCCGGAGGTGACAGCACCGACGTGCCCTTCTGGCTCAAGCCGAACAACCCCGACAAGGACTGAACATGGCGCAGCCGGGTGACAGGCGGGGGGTGGCCTTCGCCGCCATCGTCGTGGTCATCGCAGCGGTCGGCATCTACCTGACGATGTGGCCGGACTCGTCCGACCAGGCCACGCCGGAGCCGGCGACCAGCTTCGCCACCAGCTCCGCCGTGGCCTCCAGCACGCCGCTGGCGACCGCGAGCGCCGCCCCGTTCGACATCTACGCGTTCCTGCCGATGCAGAAGGAGCAGCTCGCCGCGGCGGCGGACCTGGCGCAGCGGTTCACCGCCGCGTACGGCACCTTCCGGTACGACGAGGACCCGGCGGTGTACGCGGAGCGGCTGAAGGCGTACACGACGCCGGAGCTCGCCGGCACCCTGACCAGGACGGTCACCTCGGCGGGGTTCGTGGAGCAGAACCGCAGCGACGAGACCGTCTCCACGGCCACCGCCCACCTGAAGGAGATCAGGCAGGTCGAGAAGACCTCCATCGTGTTCCTCGTCACCGCGAGCAGGCAGGTCACCGCCAAGAGCGGCAACAAGCTGGCGACGGAGGAGTACGCGGTCACGGTCAGCCAGCTCGGCACCGACTGGCGCGTCTACGACATCCTGCCGTCCACCGAGGGCCAGGAGGGTGACCAGTGAAGCTCTCCCGGGCACGGCTCGCCCTGATCATCGGCGCGGCGGGGCTGCTGCTCCTGGTGGCGGTCCTCGTGTCGCCGCTGCTGCTGATGTCGATGCCGTCGTTCCTGTCCGACGGCGGCACCAGCGTCGACTGCGAGGACACGGCGCAGGTGGAGGACGCCTCCGACTCGGCCGCCTCCGACATCCCGCCCGAGTACCTGGAGCTCTACAAGGAGTACGGCAAGAAGATCGGCGTCCAGTGGAACATCCTGGCCGCCGTCGGCAAGCGCGAGACCGACCACGGCCGCTCCACCCTGCCGGGCGTCCAGAGCGGCACCAACGCCGCGGGTGCGGCGGGGCCGATGCAGTTCCTCATCTCCACGTGGGGCGGCAAGGCCAGGATCCCGACGTCGGCGCAGTTCAACGGGTACGCCTCCGACGGCGACGAGGACGGCGTCGCGGACGTCTACAACCCGGCGGACGCCATCCTGGGGGCCGCCAAGATGCTCAAGCGCAACGGCGCCCCGGAGAACGTCCGGCAGGCGCTGTTCGTCTACAACCGGGCCTGGTGGTACGTCGACCAGGTCGAGGAGATCGCCAGGAAGTACGCCAAGTCCGGCGAGGTCAAGGTGCCGCCGCAGGCGTCGGAGGAGTGCGACGAGCCGCTGGTCGAAGCCGCGCCGAGCGACCTCGTGGCGAAGATTTTGCAGTACGCGCTGGCGCAGCGCGGCAAGCCGTACCTGTGGGGCGGCACCGGCCCCGACTCCTTCGACTGCTCGGGCGTCATCTACGCGGCCTACAAGGCGGCGGGGCTGTCGATCCCGCGCACGACGTTCACGCAGTGGCCGTTCGGGGTGAAGGTGTTAGAGGGTGAGGAGCAGCCGGGGGACCTGGTGTTCTTCAACGCGGGACCGGGCACCTCGCCCGACAACCCCGGGCACGTGGGACTCGTCGTGTCGAAGGGCAAGATGCTGGAGGCCAGGTGCCGGTTGTGCGGGCCCATCAAGGTCACCAGCTACCAGGCGCGTGACAACCGCGTGGGCTTCACCCGTCCCCTGCAGAACCCCGACGTCCTCGAGCAGATCAAGAAGCTGCAGAATCCTTCCCTATGAGCATTGTGGTCGTTGCCGCGGTGATCGTCGGTCCCGGCGGGCGCGTGCTGGCCGCCCAGCGCGCCGAGCCCGCCGCGCTGGCGGGCGGCTGGGAGTTCCCCGGCGGCAAGGTGGATCCGGGCGAGAGCGAGACGCAGGCGCTGGTGCGCGAGTGCCGCGAGGAGCTCGGCGTCGAGGTCGCCGTGGGCGAGCGCGTGGGCGGCGACTGGCCGCTGGCCGAGGGGTACGTCATGCGCGTCTGGCTCTGCTCGGTGGTGTCGGGGAGCCCCGAGGCCAGGGAGCATCTGGCGCTGCGGTGGCTCGGGCCGGGGGAGTACTACGACGTGGAGTGGCTGGGGGCCGACCTGCCCATCATGAAGACCGTGGAGAATCTGCTCCTCGGTGATTAGGACATCCCTCTCTGTGACACAATGATTACTGTGCGTAATTTGTCGCGGTGGGGGAGTGGGGAGCGATGCGGAGGAGCTGGGTCGTCGGCGGGGTGCTGATCCTGGTGGTGGTGCCCTCCGTGCCGGTGGCGGCGGCCGGGGTGTCGCTGGTGCTGGAGCGGGTGAGCGGGGCCGACGGGGTCGGTAAGTGGGTCAGGACCGGGGACATGCAGCGGTTCCGGGTGCGGTTGAACGGGATGGCCCGGGGGGCTCGGGTCGCGGTGGCGGCCAGTCCGGTGGAGGCGTTGACCGAGGTGGCCTGCGGTCCTGCCGTTTCTGGCGCGGCTGCTGTGCCTGCGGCCGGTCGGGTCGGTACGGCGCCGAAGGCGTCGCAGGCCGGTGGGGAGGCCACGGCGGGGGTGCTGGCCATGCGGGCGTTGTCCGTGGTCGGGCGGTCGGCTCCGAAGGGGGTCGCGGTGCCTGGGACGCGGGTGTGCGCGTTGGGGAAGGTGGCCGGGGAGCGCGCTGTGGACATCACGCTCAAGGCGCCTGCGGGGGCGCGGGAGGTGGTGCTGGCGGCTGTGGCTCGGGTGCGGGACGTGGACAGCGGTGGGCTCACGACGATGAGCAGGACGGCTGCTGTGCGGGCGGGGAAGGTGATTCCGGGGGAGTCGGCGACGTTCTACGGGCCTGCGCATCGCATCCAGCCGTCGCCGTCGTGGGGTGTGGGGGTGGAAGGGGCTGCGGTGGTGCCGGGGGCTGCCGGGGCGCCGGCTGGGGCTGTGGCGGTGCTGGGGGGTGGCAGGCCGGTTCAGGAGCAGGCGACCGCTCGTGCGCGAGGCGGGCAGGTGCGGGCGCAAGGGACGGCGCGGGCGGAAGGCGCGGGCGCAGGTGCGCAGGCGGTGCCGCGGCGGGCGCGCGTCGTGACGCGTGAGGCGCGGGCCGCGATACGGCGGAGCCGGGCTGCGACGGCGACGGTGCCCGGCGGTCCTCTTGCCACTCCGAGCGTGATCCCCAGCGTTAGGCCGAGTGGTGCGTCCCAGGGTGCTGTGTCCGGCGGTGTGTCGCAGAGTGCTGTGTCCGGCGGCGTGTCGCGGGGTGCTGTGTCGGGTGGTGCGCCGCAGGGTGCCGCCTCGGGGGCGAGCCCTCGCGTGGTGCCGAGGGCAGGGGCGCAGGGTGCGCTGCCGGGGGCGGTCGCGAGCGCGGCGCCGCGCCCTTCCGCCAGCGCCGTCTCGAAGACGCCCACAGGCACCGCCGCTCAGGCACCCGCCGGCCGCGTTCCGCGAGCGCAGGTCGGCGGTGGCGTGCAAGCACCCGCCGCGGGTGCCGCGCAGGTGCGGGGCGGTGGTGCCAGGCCGGTGCCCGCAGGCGGCGTGCAGGCGCCGGTCGGCGGTGGCGCGCCGGCACCCGCGGGTGGTGGCGTGCAGGCAGCCGCCTCAGGTGCCGCGCAGGCGACCGCCTCGGCCGCGCAGGCGACCGCCTCGGCCGCGCAGGCGACCGCCTCTGCTGCCGCGCAGGCGCCGGTGGGCGGATCCGTGACGGCACCTGCCGGTGGCGTGCCGCAGGTGTCGGTCAGTGGTGCCGTGCCGGCGCCCGCTGTGCCTGCCCCGCTAGGAACGGCCGGTGCGATCCCGCAGCCCTTGCCCACCCTCCCCGGCGCCTCGCCCACCCTGCCCGGTGCGGTTGGCTCGTTCCAGCCCGAGGCGGCCGCCGGTGAGGCGCCGTTGCCGTGGGGGATGGCCGTGTCCGCGCGGCCCGTTGAGCCTGTCAGATGGGACAGCCCGATCGACGGTCCGAAGGCTTTGCCGATGGCGGCCGGGGGTATCGGGGTACTGATGGCGGCCCTGTGGGCCGTTGTCACGGTACAACGCGGTCGTAACCGTAGAAAGGTGTTGTAATTCCGTCTTTACTGTTACTTTTACCCGGCTAGTATTCCCTTGACCATGGTTCCAGGGACCACGCGGAGGGCACCGGTGGCACGCACGCGAGCGACAGCCGTGTCCGCTATCGTCCTGGCGCTCGGGCTGACGGGCGCGGGTGCGACGCCGTTCATCATGCAGAGCGCGAGCGCCTCCGTGGCGTTCGATCCGGTGGAGCCCTGCGATCCCGACGTGACCCTGTGCGGCGACGTCACACCCGAGACCACGATCACGGTCACCACCACGTTAGGCTCGCCGAGTCCCACGGGGCCGGAGGAGGCGCCGGAGACGACGGTCACCAAGACCGTCACCGCGACTCCGCCCAAGCCGAGCAAGTCGCCGACCCCCACGAAGACCACCAGCGCGCCCACGACCACGGCCGCGCCCACCCCGCCGGCGGAGAACCCGCAGCCCCTGCCCACGCAGACCGCCGAGGTTCCGCCGGTCACCTCCACCACGCCCACGCCCGAGCAGTCGGTCGAGATGCCGGCCATCGCGCCGACGGAGAGCGTGACCACCCCGCTGCCGAGCCAGACTCAGGCCGCCTCCACCGAGGAGGTGCCGCTGGAGCTGCGCAGGGCGGCGCCGGAGTTCGACCAGACCGACCTGACGCGCAAGCTGAGCATCCCGGCGCTGGTGATGGTGCTGCTGGCGCTGTTCGCGGTGCTGATCTTCGAGGGCAGGCTGCGCAGGATGGCGCACGCGGCGGCCGTACGCAAGGCCGGGCCGCCGCCGGTGACCACCCCGATGGGTGGCCCGATGGGTGGCCCGATGGGTGGCCCGATGGGTGGGCCCGAGATGCATGCGACCGGCGGTTACCCGGCCGGGCCCGGCTACGCCGCGACCGCCGGAGGTTTCCCCGCCCCGGCGCCCGCCTACCCGGGCGGCACGGCGTACGCGCCGATCATCAGCTTCGTGCCGGTGCAGACCTATCCGAGCGGCCCGCCCCAGTACGGCTACCAGGACCCGAACCACCCGTATCCGCCGCAGGGCTACATGCAGGAGCCGCCTGCCACGGAGCCCGAGCCCGTGGTGCTGCACCCGGACGAGTTCGACTCCTACAGCGAGCCGCCCAGGTCGCGCGAGCGGGACCTGTTCGAGCCGCTGGTCCCGCCCGCGCCCGTGCCGACGGACATCCCGCCGGGCGGCGCCGGCCCGTACGACGGCGGCGTCGAGCAGCCCCTCGGCCCGGCCTCGGCCGCCGAGCCGGGCGACGCGATGCCGTGGGAGCAGGAGCGGCCCGGTTCGCTGTTCCAGCCGGCGAGTGAGCGCGGCCCGGCCGACCTCGACCCGTCGGCGCGAGATCAGGGCCCGGCGGATCATCTCGACCCGTCAGCTCGCGAGCGCGGCCAGGCAGGATACGAGCAGCAAGGTCGCGAGCGCGGTCCCGGCGACTACGACCCGCCGCCCTACCTGCCCGCAGACGGCGACGTGACGGCCGTCCAGCCGCTGCCCCCGTCCGCTCAGCCCCCGTCCGGCCAGCCGCAGGAGCCGCAGCCGCAGGAGCCCACCAAGGAGCTGCCCGACTCCACGCGCAGGCGGTTCGGCAGGAAGAAGAAGTAGCGCACGAGCAAAGAGAAGGAGGGGGCCGGAGAAACCGGCCCCCTCCTTCGCGTGAGAGGAGCTACTTGCGCCTGAGGATCTTGTTGCCCAGCCACACCAGCGGGTCGTACTTGCGATCCACCACGCGCTCCTTCATCGGGATCAGCGCGTTGTCGGTGATCTTGATGTGCTCGGGGCAGACCTCGGTGCAGCACTTGGTGATGTTGCAGTAGCCGAGCCCGTGCTCCTCCTGGGCCGCCTCCTGCCGGTCCGCCACGTCGTACGGGTGCATGTCCAGCTCGGCGATCCGCATGAGGAAGCGGGGACCGGAGAAGTTGCTCTTGTTCTCCTCGTGGTCACGGATCACGTGGCAGACGTTGTTGCACATGAAGCACTCGATGCACTTGCGGAACTCCTGAGAGCGCTCGACGTCGATCTGCTTCATCCGGTACTCGCCGGGCTGCACCCCGCTCGGCGGCGTGAACGAGGGCACCTCCCTGGCCTTCTGGTAGTTGTACGAGACGTCGGTGACGAGGTCCTTGATCACCGGGAACGTGCGCATCGGCGTGACCGTGATGGTCTCGTCCTCGGAGAAGGTGGACATCCGGGTCATGCAGCCCAGCCGGGGCTTGCCGTTGATCTCCATGCTGCACGAGCCGCACTTGCCGGCCTTGCAGTTCCACCGGACGGCCAGGTCGGGGGCCTGCGTGGCCTGGAGGCGGTGGATGATGTCGAGGACGACCTCGCCCTCGTTCACCTCCACCGTGAAGTCCTCGAGCCTGCCCTCGCCGCCCTCACCGCGCCAGACCTTGAACTTTGCCTTGTAGCTCATGACTTCGCTATCCCGTCGAACTCGGCCATCTCTTCGTCGGTGAGGTACTTCTTCAGCTCGTCCCGGTCGAACAGGGTGATCAGGTCGTCGCGCATCGGCGGCTGCGCCTGCTCCTCGACCTGGACGGTGGAGCCGTCCTGGGTGGAGCAGACGAGCAGCTTGCGGCGCCAGTCGGGGTTCATGCCGGGGAAGTCGTCGCGGGTGTGCCCGCCGCGGCTCTCCTCGCGCTTGAGCGCGGCGCGCGCCACGCACTCCGAGACCAGCACCATGTTGCGCAGGTCGATCGCCAGGTGCCAGCCGGGGTTGTAGATGCGCGAGCCGGCCGCGCCGACCATGCGCACGCGCTCCTTGAGCTTCTCCACCACGCCGAGTGCCTCGCTGATCTCCTCGGCCTTGCGGATGATGCCGACCAGGTCGTTCATCGTGCGCTGCAGCTCGTGGTGCACCTCGTACGGGTTCTCGCCGCTGCGGCCCAGCGGTGCCAGCGCCTCGTCCCTGGCGGCGTCCACCTGCTCGGGCAGCACCTTGGGCCGGGACGGGAGCGAGTCGATGTAGGCCGCCGCGCCCGCGCCCGCCCGGCGGCCGAAGACCAGCAGGTCGGACAGCGAGTTGCCGCCCAGCCGGTTGGAGCCGTGCATGCCGCCGGAGACCTCACCGGCCGCGAACAGCCCTGGCACGGCCGCCGCGCCGCTGTCGGCGTCGACCTCGACGCCGCCCATGATGTAATGGCAGGTCGGGCCCACCTGCATGGGCTCGGCGGTGATGTCGACGTCGGCCAGCTCCTTGAACTGGTGGTGCATCGACGGCAGCCGCTTCTTGATCTCCTCGGCGGGCAGCCGGGTGGAGACGTCGAGGAACACGCCGCCCTGGGGCGAGCCGCGCCCGGCCTTCACCTCGGCGTTGATCGCGCGGGCCACCTCGTCACGCGGCAGCAGCTCCGGCGGGCGCCGGTTGTTGGCCTGGTCGGTGTACCAGCGGTCGCCCTCCTCCTCCGTGGTGGCGTACTTGTCCTTGAACACCTCGGGGATGTAGTCGAACATGAAGCGCTTGCCCTCGGAGTTGCGCAGCACCCCGCCGTCACCGCGGACGGACTCGGTGACGAGGATGCCGCGCACGGAGGGCGGCCAGACCATCCCGGTCGGGTGGAACTGGATGAACTCCATGTTGATCAGGTTCGCGCCGGCGAGCAGGGCCAGGGCGTGGCCGTCGCCGGTGTACTCCCAGGAGTTGGAGGTCACCACGTACGACTTGCCGATGCCACCGGTGGCCAGGACCACGGCGGGGGCGTCGAAGAGCACGAAGTTGCCGGTCTCGCGCCAGTAGCCGAACGCGCCGGAGATCGCGTCGCCGTCCTTGAGCAGCCGGGTCACCGTGCACTCGGCGAAGACCTTGATGTAGGCCTCGTAGTCGCCGTGCGTCTCGTAGTCCTCCTGCTGGAGCGCGACGACGCGCTGCTGCAGGGTGCGGATCAGCTCCAGCCCGGTACGGTCGCCCACGTGTGCGAGCCGTGGGTACTCGTGCCCGCCGAAGTTCCGCTGGCTGATCTTGCCGTCCTTGGTGCGGTCGAACAGCGCGCCCCACGCCTCCAGCTCCCACACGCGGTCGGGGGCCTCCTTGGCGTGCAGCTCGGCCATCCGCCAGTTGTTGAGGAACTTGCCGCCCCGCATGGTGTCACGGAAGTGCACCATCCAGTTGTCGTCGGGGTTGACGTTGCCCATCGCGGCGGCGGCGCCGCCCTCGGCCATGACCGTGTGCGCCTTGCCGAACAGCGACTTGCAGACGATCGCCGTCCGTTTGCCCTGCTGGCGGGCCTCGATGGCGGCTCGCAGGCCGGCGCCGCCCGCGCCGATGACGACGACGTCGTACTCGTGGCGCTCTGTGTTGTAGGTGTTTTCCACTGAAAGCTGTCCTTACGCGTACGGGAAGGCGATGATGCCCTTGGCCACCAGGCGGACGTACAGGTCGGCACCCATGACGGAGAACATCGAGGCCCACGCGAGGGGTTGGTGCTTGGCGTTGAGCTTGGAGACGAACGTCCAGGCCCGGTACCGCAGCGGGTGGCGGGAGAAGTGGTTGAGCCGTCCCGCCGTGATGTGCCGGCAGGAGTGGCACGACAGCGTGTAGGCGTTGATCAGGATCGCGTTGGCGATCAGGACCCAGGAGCCCAGGCCCAGCGGCTTGTGCACGAGTGCCAGGACGGCGTCGTAGGCCAGGATCAGGCCGATCACGATGGCCGCGTAGAAGAAGTACCGGTGCACGTTCTGCAGGATGAGCGGGAAGCGCCGCTCACCGGTGTACTTGCCGTGCGGCTCCTGCACCGCGCACGCCGGCGGGGACAGCCAGAACGAGCGGTAGTAGGACTTGCGGTAGTAGTAGCAGGTCAACCGGAAGCCGCCGGGCAGGCCGAGGATGATCAGGCCGGGCGGCAGGGCGTACCAGTCGCCGATCGGAGCCCACCCCAGGAAGCGGGCGCCCTCCTCGCAGGAGGTCGCCAGGCAGGGCGAGGCGAACGGGGCGATGTAGGGATCGACGAAGTAACTGTTGTCGATGATCGCCCATACACCGTAGATGAGGAACGAGCTGAGCCCGAGGAATGTCAGTAGCGGGACCAGCCACCATCGGTCTGTGCGCAGGGTGCGCACCTTGACTTGCGCACGCTGCCGTCGGACCGGAGCGTCGGGCGTCGTCTGGGTCATCGCGGACCTCTCCACCTCCCGCGGACCCTTCTGCGCAGGGGGTCCGTGGTTCGATTCACTGGGCGCGCTCACACGGCGGGATCCGCTCGGGCGCGCGTTGGTGGGGGATACGTTACGACGACAGGATCGAAATTTGTGAGCGGGGTCACTCACTTTTTCGATGACTGACTGTGATTCCTGTCACGTACGCGCGTCAGACCGCTACCCCTGCACCGGCAACTTCACCACAGTGACGAAAAAATCATCGATTTGCCGGACAACTCGGATAAATTGCTCGAAATCCACCGGTTTTGAGACATATGCGTTGGCGTGCAGGCGGTAGCTGTGCAGGATGTCCTCCTCCGCCTCCGACGTCGTCAGGATCACCACCGGGATCGTGCGGAGCATGACGTCCGCCTTCACCTCGCGCAGCACCTCCATCCCGCCCATCCGCGGCAGGTTGAGGTCGAGCAGGATCAGGTCGGGCCGCGGCGCGCCGGCGTAGCCCTCGTCCTGGCGCAGGAACGCCATCGCCTGCTCGCCGTCGTTGACCACGTGCAGCCGGTTGCGCACCTTGTTGAGGTCGAAGGCCTCCTTGGTGAGCAGGATGTCGCCCTGGTCGTCCTCCACCAGGAGCACCTCGATCGGGCGCCAGCCGTTCATCGGTCACTCGCCTCCAGCCGCGGGCAGCGTCCAGCGGAACGTGGCGCCATGGCCGTCGGAGTCACCGTCCAGCCAGAGCTGCCCGCCGTGGTACTCGACGATCTTCCTGCACAGGGCCAGCCCGATGCCGGTCCCCGGGTACACGTCACGCGCGTGCAGCCGCTGGAAGATGAGGAAGATGCGGTCGGCGTACTTGGGCTCGACCCCGATGCCGTTGTCGGCGCAGCTGAACTCCCACATCTCACCGTCCCGCCTGACCCCGATGTGCACGCGCGGGGGCGCCTCGGAGCGGAACTTGACGGCGTTCTCGATCAGGTTCTGGAAGAGCTGGGTGAGCTGCAGCTCGTTGGCGCGCAGCCGGGGCAGCTCGTCGCGGGTGACGGTGGCGCCGGCGTCCTCGACCGTGGCCGAGAGGTTCTCCAGCGCCCGGTCCAGCGCCGCGCCGGAGTCGATGTCGCTCTTCTCGCCGGTCACCCGGCCCACCCTGGAGAAGTCGAGCAGGTCGTTGATCAGCAGTTGCATGCGCTTGGCGCCGTCGACCGCGTAGTGGATGTACTGCCTGGCCCGCTCGTCGAGCTCCGGGCCGTAGCGCTGCTCCAGCATCTGGGTGAAGCTGGCGACCTTGCGCAGCGGCTCCTGGAGGTCGTGGCTGGCCACGTACGCGAACTGCTCCAGCTCCCCGTTCGACCTGCGCAGCTCCTCCGCCTGGTCGGTGGCCACCCGCCAGGCCGAGACGATGCGGGCGCGCATGGAGTCGATGTGGCTGGACAGCTCCGCCAGCTCGGCCGGCCGGTCCACGTGCAGGTCGTGGTCGAAGTCGCCGCCGGCGACCGTGCGGACCTGGGCGGTGAGCTGGTCGATGGGCTTGAGCACCGCGTACCGGACCATGAACGCCAGCCCGACGCCCAGCGCCACCAGCAGGGCGAAGACCGCGATGAGCGCCGCGTTGAGGCGGTCGAGCTGGGCGGCCAGCGCGGGAGGTGGGTGCAGCGCCTCGGCCTGCGTGCTCATCGTCATGATGATCACGACTCCGGCGGCGAACGTGACGCCCGCCAGCACCCCGAGGAGCACGAACCAGCGGGCGACCGGCAGCCTGCCCAGCCCGGTGGGCGCCTTGGGCGGCGGAAGCGGGTGGATGCTCATCCTTGTCTCCTCCGCAGCATGACCACTGCCAGGTCGTCGCTCAGGGTGCCCACATGGGTGATGAGCCGGTCGAGGTCGATGGCGCCGTGCTCGCGGACCAGCTCCACCAGGCCGTCGACGCCGAGGAACCGGCTGGGCTCGCCCACGGCGGCCTCGATCAGGCCGTCGGTGTAGAGCATCATCGACCACTCGGCGCCGAGCGGCACGTCGAGCACCGCCCACTCCGCGTCGGGGAAGATCCCCAGCGGCGGGCCCGACGGGGTGCCCTGCACCACCTCGACGGCGCCGTCGCGCACCAGCACGGGAGGCGGGTGGCCGACCACGCGCATCCTGGCCGAGCCCAGGTCGGGGCTGATGGTGGCCATGCACAGGGTGGTGAAGATCTCGGGGGCCTTGCGCTCGGCCCGCAGCAGCATGTCGAGCGTACGCAGCAGCGTGTCGCCCGTCTGCCCGGCCAGCACCAGCGTGCGCCAGGCGATGCGCAGCGCCACCCCCAGCGCGGCCTCGTCGGGCCCGTGCCCGCACACGTCGCCGACCATGACGTGCACCGAGCCGTCGGGCGTCTGCACGGTGTCGAAGAAGTCACCGGCCAGCGTGCCGCCGCTGCCCGGCAGGTAGCGGGTCATGTGCTCGATCGCCGCGGTACGCAGCAGCGGGTCGGGCAGCAGGGCGCCCTCCAGCCGGGCGTTCTCCTTGGCCGTCAGCTCCGCCTGGACGAGCTTGAGCTGGGCCAGGTCGGCGCGCTTGCGCTCCATCGCGTACCTGATGGAGCGGGCCAGCAGCCGCGCGTCCACGTCGCCCTTGACCAGGTAGTCCTGGGCGCCCGACTGCACGGCGGAGACGCCCACGTGCACGTCCCTGAGCCCGGTGAGCACCAGCACGGCCGTGTGCGGTGAGGCCACCGCCAGCACCTCGTCCAGCGCCTCCAGGCGGCTGGCGTCGGGCAGCGAGAGGTCCACGAGCACGCACTGGATCTGGGAGGTCAGCTTCGACCTGGCCTCCCTCAGGCTCCGCGCCCGGAAGATCCTGGGCGGGGCCACGGCCTGCTTCAGCAGCTCCTCGACGAGGAAGGCGTCTCCGTCGTCGTCCTCGATGAGGAGCAGCGTCAGCGTTTCCGTGAGATTTGCCGTCAAAACGCCTCTCCGGGAGTCGGGCTCTTGCTGCTCATTCTGCGATGAGCGCCACCCCTTGTGGAAGCGTGCCTTCGTGACCGGCCTCGACCACGAAGGCCAGCAGCGTCTCCCTGAACGCCTGTGCGGCCCTGGTCGGCTCGACATCCTTGCGGTGGGCCAGCGCGATCGTACGGCTCAGCCCCGGCGGCGCCAGCGGCGTGCCGAGCAGCCCCGGCCTGCCGTCGAGCACCATCGACGGCACCACCGCCACCCCCAGCCCGGCCTCCACGAACCGCAGCACCGCGTCCATCTCCCCGCCCTGCACCGCGAACCTGGGCTCGAACCCGGCCTGCCGGCACGCCGCCAGCGTGGCCTCCCGCAGGTCGTAGCCGCGCCTGAACATCACCATCGGTCTGCCGCGCAGGTCCTCGATGTGCAGGTAGGGGCCCTTGATCTGCTCGTGGGACGGTGAGACGACCACGAGGTTCTCGCGCAGGATCTCCTCGGTGACCAGCGCGGGGTCGTCGCTCTGCAGCGGCATGATGATCAGCGACAGGTCGAGCTGCCCCCTGGCCAGCGCCCTGATCAGGTCGCGCGAGCCGCCCTCCTCCACCAGCAACTCGATGCCCGGGTAGGCGCGGTGGAAGCGGGCCAGCGCGTCGGCCAGCAGCCCCGCGCACAGCGACGGCGTGGCGCCCAGGCGCACCCGGCCCCGGCGCAGCCCGGCGAGCTGGGCCACCTCCTGCCTGGCGGTGTCGGCGTCGGCCAGGATGCGGCGGGCCAGCGGCAGCAGCGCCTCACCGGCGGCGGTCAGCGTGACGTTGCCGCGCGCCCGCGAGAACAGGCGCGCGCCGAGATCGTCCTCCAGCGCCTTGATCTGCTTGCTGAGCGACGGCTGGGCGACCCGCATGCGCTCGGCCGCCTGGGTGAAGTGCCGGGTCTCCGCCACCGCCACGAAGTACGCGAGCTGCTGCAACTGCATGTGATTTTCCTCGCACCGGCGCGGTGTAAGCGGTGAGTAAAAGCCGCGCCCACCCACATCATAGCCTTGGGCTATCGAAACCAAGCCCATCATGACTTGGACGGATCATCGCTGGATACCTAGCGTTCAAACGTGACTGCCACGATAGAGCGCGGCTCCGCCACCGCGCCTGTTAACACCCCTGCTTCCAAGAAGACTCCAACGCCGAAGCGGCCGGGCGGGTTCCTCGGCTCGTCCAACGGCAAGAAAGTCGTCATGGCCGTCACGGGCGCCGTGATGGTGAGCTTCCTCGTGCTCCACATGCTGGGCAACCTGAAGATCTTCTTCGGCCGTGAGTCCTTCAACGACTACGCCCACTGGCTGCGCACGCTGCTTGAGCCGTTCGCGCCGTACCGCACGGTTCTGACGATCCTGGAGATCGGCCTCGTCGTCTCGGTCGTCCTGCACATGTGGGCCGCGATCTCGCTGTCCCGCCGCGCGGGCAAGGCCAGGCCCGTCAAGTACGTGGCCAAGAAGTCGCAGGCGAACGGCTACGCCACGCACATCATGCGCTGGGGCGGCGTGACGATCGTGCTCTTCGTGGTCTGGCACCTGCTCGACCTGACCTTCGGCGTCGTCAACCCGGCGGGCACCGCCTCGTCCGCGGCCGACCGGATGATCGACGGCTTCGACCCGTCCCGCTGGTGGGTCACGCTCATCTACGTCGTGGCCGTCGTCATGGTCGGCCTGCACCTGCGCCACGGCGTCTGGAGCGCCTTCCAGACCCTCGGCTGGGCCAACAAGGACCGCAACAAGGCGCTGCGCGCCACCGCCGGGCTGCTCTCCGCCGTCCTGGTGATCGGCTTCCTGGTCCCGCCCCTCGCGATCATGTTCGGAGTTGTCAAGTGAAGTTCACCGAAGGCCCCGAGATCCGGGACACCAAGGCGCCCGAGGGCCCGATCGAGGAGCGCTGGGAGAAGCGCAAGTTCAGCGCCAAGCTGGTCAACCCGGCCAACAAGCGCAAGCTCAACGTGATCGTCGTCGGCACCGGCCTGGCGGGCGGCTCCGCGGCGGCGACCCTGGGCGAGCTGGGCTACAACGTCAAGTCCTTCTGCTACCAGGACTCCCCGCGCCGCGCCCACTCCATCGCCGCGCAGGGCGGCATCAACGCCGCCAAGAACTACCGCGGCGACGGCGACTCGATCTACCGCCTGTTCTACGACACCGTGAAGGGCGGCGACTTCCGCGCCCGCGAGTCGAACGTCTACCGCCTCGCCCAGGTCTCGGTGAACATCATCGACCAGGCCGTGGCCCAGGGCGTGCCGTTCGCCCGCGAGTACGGCGGCCTGCTCGACACCCGCTCCTTCGGCGGCGCCCAGGTCTCCCGTACCTTCTACGCCCGTGGCCAGACGGGGCAGCAGCTCCTGCTGGGCGCGTACCAGGCGCTGGAGCGGCAGGTCGCGGCCGGGACCGTCGAGATGCACACCCGGCACGAGATGCTCGACCTGATCGTCTCCGACGGGCGGGCGCGCGGCGTCATCGTGCGCGACATGGTCACCGGCGAGATCGAGCGCCACCTGGCCGACGCCGTGGTGCTGGCCACCGGCGGCTACGGGAACGTGTTCTTCCTGTCCACGAACGCCAAGGGTTGCAACACCACCGCCATCTGGCGGGCGCACGAGCGCGGCGCGTACTTCGCCAACCCCTGCTACACGCAGATCCACCCGACCTGCATCCCGGTGTCGGGCGAGTACCAGTCGAAGCTGACGCTGATGTCGGAGTCGCTGCGCAACGACGGCCGCGTCTGGGTGCCGCTGCGCAAGAACGACGAGCGCGCCCCCGGCGACATCCCCGAGGACGAGCGCGACTACTACCTGGAGCGCATCTACCCGAGCTTCGGCAACCTGGTGCCGCGCGACATCGCCTCCCGCGCCGCCAAGAACGTCTGCGACGAGGGTCGCGGTGTCGGCCCCGGCGGCCTGGGCGTGTACCTGGACTTCCGGGACGCGATCAACCGCCTCGGCCGCGACGCCGTCGAGAAGAAGTACGGCAACCTCTTCGAGATGTACGAGCGCATCACCGGCGAGAACCCCTACGACGTGCCGATGCGCATCTACCCCGCCGTGCACTACACGATGGGCGGCCTGTGGGTGGACTACGACCTGCAGTCCACGATCCCCGGCCTGTTCGTCATCGGCGAGGCCAACTTCTCCGACCACGGCGCCAACCGCCTCGGCGCGTCCGCGCTGATGCAGGGCCTGGCCGACGGCTACTTCGTGCTGCCGACCACCATCGGCGACTACCTCGCCAACGGCCCCTACGGGGACGTGGACGAGGAGGCCGTGGCCGAGGCCGAGATCAAGGTCCGCACCAGGATCGACCGCCTGCTCGCCGTCAACGGCACCCGCACGCCCGACTCCTTCCACCGCGAGCTGGGCAAGCTCATGTGGGACTACTGCGGCATGGAGCGCACCGAGGAGTCGCTGCGCAAGGCGCTGGAGCGCATCCCCGAGCTGCGCGAGGAGTTCTGGCAGAACGTCAAGGTGTCCGGCACCGCCGAGGAGCTGAACCAGGTGCTGGAGAAGGCCGGCCGCGTCGCCGACTTCTTCGACCTGGCCGAGCTGATGTGCCTGGACGCCCTCGTCCGCACGGAGTCCTGCGGCGGCCACTTCCGCGCCGAGTCCCAGGACGCCGACGGCGAGGCCCTGCGCGACGACGAGAACTTCGCGCACGTGTCGGCCTGGGAGCACTCCCCGGAGGGGCCGGTGCTGCACAAGGAAGCGCTCGAGTACGAGTACGTCAAGATGACCCAGCGGAGCTACAAGTGAATCTGACCCTGCGCGTTTGGCGTCAGAGCGGACCCTCGGAC
The DNA here is from genome assembly GCF_020215645.1 of Nonomuraea gerenzanensis. Classification (NCBI taxonomy): domain Bacteria; kingdom Bacillati; phylum Actinomycetota; class Actinomycetes; order Streptosporangiales; family Streptosporangiaceae; genus Nonomuraea; species Nonomuraea gerenzanensis. The sequence goes on along the minus strand of NZ_CP084058.1, from coordinate 10,704,340 downwards.
AAGGGCCGCATGGTGACGTACAAGGTTGAGGACGTCTCCCCGGACATGTCGTTCCTGGAGATGCTGGACGTCCTGAACGAGAAGCTCATCCTGGAGGGCGACGACCCGATCGCCTTCGACCACGACTGCCGCGAGGGCATCTGCGGCATGTGCGGCATGGTCATCAACGGCGTCGCCCACGGCGAGCAGCGCGCCACGACCACCTGCCAGCTGCACATGCGCCACTTCGAGGACGGCGCCGAGATCACCATCGAGCCGTGGCGCGCGGCCCCGTTCCCGGTGGTCAAGGACCTGGTGGTGGACCGCAGCTCGTTCGACCGGATCATCCAGGCGGGGGGCTTCGTCTCCGTGCCGGCCGGCTCGGCGCCGGACGCCCACAGCGTCCCGGTGCGCAAGGAGGACGCGGACGCGGCCTTCGACGCCGCCACCTGCATCGGGTGCGGCGCGTGCGTGGCCGCCTGCCCGAACGGCTCCGCCTCCCTGTTCACGGCCGCCAAGATCACCCACCTCAGCTTGTTGCCGCAGGGGCAGCCGGAGCGGCTGTCGCGGGCCAAGGCGATGGTGGACCAGATGGACGCTGAGGGCTTCGGCGGCTGCACGAACACGGGGGAGTGCACGGCGGTGTGCCCGAAGGGGATTCCGCTGGACACGATCGCCCAGATGAACAGCGACTACCTCAAGGCCAACGCCAAGTAGGGCAAGCTTCAGCAGTTCATCGCCTGATGCCCCGTCCCGCACAAAGGGCTTCGCCATGGGAAGCGCTTCGCGCGGGCGGGCATCAGGCTGTTCTGTTTCTAGGCGCCTTTCGGCGCACCCCACGCCTTCAGCCCTTCGACTGAACCGCCCGTCCGGCCACCGGCGCGGGCGGCAGCCCAACCGATGGTCTCTCTGCTCGCCGCGTAGTGTGCATCGCCTCCGCTGCCGGGACGAGCCTCTCGCTCGACCACACCAACGCCGGGACCGACATGTTCCCAACTGTCGATCATCCGACTAGGCTGAATGGAGCTGCTGTCCTCACTCACCGGACTGGATGTTCAGGGCGAGATGGCCAACAGAGCGACACACAGCAGGCCGATCGGCCGCGACGCTGAGCTCAGCCTCCTCGCGAACGCCGTGTCAGCCGCGGCCGACGGAGAGCTACGGGCCGTCGCGGTGCGGGGTGATCCGGGGATGGGGAAGACCCGGCTGCTCGCCGAACTCGCCGATCTGGCCCGGGCGCAGGGCTTCTCCGTGCATCACGGTCAGGCGACCGAGTTCGAGCGCGACGTGCCGTTCGGTGTCTACCTCGCCGCGTTCGAGCCTCAGCCGGGCGAACGCAGCCGCGACGCGCAGCGCGCGCTGACCGAGCTGCTGCTGGACGCCACCGGGCCGTCCGAGGCCCGGCGGGCGGGGCTCGACCGTTACCGGCTCTTCCAGCGGGCGCGGCGGCTCATCGAGGATCAGGGGGCCGCCGGTCCGGTCGCCATCGTGCTGGACGACCTGCACTGGGCGGATCAGTCGTCCGTGGAGCTGACCGAGTACCTGTTACGGCGCCCGCCGCGGGCGCCGTTGCTGCTGGCCACGGCGTATCGCGCGGCTCAGGTGCCGGCCGGTCTCGCCCGGGCCGTCGCGCAGCTCGGTGACGCGACGGTGCACATCAGTCTCGCGCCGCTGGAGGAGAGCGACGTGGCGGCGCTGTTGCCGGAGGCGGATCGGGGGCGGCGGCGGCTGCTGTACCGGACCACCCGCGGCAACCCGCTCTACCTTCAGGTGCTCGCCAACGCCGGTGCCGACACGCTCAACGCCCTCGCCGAGGCGGGGGACGCGGCGACCGGGGCGCCGGAGCGGGCCCTGCTCGACGTGCTCAGCACGGAGCTGACCGCCCTGACGCCGGAGGTCCGGCAGGTGGCGTGCGCGGCGGCGGTGGCCGGTGAGCCGATCTCGCTGGACCTCGTCGCGGCCATCACCGGGCTGCCGGAGCCCGCCCTCGACCGGGCCTTCGATCACCTGGTCGGGGTGGGGCCGGTGGTCGAGGCCGACGCCTCCTTCCGGTTCCGGCACCCCCTGGTGCGGGCCGCGGCGTACTGGATGGCGGGGGCGGCCTGGCGGTTGCGGGCGCACGACCGGGCAGCCGGGTACCTGCGTACCAACGGAGGGCCGCTGCAACTGCTGGCGCACCACACCGCGCGGTCGGCGCAGCACGGTGACGTGCGGGCGGTGCGGACGCTGGAGGCCGCGGCCGCGGCGGCCCTGGACGCCGCCCCGTCCACCGCCGTCCGGTTGTTGCGGACGGCGATCCGGTTGTTGCCGGACGAGGAGGATCAGGCCGCGTGGCGGGTGCAGCTGCAGTGGGCGCTGGGGCGGGCGCTGGGGGTCACCGGCGAGCTGGCGGCCAGCCGGCGGATCCTCCAAGAGGTGATGCGGGCGCCCGGGCCGTTGCGGATCGCGGCGGTCAGCTTCTCCTCGATGGTCTATCGCCTGCTCGGGGACCTGGACGAGGCGAAGGCGCTGCTCACCACCGAGCTGACCCGGCCGCACACGCGTGACCGGTCGACCAGCCTGGCCCAGGTGGGGCTGGCGGCGGTCGAGCTGATGGGGCGGGATCCGGGGAAGGCACGGCTGGCGGCTGCCGTCGCGATCCAGTCTCTGCGGGGTGCGGGTGGTGAGGCCGAAGCAGCTCAGCCCGGGAGTGCTTCGGGCTGGGAGGTCTCGTCAGTGAGAGACGCGGGCGGGGAGGTGCCGGATGCGGCTCGGTCCGGGAGGGGTGCGGGTGATGGGCCGCTGGAAGCGGCCGCCCGGACGATACACGCGCTGGCCAGCCTGCGTGACGGCCGTGTGGCGCTGAGCCGTGACGAGACCGATCGGGCGGCGTGGCTGACGGATGCCATGACCGACGACGTGCTGGCACCGCACCTGGAACTGATCGCGCCGCTGGGCTGGGTCGAGCTGCACCTGCGGCGCTACGACGACGCTGCGCGGCACCTGCGTCGCGGGCTGGACATCGCCTATCGTGCCGGGCGTAGCCACAGCGTGCCGTACCTGCTCATCGCCTGGTCCGCGCTGCACGAGCGGCAGGGGCGGCTGTCCGAGGCGGTGAGCGCCGCCGAGGAGGCGCGCGAGGCGTCCCGGCTGATCCACAGCCGGGAGACCCTGGCCATGTCCAGCATCCTGCTGTTGCGTCCGCTGCTGTGGCGGGACGGGCCGCGGGCCGCGCTGGAGCTGGCCGAGCGCATCTCCGGGGCTCGGCCCAGGTCGGGCTGGTGGTCCGACCTGGCGCGGCTGGATCTCGCGCTGGTCCACGCCGAGGCCGGGCAGCCGGAGCACGCTCTGGCCGTGTTGACGGAGGAGGAGCCGGCCGACGAGCTGATCAGGACGTACAGCCTGTCCTTGCAGGCGGTGACCACCGCAGGGACCCTTGGCGGTGGCGGTGGCGGTGGCGGTGGCGGTGGCGGTGGCGGTGGCGGCGGTGGCGAGCGGGCGCGGGCCGAAGCCGGTTCGCTCGCCGACCTCGCCCTGTCCCGGGCCATGGAGTCGGGTCTGTCCCATCAACTGGGGTTCGCACATCGGGCCCAGGCGAAGGTGTTCATGCTCGCCGGGCGCGCGCAGGAGGCCGCCGCACACGCGGCACAGGCTGCCGACCACTTCGCCGCCGCGGGGTCGCCGGTCGAGGAGGGGCTCACGCGGCAACTCGCCGCCGAGCTGTATGCCGTTCTGGGCTCGGTGGTGCGGGTGCGTGAGGAGATCGGGCGGGCCAAGTCGCTGTACGCCGCCGCCGGGGCCGCCTGGTTGTCGGCCGCGCTGGCGCGTGACGAGCGGCGGCTGGCCGCCCGGGCGCCACGGAGGCACCGGCAGTCGGCCGGTCCGCTGTCCACGCTCACCACCCGCGAACGGCAGATCGCCGACCTGGCGGTGGGCGGGCTGACGAACCAGCAGATCGCGGAGCGGCTGTACCTGAGCCCCAAGACGGTGGAGGCGCACCTCTCCCGTACCTTCGCCAAGCTCGGCGTCCAGTCGCGCGTCACGCTCACCCAGCACCTGGCCGCGGACGCGCAGGACCAGGACGATTGAGCCGCCCGCCGGCCCCGCCGCGGGGCTGATGTAGGGGGTGGGGTTAGGGAACCGCCCGATGCTAGCGCGGGCCCTCGCGGAGCATGCTGCTGCGGCAAGTCACGCGATCAGCGAGGGAGGTTCACGTGTCACCTTTCCGGGTCGAAAGACGTGCGAGGGCTGGAGGGCGCGTCAGGGCACGCGTCGTGGTGACGGCGTTGCTCGCCGTTCTGGGGCTGGTCCTGTCGGCGGCTCCGGCCGGCGCCGATCTGGTACCGGTGCCGCCCCGGCCCACGTTGCCCCCGCCGGGGCCGGTCACGCCGGTGCCGCCGCCCGGGGTTCCGTTCCCGACGCTCGGGCCGACGCCACCGATCGTGTTACCGTGCGCGCCCACCTGTCTCCAGGGGCCGGATCCGGAGCCGTACGACTCGGTCGTCTACGGCGACAGCTACACCAGCGGCGAGGGCGCCAGCCACAACCACACGTACGTGCCGAACGCCGACGGCTCGGAGGACTTCAGGCACAGGAGCGGCCTGGCCCCCTTCTACGTCGCCTGGGCGGCACTGGAGATGGGCCGCAATCCGCTGCGCAGGATGACGCTCACCTCGGACAAGATGGAGCAGGCGATCGGCAAGGACCGGCTCTTCTTCAAGGCCTCGTCCGGCGCGTGGATCAAGCACCTCGACGAGGAGCAGAAGGAGAAGAAGGGCGGAACGGCCGTCCGGAACCCGCCGCAGGCCCACGACGTCCCGACCATGGCCAAGATCGCTTACTTCGGGCTCGGCGGCAACGACGCCGGCTTCGCCGACCTGGTCAGCACCGCGGCCACGGCGTTCCTGTTCCGGCCCAACGGAGCCCTCATGGGATCGCTGACGTGGGAGACCGACCAGGAGGTGTCGGTCAGCATGGAGCTCAGCCGGCTGGAGCCGCGCATCAACGACCTGAAGAACAAGGTCGCCCAGGGGCTGTGGAGTGTCCGGGAGACGCACCCGGTGGCCGAGATCGTGGTGGCGCTCTACCCGCTGGGGATCAAGCCGTCGGGCAACACCGGCATCACGGAGATCACCGGCCGGACCATGGACCTGATGTATCCGTTCGCGGCCAGGGTGAACCAGGCCATCCGGGACGGGGTGGCGCAGTTCCAGGCCAACCACCCGCAGACCAAGGTGCACATCTTCGACCCGAACACGGCCGGGCCGAACGGCACGAGCGTGGTCGCCGGGCATGAGCTCGGCGAGCCCGACTCGTACTTCCAGGGCCTCGTCCACCGCCCGAACCTGCTGCTGAGCAAGCCGTTCCAGTCCTACCAGGAGAGCTTCCACCCCAACGAGCTCGGCGCGGTGGCCATCGGCAAGGCGCTGGCGACCTTCCTGGCCGCCAAGATGCCGGCCCTCTTCCCGAACGGGCCGAAGTTCGACGCCCTGACCATGGACCCGAAGCCGCTGGCCGCGGTGCCCGAGGACAGGCAGGCGGTGCTGGACTGGGCGGTCACCAACGGGGCGCAGCTCTGCGAGGACACCGACATCGACAGCCTGTGCCGCTCCATCACCCCGGACGGCATCGTGCTGTCCAAGGAGCTCTGGTTCGACCCGAACCGGGTCCGGCCGTTCCCCGGCCCGCCCACCCCGGGCGGCCCCGACACCGGCACACCCGGTGGGGGAGGCGGCGGTGGGGAGTCCACCTGGATCCCGGCCCAGTACGTGCCCAAGGATCCGTGTGACATCTTCCGGCCGGTCTTCTCCGAGTACTACGCGAGGGTGCAGATCCAGGACGGGCCGTTGCAGCCTCCGAGGTCCGTGCACGAGCTGCTCGTGGCTCCCAAGTCGCCCAAGTGCGTCCCGGGCATCGGGCTGATTTTCGATTACTGATCGCGACCCACGCCCTTCGGCGACTCGGCCCACCCCTGCTCCTGTAGGTGGTGGGCCGTCGAACGTCGGCCGGGGACGGCTGCGAGGTCGGGTGATCCGTTGTGCCAGGCGCACAGTTCTCAACTGTGACAGAGTGTGATCATGCGGCAACCCTTGGCGAGGTCGTTCAACACCACCGGCCCCTGCGATCCGCGGCGCCACTACATGCTGCCTCCCGCGCCACGGCTTCCCGACGCGCGGGTGCTGATCGAGATGGATCGCTACTTCGTGCTGCACGCGCCCCGGCAGACCGGTAAGACGACCACGCTCAACGCCCTGGCTTCCGAGCTGACCGCCGAGGGTGACATCGCCGCGGTGATGTTCTCCTGCGAGCGCGCCAAGTCGGCCGGTGACGACTACGCCGCAGCTGAGTCGCTTCTGCTGGAATCTCTTCGCCGCGCCGCAGAAGGGGCGGGATGGCCGCCGGAGCTGCTGCCGCCGGATCCCTGGCCGCAGGGCACGCCGGGCGGCCGGTTCATCTCGGCGCTGACCGAGTGGTGCCTTCGCTGCCCGCGCCGGGTGGTGCTGTTCATGGACGAGATCGACGCCTTGCAGGGCAACAGCCTGGTGAGCATCCTCAGCCAGCTCCGCGAGGGCCACAACGCACGGCATGGTAGCCAGTCGTTTCCCGCGTCCGTGGTGCTGTGCGGGCTGCGCGACGTGCGTGACTACAAGGTCGCATCCGGAGGCGCAGCCGACCGCCACAACGCGGCCAGCCCGTTCAACATCATCGCCGAGTCGCTGCGCCTGAGCGACTTCACCACCGACCAGATCGCCGAGCTGTACGATCAGCACACCCAGGCGACCGGCCAGAAGTTCACCAAGGACGCCGTGGACCGGGTCTTCGAGCTGACCCAGGGGCAGCCCTGGCTGGTCAATGCCGTCGCTCATGAGATCACCTTCAAGATGGGGGTGACCGGCCACATCGCCACCGAGCAGGTGGAGGAAGCCAAGGAACGGCTTATCCGGGCGCGCGCCACCCACCTGGACGCCCTGACGGCCCGGCTGTACGAGCCCCGGGTCACGCGAGTGATCGAACCCATCCTTGCCGGCACGATGCCGAGCACGGACGACAGCATCGACGACGACGCCTCCTACGTCCACGATCTGGGCCTCATCTCTGACACGAGGAGGCTGGAGATCGCCAATCCGATCTATCGAGAGGTTCTGCTGCGGGTCCTTGGCGCTCGCGCGGAGCGGTTTGTGATGGCCGAGCCGCACAGCTTCGTGCTGCCGGACGGTCGCTTCGACCTGCCGCGCCTGCTTGAGGAGTTCGTGGTGTTCTGGCGGGAGCACGGCGAGGTGCTCATCCGACAGGAGGGCTACCACGAGGCCGCCTGCCAGATCATCCTGATGGCCTTCCTGCACCGCCTGGTCAACGGCGGCGGCTACCTCGACCGCGAGTACGCCGCAGGCACCAAACGCCTGGACGTATTCGTCCGCTGGCCCTACCCCGGCCCCGGCGGCGAGCGGCTGATGCAGCGCGAGGCCATGGAGCTGAAGGTCTGGCGGGCCGGCGAGAACGACCCGATGCCCGACGGCCTGGCCCGGCTCGACCGCTATCTCGACCGCCTCACCCTCACCACCGGCGTACTGGTGATCTTCGACCGCCGCCCCGAGGCCCCGCCGTGGCGGGAACGCGGCGGCTTCGAGCAGGCGACCACCCCGTCCGGCCGCCAGGTCACCGTCCTGCGGATATGAGAACCTCGCAAAAGGATCAGCCCGGCCCAGCCGTCCCGGTGAAGAACACCAGCAGTGGCAACGCCAAATTGTTGACGCTGTGCACGGCCACCGCCGGCCAGATCGACCCACTGCGCCGCATCACCTCGGCGGCGGCCAGGCCCACCACGAGCGCCGACGGCAGGACGATGTTGACGCCGTGGAAGAGGGCGAACACCACCGAACTGCCCAGAACGCCGACGACAGGCCCGTAACGCAGCAGGGCGTTGGCCAGCACCCCGCGGAAGAGGAACTCCTCCCCGATGGGGGTGAGCACGGCCAGGAACAGCATCGTCAGGATCAGGGGCAGCACCCCGCCGCCGGCCGCGTCGTAGTACATGCCCTGCGGGTCGGAGTCGAGCCCGGTCAGGGCGATGACGGCGTAGTTCACCAGGCCCTTGAGCACGAGGGCGATCACCCCCACGCCCGCGCCCACGAGCATCCAGCGCCAGGTGGTGCGCCGCACCCCGAACGCGCTGAGCGACCGGATGCGTACGAGCACCGCCACGGCGAACCCGACGAGAGCGGCCAGGCCCGACCAGGCGGCCAGGACCAGCCCGTACACCACCGGATCCAGCCCCAGCCGGCCGAAGAGCACGGCCACAGCTCCGGCGGCGGTGAACGCGAGCAGGCCGGCCACGATTTCGGGCCGGCCCGGCCGCACCGGCGGTGCGACCTCAGCGGTAGCGGGGTCAGGAGCGCGGAAGGTCATGCGGCCCATCCCACCCGTCGCCGCGCTCGTCCGTCAGTGGCGCCGCGTCACGACCTCCCATGACACCCCCGCGGCCGAACCCATGACACGGTGTCACTGGTGCCGGCACGGGAACGGGGAAAACAATGGTCAGACTCTGCCGTTCCGTCCCGGAGAAGCCATCCGCATGCGATCCGTCCCGCTGAGCGCCGCCCCTGCCGCCGTCCTCACGCTACGCCGCCCGGCGACGTACGTTCCCGGACGAAGCGGATGAGGCGAGCCCGCTCAGAGGGAGCGCCGGACGCCAGGCCGGAGCGCGCCCCGAGGGCGTGGGGACGGTTGCGGGAGCTCAACCTGATCATGTTCCTCCCGCTTCTCGCCGCGATGGGCGCGCTGGTGGTGGCCGTCGATGCCCGGGCCTGGTGGGAGGCCGTGGTCCTGGCGCTGGGCGTGGTCGCGGCCCTGGTGACGTTCGTGCGGTGGGCGGCGCGGGACCTCGCCCGCGTCGCGTTGCCGTGCCTGATCGTCGCGGCGGCCGTGTGGGCGTTCGGCGCGCTGGCGATGGACGGCAGCGTCGCGTTCTACGGCCTCTCGATCGTGGGGCCGCTCGTCGTCTCCCAGCTGCGCCGTCACCGGGGAGCGGCGGCGCTGGGCCTGACCGCCTACGTCGCCGCGGTGGGCCTGGCGAGACTGCTGGTGACGCAGGACGATCCCTCCGGCGTTCTGGTGCGCTATGTCATCATCCCGGCGGGCATCACGGCCGTCCTGACCGGGCTGATGTTCCCCAACCAGAGGTTCTACGCCGTCGTCGCGGACCTGGAGGAGGCCCGGGAGCGTGAGGCGGAGCTGGCCGTCGTCCGCGAACGCATGCGGTTCGCCAGCGACCTGCACGACATCCAGGGCCACACGCTGCACGTCGTGAAGCTCAAGGCCGCGCTGGCGCAGAAGCTGGTGCGTACCGACGCGGAACGGGCCGAGCAGGAGCTGCGCGAGATCCACGCCCTGGTCGGCGAGACCATCGCCCAGACCAAGCAGCTCGCCTACGCGCAGCGGCGGCTGAACCTGTCGGCGGAGCTGGAGAACGCCAAGAACCTCTTCGAGGCCGCCGACATCAACGTGCGCGTCGAGCGCGAGGGCGAGGCCGAGGCCCGCACGGGCGAGCTGCTCGGCCAGGTCCTGCGCGAGACCACGACGAACATTTTGCGGCACGCGCAGGCCACGTGGGTGCGCATCACCCTGTCGGCGACGGGCATCACCATCGTCAACGACGGCGCGCAGGACTCCCCGGCGCCCGAGCTGGGGGGTCTCGCCACGCTCAGGGAGCGCGTGGCGGCCGACGGAGGCGAGCTGACGGCGGAGCAGGAGGACGGCCGGTTCCTGACCGCCGCCACCTTCCCGCGCGGCCCCTCGAATCCCGCCCACCGGCAAGCCTCCGGTTCCTGGAAGGACGACCGATGACCACCGTGGTGCTCGCCGACGACGAGGCCCTCCTGCGTAAGGCGCTGGCGTCGTTGCTCCCGCTGGAGGGCGAGATCACCGTGCTCGCCGAGGCCGAGGACGGCGAGGCGGCCGTCCAGGCGACGCTGCGGCACCGTCCGGACGTGCTGGTCATCGACCTGGAGATGCCCGGGACGGACGGGCTCGGCGCCGTCGCGCGGATCCGGCGGGAGCTGCCGGAGCAGGTGATCCTCATGCTGACCCGCCATGCCAGGCCGGGCGTGCTGCGCAGGGCGCTGAAGCTCGGGGTGCAGGGGTTCGTCAGCAAGTCGGCCGAGCCTGCGCACATCGTCTCGGTCATCAGGACCCTGCACGAGGGCAGGCGATGGATCGACTCGGACGTCTCCGCCCTGGCCATCATCGACGACTGCCCGCTCACGGACCGCGAGCTCGACGTGCTGCGGGTGGCCGGCGAAGGCTACTCGATCGCCGACATCGCCGCCCGGGTCCACCTGGCGGAGGGTACGGTGCGCAACTACCTGTCCAGCGCGATGCAGAAGACCCAGACCCGGACCCGGCACGAGGCGGCGCGGTACGCGCGTGAGCACGACTGGCTGTTGTGAGCCGGGCCGGGCGGCCCTCATGGCTTCGAGGCGTGGCCGAGCCATCGGCTCAGGACGGCTGCGACCTCGCTGAGGTCGTCGTCGCCCATCCTCCAGCGCAGAGCGGTCCCGCCCTGCTCGCGGAAGGCGGCGCAGTCGCTGGTGGAGTCGTCGATGAGCAGCGCGTCCCGGAACGTCATGCCGTGCCGGCTCAGCCAGGGCCCGAAGAACCTGGCGGCGTCCTCGTCCTTGAGCACCGCGACGTCGCTGGAGGAGATGAGGTCGTCACAGACGGGGGCCCAGGTGGCCAGCGTCTCCGTCGAGCGGCGGCCTGTGGGGCGCCGTGCCGCGCGCAGCCGCCTGAAGGTCTCGGCGAAGCAGTCCATGTTGTCGGTGGCCACGACGATCGACGCGAGCGTCCTGATTTCGAGGAGCAGTTCTAGCAACGGGACGTTGACCCGCATCCTGGCGCAGTCGGCGAGCAGCCGCCGGTGCAGGAAGTCGGCGCGGAACCGGCGGTCCAGCTTGATGCCGAGGCCGGAGATGATCTGGGCGTAGGACAGCTCGCCCCGCATCCAGGCGTGCGCCCGCTCACCGGCGAAGACCGGGGCCAGGCTCTGCACGAGCGGGGTGTGCAGCGGGTGCCGGGGGTCGTCCCGGATGGACGCCCAGAAGGGGTCGCAGGACAGCACGCCGTGCCAGTCCACGAACACGACTCTCTTCATCGCCGCTGTCCTCAGGTTCATGGCAGGACCGGGGCTCACAGCGGAACTGCCCGTCCCAGCCCTCGCAGGTCGAAGGGCTGGGGCGAGATGCTCAAGTCCGTGACCTGCCCGGTCTCGGCGTCAATGATGATGATCATGGACGTGCCGTGCAACGTCTTCTCCCTATGCCGGACCTGCCGCCGGAAGTTCCCCTCCAACTGGATCACGTAGACACCCGCGTCCCCCACGGGGCGTGAGGGCGTGGTGGCCCGCAGGACCGCCTGCCGGGTCGAGGCGATGTAGCGGAGATCGAGGGGATCCTGCTCCTGGTGCGCGGCGGCCAGGCTGCGGGCGACGGCTGTCATGTCGGCGAGTTGCTGGGGGCTCGGCGGCGGGGGAGGAGCGGCCGGCCGTGTCTCAGGTGCTGTGCCGTCCGGGGTCATGACCACCTCCTGAAGAGCTTGCGGGTTGATGTCGAGAACGGCCCGTCAGCTTCGTCCCAGATGTGGACGCGGCCACCGGGGCCGCGCGACACGAAGGAGACCCGGCATGACGATCCAGCGGATGGACAACGTACTCATCGTGGTCGAGAACCTCGATGCCGTCATCGCGTTTTTCGTCGAGCTCGGCATGGAGCTGGAGGGCAAGGGGCCGGTCGAGGGGCGCTGGGTGGAGCGGATCATCGGGATCGACGACGTCAGGCAGGACGTGGCCATGCTGCGCACGCCGGACGGTCACGGCCGGGTGGAGCTGGCGAAGTTCCACACGCCGGAGGCGGTCAGCGCGGGACCTGCGCAGGCGCCGGTGAACACGCTGGGGATCCGCCGGATCATGTTCGCCGTCGATGACGTCGAGGGCACGGTCGCCCGGCTGTGCGCCCACGGTGCCGAGCTCGTCGGGGAGGTGGCGCGGTTCGGGGACAGCTACCTGCTGTGCTACCTCCGTGGTCCTGAGGGGATCATCGTCGGGCTGGCGGAACAGCTGACCTGAACTACAAGCCTTCCCTGGGCCGATAGGCGACCCGCCACAGAGCCACCCCCAGCGACGAGGCGACCACCACCCAGCCCGGCACCACCCCCGCCACGGCCGCCACCACCAACGGCGCGACCACGCACGGTATGCCCCACGACCACAACCACCGCCGCTCGGCCCTGGCCGCGGCGCCGAGCACGGTGGAGGCGGCGAAGTAGCAGGCCAGCCCGCCCCCGAGCACCCACTCGATCCCGCCCTGCAGCGGCGCCGCCGGTTGTGTGACGGCCACGCCCAGCCCGGCCGCCGTCGCGGTGAGGCCCGCCGTCATGGCGAAGTGCGCGGGCAGGGCCACGTACGCCTTCATCGGGCGATCGCTGGGACCCACGACGGTGTTGATGCCGAACCGGACCGTGAGCCACCATAACGCGACGATCAGCCCGAAGGCGGCCAGTGCCGCCAGCGCGAACCGCCAGTCCCAGGCCATGCCCGACGAGGACAGGATGACCTGCGCGACCGCCTCGCCGAGCACGATGATCACGAACAGGCCCAGCCGCTCCGACAGGTGCGCCGGGTCGAGCACGGCCGCGGCGACCTTGGGGGCAGGTGACGCCTGCCTGTCCGCGCCCTCCCAGCGCCGTGCGCGCGCGTAGAACCGGCGGGCCTGCCGCTCCATCACGGCGATCAGCCGCTGCGGGTCCCGGCTCCGCAGGACGGAGAAGGCCATGTCGAGCGCCAGGCCGAGGCCCCACAGCAGGTAACGCAGCGGCTGGTCGGCCCAGATGGAGACGAGCCAGGGCAGCAGCCCCGCGCCGAGCTGGGCGGCCGGCCACGCCGTCATGATCGTCCCCGACTGCTGCAACGTCTGCGAGGCGCCGATGCGGCAGATGATGTAGGCGGCGATGAACCAGCCTTCGTGCAGGCCGCCGTCCCTGGCGACGTCCGGGATGGCGGCGGCCATGACGGCGATGCAGAACATGCCGATGAGCATGCTGCGGGTCCTGGTGCGTTCGGCGCGCACGTTGGAGTACAGCGTGAGCGTCGTCCAGATGCTCCAGACGGCGTAGTACATCAGCACGAACAGGGCGACGCCCGCCCACGTGGGGTGCCGCAGCCGCTGGGCGAGCTGCGCCACCGCCACGACCACCACGAGATCGAAGAACAGCTCGAGCCAGCTTGCGTGACGCTCTTCGGCTTCGCTCACGGCTTGAGGATAGAACCGGGCCGCGAGCTGGGGGAGGTGTGGAGGATGCCGACCTGGCGGGCGGGGTCAGGTGGCCTCGGCGCTGAGGGTCTGGGCGACCGGGCGGCGGGCCGCCAGGCGGGCGGGCAGGGCGGTGAGCGCCGCCGTCACCAGCAGGGTCGCGAGCACGGCGGTGACGATCCAGGAGGTGGGTGGATCGACCGCGTTCGGGGCGCTGAAGATCGCTACGACGCCGGCGCTGAGCGGCAGGCCGATGAGGACGCCGGCCAGGGTGGGCAGGAGCTGGGCGGTGGACAGCCCCGCGGACACCTGCCCGGGGGTGGCGCCGAGGGCGCGGGCGATGGCCATGTTCGCGCGGGCCTCGACGGCGGTGGTCCAGGTGAAGGTGACGGTGTTCACGAGGGCGAGGACGATCAGCAGGACGGTGACGGCGAGCAGCAGCCGCCGGTCGTGCTCGCCGCGCAGGTTGGGCAGGACGAAGGAGCCGTTCAGGCCATAGCCGCGCTCCGGCTGGGCGTGCTGGGCCAGCAGGGCGATGAGCCCGACCAGCGTGGTGGCGGTGGAGCACGCCTGCAGCACGGCGCGGCCGGGGCGGCGGGCGGTCAGCCGCAGCCCGAGCAGGAGCGGCGTGGGCAGCAGCGCGGACAGTGCGGTGAGCCAGGGGCGGTGCCGGGGCTGACGCACGGTGGCGGACAGCGCCGTGACGGTCGCCGTGCGCATCGCCCGCAGGGTGGGACGCAGCGTGGACAGCACCGCCACGACCACGGCGAGCACGGTCGCGGTGATCACGGTGGCGGCGTCCGGCCCCGGCACGTCGCCGATCCGGCTGGCGGTCGGGCTGGCGATGACGGGCACGGCCAGGCGGGCGATCAGCAGGCCCAGCGCGTCGCCGAGCAGCGCCAGCGCCAGGTACTCGGTGAGCAGGACGGTCGCGATCAGCCCCGGCCCGGCGCCGACGGCCTTGAGCAGCCCGGCCCGGCGGGTCTGCTCGATGGCGCGGCCGGCCGCCAGCGCCGCCACGCCGATGACGGCCAGGAAGCTGAGCAGCCAGCTGCCGACGACGAGGATCGGCTGGCTGTCCTTGAGGATGCGGGCGTCCTGCTCGGCCTTGAACTGCCAGCTGTGCTCGTTCACCCGGGCCTCGGTGCTGCGGTGGGCCTCGGCGAAGGCGTCGGCCGTGGCGGGGTCGCGCAGCTTGAGGTCCATGGCCAGGGTCACCGGCAGGTCGTGGGAGCCGGCCAGGGCGCGGGCGTCGGAGCGGGTCATCCAGGCCAGGCCGGTGTAGTCGGTGGGGCCGCCGCCCGGGCCGACCTGCGCCGCGCCCGGGTAGACGGAGGTGGCCGCGGTGACGGCGATGCCGACGACGGGGTAGGACTGGCCGGCGATGCTGACCCGGTCGCCGACGCCCACGTCCAGCGCGGTGGCGAAGCCGCGTTCGAGGACCGTGCCGCCGGGGCGTACCCACTGGCCCGAGGTCACCAGCGGGCGGTTGAGCGCGCCGAGCCGCTCGGCGAAGCCGTGCACCACCACCGCGGACGTCACGGAGCCGCGCGCGGTGAGGTTCGCGTAGACGATGCGGTACGGGCCGTGGTGGCCGACCACCTCGGGATCCTCGGCCAGCGAGGTCAGGGCCGAGGTCACGGCCGGGCCCGTGTCGCCGGACAGCGCCACCACGTCGGGGCCGGCGGTGGCCGCGCGGGTCTGCGCGTACAGGGCGTCGGTCGCGCCGCGCAGGGACAGGCCCAGGGCCAGCGTGGCGGTGGCCACGGTGACCGCGAGCAGGAGCATCACGGCCTGGGCCCGGTGCCGGCGGACGTCGGCCAGCACGAGGCGCGCGACGAGCACGATGGAGCCCACGGCGCTCAGCCCTCCGATCCCATGAGCATGGTGCTTCAGCACTCCAGCCCGATCAGCCCGCCGAGCCCGCGCGGTTGGGAACCCGCCAGCCGGGTGTCGTCGACGAACATCCCGTCGCGCATCGAGACCAGCCGGTCCGCGGTGGCCGCGACGCGCTCGTCATGCGTGACGATCACCAGCGTCTGCCCGGCGGACCGCAGCTCCGCGAAGATCCGCAGCACGTCGAGCGTCGCCGCGCTGTCGAGGTTGCCGGTGGGCTCGTCGGCCAGCACGACCAGCGGCTCGTTGGCCAGCGCCCGGGCGACGGCGACCCGCTGGCGCTGCCCGCCCGACAGCTGCGACGGCAGGTGCCGGGCCCGCGCCGCGAGCCCGACCCGTTCGAGCAGGGCGCTCGCGCGGCGCCTGGCCTGCCGCGGCGAACGGCCGGCCAGCAGCGCGGGCAGCTCCACGTTCTCCGCCGCCGACAGCTCCTCCACCAGGTGGAACGCCTGGAAGATGAACCCCACCGACTGGCGCCGCATGCGGGCCAGCGCCCGCTCGCTCAGGTTGTCGATGCGCCGCCCGGCCAGCCACACCTCCCCGCGTGACGGCCGCTCCAGGCCACCGAGCAGGTGCAGCAGGGTCGACTTCCCACAGCCGCTCGGGCCCATCACCGCGACGGTCTGCCCCTCGGGCACCTCCAGGTCGACCTCGTCGACCGCCCGCACCCGGCTCTCCCCTTGACCGTGCTCCTTCACCAGGTCACGAATCCGGACGACGGCACTCGACTCGCTCACACACCCTCAACTCTGTCGTCGTCCGGTCTGTCGTCGTCCGGTCTGTCGTCGTCCGGTCTGTCGTCGTCCGGGAACCCGCCCGTCCTGGACCAGGCCCGCTCGCAGGCCTCCAGCCACCGCAGGTCCGCCTGCAGCCGCAGCACGACCCCCTCCAGCAGCAGCACCGCCTTCGAGCCCGCCGGCTCGGCCATGATCGCCTGCTGCGCCTCGCGCAGGCGGCGCAACAGCTCCCGCCGCTGCGCCGCCACCAGCTCGATCGGATCGGCCAGCCGGGCGGCCGACGCCGCGACGAGCTTGAGATGGAACTCCGCCAGGTCCGGCTTGGGCCAGCCCACCTCGGCCAGCCACGCGGCCACCCGCTGCTGCCCGGCCGGCGTCAGCGCGTAGACCTTGCGGTCCGGCCGCTCCGGCAGGCCGTCGGCCCGCTCGCAGACGACCAGCCCGGCCTTCTCCAGGCGGGACAGGGTCACGTAGATCTGGCCGGGGTTCATCGACTCGCCCAGCGGGCCCAGGCTCTGGCGCAGCCGGGCGCGCAGGCCGTACCCATGCGACTGCTCCTTGGCGAGCATCGCCAGCACTGCGTCCTGCACGGCATCCCCCTAACGGTTAGCTAATAGCTAGCGGCTGGCCCGGCGAGCTGTCAAACGCACCGGAGGCGGCGGATGGCCTGGATGGGATCGTCGTCGTCGGAACCGGGCCTGGAGGGCCGGCCTGTACCCTGGCGGAGCCGGCCGCCGTCGCCGGCAGCTCGGCGGAGGGACTGGTCGCGCAGGTGCGGCGCTACGGCGAGGCGGCTCTTCCTGGCTGGTGCATGCGCAGACGATGGATGCGGACGACATCGCCTTGGCCGATGCCCTGGCCGCTCAGGGTGTGCCCGCAGACGTGCACGCCGGCTGCGGCGTGGCCGCCTGGCACTCCTGCGACGAACCTGCTCGGCCGCCGACCGCATCGAGCTGCGGTGATGGACCCGCTCTTCGCCCGTTGGTCACTCATCAACGCGAAGGGGTGCCACCCGGAAGAGTGACACCCTCAACGACCAGCAAGAACCTGGTCGGGACGACAGGATTTGAACCTGCGACCCCTTGACCCCCAGTCAAGTGCGCTACCAAGCTGCGCTACGTCCCGGTCACGCCGGCCGCCCCCCGACTTGAAGGACGTCCGACCGGCAACCACCCTACAGGAGGAGCCGGACTCATCACGTATCAAGATTGGGGTGGGAACGATGCGAGACGGCGGCGACGAGGTCGTCATGTACTGGCGGCCGATGTGCACGTTCTGTATGAAGCTGCGGGTCAGCCTGCTGTTCACCGGCCTCCGCTACCGCAAGGTCAACATCTGGAAGGATCCGGACGCGGCCGCGTTCGTGCGCTCGGTGGCGAACGGCTTCGAGACGGTGCCGACGGTGACGGTGGCGGGCAGGCCGATGGTGAATCCGTCGCGGCGTGAGCTGCTGGACGCTGTCAGGACGTATGCGCCTCAGCGGCTCAAGGAGTGAATTCTCAGGTGAATGGGAGGAGTCGGCCCAACCCGGCCTCGGCGATGTTCCGCGAGGGCGGGCTGCCGCTGCGTGAGGAGCCGTCGATCTCAGACCCCAGCTCGCCGGATACCTGCGCTACGACAGCGACCCGCTGTGGGAGCGGCGGCCGGTGATCACCGTCGCCGACCCCGTCGTGCGCTTCCACAACCTGATCACCGTGCCGCAGCGCGATCTCGTCGATGCGGGGCGATCGGCGGAGGCGTGACGTCGTTCCCGGCCGGCCTTCGTCGCGGGCGCGCTCGGGCCGCACTTCGGGGTGTGTGCGCGGGAGTGGCTGCGAGACCGCCCGGCGCTGTGCGGGAACGCGGGCACGGTGTCGGCGACCGTGGTCAACGACCGGAAGGGGCAGGCCAAGCACGAGATCGACGTCATCGCGCTGGACAAGAAGGCGGGGCGGACGGTCGTCGGCGTGCTCGGGGAGGCCAAGGCGACGGACACCCGGCGGAGCGTGGCCGATCTCGAGCGGCTGGAGCGGCTCAGGGGGTTGCTGGCGGAACACGGGCATGGGGCCGCGTCCGCCGTGCTGCTGGTGGACCTGCCGTCCCTGCTGGGGAACGAAGAGCCGGTGGTGGCGCCCCGCCTCTGGAAATCTCGGGTGATGCGTAACAACGGGAAGGCTCGGACCACTTCCTGGTGTCAGAAGAACGACGCATCCCGAACGAAGGGGCTGGGCGGTGACGGATGATGCGCACCGGTTCACCGGCATGTACGACGAATGCCGGCAACGCGTCTGGGCCTACGTGGTCAGTCGCGCCGGGCGGCAGGTGGCCGACGAGGTGGTGAGCGAGACGTTCGCGATCGCCTGGCGGCGGCTGGACGACGTGCCGGAGCCGGCGCTGCCGTGGTTGCTCGGGGTCGCCAGGAACGTGCTGCGTGACAACGTACGCGCGGAGCTGCGGCGGGAGGCGATGGCCGCCGAGCTGCGAGCCTGGACCGAGGGGGACGTGGCCGATCAGGTGACGGAGCGGATGGGGGTGCTGCGCGCGCTGGCCGCGTTGCAGGAGGACGACCGGGAGATCCTCATCCTCGTCGCCTGGCACGGGCTGACGCCCAAGGAGGCCGCCGGGGTCATCGGCTGCTCGTCGGCGGCGTACCGCGTACGGCTGCATCGGGCGCGCAAGCGGCTCAGACAGGCCATGGAGGCGGAGCCGGAGTGGCGCGCCCCCGAGCGGTCCAGGACCCCCGTACGGAACCTCAGCGAGGAGTGGTCATGAACCCCATCGACGAACTTCGGGCCGCCAGGCCCGCGCACCTCGGCGACCGGCCGGTGGACGAGGGGACGAGGGCCGCGGAGCTGGCCCGCGCCATGTCCGGACCCCGGCGGGGCCCCGCGCGGCGACGGCGGGGCAGGCCCGTGTGGGGGCTGGGGCTGGCAGGGGCGGCGGCCGCGGCGGTGACGGCGGTGGCGGTGGTCGTGTCGGGCGGCGGCGCGGCGCCCACGACGCCGCGGGCCCCCGACGGCGCTCAGGCGGCGGCGAGCCCCGCCACGGCGGCTCCCCGGGTGACGCTGTCGGCTCGGGACGTGCTGCTGGCCGCGGCCGAGAAGGCCGACCGTCAGGCCGACGGGAGCGGCGACTGGTGGCACAGCGTGACGGTGAACAGGCACCTGTACGCGGCCAGGACCGGCGGCTACCTGGTCGTGGACCGGACGCGGAACGAGGGCTGGACGCCCGCCGCCACCGGAGGCGAGCAGTGGGCCGGCGACCAGCGGCTCGGGGCCGAGCCGGCCACGGAGGCGGACCGGAGGGCATGGGAGCAGGCGGGGGCGCCGTCCGAGATCGAGGTCCTCGTGCCGGGCAAGGGGCGGGGGAGGCTGGCCCTGTCCACGGCCGAGGGTGAGGCCAGGACCAGCCACACCCCGCTGGTGGACGGTGACAAGGTCTTCTGGCTCGGCAAGAACGTCACCATGAAGGATCTGCGGACGCTGCCGAGCGACCCGGGCAAGCTGAAGAAGTGGCTGATGGCCTCCTACGCCGGGCACGGCACCGAGTCCACGAGCGAGGAGCTGTCGGGGGACGCGTGGCTGTTCCGGGTCAGCGTCGGCCTGATCATGGACATGCCGGTGACGCCCGAGGTGCGGGGGGCGGCGTTCCGCATGCTGGCCGAGCTGGACGACGTCAAGGTCACCGCCAGCGTGACGGACGCCGAGGGGCGGCAGGGCACGGCCGTGTCGATGCGGGAGCGCTACGACCGGGGCGGAGTCTCCGAGAACCGGCTGGTCTTCGACGAGGCGACCGGGCGGGCGCTGGCCCACGAGTACGTGGTGGTCGAGCCGGGCGGGCTGCAGGCCGGGTTCGAGCCGGGCGCCGTCTGGAGCTCCACCGCGCTGATCGAGGCGGGCTGGACCGACGACAGGCCGTGAAGCGGGCGGGCCCGTCAGCCGCTCTGGCGGGCCTCGTCGTTGGCGTTCGTACGGATCTGCTGGATGCGCTGCTTGGTCAGCCCGAGCAGCTCGCCGATGTCACTGTCGGACAGCCCCAGCTCGTGCATGTGCTTGACCCGCTTCTTCAGCGTCCGCGTGTAGTCCTCGGCGATCGCGGCCGCCTGGCGCTGGAGGGCGGCGAAGTCGTCGAGGTCCTGCTCGGACAGGCCGGGCAGCGTGTAGTGGAAGACCGGCGACGGCGGCCGGTCGCGATCGGCGAACAGGAACGGGAGCCCCTCGGCCACGTCCGCGTGCAGCTCGCGCAGCGTCCGCGCGGACATGCCGCCCGCCACGCCGTCCACCTGGGCCAGCCACAGGTTGCCGGCCATGGTGACGTGGACGTCGACGCGGTCTGCGGTCATCGGTGCTCCAGTCAGTCCTTCAGCCAGCCCTCGCCGAACAGGTGTGCCAGCCCTCGTTCGAGGGAGTCCACCAGGTGCGGTGTCTCCCCGGGGTAGAGCGGGACGATCGCGCGGGCGGCGACCCGGCCCTCGGCGTCCCACAGCAGCAGGAACCGCTGCCGCCGGGTCGTCTCGGCCCAGTCGCAGCGCAGGCCGTGGTGGTGGGAGAGCCCGATGATCCGATCGCGGATGGCCGCGTAGTCGTCTCGTTCTACCACACGCGGCAGACTATATCCCTTGGCTACCATCGACAACGGGTCTTGTCGGCATGATTTCGTCATGCGTGTTGGTTAGGCCGCGCTCTCTTTGTCAGGCGCTCCATGCTCGGAGGAAGGCGTCCACGGTGGCGACGGCCATCGTCCGCAGTTGCGCGTCCTCCAGTTGGCGGGTGCCGAGCTGTGTGCGTGCCTCCAGCGGGCCCAGGAGCAGTGCCAGGAACTGCTCGGCCGCCAGGTCGGGGTCGGCCGCGCGCAGGCGGCCCGCCAGCGCGAGGCGCGCCAGGCGGTCGGCGAGCGCCCGGGTGAGCCGGTCGGGGCCGCTCTCCTTGACGATGTCCAGGATGTCGGGGAAGTGGGTGATCTCCGAGTAGAGGAGGCGGCGCAGCGCGCACGAGCGGCCGTCGGTGTGCAGGCGGAGCAGGGTGTGCGCGACCTCCTCCAGCGTGGCGCGAAGGTCGTCGCCGGGGGTGCCGAGCGGCTCCAGGGCGGCGATCCGCTGCTCCAGGATGGCGCGGGCGGCGGCCTCCATGGCATGCCGGAACAGTGTGGCCTTGTCGGTCATGTGGTTGTAGACCGTCGGCTTGGCCACGCCCGCCTCCCGGGCGATCTCCTGCACGCAGGACTGGGCGTAGCCCTCCCGCGCGAACACGGTGAACGCGCCCTCCAGGATCGCCCGCCGCTTGTCGATGCGCCCCCGTGTGGTCGTCATGGCCCCGATTGTACTCGCTGGTTCACTTTCATGGATGAGCTGGTCTATGTTGAACTCATGAGTTCAGAAAAATTGGACGGCCGGTTGCTCTGGCTGATCGTCGTGATCCTGCTCGGCGGCTTGCTGGGCATCCTCAACAGCACGATGGCCGCCGTCGCCACGGACACCCTGGCCACCGCCTTCGACACCTCACTGAGCACGATCGGCTGGGCGTCCACCGGGTTCCTGCTGGCGGTGACGGCCACGATCCCGTTCACGACCTGGGCCGTGGACCGGTACGGCGGCAAGCGGCTGTGGGTGGCGGGGCTGGTGCTGTTCCTGGCGGGCTCGCTGGCCGCCGGGCTGGCCTGGGACGTGGGCAGCCTGATCGCGTTCCGGGTGGTGCAGGGCGCCGGGGCGGGGCTGCTCGATCCGCTCGTCCTGATCCTGCTGGCCAGGGCGGCGGGGCCGCAGCGGGCCGGGCGGGTGATGGGGCTGATGGGCGTGGTCCTGTCGCTTGGCCCCGTGCTCGGGCCGATCGCGGGCGGGGCGATACTCGGTGCGCTGTCGTGGCGGGCGATGTTCCTGATCAGCATGGTCGTCGGGGTCGTGGCGCTGGTGCTGGCGCTGCGGGTGATCCCCGCCGACGGGCCGGCGCCGGCGCGCGTGCCGAGGCTGGACGTGGTGGGGCTGGCGTTGCTCGGGCCCGGGTTCGCCGCCGTGGTGCTGGCTCTGTCGCAGACGGCCGAGCAGGGGGCGTTCGCGGTGTGGCAGGTGCTGGCGCCGCTGGGGCTCGGGCTGGTGCTGCTGATCGGGTACGCCACGCACGCCCGCCGTCCCGGCCCGCTGATCGACCTCGGGCTGTTCCGCAGCCGGAGCTTCAGCGCCAGCGTCGCCATCATGGGACTCGGCGGCATGGGCCTGTTCGCGGGGCTGTTCGCGCTGCCCCTGTACTACCAGCAGGCCCATGGCCACGACGTGCTGGCGGCCGGGCTGCTCATGGCCCCGCTCGGGCTCGGCGGCTCCATCGCGATGCCGCTGGCCGGGCGCCTGTCGGACCGCTTCGGCGCGCGCCGGCTGGCCGCCGGCGGGGCGGTGGTGGCGGTGGCGAGCGTGCTGGCCCTCACGCGGATCGGCCCCGACACGCCGGAGATGTGGCCGGCGCTGGCCGCGCTGACGTTCGGGCTGGGCAGCGGGTGCTTCAGCGCGCCGACGATGGGCTCCCTCTACCGTACGCTGCCCGGCCCGATGGTGGCGCAGGGCAGCTCGGTGCTCTACATGCTGAACCAGCTCGGCGCCGCGCTCGGTGTCGCCCTGGTTACGCTCGTCGTCCAGACCGCGGAGAGCGCGATCGACGGGCTGCGCGGCGTGTTCTGGCTGGCCGTGGCCTCGAACCTGGTCGTCCTGGCCCTCGTCCCGCTGCTGCCCGGCGGCAGGGCGGGCGCGCCTGAGCCCGCCGTACGGGAAGGAGCGCCGAGCACGCCGTGAAGCCGATTGGACCGATCGGCGGACCAATTCGATGAGATTGGCTCTGTAAGCGGGCCATTCCTGCCGATGTGATGGGACGCGTCCAACGCATCAAGGAGGCAGAACCATGACAGGTGCAGTATCGGTCCCCGAGGCCATCGGGACGCTGCCCGGCCCCTGGCAGCAGCGCCGGCTCGCCGAGGTGAACGACGCCGTGGTCCGGCTGGCCCAGCTCCACGGCGAGTTCCCCTGGCACTACCACGACGAGGACGAGCTGTTCCTGTGCTGGGACGGGACGTTCCGGCTGGAGCTGGAGGGGCGGGAGCCGGTCGTCATGACGCCCGGCTCGATCTTCGTCGTCCCGCGCGGGCTGCGGCACCGGCCGGTGGCGGACGAGCCCGCGCACGTGCTCATGGTGGAGAAGCCCGAGACCAAGCAGTACGGCAACTGAGGCTAAATCGGTTGCGGGGGGTATGAGAACTCTGGCCTGATAGATCGTGTTCGGAGTGTGACCGGGAGGAGGCGATACGAGATGACGTACAACGAGGTGACAGGAACGCGGCGACCGCTGCGGATGTGGGCGGAGCCGGAGACGGTCGAGCCGCAGGCGATGCAGCAGCTGCGTAACGTGGCGAACCTGGAGTGGGTCCACGGTGTCGCCGTCATGCCGGACGTGCACCACGGCAAGGGCGCGACGGTGGGCTCGGTCATCGCGATGCGGGACGCGGTCTCGCCGGCGGCCGTCGGGGTGGACATCGGGTGCGGGATGACCGCGGTGAAGACGTCCTACCAGGCCGCGCAGCTCCCCGACAACCTGGCCTACCTGCGCCGGCGGCTGGAGCAGGCGGTGCCGGTCGGGTTCGGGCACCACAAGCTGCCGGTCGACCCGGCCAAGGTGCAGGGGGTCAAGCAGGCCGGATGGGCGGAGTTCTGGAAGGGCTTCGAAGAACTGGCGCCGGCCGTGATGGCGCGGCGCGAGCGGGCGGAGGTCCAGATGGGCACGCTCGGCGGCGGTAACCACTTCCTCGAGGTGTGCGCCGACGACGAGGGCTGGGTGTGGGTCGTGCTGCACTCCGGCTCGCGCAACATCGGCAAGGAGCTGGCGGAGCACCACATCGGGGTGGCCCGCGGGCTGACGCACAACCAGGGGCTGGTGGACCGGGACCTGGCGGTCTTCCTCGGCCACACGCCGGAGATGGACGCCTACCGGCGCGACCTGTTCTGGGCGCAGGACTACGCGCGGCGCAACCGGGCGCTGATGATGGGGCTGGTGTGCGACGTGCTGCGGCGGCACCTGCCCGAGATCACCTTCGAGCAGCCGATCTCCTGCCACCACAACTACGTGGCCGAGGAGCGGTACGACGGGGTGGACGTGCTCGTCACCCGCAAGGGCGCGATCCGGGCCGGGGCGGGGGAGCTGGGGATCATCCCCGGCTCGATGGCCACCGGGACGTACATCGTGAAGGGGCTGGGCAACGCGGCGGCGTTCAACTCGGCCTCGCACGGGGCCGGCCGGAAGATGAGCCGGAACAAGGCGAAGAAGACGTTCACGGTGAAGGATCTGGAGGCGCAGACGGCGGGGGTGGAGTGCCGTAAGGACTCCGGGGTGCTGGATGAGATCCCGGGGGCGTACAAGGATCTGGAGTCGGTGATGGCGGCTCAGACGGATCTCGTGCAGGTGGTCGCGCACCTGCGGCAGCTCATCTGCATCAAGGGCTGAACCATGGGGCCGTAGGCCGCCCCTTGAAGGCAGGGGTGGCCTACGTCCATCCGGGGCACGTCATGGTGTCAGAGTGGCGTCTTCCAGTTTCCACAGGCGCAGGACAGTGGAACCCCTGGTCCGCAGCACGCTGAAGACCTCGTCGCCGACGGTGGTGATGGCGCCGGTGTCGACCATGGGGCTCGACCAACCGGTGGGACTCGTCTTCGCGTAGGTCATCACGCCCGTCACCAGGTCGTACACCTCGACGCCCCGGACGGTCCAGCCGCCGACGACCTTGGTGCCGTCCGGGGTGACGGCCACGGCCACGGCACTGCCCTGGGCCGCGGCGTTCTCGCCGTATTGGCGGACCATTGTGAGGCTTGAGGTGTCCCAGCCTTCCAGCCGGGTCGGGAACGCCGCCAGTGCCGTCGAGCCGTCCGGTGTGATGGACAAGTCGGAGAGGTAGGGCAGGCCGTCGATCTCGCCGAGAAGCTGCGGAGAACCTGTGCTCACGTCGTAGGACATCAGCGTGGACGGGGAGACGCGGGAGTAGCCGAGCACGAGTGTGTTCTGCGCGGCGGCGAGCATGGGCGCGTAGGCCAGCCCCGTCAAGGCGGTGACGGGCTGCGGGGCCGGGGCCGACAGGTCGAGGCTTGCAACCCCGCCATTCCCCGGTCCACACCCGTGCCCCGTCCACAGCATGTTGCCGGACAGCGACAAGCGGTACGGGCACGTGTACGCCGCGAAGTCGAACCGCCGGGTGATCGCGAGAGTCGAGGTGTCGATCTCAACGACCTCGTTCGAATCACGCAGTGCCGCGTACAGCCGGGTTCCGTCGGGTGTCACCGTGAGGCCCACCACGTATGACAGGTCGGTGATGTAGCCGATCAGTGTGCCGTCGGTGTCCGTCACCACGATTCGATCGCGGGCGGACGCGAACAGCCTGCCGCTGCCCGTGACGATCTCGACTTCCGACGAGGACGTGGAGGGGGTCAGGCCGAGGTAAGTGATCGAATCCGCTGCCGAGGCCGCGGGTGCTCCGGCGAGGAGCAGGCCGATCGTCATGGTCAAGGCGCTCAGCGAGGCAGCTAGGCGGCGAAAGGGCCGGACAATGCTCAGCCGTTCTGAGGGGGATAAGCGCACGTGTACTCCGCTCCGAGCGAAAAACGAATCCCCGCCATTATGATCAAGCCGACTCCCGTACCACCAGCTCGGCCGGGAGCAGCACCGGCTCCTCGGGCCCGCCCTCGAACAACCCCAGCAGCAGCTCCACCGTCGCGCCGGCCCAGTCGGTCATCGGGCTGTGGACCGTGGTCAACGCGGGGGCGGTGTAGAGGGCGGCCTCGATGTCGTCGAAGCCGACCACCGCCACGTCGTCCGGCACCCTGCGCCCCGCCTCCCGCAGGGTGCGCAGGGCGCCGATGGCCATGAGGTCGTTGGCGGCGAAGACGGCGTCCAGGCCGGGGTCGTCCTGGAGGAGCTGGCGCATGGCGTCGGCGCCCGAGACGCGGGTGAAGTCGCCGATGGCGACGATGGAGCGATGGCAGGTTTCGCGCATGACGTCGGTGTAACCGGTGAGGCGCTCCTGGGAGGCGGTCATGTCCAGCGGGCCCGTGATGGTGGCCACCCTGCGCCTGCCCTGCCGCAGGAGATGGCGTACGGCGAGGTCGGCGCCGCCGGGGTTGTCGTTGTCCACGTAGGGGACGGCGGGGTTCGTGCGGCCCAGCGAGACGATCGGGATGCCCTTGCGGGCCAGCGTGGCGGGCAGCGAGTCGGCGCCGTGCATGGAGACGAGCAGGACGCCGTCCACATGGCCGGCCGCCACGTACTGGGCGACCCGGGCGCGGCTGTCCTGAGAGCCGGCCAGCATGAGCACCACCTGCTTGCCCGCCGCCTCCAGCTTCCTGCTGGCCTGGCGGACCACGGCGGAGAACATCGGGTCGTCGGAGACCAGGCCCTTGGGCGGGTCGGAGACGACGAGGGCGACGGCGTTCGTGCGGCGGGTGGCGAGGTTGCGGGCGGCGGCGTGCGGGACGTAGCCCAGCTCCCTGACGGCGCGCAGCACGACCTCGCGGATGGACGGGGCGACGGTGGTGGCGCCGTTGATCACTCGGGAGACGCTGGACTTGGAGACGCCGGCCCGGGCGGCCACGGCTTCCAGGGTGGGTCTGTTCACTTCCCTCCTCCGTACGAGAGAGCGCTTCCCCATGAGGGTGGGGTCCGGGGTGCGGGAGAGTCAAGGCGGCAGGGAAGGGCAATGTTTCTCGGCGTCCGGGTACCGGTCCCGGGGCGCGGCGGGAAACAGCAGGTAGCGGGGTGGACGGGGCTGGCCGGAAGTGTTTCAGAGAGCGCTCTCTTCAGTGTCGGAGAGGTTAACCCCGGCCTTGACAGAGATTACGGTCGCGAGCAGTCTCCTACTCAGGGAGCGCTCCCTCGAACCTTCCCCCCAGTTTGACGGAGACGTTGTGACCGCACTCTTACGCCGTCTCGCGGCTCTCGCCGCCCTGCTGACCCCCCTGCTGTCAGCCCTGCCCGCCCACGCCGCCGACCCTCTGCTGTCGCAGGGCAAGCCCGCCACCGCCTCCTCCACCGAGAGCGCCGCCGCCTTCCCCGCCTCCGCCGCCGTGGACGGCGACCCCGGCACCCGCTGGTCCAGCGCGTTCTCCGACCCGCAGTGGATCCAGGTGGACCTCGGCGCGACCGCCACCATCAGCCAGGTCGAGCTGAGCTGGGAGACCGCCCACGCCACCGCCTTCCAGGTGCAGGCGTCCACCGACGGCAGCTCCTGGAGCAACCTCTACTCCACCGCCGCCGGCACGGGCGGCAACCAGAGCCTGGCCGTGTCCGGCAGCGGCCGGTACGTGCGCGTCCTCGGCACCCAGCGCGCCACGGCTTGGGGCTACAGCCTCTGGGAGTTCAAGGTCTACGGGGCAGGCGGCTCCAGCGGCGAGCGGCTGCTGTCGTACGGCAAGCCCGGCGTGGCCTCCAGCTCCCAGCACGACGGGAACTGCTGGGAATGCACCCCGGCCAGGGCGTTCGACCTCGACCCCGCCAGCAGGTGGGCCACCGCGGCCTGGGCGGACCCGGGCTGGATCTACGTGGACCTCGGCGCGACCGCCCGGATCAGCAGGGTCGTGCTGCAGTGGGACCCGGCCTACGCCAGGTCGTTCCAGCTCCAGACCTCCCCTGACGCGAACACCTGGACCACCGTCTACAGCACCACCACCGGCACCGGCTTCAAGCAGACGCTGAGCGTCAGCGGCACCGGCCGGTACGTCCGCATGTACGGCACCCAGCGGTCCGGCGCCTACGGCTACAGCCTGTGGGAGTTCCAGGTGTACGGCACCGGCGGCAACCCCACCGACCCGCCGGCCCCGCCCAGGGACCCGGCCAACCCGCCGGCCCTGGTGTGGAGCGACGAGTTCAACGGCGCCGCGGGAGCCAGGCCCGACCCCGCCAAGTGGCGCGCCGACCCCGGCACCGGCCCGAACAACGAGCTTGAGTACTACACCGACCACGCCAACGCCGCCATGGACGGCCAGGGCCACCTCGTCATGGAGGCCCGCAAGCAGGCCACCCCGGGCTCCGCCTGCCCGCCCGACCCGCTCACCGGCAGCACCACCTGCCAGTACACCTCGGCCCGGATGAACACCGGCACGAAGTTCCACTTCACCTACGGCCGCGTCGAGGCCCGGATCAAGGTGCCCAAGGGCGACGGGCTGTGGCCGGCGTTCTGGATGATGGGCGCCGACTTCCTGACGGGGCGGCCGTGGCCGTACAACGGCGAGATCGACATCATGGAGGTCCTCGGCAAGGACGTGAAGACGTCCTACTCGACCGTGCACGCGCCCGCGTACAACGGGGGCGGCGGCGTCGGGTCGCCGTACACGCTGCCGAACGGCGCCGACTACTCCGACGACTTCCACGTCTGGGCCGCGAACTGGGACAGCAAGGGCATCGTCTACACGCTCGACGGGCGGACGGTGTTCGCGATCAGCAAGGACCAGGTGGAGCAGACCCGCGGCCCGTGGATCTTCGACCACCCCTACTACATCATCCTGAACCTCGCGGTGGGCGGCGACTGGCCGGGGCCGCCGAACGCCGCCACGCCGTTCCCGTCACGGATGCTCGTCGACTACGTGCGGGTCTACCAATGACCCCCGTCAAGGGAGCCGCCATGCGCCTCTTAGCCCTGTTGTCCCTGCTGCTCGGCACGTTCGTGGTGGCCGCTCCGGCGCCCGCCTCGGCCGCGCCCGTACGGGTGGCGGAGTTCCTCGCCGACTGCCCGTTCAGCCACCGGCTGCCCGACGACCCGATCGTCTTCCCCGGGCTGCCCGGCGCCTCGCACATGCACAGCTTCTTCGGCAGCCGGGTCACCAACGCCCACACCCAGCTCAACGACCTGCTCAACGGCGCCACCAACTGCAACCCGGCCGTGGACAAGTCGTCGTACTGGGTGCCGACCCTCTACCGCGACGGCGCGCCCGTCGAGCCGGCCATCGTCACGTTCTACTACCTCGGGGAGGGGGTGCGCGACGACATCATCGCCCGCATCCAGCCGCTCCCGCTGGGGTTGCGGATCGTCGCCGGCAACGCCAGGGCGACCGGGCCCGACAACACCACGATCTCCCGCTGGTCGTGCCTGCACGCCGGGCACGTCGGAGCCTCCAAGGACTTCGTGAACTGCCCGTCCGGCACCATGCTGGAGTCGTACCTGGACTTCCCGCAGTGCTGGAACGGGCGGGACCTGGACTCCGCCGACCACAAGAGCCACATGGCCTACCCGGTGGCGGGGGCCTGCCCGAGCACGCATCCCGTGCCGGTGCCCAAGCTGCGGCAGGTGATCCGTTACCCGGTGAGCGGCGACCCGTCGCGCATCCGGCTGTCGTCGGGCGGCGGGTTCACGATGCACGGCGACTTCTTCAACGCCTGGCCGGCGGCCGAGATGGAGCGGCGGGTGCGTGACTGCATCCGGCCGATCATCAAGTGCGGCGCCGACGGGCGGCCTTCGTAGGTGTTTCCTCCGGTCCGGGCGGGTGCGCGTGCGCCCCGCCCGGCCGCTCCGGTCGCGGTGATGGGAAGGACAGCGGACGTGGCGGTGTGGCGGCGGTTCGTGGGGATGGTGCTGGTCGTCGTGGTGGCGGGCTGTTCTCCTGTCGTACGGGAACCCGCCCCGGCCCCGGAGTACACCGTGACCGATGTGGCGTGGCTGCAGCTCACCGACGCCCTGCACACGCGGGCCCTGCCGTTGCTGGAGCTGGCACCCGAGCGGGCGTCCAGCCGGGCGCTGGCCGATCTGGCCGTACGGCTCGGCAAGGCGCACGAGGCGGGCCGCGGCCGGCTGCGTGCCCTGCTGGCCGAGGCGGGGATCACCGGTGAGAACCCGCACACCCTGCACGACATGCCCGGCATGCCCACGGCCCAGGACCTGAAGGACCTGGCGGGGCTGCGCAAGAGCGCCTTCGACCGGCGCTTCGCCGCGTTGCTGCGCGCGCATCTGGAGCAGCTCGTGCTGGTCGCGAACGGTGAACGGGACGCGGGCGGCGCGGCCGGGGCGCGGCGGCTGGCGGAGGACCTGGCCCGCGAGCACACCGGCGATCTCGCCGAGCTGGATCGGGCCGTCGCCGCGTAGCTTGGGAGCATGGAGATCGGGGAGCTGGTCGGCGCCGGACGCAGCGCCGACGTGTACGCGCTCGGCGACGGGCGGGTGCTGCGCCGTTACCGGGTGGACCTGGACGCCCGGCGCGAGCTGGAGGTCATGGCCCACGTGGCGGCGCACGGGTTCCCGGTGCCCGAGGTCTTCCCCGGCGACAGCAGCGCCACCGACCTGGTGATGCGGCGGGTGTCGGGGCCGACGATGCTGCACGCGCTGCTCGACGGGCGGATCGGGGCCGAGGAGGCGGGCCGGACGCTCGCCGCGCTGCTGCGGCGGCTGCACCGGATCCCGGCCCGGGGGTCCCGCGACCCCCGCGACCGGATCCTGCACCTGGACCTGCATCCGGACAACGTGATGCTGACGGCCGACGGGCCCGTGGTGATCGACTGGAGCAACGCCAGGGAAGGGCGGCCCGCGCTCGACTGCGCGCTGTCGGCGGTGATCCTCGCGCAGGTTGCCGTGGACGGGGAGAGCGAGCTGGCGGCGCCGGCCACCGGGCTGGTCGGCGTGCTGGTGGCCGAGCTGGGCGCGGACCTCGACCCGTCCGGGCCGCTCGACGAGGCCCGGGCCCGGCGGGCCGCCGATCGGGGGCTCAGCGCGTATGAGCTGAGCTTGCTGGATGAGGCGGTGGCGCTGATCAGACGGCTGGCCGTCCGTGCCTCATAGGGCGGGTCAGCGCCAGGCGCCTCTGGCGGCGGCCTCCTGGGCGAACGTCTCGAACGGCTTCGGCGCGCGGCCCGTCACCTCGCTCACCGTGTCGGCCACCGGCTGGTCGCCGAGGGCGCGCAGGGCGCCGAAGGCCTTGGCGGCGTGGATCGACTCGCCGGAGAAGCCGTTGGCGGCGATGTAGTCCTCGTCGCCGCCCAGGTAGCGCACCTCACGGCCGATGGCCCGGCCGATGATGTCCACGGCCTCCCCGAAGGCCAGCGAGCCCGGCCCCGTGAGGTCGTACGCGCGGCCGGCGTGCCCGTCCTGGGTGAGGGCCGCGACGGCGACGGCGGCGATGTCGTCGGCGTCCACGAACGCCTGCCGCACGTCGCCGAGCGGCATCAGCACCTCGCCCGCCATGATGGCCGGCTTGAAGAAGCCCTCGTCGAAGTTCTGGTTGAACCAGCTCGGCCGCAGGATCGTCCAGTCGGCCCCGCTGTCGCGCACCGTGCGCTCGGCCGCCAGCAGACGCTCGTCACCCATGGCCTCGATGGCGCCGCTCGACAGCAGCACGATGCGCTCGACACCGCGGGCCACGGCCAGCGACACGAACGCGGGATCGACGGGGACTCCGTCGGGCGCCATCAGGTAGAGGGCCGACGCGCCGGCCACGGCCGGCTCCCACGTGGCGGGCTCGGACCAGTCGAAGGTGGCCTGGCCGCTCCTGGAGGCGCCCCGCACGCTGTGGCCGGCGGAGCGAAGCTGCTCCACGACGCGGCGGCCGGTGGAGCCCGTGGCACCGAGGACGAGGATCATCACATCGCGTGTCATGCCCCCAGCCAAGCAAAGCGCACCGACAGAACGGGTCAAAGCCACCTCGCCCGGCACGCACGGCGACGAAACGCCTCAGATCCGCACCGGCGGTTACTGCGTCCAGCCCGCCGTGACGTCGAGGCGTTCGCGCCACAACTTCTCCCCGCCCCCGCCCGGCTCCCAGCGCGCGCAGAAGTCGAGCAGCCCGCGGCAGCGCTCGATCATGGTCGCGTGCCGCTCGGCCCAGGACGGGACGGGCTCCCCGTACGCGGCGAAGAAGTGCGGCAGCAGCGCCACGTGCTCGGGGTGGTGGCTGCGGACGATCCACTCCACCCACGCCAGGTCCTCCACCGGCCGCCCGGGGTGGGCCCACTCCCAGTCGAGGATCGCGGTGGTCTCGAAGGTGTCGGGGTGGAACAGCATGTTCTGCGGCCCGTAGTCGCCGTGCACGATGCCGAGCCGGTGGATGCGCGCCAGCATGCGCCCGCACTCGGTGAACACCTCCACCGCCCGGCCCTCGTCGAGGAGGTCCTGGCCGTGGGAGCCGTCGACGAAGCGAGTGGTCAGGCTGGTCGAGGTGACCTGGTGCACCCGGGGGACCGGGAGCCGGCCACGCAGGCGCCGCAGGTAGCGGCTCTCCGTGCTCAGCCTGAACGCCGCTTCGGGCCCCTCGTAGCACTTCACGACCAGGGCGCCGTCGCCGAACGTGCTGTTGGTGTACCCGTGCTTCACAAGGGACGATTCTGACGCATCCGCACCGCTGCCGGGCGCCTCGGCGCGCCATCCGCGCGGCTCCGATACACGATGTAAGGACGGAACAAATAGCCCAACGGGGCGGAAACCGCGTGCACCAAGCGGCTGAACGGGAAAAGTACGAACAGCGCCATCCCGATCAACGTGTGCACCTTGTAAAGAACACTCGCCTGCCCCATCGCCGCCGGGTCGGGCCGCAGCACGAAGATGCCGCGGAACCAGGGCGCGACCGTGGTCCGGTAGCTCACCTCGGTGGGTACGAACCCCGCCACCGTGGTCACCACCCCGGCGACGATCGAGGCCGCGAGCACCACGTACATCACCTTGTCGTTGACCGTGGTCGCCAGGAACACCGGGCCGGTGGTGCGGCGGCGGTAGATCAGCAGGGCGAGCGCGACCAGCGTGGCGATGCCCGCCAGGCCGCCCCAGATGAGCGCGTTGGCGTGGTAGGCCTCGTTCGACAGGCCGATGGCGTCGGTCCACGACAGCGGGATCAGCAGGCCGGTCACGTGCCCGACGATCACCACCAGCAGTCCGTAGTGGAACAGCGGGCTGGCCACGCGCAGCAGCGGGCTCTCGTAGAGCTGCGAGGAGCGGGTGGTCCAGCCGAACTTGTCGTACCTGTAGCGCCAGATCAGGCCGCCCACGAAGATCACCAGGGTGACGTACGGGGAGACGATCCAGAGCACGCTCTCCCCCCAGCTCACCGGTAACCACCCACGCTCTCGGCAGGCGGCCCGCCGGCCGCCAGGCGGGCCGCCGTGGCCCGGTCGGCGGCGCTGAGCGGCGGGAGCGCGGCGCAGACCGTGCCGATCACGTGCCGGTACGGCGAGTCACGCTCGGTCAGCGCGGCGAGCAGGAGCTCCAGCCCCGCCCGGTGCTCCTGCAGCAGCGCGGCGCCCGACGGGTCGCACGCGGCGAACTCCAGCATGACGGGCAGGAAGTCGGGCAGCTCGTCGTCCATCAGCTCCCAACCGGCCGCGCGGTAGCGCTGCTTCAGCGCGGCCAGCGACTCGCCCCGGCGGCGGGTGTCGCCGTCGGTGTAGTACGTCAGGTACAGGCAGCAGCGCCGCTGCAGGTCGAACGTGTCCACGTAGTGCCCGGCCAGCTCGCCCTGGCCCAGGTCGGCGACCAGCGCGAGGAACGCGGTGAAGTGCGGCTCGGCGGCCTGCCTGATCAGCGGGAGGCGGCGCCAGAAGCGTTCGTCGGGATAGGCGAGCAGGTGGGCGGCGGCCTGCCAGATCACCGGGCGCGTCATGGGTGCCTCCGCTTCGGCGGGAAGAGCCCCGCTGGGGTGCCCCGGCCGTCCCAGTTGAGCAGGTTCACCCGGTCGTGGGTGACCTCGTTGCTGGTCTGGCGCTCCTTGAGGCCGTGGAAGGTCTCGATCGAGACGGGCACCGGCCGGCCCGACGCCTCGCCGAACGGCTGCTGCATGCCGGGCCCGCCGTCGTAGTCGAGGCTGCAGCCGCCCTCCTCGACGACGCCCGGCACGTTGCCGTACGCGGTCGGGATCACGTAGCGGTCCTCGTACTTGGCCACGGCCAGCAGCCGGTACATGGCCTCCAGCTCCGGATCCTCCGGCGGCCGCTCGCCGAGGTTGACCGCCCGCATGTACGAGCGCATCTCGGCCAGGCGGCGCAGCGCGAACGTCACCGGCTCCGGGTCGCCCGCCGTGAACAGCTCGGCCAGGTACTCGATGGGGATGCGCAGGGCGTCGATGGCGGCGAACAGGTTGGTGGCGTCCTCGCCGTCGTGGCCGGTGCCGGACAGGGCGTCCACGACGGGGGAGAGCGGCGGGACGTACCAGACCATGGGCAGCGTGCGGTACTCCGGGTGCAGCGGGAGCGCGATGCGGTAGCGCTTGATCAGGTCGTAGACGGGCGACCTGCGGGCCGCCTCCAGCCAGTCGGCCGGCAGCCCCGCGGCCTCGGCGTCCGCGCTGTGCGGGTCGATGAACAGGTCGAGCTGCGCCTCGTACAGGTCGCGCTCGTCGGCGACGGAGGCCGCCTCCGTGACGCGGTCGGCGTCGTACAGCAGCACGCCGAGGTAGCGCAGGCGCCCCACGCACGTCTCCGAGCAGACCGTCGGCAGCCCCACCTCCACCCGGGGGTAGCAGAACGTGCACTTCTCCGCCTTGCCGGTCTTGTGGTTGAAGTACACCTTCTTGTACGGGCAGCCGGTCACGCACATCCGCCAGCCCCTGCACCGGTCCTGGTCCACCAGCACGATGCCGTCCTCGGCCCGCTTGTACAGGGCGCCCGACGGGCAGGAGGCCACGCACGACGGGTTCAGGCAGTGCTCGCAGATGCGCGGCAGGTAGAACATGTACGCCTGCTCGAACGACAGCCTGACATCCTCCGAGACCTTCTGCAGCACCGGGTCGGGGCTCGGGTCGCCGCCGAGGTTGTCGTCCCAGTTGGCGCTCCAGCCGATCTTCACCGGCTCGCCGCTGATCAGCGACCTCGGCGGCGCGACCGGGACGTCGCCGGAGAGCGGGGCGTCGGTGAGGTTCTCGTAGTCGTAGGTCCAGGGCTCGTAGTAGTCCTGGATGGAGGGCATGAGGGGGTTGGCGAAGATGGTCATCAGCTTGCGCAGCCGGCCTCCGGCGCGTGGCTTGAGCCTGCCCCCTCGGGTCAGCTTCCAGCCGCCCTGCCAGCGCTCCTGGTCCTCGTAGCGCCTGGGGTAGCCCTGGCCGGGGCGGGTCTCGACGTTGTTGAACCAGACGTACTCGACTCCCGGCCTGTTCGTCCAGGTCTGCTTGCAGGTGACGGAGCAGGTGTGGCAGCCGATGCACTTGTCCAGGTTCATCACCATGGCGATCTGGGCCATCGGCCTCATCAGTACCGCACCTCCTGTGACCTGCGCCGGATGGCGGTGATCTCGTCGCGTTGGTTGCCGGTGGGGCCCAGGTAGTTGAAGCCGTACGAGAGCTGGGCGTGGCCGCCGATCAGGTGCGTGGGCTTGATCAGGACCCTGGTGAGCGCGTTGTGGATGCCGCCGCGCCGGCCCGTCGCCTCCGACTTCGGCACGTCGATCAGGCGGTCCTGGGCGTGGTACATGTACACGGTGCCCTTCGGCATGCGGTGGGTGACGATCGCCCTGGCCACGACCACGCCGTTGCGGTTGACCGCCTCGACCCAGTCGTTGTCGGCGATGCCTAGGCCGGCGGCGTCCTCGGTGGAGATCCAGATCGTCGGGCCGCCCCGGGAGAGCGAGAGCATCAGCAGGTTGTCCTGGTACTCGGAGTGGATCGACCACTTGCTGTGCGGGGTGAGGTAGCGCAGGGTGCCGCTCTCGCCGTACAGCGCGGCCAGGTCCAGCGGGGGGCGGTAGATCGGCAGCGCCTCGCCGTACTCGTGCATCCAGTCGTGGTCGAGGAAGAAGTGCATGCGGCCGGTCAGCGTGTGCCAGGGCTTGCCCTGCTCGACGTTGATCGTGAAGGGGGAGTAGCGGCGCCTGTGCGACTCCTTGCCCGACCACTCGGGGCTGGCGGCGACGTGGACGGGCCTGGCCTGCGTGTCGCCGAAGACGATGCGGTGGTCCTCGTGGATCAGCTCCTCGAAGCTGGCGCCCGTCCGCTGGGCGAGCTGGCGGAAGCCCTGCGCGGCCAGCCTGCCGTTGCTGACGCCCGACAGGGCGAGGATCGTCTCGCACGCCTTGGTCGCGGTGTCCAGCTCCGGCCTGCCCTTGGCCACGCCGCGCGGCACCAGGCCGCAGCGCTGGCCCAGCCAGGTCACCTCCTCGTCGGGCAGGAACGTCACGCCCTTGACCGGGATGCCGAGCTGCTCCGTGAGCGGGCCGAGCGCGGCGAGCTTCTCGGCCGTGGCGCCGTAGTCGCGCTCCACCACCTTCAGGCCGAAGGCCGCGCTGCCCGCCAGCTCGGTGGGGGTGTCGTGCTGGTGCGCCACCGCCACGACGTCCCTGCGCACGCCCAGGTGGTCCCTGGCCAGCTCGCTGAAGGAGCGGGCGATGGCGTGGAAGACGGCGAAGTCCGTCCTGGTCTCCCAGGGCGGGTTGATGGCCGGGTTGAAGGCGTGCACGAACGGGTGCATGTCCGTCGAGGAGAGGTCGTACTTCTCGTACCAGGTGGCGGCGGGCAGCACGACGTCGGAGAAGACGGTGGAGCTGGTCATCCTGAAGTCCAGGGTGACCAGGAGGTCCAGCTTGCCCTTCGGGGCCTGAGGGTCCGGGTGCTCCAGGTTGGACTGCGCGCCGAGCAGATGGTGCAGGAAGTACTCGTTGCCCTTGGCGGAGGAGCCGAACAGGTTCGAGCGCCACAGGGTGAGCACGCGGGGCCAGTTGCGCGGGTCGTCAGGGTCCTGCGCGGCGAGCCTGAGCGTGCCCGCTGCCAGCTCGGCCCTGGTGGCGGCGATGGGATCCGCGGCGTCGCCGAGGTCGAGCGGGTTGCGGTCGAAGGTGGGCGCCATCGGCATCCAGCCGTTGCGCACCGACTCCGTCACCAGGTCGGCGGTGTGCTTGCCGCGGAAGTCGCCCCTGGCCAGCGGGCTGGTCAGGTCGCCGGCGTCGAAGTGGTCGTAGCGCCACTGATCGGTGTGCAGGTACCAGAACGTGGTGCCGGGGACCTGCCTCGGCGGCCTGGCCCAGTCGAGCGCGCCCGCCATGAGCTGCCAGCCGGCCAGCGGGCGGCACTTCTCCTGGCCGACGTAGTGCGCCCAGCCGCCGCCGTTGCGGCCCTGGCAGCCGGTCAGCAGGAGCAGCGACAGGAACGCGCGGTAGATCGTGTCGCCGTGGAACCACTGGGTGGTGCCCGCCCCCAGGATGATCATGCAGCGGCCCCGGGTGGCCTCGGCCGTCCTGGCGAACTCCCTGGCGATCTTGACCGCTCTGGCGGCGGGGACGCCCGTGATGGGCTCCTGCCAGGCCGGCGTGTACGGCTCGGCGGGGTCGTCGTAGTCGCTGCCGACGCCGTACTGGGCCAGCAGGAGATCGAAGACCGTGGTGACCAGCCTGCCGCCCACCCGGGCGGTGGGGACGCTCCTGCGCGTGGAGTGGCCGCCGTCGAAGCGGGGCAGCAGCACCTCCGCCTCCTCGCCGCCGCGCAGGCTGAGCTTCGGGGACGTGTCCAGGTCCAGGTTCCAGCGGCCCAGGCCGGAGTCGGTCCAGCGGAACCCGGCCGAGCCGTTCGGCACCACCGGCTCGCCGGTCTCCGCCATGAGCACGGTCTTCCACTCGGCCGCCTCCTCCGCCGAGCCGAGGTCGCGGGCCGTGAGGAACCTGCCGGGCACGTACGCGCCGTCGCGCTCCTCCAGCGTGACCAGGAACGGCAGGTCGGTGAAGCGCTTGACGTAGTCGGTGAAGTACGGCGTCTCGCGATCGACGAAGAACTCCCTGAGCAGCACGTGCCCCATCGCCATGGCCAGGGCCCCGTCCGTGCCGGGCCGCACCGCGAGGAACTCGTCGGCGAACTTGGCCGCGTCGCTGTAGTCGGGGGAGACCACCACGACCTTCTGGCCCCGGTAGCGGGCCTCGGCCATCCAGTGGGCGTCCGGCGTGCGGGTGACCGGCACGTTGGAGCCCCACATCACCAGGTACGCGGCGTCCCACCAGTCCGCCGACTCCGGGACGTCGGTCTGGTCGCCGAACACCTGGGGGGAGGCGACCGGGAGGTCGGCGTACCAGTCGTAGAAGGAGAGCATGGCGCCGCCGATCAGCGACACGAAGCGGGCGCCGGTGGCGTGGGAGACCATGGACATGGCCGGGATGGGGGAGAACCCGGCGACCCGGTCGGGGCCGTACGCCTTGATGGTGTGCACGTGGGCGGCGGCGATCAGCTCGGTGGCCAGCTCCCAGGAGACGCGGACGAGGCCGCCGCGACCCCGGGCGGATTGGTATTTTTCCCGCTTTTCCGGATTTGTCGTGATTTCTGCCCAGGCGGCGACCGGGTCGCCCAGGCGCTGCCTCGCCTCGGCGTACATCTCGACCAGCACGCCCCTGGCGTACGGGAAGCGGACCCGGGTCGGCGAGTAGGTGTACCAGGAGAAGGCGGCGCCGCGCGGGCAGCCGCGCGGCTCGTACTCGGGGCGGTCGGGGCCGACGCTCGGGTAGTCGGTCTCCTGCGTCTCCCACGTGATGATGCCGTCCTTGACGTACACCTTCCACGAGCAGGAGCCCGTGCAGTTCACGCCGTGCGTGGACCTGACCACCTTGTCGTGGCTCCAGCGGTCGCGGTAGAACGCGTCGCCCTCGGTGCCGCCCTTCAGGAAGAGGGTGTGCAGGTCGCCGCTGGTGGTCGACCGGCGTAGGAAGCGGCCGGTCTTCAGCAGGAGTTCCTCGGCGGTCATACCCCCACTTCATCACAGATAGTGACCCTCTGTTACACAGGGTGTATGTCTGAGCTTCGTAAAGGTTCCGAGCTGCGCAGGGGACAGGTGCGGAACCTGGCTCTGGCCACGGTGGCGTTCGCGGTGACGTTCTGGGCGTGGAACCTCATCGGGCCGCTGTCCGGCAGCTACAACCGGATGCTGGACCTGTCGCCCACCCAGACCTCGCTGCTGGTGGCGATCCCGGTGCTGGTCGGCTCGCTGGGGCGGATCCCGATGGGGATGCTGGCCGACCGGCTCGGCGGGCGGCGCATGTTCGCGATCATCTGTTTCGTCTCGATCGTGCCCGTGCTCTTCGTGGGCTGGTCCGACTCGTACGGGTGGCTGCTGTTCTGGGGGTTCCTGCTGGGCATCCCCGGCACCTCGTTCGCGATCGGGATCCCGTTCGTCAACGCCTGGTACGAGCCCGAGCGCCGGGGTTTCGCGACCGGCGTGTTCGGGGCCGGCATGGGCGGCACCGCGCTGTCGGCGTTCTTCACCCCGCGCCTGGTCGAGGACTTCGGCCGGGCGCAGGCGCACCTGCTCGTCGCGGCGGTGCTGGCCCTGATGGGCATCGTCATGCTGGGCGGCAGCCGCGACTCGCCCCGCTGGTCGCCCGCCACCGGCTCGGCGCTGCCGCGCATGCGGGAGGCCATGAAGATCAAGGCGACCTGGCAGTGCGCGTTCCTCTACGCGGTCGCCTTCGGTGGGTTCGTGGCGTTCTCCACCTACCTGCCGACGCTGCTGCAGAACGTCTACCACTTCGCCCAGACCGACGCCGGGCTGCGTACTGCTGGGTTCTCCATCGCCGCCGTGCTGTCCAGGCCGCTCGGCGGGACGGTCGCCGACCGGATCGGGCCCGTCAAGGTGCTGGCGATCTCGTTCGCGGGGACCGCGCTGATGGCGCTCGTGCTGGTGCTGCGGCCGCCGCTCGAGGTGCCCGCCGGGCTGAGCTTCGTGCTCATGGCGTTCTTCCTCGGGCTGGGCACCGGCGGGGTGTTCGCGCTGGTGGCCCAGGTGGTGGACGCGTCCAGGGTGGGCACCGTGACCGGGCTGGTCGGCGCGGCGGGCGGGCTCGGCGGGTACTTCCCGCCCCTGGTGATGGGGGTCGTCTACGCCGCCACCGGGGCGTACACCGTGGGTTACGTCCTGCTGGCCGTCACGGCGGTGGTGGCGCTGGTGTACACCTTGCGGGCGTTCCCACGGTGACGAAAATCATTTGCCGGGCCGGGGGACACCTTGTCAAGGTTGTGAGGTTATGCGCTCCCTTCCTGAGGCCGATCCCGGCGTGCCCGACATCCGCAGCCCGCTCCGCTACCTGTGGTGGAACGCGCGGCGGCAGGCTGTCCCCCTGCTCGCGGGCATCGGCTACGCCAGCCTGTGGTGGCTGGTGCAGGCCCTCATGCCGACCGTGCTCGGGAAGGGCATCGACGCCGTCACCGCCAAGGACACCCGCGCGCTGCTGGTGTGGTCGGCGATCCTGTTCGGGCTCGGGCTGGTGCAGGCGTTCACCGGGATCATGCGGCACCGGAGCGCCGTCTACAACTGGCTGGCCGCCGCCTACCGCACCGTGCAGCTCACCTCCAGACAGGCCGCCAGGCTCGGCGCCACGCTGCCGAAACGGCTGACCACC
Source organism: Nonomuraea gerenzanensis (assembly GCF_020215645.1). NCBI lineage: Bacteria > Bacillati > Actinomycetota > Actinomycetes > Streptosporangiales > Streptosporangiaceae > Nonomuraea > Nonomuraea gerenzanensis. The sequence continues at coordinate 10,664,190 of NZ_CP084058.1, read as the reverse complement.
GGCGAGGTCGTCAGCGTCGGCAACTCCGACATCGCACACATCGGCAGCTCCATGGACATCCTGCTGCGCGGCGTCGGCTCGATCCTGGCCATCGTCACCGTCACTGTGATCCTCATCTCCACCTCGCTGCCGCTCGGGCTGCTCGTGCTGTTCGGCGTGCCGCTCATGGCCGTCGCCGTCGGGCCGCTGCTGCGTCCCCTGCACCGGCGGCAGCAGGCGCAGCGGGAGCTGGCAGGCGAGCTGTCCACCCGCGCCGCCGACATCGTGGCCGGGCTGCGCGTGCTGCGCGGCATCGGCGGCGAGCAGGTCTTCGCCGCGCGCTACCGCACCGAGTCGCAGCGCGTGCGCCGGGCCGGGGTGGGCGTCGCCGGTGTCGAGTCGGTGCTCGAAGGCGCCCAGATCGTGCTGCCCGGCCTGCTCATCGCGATCGTCACCGGCGTCGGTGCCTCCTTCGCCGTCGCCGGCGACATCCCCACCGGGCAGCTCGTCGCCTTCTACCTGTACGCGGTGTTCCTCATCGGGCCCATGCGCACCCTGACCGAGGCCGCCGACAAACTCACCAAGGGGCACGTGGCCGCCGGGCGGGTGATCAGGATCCTGTCACTCGAGCCCGAGATCACCGGCGGCACCGGCCTCGGCGAGGGCGGCGTGCTGCGCGACTCCTACAGCGGTGTAACGCTCCAACCCGGCACGCTCACCGCCGTCGCCGCCGACGTGCCCGGCGACGCCATCGCCATCGCCGACCGGCTCGGCCGCTACACCGAGGGCGACGTCACGTTCGGCGCGGTGGAGCTGCGTACGCTGCCGCTGGAGCAGGTGCGCTCACGGATCCTGGTCGCCGACAACGGCGCCCGGCTGTTCAACGGCCGGCTGCGCGACGAGCTGGACGTGCGCGGCACCGCCACCGACGCGCAGCTGCGCGAGGCCCTGGAGGCCGCCTGCGCCACCGACATCGTCGAGGCCCTGCCCGACGGGCTCGACGCCCAGGTGGCCGAGGCGGGGCGCGAGTTCTCCGGCGGGCAGCAGCAGCGGCTGCGGCTGGCCAGGGCGCTGGTGACCGACCCCGAGGTGCTCATCCTGGTCGAGCCCACCAGCGCCGTCGACGCCCACAGCGAGGCCCGCATCGCCGAACGCCTGGCCAAGGCGCGCTCCGGGCGCACCACCATGGTCTGCACCACCAGCCCGCTCGTGCTCGACCGGGCCGAGCACGTGATCTACGTCCAGCACGGCCGCGTCCTGGCCGAGGGCACCCACCGGCAACTGCTGGACGGCTGCCCCGAGTACACCGCGACCGTCACCCGAGGGGAGGACTGATGGCCCGGGAGATCCTGCCGATCGCCGATCGCCGGCAGGTGCGCGCCTACGCCAGGCGGCTCACGCTCAAGTACCCGCGCCGGCTCGCGCTCGCCCTCGTCCTGCACGGCCTGGCCGCCGTCGCCGGGCTGGTCGTCCCGTGGCAGCTCGGCGCGCTGGTGGAGAGGATCCAGTACGGCCACGAGGTGAACGTCGCCGTCGTGGCCGCCGCCATCGGCGCCTTCCTGCTGCTGCAGGGCGTCCTGATCCGGTACGCGGTGCTGGCCTCCGCCAGGCTCGGCGAGAAGGTGCTGGCCGAGCTGCGCGAGGAGTTCGTGGACCAGGTGCTCGGCCTGCCGCTGTCCACCGTCGAGCGGGCCGGGTCCGGCGACCTGATCACCCGTACCTCCCGCGACGTGGACGCCCTGTCGCGCACCGTGCGGCACGCCGTGCCGGAGACGCTGATCGCCATCGTCACGTTCGTGATCACCATCGGGGCGCTGATGCTGGTCAGCCCGCTGCTCATGCTGCCGATGCTGGCGGCGGGGCCGGTGTTGTGGATCGCCACCCGGTGGTACCTGCGGCGGGCCCGCGACGGCTACCTGCGCGAGAACGCCGCCTACGCCGACGTGACCGAGGGGCTGGCCGAGACGGTCGAGGGCGCCAGGGCCGTGGAGGCGCTGGGGCTGCGGGAGCGGCGCAGGGAGCGTACGGACCGGGACATCGCCCGCTCCTACGCGGCCGAGCGCTACACGCTCGGCCTGCGCACCACCTGGTACCCCGCCGTGGAGCTGGGCTACGTCATCCCCGTGGTGGCCGCCCTGCTGGTCGGCGGCCTGTTCTACACCAACTCGTGGGTGACGCTGGACCAGGTCGTCACCGCCACCCTGCTCGCCCAGCAGCTCATCGACCCGCTCGACCGGTTCCTGATGTGGGTGGACGAGCTGCAGGTGGGCGCGGCGTCGATGGCGCGGCTGCTGGGGGTGGCCAACGTCTCCGACGACCGTACGGTGACCTCCGCGCGGCCCTCGGGTGAGCTGCTGGAGGCGTCCGGGGTCCGCTACGCCTACCGCGAGGGGCGCGACGTGCTGCACGACGTGTCGCTGACCGTCCAGCCCGGCGAGCGGCTGGCCATGGTCGGGCCGTCGGGCGCCGGCAAGTCCACCCTCGGGCGGCTGCTGGCGGGCATCCACGGGCCGCGCACCGGCTCCGTCACCGTGGGCGGCGTGCCGCTGGTGCACCTGCCGCTGGACGACCTGCGCGGGCACGTCGCGCTCGTCACCCAGGAGCACCACGTGTTCAAGGGCACGCTGCGCGACAACCTGCTCATCGCCCGCCCCGACTCCACCGACGCCGCCGTGCTCAAGGCCCTGGAGGCGGTGGACGCGCTCGACTGGGTGCGCGGGCTGCCCGACGGGCTCGACACCGAGGTGGGCTCGGGCGGGCTCGCGGTGCCGCCCGCCCAGGCGCAGCAGCTCGCCCTCGCCCGGCTGGTCCTGGCCGATCCGCACACGCTCGTCCTCGACGAGGCCACGTCGCTCATCGATCCGCGTGCGGCGCGGCATCTGGAGCGGTCGCTGGCGGCCGTGCTGGAGGGGCGGACGGTGATCGCCATCGCGCATCGGCTGTATACGGCGCATGACGCTGATCGGGTGGCTGTGGTGGAGGATGGGCGGATCAGTGAGCTGGGGTCGCATGAGGAATTGGTGGCGGAGGGCGGGTCGTACGCGGCGTTGTGGAGCAGCTGGCACGGCAGCCCGAGCAGGACGTCCTGAGCCTTCGAGGTCAGCCCCGGCCTCCCGCTTCCGGCTTCCCGCTTCCGGCCTCCCGCTTCCGGCCTCCCGCTTCGGACCTCAGCCCTTGGTGCTCTCACCCGGCGCCTTCACTCGGCGACCAGGTCCTCCGGGGCGGCTCGGGCGAGGTCGGCCAGCGTGCTCAAGGCGCGGGTCAGGACGTCCGGCGGAGGAGAGGCCAGCCCGAGCCGGACGGCGTTCGGCGCGCTGTTGCGCCCGACGGCGAAGGCGGCGGCCGGAGTGACACCTATGCCGTAACGGGCGGCGGCGGCCACGAACGTGTCGGCCCGCCACGGCGGCGGCAACTCCCACCAGCAGTAGTACGAGCGCGGATCACTACGCACGGCGAACCCGGCCAGACACCGGGCGGCGATCTCCTGACGCATGGCCGCGTCCCGCCGCTTGGCCCGGGCGATCGACCGCGCGGTGTCGTCCGTGAGCCACCGGGTGGCCGCCTCCAGCGCGAACCGCATCGGCGTCCACCCGCCGGAGCGCAGCGCCGCCGCCACGCGCGGGACGGCGGCGCCGGGCATGACGGCGAACCCGAGCGACAGGCCGGGCGCGAGCCGCTTGGACAGGCTGTCGACGAGGACGGTGCGCTCCGGGGCGAACGCCGCCAGAGGCGGCAGGTCGTCATGCAGGAACGACCAGATGGAGTCCTCGATCGCGGGCACGTCCAGCCGGGCGAGCAGCCGCGCCAGCTCGGCCCGGCGCTCCACCGGCATGCTGATCGACAACGGGTTGTGCATCGTCGGCTGCACGTAGATCGCCTTGAGCGGAGCCTTGCGCGCCGCCGCCTCCACAGCAGCCGGATCCAGCCCGCCCTCGTCCACCCGCAGCGGGACGAGCGTCACCCCGGCCCGCGCCGCCAGCCCCTTGAGCACCGGATAGGTCAGCTCCTCCACCCCGAGCCGCGCTCCGGCGGGAACCAACGCGGCCAGTGCCGCCGCGATCGCCTGGCGACCGTTGCCCGCGAACAGCACCTGCTCGGGGTCCGGCCGCCACTGCGCGCGAGCGAGCAGGTCCGCGACGCCGCGCCGCGCCGCGGGGGTGCCCGCCGCGCCGACGGGCTTCATGGACGACTCCAGCACGTCGGCACGCAGCAACGGGCTGATGCCGTCGGCCAGCAGCTTCGACTGCTCGGGGACGACGGGATAGTTCAGCTCCAGGTCGATCCGGCTGCTGGTGGGCTCGACCAGCGCCGGGCCGGGCTGCGGGGCGGCGGCCCGTACGAACGTGCCGCGCCCCACCTCCCCGACGGTCAGCCCACGTCCGGCCAGCTCCCGATAGACGCGAGCGGCGGTGGAATCGGCGATGCCATGCCGCCGCGCGAACACCCGCTGCGGCGGCAACCGATCCCCGGCCCGCAACCTTCCGGCCGCGATGTCGGCGGCCACCTCATCCGCGATCCGCCGAAAATCCTCCATGCCTCCTCATCCAAACACAACATTGACCCGAGTGCAATCCTTCCTATTGCACCGAGATTGCCCCCTCGATAGCTTCGCTGCCATGGTCGAACAAAGTGCGGTGCTCGGCGTGGTGCTCGTGGCCCTCGGCATGGTGCTGTCCCCGGGCCCGAACATGCTCTATCTCGTCTCCCGCAGCACCAGCCAAGGCCGGCGGGCAGGCGTCATCTCCCTGGCCGGCGTCGCAGCCGGCTTCCTCGTCTACCTGGTGGGCGCCAACCTGGGCCTGGCGGTCCTGTTCGCCGCGTTCCCGGAGCTCCTGACCGTCATCCGTATCGCGGGTGCCCTGTACCTGCTGTGGCTGGCCTGGAAGACGCTCAAGCCCGGCGGCCAGTCGGTCTTCGCCGCCCGGGAGCTGCCGCCCGACTCGCCCCGCAGGCTCTTCCTGATGGGGCTGATGACCAACCTCCTCAACCCGAAGATCGCCCTTCTCTACATCTCGATCATTCCGCAGTTCGTCGATCTCGACCGGGGGGACGTGCTGCTCCAGGGCATCATCCTGGGCTGTGTCCAGGTAACGGTCGCCCTCCTGGTCAACCTCTCGATCGTGGTGGCGGCGGGAGGCATCGCGGGCTTCCTCGCCACCCGCCCTTCCTGGCTCCGCCTCCAACGCCTCACCATGGGCTCCCTCCTCGCCGTCCTCGCCCTAACCCTCGCCTTCTCCTGACCACCCCACCTCTGCACCCCGCACATTCCATCCCGGCACCCCTCTTGCGCCAGCCGTCTCCTGCGCCCGGCCGTCTCCTGCGCCAGGCCGCCTCCCGCGCCCAGCCACCTCCCGCACCTCGCGCCCCTGCACTGGCCACCGCCTGCGCATGTCTCGTCGGACATCCCTTGCTCTCACACCGCCTGCGCCGGCACCTCTCGCGCCGGCACCTCCACACCCGGCACCCCCACACCTGGCCCGCCCTCCTCCCTCCCGAACCACGTTCGCACGAGCCAAGCCCGACGCAATCCGCCCACAGTCCATCAACCCGTAGTCCGACACCTCACCCCAAAGACCAAACCGTGGTCCGACGCGATCCGCCCACCTACTCCGGCATCGTGAACGCCATGCTCAAGCCCCTCACCCTCACCCTCGCCCTGCTCACCACAGCCCTACACCCGTGGCAGACCATCACCCCCACCACCGGCACAAGCCCACTCACCTGGCAACCATGCCCCCAAGACCAGACCACCGGCATGGAATGCACCGACCTCCCCGTCCCCGCCGACTGGCAGAAACCCGAAGGCCGCAAGATCACCCTCAAGCTCGGCCGCCTGCAGGCCACCGGCACCGCGAAGGGCTCCGTCCTGGTCTCCTACGGCGGCCCGGGCGCCCCGGGCATCGCCATGACCCGATCAGTCCAGAGCTGGTGGACCGACCTACGCAAAAGCATGGACATCATCACGTGGGACACCCGCGGCTACGGCAGCGACCAGTTCCAGGGCCTCAGCACAGGCCTCCCTTGCACCTGGACCCGCATCCCCATCGCCGACCTCCCGCGCGACGACGCCGACTTCGGCCGCCTGTCCGACACCAACCGCGGCTACGCCGAGGCCTGCCGCCTGAAGGACCCCGAGCTGTTCGCCAACATGAGCTCGGCCGACCACGCCAGAGACATGGAGGCCATCCGGAAGGCGCTGGGCACCGACAAGCTCAACTACTACGGCGCCTCCTACGCCGGCTTCTTCGGCCAGGCCTACGCCCGCCTCTTCCCGGGCAACCTCCGCACGATGGTCCTGGACGGCACCTGGAACCACAGCGCCGCCGACTGGTCCCGAGAGCTCGAAGCCATGGCCGCCACGAACGAGCAGTCCCTGCGGCGCTTCTTCACCTGGTGCGCCACCAACGGCTGCAAGGACGTACCGGCCCTCTGGCGCAAGCTGATCACCCGATCGACCGACACCCCCGTCCCCACCAAGACACCGAACGTCGCCTACAAGGCCGGCGACCTCCAGTCCTTCGCCGTCGGCCTGGCCCGCCAGGGCGCCCCGGTCTGGCCCAAGCTGGCCGCCGCGATCCGCAAGGCGAGCAAGGGCGACGCCTCCGACTTCGTCCCCGCCAAGGGCTCCCGCTACCCCGACCAGGCCACCCCCGTCACGGAATGCACGGACTGGCCCCGTTTCACCAGCCTCAAGCAGCTGACCACCACGGTCGCCCGCCTCCGCAAGCTCGCTCCGAACGCCGGCGCCGCCAACACCTTCGCCACGAGCACCCTCAACTGCATCGGCTGGCCCGTCCCCGTCACCAACCCGCCCGCGGCCCTGCCCGACAACCTCCCCCCGCTGCTCGCCGCAGGCGCATGGGGCGAGTCGGAGGCCACGGAACGCATCCTCGCCCAGGTCCCAGACAGCGTCACGATCCACCACGACGGCCCCGGCCACACCCTCTACGGCGCGAACACCTGCGCCCGCGACCACATCAACCGCTACTTCACGGACCGCACCCTGCCGGCCCGCGCCACTCACTGCTGAGCACCCCCTTGACGCACACTTAGCCATAGTCTAACTCTAGTAACTGTTACTAGAGTTTAACTACAGCGACCCGCTCGCCGTGAGAGGTGTGCACTATGCTCAACATCGCCAACACCCAACAAGCCGAGGCCTGGAACGGTTGGGAGGGTCAGCACTGGGCCGACAACCCGGGCTACTACAACGGCATGCTCGACGGCTTCAACGAGGCCCTCTTCACCGCCGCCGCGATCCAGCCGGACGACCAGGTGCTGGACATCGGCTGCGGCACCGGCCGCACCACGCTGCTGGCGGCCGGCAGGGCGGCACGGGGCACCGCCCTGGGCATCGACCTGTCGGCCCCGATGCTGGAGCGCGCCCGCGCCGACGCCGCCGCGCAGGGCGTGACCAACGCCGTCTTCGAGCAGGGGGACGCCCAGGTCCACGCCTTCGCCGAAGGCAAGTACGACGTCGTCATCAGCCGCGGCGGCGTGATGTTCTTCGCCGACCTCGTCGCCGGCTTCACCAACATCGCCCGCGCCCTACGCCCAGGCGGCCGCCTGGCGATCATCACCTCGGTCCCCGGATCCCCGGACGGCGACTACGCCCGCGCCACCGCCGCCCTGCGCGACCACATGCGGGGCCCTTCCCCCGCCGCCCAGGGCATGATGTCCATGATCGACCCCGCCCGTATCCACCAGGTGCTGGCCGACGCCGGCTACACCGCCATCGACATGACGATCATCGAAGCCATGGAGAGCCTCGGCCGCACCGCCGACGAGGCGGCCACCAACATCTGCGCCATGGGCCCGGTCCGCTTCAACCTCTCCCACCTCGACGAACCGGCCATCGCCACCATTCGCGATGAGGTGCGCGAAGGGCTACGCCCCTACGAAACCCCGGAGGGCGTACAGCTACGCGCCAGGGTCCGCCTGACCACCGCCACCCGCCCTTGACGGAGCGCCTTCCAGCCACGGTCCTGGTGATGGCCGGGCAGGCACGATCGGTCCGTCGGGACGGCGGGTGCCGGCCGGTCCGCTGAACCGGACGGCACCAGGTCGGTTCGCGCTTGTGCCGAGGGTGGGGTAGCCGGTGTGGCGGCGCTGGGCGCCGCCGTAGAACGTGGCCTGCTCCGGCGCGTTCAGCGGCCGCCGGTTCGCAGGCGCACCTGCAGGCCGGGGTTGGTCGGCGCCGTGGTGGAGGTGGAGCGGGGCCAGGGCGGCGACCAGCGCCGGATGAAGCGTGTGGGCGTCGTGGTGTGCATGAGCTGGACGACGATGCGACCACCGGTGGCGTGCACTGCGTTGGTGGTGAGGAGTCCAGGGAGTCATCATGCAAGCCACGGCTTCACAGTGACGTGAGGACGCGGACGCGGTCGGCGGTGGCGCGTTGAGCGACGTCGGCCTTGAAGGCGATCGAGTCGAACTCGTGCGGGGCTCCGGGATGCAGGTGAAACTCGACCGGGACGCCCGCGCGGCTGAGTTTGGCCGCGTACGCGAGGTCCTCATCGCGGAAGACGTCGAGCTGGCCCACCTCGATGTAGGCAGGCGGAAGGCCGGTGGCGTCTTCAAGCCGGGCCGGAGCGGCGGTGGGCGGGACGCCGGGTCCGCCGGCAGCCTCGCCGAGCAGCGCCGGCCACGCGGTGCGGCTGTCGTCGTAGGACCACAATGCGTACGGCTCGATGTGGGGGTCGGGGGTGGTGGGACGGTCATCGAGCATCGGCATGATCAGAATCTGGTGGGCTATCTTCGGGCCGCCGCGCTCGCGGGTCAGGATCGCCAGCGCCGCTGCCACGCCGCCGCCGGCGCTGTCGCCCATCACCGCGATCCGGTCGCGGTCGACGCCCAGCTCGGGAGCACGGTCGTGCAGCCAGCGCAGCGCGGCATAGGCGTCCTCGAGTGGCGTCGGAAACGGGAACTCGGGCGCGCGGCGATACTCCACCGACAACATCGGCACGCCTGAGGCCGCCACGTAACGGGCGACCGGGCCGTCGAACAGGTCGATGTGACCGAAGATGTATCCGCCGCCGTGGAAGAAGACCACGGCCGAGCCCGGCGTCGCGCCGTCCTTGACGTACCAGCGCACTGTGATCTGCGCGCCATCGGCGGCGGTCACGGTGTGGTCGGTCATCGTGACATCGGCCGGCATGGGCTGGGCGTTGCTCGCGGCACCGATGATCGGTTCCCAGAAGGCGCGACGCCCCTCGATGTCGCCCACTTCCGGCCGCGCGGTCCCGGCCGTCGCCCCGGCCGTCGCATCGGCCATCAGGGCCAGCGCTTCGGCGATCTCGGGATCCAAAGACAAAGACATGACTGTTTCTCCTTCCGAGCGGGTCAGGCCGAGGGCGCGAGGACGGCGGTCTTGCCCGGCAGCTCGCCCGCGCCGGCCCGGGCGTGGAGTGCGGGCAGATCGGCCAGCGCCACCCGCTGGGCGACGTCGACGCGCAACTCGCCGGTGCTGACGCGAGCGACCAGGTCGGCGAGCTGGTCGGCGTCGCTGCGGACGAACAGGTCGATGCCGCGCACACTGCGCTCCTCGTCGGACGGGGCGGGCATCCAGACGGTGGTGTTGACCAGGGTGCCGCCGTCACGGACCAGCGTGACCAGTGCGGCCAGCCGTTCCGGGGCGACCGGCGCGAGGTTCAGGACGAGATCGACCGGCTCGGTCACCGCCGCCGTCACGTCGGTGGTGGTGTGGTCGATCACCTCGTCGGCGCCGACGGCCTTGACCCGCTCGGCGCTGCGTGGACTCGCCGTGGCGATCACGTGGGCACGGACCTCCTTGGCCAGCTGCACCGCGTATCCGCCGACCGCTCCGCCGGCGCCGTTGATCAGCACCCGCTGACCGGCGGTCAGCTTGCCGTGGTCGAACAGCGCCTGCCACGCGGTCAGACCCACCAGCGGCAACACTGCCGAGTCGGCCAGCGGGATGTTCTTGGGCGCCCCCGTCAAGATCTCCGCCGGCGCGATCACATACTCCGCGGCCGCGCCGGGTTGCGTCATCGGCAGCAGGCCGACGACCTGGTCGCCGACCGCGACGTCGTGCACGTCGTCACCGAGCGCGTCCACCGTGCCGGCGACGTCGATGCCGGGGGTGTGGGGAAGCTCGACCGGGATCGGGCCCTGCATGTAGCCCGCGCGGATGTTGCCGTCGACGCCGTTGAAGGACGTCGCGGCGACGCGAATGCGGACCTGGCCGGGTCCAGGGGTGGGCTGGGCCACGTCCTCGTACCGCAGGACCTCAGGACCGCCGAACTCGTGAAAACGTACTGCCTTCATTGCAGAACCTGCCTCTGTGAGTGCCGCCACGTGCTTCGAACGTGAAGCGATTCCGGCGCAGAGTGACCCTGCGGCCCGCTTCGCGTTGCGAAGGCGTCCAGCCCCGCGTCACCAGAGCTGCCCGGAGGCAGCCACTGAGTCCGCGGTCGCTGGAGACGTCACTCAATCTCGCAGGATCCGGCACGGCTAGCCTGGGCCAGGCTGGCCCACCTTGATGATGGCCGGCTCCCCGCCGTCGGAGACGATCTCAGCCAGGCGCGCCGCATCGGCCGAGCCCGGCGCCGCGGTGAGCATCAGAGCCGCCAGATCGTCGCCCGGGATGGCGAGCAGGTTGCCGACGAGCGTGACGGAGCCGCCGTCCGGATGGATGAACGCGGCACTGCTCTCGTAGGCCGCCACCGGTCGCGGCGCCCGCCACAAGGTGTCGAACAGGCGGCTTCGGCTCCGCATCTCGTCCACCAGCGCGGCAAGCGACGCGTCGGCGGGGTAGCGCAACAGCGCGCTCGTCAGGCGGGCGACCAGGACCGCCTGATGGTCGGTCGCGTCATCCGCAGACTGCTTGAAACCACTGAACGGGTCGCAGAACGTACGCCAGGCGATGTTCCACTCCCACGGGTCCCCGGTGAGCTCCCAATGCCCCAGAGCCATGAACGCACTGTTCACGGCGACGAGATTCATCGCCGCGTCGGAGACGAACATCGGAGTGTCCGTGAACCGCTCCAGCAGTCGCATCGCACCCGGACCGACTTCGTTCGGCACCTGCCCGTCCGCGGCGGCGTACCCGGCCAGCGCGCAGAGCCGTTCGTACTCCGCCCGTCCGATCCGCAACGCTCGGGCGATGGCGTTCACCACCCCGGCCGACGGATGGCTGCGCCCCTGCTCCAGCCGGCGTACGTAGTCCGCGGACATCCCCGCGAGCTCGCCGAGCTCTTCCCGCCGCAACCCTCGCACGCGCCGACGTCCGATCGGTAGCCCGACAGCCGCAGGCGCCGTACTCTCCCGCAACTGGCGCACCGCGGCACCAAACTCGTAACGTTCCACAGGCCCATAGTGCCCGGATTGTCCAGGCAGCAGGTAGCGGGCCCGGCCGCACCGACACCGCCCGGCAGCGGCAACACGTCCCTCCGGTCGCCCTTGCCGCGGATCCGCACCTGCCCGGCCGAGGAGGACCCCGCCCGGTCGAACCGTTCGCGCCGCCGGCGGTCATCGGCGAAGCCGGCGGCTCCCTGCGCGCCCGTGACGTGGCCATGGCCCTGGACCTGCCCCTGACGCGCGACGACATCCAGAACTCCGCGCCAAGCTCAAACGTCGGACCCCAGCCCCAGCCCCAGCCCTCAGACTGAGGCCTCGACCCCTCAGCCGAGCGACTTCTTCAAGAAGTCCACCTGCAGCAACAACAAGTTCTCCGCCACAACCTCCTGCGGCGTCATATGCGTAACCCCCGACAACGGCAACACACTGTGCTGCCGCCCAGCCGCAAGCAACGCAGAAGACAACCGCAGAGTGTGCGCAGCCACGACGTTGTCATCCGCCAGCCCGTGGATCAGCAACAACGGCCGCTCCAGCTTGCCCGCGTCCCCGAACAACGACGACTTGTCATACACGTCCGGCTGCTCCCCGGGATCCCCCAGGTACCGCTCGGTGTAGCAGGTGTCGTACAGCCGCCAGTCCGTAACCGGCGCCCCCGCCACGGCGGCGTGGAAGACGTCGGGTCGGCGCAGGACCGCGAGCGCCGCGAGGTAGCCGCCGAACGACCAGCCGCGGATGGCGACCCGGGTCAGGTCGAGATCGTCCGGGTACTGCTCGGCGACACCCTGGAGGGCGTCGATCTGGTCCTCCAGGGCGGGGGTGGCCAGGTCGTTCAGGACGGCGCGCTCCCACTCGGTGCCCCGGCCGGGGGTGCCGCGGCCGTCGGCGACGATGACGGCGAAGCCCTGCTCGGCGAACCACTGGCTCTCCAGGAAGGCGCCGCGCCGGTTGAGCACCCGCTGCGCGTGCGGCCCGCCGTACGGGTCCATCAGCACGGGCAGCTTGCCCGAGCCCTGCTCGTACCAGGAGGGCAGCACCACGGCGGTGGCCAGCTCGCGGCGGCCGGAACGGCCGAGGGAGACGCGCAGGTCGAGGCCGGGGCGTTCGGCGAAGGACGGGATCGGCACGGCCATGCCGTCGCGGCGGACGACCGTGGTGGAGACGCCCTCGTCGTCGATGCTCTGCTCGCTGAGCACGCCGACCCCGCCGGACATCCGCCCCGAGAACACCCCGGAACGGGTGGAGACGGGCAGCAGGGAGTGGCCGTCCCAGGTCCACAGGTGGATCTCGGTCGGGTCGCCGCTCGCGCTGAACAGCACGCTGTCGTGATCGACGTCGAGCACGGCCCGCACCTGCAGCGTCGGCGGGGTGACGGCGCGGTCGCCGACGAACAGCCGGTGACCGCCCTCGGCGTTGGCCACCCAGACCAGGGAGCCGTCGTCGAGGTGCGCGGGCACGCCGCCGACGATGTCGACCCAGGCCGGGTCGGTGTCCTCGCGCACCAGGGTGGAGGCGCCGGTCGCCGGGTCCACCGAGAACAGCCGCATCGTCCGCTGGTCGCGGGTCAGCGTCACGATCGACAGGGCGTGACTGTCCCACGCCGCCGTGGCGAGGTACTCCTCGTCGTACGGCACCGCCACCCGAGACCCGTCGAGCCCCAGCACGAACAGCTCGGTGCGCGCGTTGGGCGTGCCCGCCGCCGGGTAGCGCTGGGCCACCGGCGTGCGGTCGGGGTTGGCCGGGTCGGCGATGTGCCACACCCGGACGGGGGCCTCGTCGGCGCGCTCGACCAGGAGGGCGTCGCTCGACGGCGACCACCAGTAGCCGCGCATGCGGTCCATCTCCTCGGCGGCGATGAACTCGGCCAGGCCGTACGTCACCGTCTCCAGCTCCGGCGTGGCCAGCGCGCGGTCCTCGCCGGTGGACAGGCTCTGCACGCGCAGGGCGCCGTCGGAGACGTAGGCGACCTGCCGGCCGTCGGGGGACAGGCGGGGGTCGATGACCCGGCCGGAGGTGGAGAGCGCGCGGGTCTGGCCGCTCGCCAGCTCCACCACGTACAGCGCGCCGGACAGCGCGAAGCAGGCCCTGGTCAGCGCGGCGTCGGCGGCGTAGGCGACCACGCCGCCCGCGGCCTCGCGGCTGCGCTCGCGCCTGGCGCGCTCCTCGGGCGGCAGGTTCTCCTCGCCGGCGTCGAGCGCGCGCGGATCGACGACCAGGCGCTCGACGTGAGTCTCGGTGTCGAGCTCCCACAGGCAGGTCACCGGGTCGGTGCCCGACTTGGTGCGCAGGAACACCACCCGGCCGCCGTCCGGGGAGATCGTGAAGCCGCGGGGGACGCCCAGGGTGAAGCGGCGGGTCCTGGCGGACAGGCGCGGGAAGCTCTCGCTCATGGGTTCAATCCTGCCATTGCTACGCTCGTGGACATGACTGATCGACGGCTCCTGCTCGTGCACGCCCACCCGGACGACGAGTCGATCGGCACCGGCGCGACCATGGCCAAGTACGTCGCCGAGGGCGCCCACGTCACGCTCGTGACCTGCACGCTCGGCGAGGAGGGGGAGATCATCCCCCCGGACCTCGCGCACCTGGCGGCCGATCGCGACGACGCCCTGGGCCAGTACCGGATCGGCGAGCTGGCCGCCGCCTGCCAGGCGCTCGGCGTGGAGGACCACCGCTTCCTGGGCGGCCCCGGCCGCTGGCGCGACTCGGGGATGATGGGCGTGGCCTCCAACGAGCACCCGCGCGCGTTCTGGGGCGCCGACCTCGACGAGGCCGCGGGGGAGCTGGTGAAGGTCATCCGTGAGGTACGCCCGCAGGTCCTCGTCACCTACGACGCCAACGGCTTCTACGGCCACCCCGACCACATCCAGGCGCACCGGGTCTCGCGCAGGGCGTTCGAGCTGGCGGCCAAGCCGGGCTTCGGCGAGGGCGAGCCGTGGCAGATCGCGAAGTTCTACCACACGGCCGTCGCCAGGTCCGTGATGCGGCGCGGCGCCGAGGCGATGAGCGAGGCCGACGTCGGCTTCCTGCTGGAGAACGTGGACGACATGCCGTTCGGCAGCCCCGACGAGGACATCACCACCGAGATCGACGCCCGCGCCTGGGTCGGCGACAAGCTGGAGGCGCTGCGCGCGCACGCCACGCAGATCAGCGTGCGGGCCCCCTGGTTCGCCCTGTCGAACAACATCGGCCAGGAGGTGCTGGCGGTCGAGCACTACACGCTGGCCATCGGCGTGCCCGGCCCCGCGGTGCCGGGTCCGCCGGTCGAGGCGGGCGGCCTCGGTGAGCCGCACAACCGCGAGAACGATCTCTTCGCGGGCATCCACTAACCTCATTCGACATGGAACATCGCAGCCAGGCCGAGTCGGCGTTGGGCGGGGCGGCGTACGGCATGCTGTTCGTGCTCGGGGTCGTCATGGCCGTCGTGGGCGGCTTCACGCATCCCACGTGGCAGTGGGGCGTCGTCCCCGCGTCGGCGGTCGTGTGGGTGCTGGCGCTGTTCGGGGTCTGCCTGGGGGCGGGCAAGCTGATGCGCGCCAGGCTCGGGGCGATGGCGACGGCGCTCGGCTGGCTGCTGGTGACCATGCCGTTCACGCTGGAGCTGGGGATGGGCGACCTGGTGATCGCGTCAGGCCCTTCCGGGTACGTCTACCTGTACGGGGGGCTGGCGGGCCTCGTCGTGGCCTATCTGATGTCACCCTCGTCGCAAGGCGGTTCGTGGCTTTTGCGGGGTTACCCCTCCGAAAAAACAGACGTAGAAGCATAAAGTAGCTAGGTGCATTCCATCGAGCGGCACGTGGACCCGGGGGCGTACCGCCAGGTCGTCGGCCGCTTCGCCACCGGAGTCGCGATCGTGACGACCAGGCTGGGCGAGGTCGATCACGCGATGACGATCAACTCCTTCACCTCCGTCTCCCTCGATCCCCTGCTGGTGCTGTTCTGCGCGGAGAAGGTGGCGCGCTTCCACGACGCGGTGCTGGAGGCCGGGGTGTGGGGCGTGTCGGTCCTGCCGGCGTCCATGGAGGACGCCTCGCGGTTCTTCGCCCACCGGGGCCGGCCGCTGAACGGGCAGCTCGCCAGGTGGCCGCACCACCGGGGGGAGTCGGGGGTGGCGCTGTTCGACGGGGCCATCGCCACCGTGGAGTGCGCGACCACGGCGGTGCACGACGGCGGTGACCACTCGATCGTGGTGGGCGGGGTGACCGGGCTGGGCACGCCGTCCGACGGGGCTCCGCTGATCTACCACGAAGGCCGCTACAAGTCCCTCTGAGGCACGGATCGGGCCAGGCGCCTGGCGCCTGGCCCGGTCAACGGTCGTGCGGCTGCCCTGCTACTGGGCGGCGGGTGCGCTCACCGACTCCGACGGCGAGGTCGTCGCGGTGTCGGTGGGGACGCTGGTGTCCGTCGGGATGGGACTGACCGTCGGCTCCTCGGTGGGAGGCTCCTCGGTGGGAGGCTCGGACGGCGGCGGACAGGTCGGGATCTCGGTCGGGGTTTCTGTGGGAGTTTCGGTCGGGGTCTCGGTTACGGTCTCGGTGGGGCTGACCGTGGGAGACGCGGTGTCCGTCGGAGGAGTGACCGTCGGGGTCTCCGAGACGGTCGGTGTCGGCGTCGGGGTGTCCGAGACGGTGGGGGTCACGCTCACCGTCGGGGAGACGGTGCTCGTGGGGTCCTCCGCGGGCGGAACGGTGTCCGTCGGCTCGACGTACGGCTGGCAGGTGAACGTCTCCGTGACCGTCGGTCCCGGCTCGGTGACGGTGACCGTGGGACCTGGTTCGGTCACCGTGACCGTCTCGCGGACCGTGACGGTCGGCAGGGGCGCCATGCTGACACCGGCCTGCCCTCGCTTCTTGTACGTGCCCCGGCCCAGCCGGGTGGTGGCGCTTCCTTCGCCCCCGACGACCATGAGCTCCACGCTCGCGGTCTTACACGCTGTCCTCTTGCACACTCGTTGTTCGACGTCGAAGAACGCCGCCCCTTCGTAGGTGACCGAGACGTTGAGGTAGGAGACGCCTCTCCTCTTGACCACCCGCGTCTCGGCGGTGTACTCCCCCTCAGTAGGGGGGCTGGTGGTCTCGGTCGGGGTCGGCGACGTCGTGGGGGGAGGCGACGTGGAGGGGTCGCCGGCTAACGCCACCTGTGCGTTGAGAGGAGTGTCGGTGAATCGTAGGGAATCGGTCGCTGACGTCTGGGTGATCGCGACTCCGCCGGCTCCTGCTAGTGCGACGGTGCCGAGCAGCGCGCCCAGGATGGAGAATCTCATAATCCTGCTCTTGTGGGAGATTTCAGGACGGGGATCATTATTCCGACTTGTCAAGATGAGTCAAGACTCAGACGCATGAACAGGCGCCTCCGGTTCCGGCGTGCCGTGAACTACGCCAACCTCTCCACGCCGCTCGGCCTGCTGCTCGCCGTCGTGGGCGGCACGTCCAGGACGCCCGGCCCCGACGGGCTCGTCCTGGCCTTCGGCTACCGCTACCGCTTCCCGATCGCGGGCGCGTTCACGGTCGGGAACGTGGTCCTGACCAGGCGCGACGCGCTGGACGAGCGGCTCATCCTGCACGAGGGGCGGCACGCCACCCAGTGGGCGTGGTGCCTGGGGCTGCCGATGTTGCCGCTCTACCTGCTGGCCATGCTCGGCTCGGTGATCGTCTGCGGTCATCAGGCCTCGTACAACGTCTTCGAACGCCTGGCGGGCCTGGACGACGGCGGCTATCCGCACCAGCGGCTGTGGTGGCGCCGGACCAGGGGTTGACGCCGCCCGTCAGGGGGTCAGCTTGAGCGTGTGCACGGCGGCCTTCCTGACCGACTCCGGCTTGGAGCGCATCGGCAGCAGCTCGCCCCGCGCCCACGCCTCGGCCTGGTCCCAGTAGTTGTCGTGGAAGGCGTGCCCCGAGGCGCCCGTCAGGTTGATCCACCGGGACTGGTTCAGGTCCGACAGGTCGGCGATCATCCGCATCGACGGCACCGCCGTGATCGCGTAGTCGTTCTGAACGTTCCAGCCCGTGGCGTTCACCGCGTCCTTGCCGCCGGCCACCGGCAGCGGACCCCGGTTGAACAGCGCCTCCACCGGCCCGATCCCCGAGGTCCCGAGCGAGCCGTTGACGAGTTCGAGCCGGTGCAGGTCGCCCCAGCGCCATGCCTTGACGTCCGTGCCGAGCCGGTCGGCGAGCTCCTGGTGGGCCGAGGCCATGGCCTGGCGCAGGATGTCGTCGCGGGTCTCCGCGACCTCGCGGGTGGTCACGTCGTCCCAGAACGGGTCCTCCGGCGCCTCCAGCAGCCGCCTGACGACCTCGTACCAGCGGTCGCCTCCGGCGGGGCGGGCCGCCGCGGGCAGGTCGTCGTTGAAGGTCAGCGTGAGCACGTGCCGCCAGACGGCGTTGAAGTACGCGGCGGGGGCCGAGTCGACGCCCTGCATGCGGTCCCACGTCTTGAGCAGGTCCCTGGCCTGGACGGACGGGCCCGCCAGGTCCACCTCCATCAGGGCCGGGACCAGCGTGTCGGCGAAGCCGTTGTAGGTGTCCTGCTGGATCCGCGCCATGGTGCCCGTGTCGATCGGGCCCTTCTTGATGGCCTCCTTGAGCAGGGTGCGGATGCGCTCGGAGCGGTAGCCGTACGACCAGTCCTTGGTGAGCAGCGGCTTGTAGCGCTCGGGGTCGATGACGGCGTTGTTGGCGGTGACGATGAAGCCGTCCGCCGGGTCCTCGACCGAGGGGAGCTGGTCGTAGGGGATGGGGGCGGCGTTCCACTCGTACTCGCCGGTCCAGCCGGGGACCGGCCAGGTGCCGTCGCCGTTCGCGCGCACGGGGATGCGGCCGGGCGCCTGGTAGCCGATCTTGCCGGAGGTGTCGGCGTAGACGAGGTTCTGCGCCGGGACGTCGAACAGGGCCGCCGCCGCCTTGAACTCCTGCCAGTCGGCGGCCTTGTTCAGCGCGAAGATCGCGTCCACCGTCCTGCCGGGCGTCAGCGCCGTCCACTGCAGCGCCACCGCGTTGGCCTCGCCGCTGGGCTTGGCGGTGGGGATGACCTGGTTGATCAGCGGGCCGTGCCGGGTGGCCCTGACGGTGAGCGTGACGGTCGCGCCCCCCGCCACCTTGATCTTCTCCTGCCGGGTCTCCAGCGGCAGCCGCGAGCCCTTGTAGAGGTAGGTGTCGCCGTCGACCTGCTCCAGGAAGAGGTCGGCCACGTCGGGGCCGAGGTTCGTGAAGCCCCACGCGATCTTGTCCGTCTGCCCGATGATCACACCGGGCACGCCGGAGAAGGTGAACCCTGTCACGTCGTACGGGCACTCGGCGGTGAGCTTGCGGCAGTGCAGCCCCGCCTGGTACCAGACGGACGGCAGCCCCGGCGACAGGTGCGGGTCGTTGGCCAGCAGCGGCTTGCCGCCGGTGGTGTACTCGCCGGAGATCACCCACGAGTTCGACCCGAGCCCCGACCGGTCGCCGGTGCCGGGGGAGCCCGTGCCCAGCGTGTCCGGCAGGTCGCCGAGCGTGTCGGCGGCGTCGGCGAGCGCCCGGTTGCCGCGCAGCCGCGGCTCGGCCCGCTGGTCGAAGCGGCCCTGGACGACGGCGCCCTCGTTGACGATCGGCAGGTGACGGTCGTACGGGTAGCCGGGGTAGAGCTGCTCCACCCGCTCCCTGGGCAGCTCGGTCAGCGCCAGGGCGCGGTCGATCTCGTCCTCGACGTTGGAGCGCAGGTCCCACGCCATGGCCTTGAGCCAGGCCACGGAGTCGACCGGGGTCCACTTCTCCGGTGTGCCGCCGCCGCCCTGGAGCTTCAGGATGGAGTACTCGAGGCTGCGGTCGGAGGCGTTCGGGTTGGCGCTGAGCCAGGCGTTGACGCCCTTGGCGTACGCGTCGAGGTAGCCCTTCGTCTCCTGGGCCAGCTCGGGCACCTCCCGCTCGGCCACCCTGCGCCAGCCCATGGTCCGCAGGGCCTTGTCGGTGTCGAGGGTGGCGGCGCCGTAGAGCTCCGACAGGCGCCCGGCGGTCATGTGGCGGCGGAAGTCCATCTCGTAGAAGCGGTCCTGGGCGTGCACGAACCCCTGGGCCAGGAACAGGTCCGCAGCGCTGTCGGCATAAATGTGGGGGATCCCCGATTTATCCCGATAAATCTCCACGGTCCCGGTCAAGCCGGGGAGCCGCAGCGATCCGTCCACCTGCGGGAACGACTTGCGCACCGTGTAGACGAGGACCCCTGCCAGCACCAGAACCAGTGCGAGAAGCACGGTCAACACCCGAGCGGACCACCGCAACGGCCACGGCATCCACGCATAGGGCCTCACCGCCACCTCCTTCATGCCGAACTGGCATCAAGTCTGGCAGTTCGTGATCACTCCTCCGGACGGGCCTCAGACCCAGGTCTGACCCTCGGCCGTGTCGGAAACGCGTACACCCAGCTCCGCCAGCTCCTCCCGCAACCGGTCGGAGGCGGCCCAGTCGCCGGACTCCCTGGCCCTGGCCCGCGCCTCCAGCAGCTCGGCTGCCCCGGGCGGCAGCACCTTGGGCTTGCCGATGTCGATGGACAGGTCCAGCCCCAGCACCTGGTCCAGGTGCAGGAACGTCTCGAACTTCGCCCCCGGCGCCACCGACTCGTCCCGCTCCAGCTCCCGCAGCACCCGCAGGGCCGCCGGAGTGTCGAGGTCGTCGTCGAAGGCGGCCTCCGCCCGGTCCACGTGCTCCTGCGACAGGGGCGCGCTGACCGACTCGGCCCAATCGGCCACCCGCGAGCGCCACCTGCGCACCGTGCGGTCGGCGGCCCTCAGCGTGTCCCACGTGAGGTTGAGCTGCTGGCGGTAGCGGTGCTCCAGGAACGCCATCCGCACGGCCAGCGGGTCGAGCCCGGCCGAGACCACGTCGGACAGCAGCACCACGTTCCCCGTGGACTTGGCCATCTTCTGCCCGTCGAAGAGCAGGTGCTCCCCGTGCACCCAGTGGTCGACCACCTCGTGGCCGGTCGCCGCGTTCGACTGCGCGCGCTCGTCCTCGTGGTGCGGGAAGCGCAGGTCGATGCCGGCGGTGTGGATCTCGAAGCGCGGCCCGAGGAAGCGCAGGGACATGGCCGAGCACTCCACGTGCCAGCCGGGGAAGCCGCGCCCCCACGGAGTCTCCCAGGTCAGCTCGCCCTCGCCGGGCTTCCACAGCGCCCAGTCGGCGTGGAAGCGCTTGCGGGGATCGACGGTCTCGATGCGGTGGGCGGGCTTGAGTGCGTCGAGCCGGTTGCCGGAGATCTCCCCGTAGGAGGGGAACGTCCGTACGTCGAAGAAGACCGAGCCGTCGGGCACGGCGTAGGCGTGCCCCTGCTCGACCAGCTTGGCGATCAGCTCCACCATCAGCTCGACGCTCTCGCTGGCCCTGGGCAGGTGCTCGGGCGGCCGGAGGTTGAGCGCGGCCGTGTCGGCCCTGAAGGCGTCCTCGTAGTGGCGCGCCAGCTCCAGCGGCGAGCGCCCCTCGGCGCGCGCCTGGGCGAGGACCTTGTCCTCGCCCTCGGCCTCGGCCCCTGCGTCATCGGCGAGGTGGCCGACGTCGGTGATGTTCTGACAGGCCACGACCCGCACCCGCCGCCGCTCCAGGACCCGTCTGATCAGGTCGGACAGCAGGTACGTGCGCAGGTTGCCCACGTGCGCGTGCCGGTAGACCGTCGGCCCGCACGTGTACATCCGCACCGCGCGCCCGGCGGCGATCTCCTCGACCTGCCTGGCACGCGTGTCGTAGATCCGCAACATCTCCCGAGCTTAGCCCGGGGTCATCCGCCCAGGAAACCGAGTATGTCCCTGTCGCCGCGCTCGCGGAGCCTGCCGAGGATCTCCTCGCGGGTGGCCGTGTCGGGCAGCCCGATCCTGGCCCCGATCAGCCGCAGGCCCTCGATCTCCGAGCTGACGGGCGCGGTGTAGCCGAACAGGTAGAGCGCCCGGTTGATGGGCGGCATGCCCACGGGCGCGGCCGGCAGGTAGCGGGTCAGCAGCTCCCCGCCGTCGGACACGGTCAGGAAGACGTGGTCGCCCTCCTGCGCCTTGTACTCGGCCAGCACGTTGCGGATCGAGCCCATCGTCGGCTGGTTGTGCCAGCTGATCACCACGTCGCCGGACGGCGCGGACGCCGTGAGCTGCCCGCCCGGCGCCATCCCCAGGTACGCCGCGAACCCCGTCGGCAGCGGCGACCCGGAGCCGCGCAGGTGCTCGGCGTTGACGTCCACCCGGTGCCACCAGCGGCCGTCGCGGGAGCGGAAGCTGCGCCGCGTCTCAGAGACGTCCTTGCGCGGCTGGTACGGCTCCGCCTCCCCGCCGGGCGCGGTGCCCGCCACCCTGATCCAGCCCCGCTGCGTGCGCTCGAACCCCGGCCCGCCGGAGTACGCGCGCACCGAGCTCTCGCTCACGTCGTAACGGGAGGTCAGGTTGGCCACGATCGTGCTGACCGAGGCCTCGCCGCCGGCCCGCTCGATCTCCCTGGCGATCATCTCCCTGATCCCCAGGTACTCGTCGCCGCCCCACCTGGTCAGCCCGTACTTGTTGCGGTCGACCCGGCGGAAGCGCTCGTCGGCGGTGAGCTGGTTGCGGATGCCGACCAGGCTGTAGTCCTCGCCGATGCGCTCCTGGATCTCCTCCGGCGACAGCGGCGCGCCCGCCACCGCCAGCACCGCCTCGGCCTTCTCGTTGATGCTGCGCGGCCACGGCACCACGTGCTGGCCCAGCACCCGTAGCTGCGGCACGGCCAGGATCCACCGCTCGGCCACGTCCTCGCGCACGCCGAGCTGGGACACCATGGACACGGCCTCGCCGAGCGGGTGCGGCCCGTCGGCGAAGAGCTGGCGCGTCTTCTCCCTCAGCTCGTCGGCGCCGCCCGCCACCAGCCAGCCGTCGGCCTGCTCGTAGCCGGTCAGCAGCGTGCGCACGAACCGCCACGCCGGGATCCCCAGCGTGCGCAGCTCGGTCCGGTGCCACGGCACGGTGGCCTGAAGGTCGTCGGCCGGCGCCGCCGAGCCCAGCCGGCCGCGCAGCCAGGTCACGTGCGCGACCAGGGGGGCGGCCTCCGGCCTGCTCAGCCAGGACTCCACGTGGTCGCGCAGGTCGCGCTCGATCTGCCTGATCCGCTCCCGCGTCACCGAGAACCGCTGCGCCAGCTCGTCCAGCGTGGCCCGCTGCGTGGCGTACAGGCGGTCGCGGGCGATGGCGCGCTGCCGGTCGTCCAGCGCGCCGAACAGCTCGTCGATCAGCTCGGGCAGCGGCCTGTCCGGCCTGGACGGCGCGGGCACGGCCTCGGGCGCGGGCTCCAGCAACCGCTCGAACACGCCGCTGAACAGCTTCTGCACCACGTCCTTGCCCAGCGTCTCCGGCGTCCGCTCGGCCTCGGCGGGGTCGGAGAAGCGCAGCAGCGGCAGGATGTCGCCGAGCATGAGATGCCCCCAGCAGGCCACGGCCAGGTCGGCCAGGTGGCCCGCGACGGTCTGCGCGCCGACGATGGCGCACGCGCGGTCGAGGGGGATCGCCTGCCACCAGGCCTCGGGCAGCTGGGGCTCCTCCACGATCGGCGCTATCTGACCAGGGGAGGTCCAGCGCAGGGGTGGCGCGAGGTCGCTCAGGCTGAGGTTCATTGAGGTCCAACCGGCAAAGGGAAGATATCCGCAGTTCAGACTATGTGATCAGAGGGGTAGAAACGGGCTGCCTCTTCCGGAATGGGAGATATAGAGCATCGAACGCGCCCGGGTGCAGGCGACGAACAGTATGCTCCGTTCGCGCTGCAGGGCACGAGCCCGCGCGTAAGGCTCCTCCGGCGGCGGCTCGGGCACCACGCCCTCCGCCACGCCGATGAGCGCCACCCGCTCGAACTCGAGCCCCTTCAGCTGCTGGAAGGTCGAGGCCCGCACGTCCAGGCCGGTCAGCGCCCGCTTGGCGGCGCGGACCAGCCGCTGGTTGCGGGCGCCCACGGCGATCTCGCCGGCGGGCACGCCGTCGGCCAGCCACCCGTCGACGGTGCCGCGCAGCCCCGCCAGCTCCGCCTCCTGCGTGTCGTACGCCCTGACCACCGGCCGCTCGCCGTGCCGCGTCGCGCTGAAGGCCGCCAGGTCGGTCACGCCCTTGACCAGGCCGGGGGACGGGCTGCCGCCGCGCAGCCGTACGGAGAAGGACAGCAGCTCCTGCGGCAGCCGGTGGGAGCGGTCGAGCGAGTGCTGGTCGGCGGGGATGCCCACCGCGCCGAGCGCCACCTTCGTGTCGGTGACGCGCTGGTGCGGATCACCCACGATGAACAGATCGTCCCGCGCCCGCGGCACGGCCGCCCTGAGCAGCCGCCACTGCGCGGGGCTGATGTCCTGTGCCTCGTCCACAACCATGTGACGGTACGGCTTGCGCCCCGGATCCACATCGTCGAGCAGATCACCTGTCGAGATCGACAGCAACCGGAACGCGTCCTCCGTGAGCTGGGCCAGCGATCGGGCCCCCGGGCCGACCAGCGGGGGACGCCTGCCCTCCGCGCCGGCCACGATGCGCACGGCGAGGCGTTCGGCGTTGTCCACCTCGACCCGCTTGCGCACCACCTCGTCCTCGATCAGCACGTCCAGCCGCGCCGCCAGGTCCTCCGCCAGGCTCTGCGAGAACGTCACCAGCAGCACGGGACCCGCGCCCCGCGCCGCCAGGTGGGCCGCCCGGTGCAGCGCGACCACGGTCTTGCCGGTGCCCGCGCCGCCCACGACCAGCACCGGGTGCTCGTACCTGGCCGCCCTGGCCAGCCGGTGCTGCGGCGGGTACAGGAACGTGCACCAGCCCGGCGCCTCCAGCACCCGGTCCAGCGTGACCTTGTCGGAGACGAACACCGCCCGGTCCGGGCTGCGGCGCAGCGCCGCGTACAGGTCCTCGGGGTCGATCGGGCCCGGCTCGCTGTCGGTCGCGCGCCAGGCGTCCAGCTCCCGCCACGCCTCCGACAGCGAGCCGCCCCTGGCCAGCACCGCCAGCGGGACGTACTGGGTGGGCGGCAGCAGCGGCTCCAGCGCGGCCACGTCGGCCTCGGTCGTGATCAGGCGGAACAGCGGCAGCGCGGCGAGGTCCAGGCCCAGCCCCAGCAGGTCGCCGTCGCAGATCGGCGCGAACAGCCGCGCCGACCTGGCCGATCGGCGTAACGCGGGCTCCACCCTGTCCAGCGCCTCGGCGTCCCACTCCTCGACGACGCCGATCGCCGGGTTGACGCCGTAGCGGTGGCGGCGGGCGTACGACCAGGCCTCGGGGTCCGGCAGCAGCGTGCGCAGCCAGTACACGTCCCGCTGCCGCACCACCACCCCGCGATGGCCCTCGGCCAGGCGCAGGGTCGCGACCCTCGGGTCCCTGGCGCCCCTGACCCGCTCGGGGTGCGGGGCGCCGGACACGTTCAGCAGGAACCGGCGCAGCGCGACCACGGCGTCCCTGCGCACCGGCTGGGCCAGTGCGCTGAGCTCCCTGGGAAACTCAGGGCCGATCGCGAGCCGCGGCACCGGCTCAGTCCAGGAGTTCGAGCAGGTCGCGATCCCCGCGTTCGCGGAGCCTGTTGAGCAGGTCGGGCAGGGCGACGGGCCCCGTCATGCCGATCCTGGTGGCGATCACCCTGGCCGCCTGGTCGCGGGTGCCTCCCGGGGCGGTGTAGCCCACTAGGCGCAGCGCCTTGGTGATCTTCTCGGCGCCCTGGGCGGCGACCGGCAGGTGCCTGGCGCGCAGCACCCCCTCGTCCGACAGCGTCAGGAACAGGTGGCCGCCCTCCCGGGCGCCCACGTCCACCAGGAGCCGCTCGATGCTCTGCAGGATCGGCTTGCCGTGCCAGACCATGGTCAGCTCGCCCGCGGCGCTCCTGACCGTCCTGCTCTCGCCCGGCGACAGCCCCAGGTACGAGGCGAACCCCGTCGGCAGCACGCACTCGCCGCCCGCGAGCTGCTCGGCCGTCACGTCGATGCGCAGCCACCAGCGGCCGTCGGGCTGTCTGAAGCAGCGCCGCGTCTGAGAGACGTCCTTCAGCGGCTGGTACGGCTTGTCCTGCTCGCCGTTGGCCTCCTGCATCGGCTGGACGGGCGGGGCGGCCGGGGTGAACGCCTGGAACTGCGGCGGTCCCGGAGGCGGCGGGGTGATCCCGACCGGGCCGAACGCCGACGGCACCAGCTCCACCGGCGGCGGCTGCTGCTGGTACGGCTTGCGCTGCGGCAGCGGTGGCGGTGGGAGCTCCGGCTGCGGAGGAGGCGGCGGTGGGGGCGGGGCCAGCGTGGTCAGCACGAACTGCCACGCGGGGACCTCCAGCGCCTGGATCTCCACGGTGTGCCAGTCGGCCGCGTTGATCAGCTGCTCCTTGGGGGCTGCCGGGCCTAGCGTTCTGACCAGCTCGTCCAGGTGTGCCCGGTACGGGGCGGCTTCGTCGCTCGACAGCCAGCGGTCTAGGCGGGCGCGCAGCTCTTCCTCGGTGGCGGAGATCTCGGCCGGGGGGACGGCGAACAGTTTGGCCAGCTGGTCGACGGCGGAGGGCTCGTCGGTGAAGACCCGGTTCTGGGCGACGGCCCAGCTCTTGTCGTCGAGGCCGGCGAATGCGGCCTCGATGAGCTGGGGTAGCTCCTGGCTTTCCGCGTCCTCGTGAGCGGCGCCCTCGTGGGCGGCCTCCGCCTGGAGGGCCTCGGCCTCGTGGGCCGCCGGGTCGGGGGCGGGCTCGTCGGCGGCGTCCAGCACCGGCTCGGGCTCCGGCTCGTGGGCCTCGTCGGAGACCGGCTCCGCGTCGGCGTCCACGACCCGCTCGGCCGCGTCCTGCTCCTCGCCGTCGAGCTCCTCGTCGAGCGTGGCGCTCTCCTGGTGCCCGGCGCGCTCCTCCTGCCCAGCGGCCTCATGGTGCTCGGCGCTTTCGTCGTGCGCGTCGGCCTCGTGCGCGTCGGCCTCGTGTGCGTCGGCCTCGTGTGCGTCGGCCTCGTGTGCGTCGGCCTCGTGTGCGTCGGCCTCGTGCGGCTCGCCGTGCCCGGCGTCGAGGGCGTCCCCGGCGAGCGCATCGCCGGCGTAGTCGTTTCCGGCGTAGGCGTCCTCGGCATAGGCGTCCTCGGGGGCACGCTCGGCCTCGGCGGCCGGCTCCTCGGCGAAGTGAGCCGCGTCGGCGGGCTCGCGCTCGCCCTCGCCGTCGGCATCACGCCCCTCGACGCCCTCAGCGCCGTGCTGCGCGCCGACCGCCCCCGGAACCGATTCCTCACCCACCCCGGCCCGCTCCGGCGCCGCAGCGGCCGACTCAGCCTCATCGGCGACGTACGAGCGCCCGACGGCGGCCCCCGGCTCAAGCTCCACCGGCGCATGACCGAGCGCCACCTCGCGGGACACGTGCACGTGCGCGGACACGTCCTCGCCGTGCGGATGCGCCAGCCGCACCAGAACGGCGGAGAACAACGTGTTCAGCACCGGCCGGGCCTGGATGAACGGCTGGTCCACCAGCTCCCGGCTGGTCAGCGCGAGCAGCCCGGCCCACGACCCGGCGCGGTCGAGCGCGATCGCGACGGCGGGCTCGTCAGCCTCCTCCGGGTCCAGGACGTGCAGCGCAGGCAGGACGTCGCCCACCGCCGCCGCGGGCCAGTGCTCAAGGGCGATCTCCGTCAGCAGCTCGCCCAGGGACTCGGGGCCGATCGCGGCCAGCACCCGCGGCATGGGCAAACTGCGCCACCACGCATCCGGCAGGTCCGGCTGCCCGGTGAGTAGCGTGATCGTCGACGAGTCGCTCCACCTCAACGGTGGTACGAGGTCGCTCAGGCAGAAGTTCATCCCGTTCCGTTCACCAGCCCCTCACGCCGCCGCAGCGGTGCAGCCATAATCTCGCCGCCCACGGAACAGACCATAGTCCGGCAAATCAGCCCTACGCATCATGCTCGACGCATCAACGCCGAACAGCGGCAAAGCGTAGACGCACGTAGTCGGCCATCCAGCCAGTCTCCCTGCGAAGCGCGGGCGCGGCGAGCTCGTTCACGCGTCGGAGCAGGGGTTCCACGATCTCGGGGGGAAGCCCTTCGAGCACCGAGGCGGCGAACATGCGCACCCAGTCGGCGGCCCCGCCGGGGCACTCGTCCAGGGGAGTGGGCCGGTCGAAGTACTCCAGCAACCTGACCACGAACCCCTCCTGCTCGAGGCGGCGGGCGTACTCGGCAGGCGTGGGAAAGTACCACGGCAGCTCGGGCTCGCGCAGGCCGTACTCGCGCCAGGCGGTCAGCATCGCGGTGGTCAGCTCGGCGCAGTTGCCCGCGCCGCCCATCTCCGCGACGAAGCGCCCGCCAGGCTTGAGTGCCTCGCGGACGCTGGCGATCACGGCGCCGGGCTCGCGGCTCATCCAGTGCAGCGCGGCGTTGGAGAACACCGCGTCGTACGGGTCCACGACCGTGAAGTCGTGCCCGTCGCCGATGATGAAGTCGAGGCCGGGATACTGGGCGAGTGCCTTCTCGATCATCGCGGCGGAGCCGTCGATGCCGAGGACCTCGGCCCCTCTGAAGGCGATCTGCGCGGTCAGCACCCCGGTGCCGCAACCGAGGTCGAGCACGCGCTCGCCGGGCCGCGGGTCCAGCAGGTCGACCAGTGGCGCACCCTGCGTGGAGACGTAGCCGAAGCTGCTGTCGTAGGCGCGACTGTTCCACCGCTCCAAGCTCGGTGCGTCGTATCGCAAGACGATCAGCTCACATTCGATCAGACATCGGGCCCCCGTGGCCGTGCTGTCTGTTCACTTTAGAGCCTGATCGTCCCTACGACATATCAAGTCACTTCGGACTCATCCCACGCTCTTCGCCCACTCCTTCCTCAGGTACGCCTTCGCGGCGTCCGCCTGGGGGATCGTCATGAGCACGGGCGGCCCGGGCGGCCTGGGCAGTTTCGCGGCCTGCTCGGTGTCGAGCGTGCCCTTCATGAGCATCGCCTCGCCGCGCGCCGGGCGGGCGAAGCCCTTCTGGAGCAGGTTCTGGCCCTCGTCGGAGAACAGGAACTCCTGCCACAGCCGGGCCGCCGCCGGGTGCGGGGCCGCTTTGCTGACGGCCTGCACGTGGTAGCCGCCGAGTGCACTGTCGCGCGGGATCGCGACCTTCCAGCGGTCGGGGGAGTGGGCGCCGCGCGCCGCGTTCAGGTGGTCCCAGGCGACGATGACGTTGGCCTTGGCCGGGTCGGTGAGCCGCCCCTCCTGCTTCAGCTTGGCGAACAGCGCCACGCCCTGCTCGGGCCGCGGCACCCCGGCGCGCAGGGAGGCCGCCATCACGCCGTCGAACGCGGCGGCCGAGCGCAGCGGGTCGCCGTCGAGCGCGACCCGGTGGCCGGGCTTGAGCAGGTCGGCGAACGAGGCGGGCGGCTTGACCTCGCGGGGGTCGTACCCGATGGACATGTAGCCGCCGTAGGCGGCGTACCAGGCGCCGGACGGGTCCTTGACGTGGTCGGGCAGGTCCTGCCAGCCCTGCACCTTGTACGGGGCGAAGCGGTCGGCCCCCGACACCGCCACGTCCATGGTCAGGTCGAAGACGTCGGGCTTGAGCTTCGAGGCGATCTCCAGCTCTCGCGCGCTGCTGGCCCCGGGTTCGAGCTGGTTGACCTTGATCTCGTACTTGTCGGCGAAGGTGTCGATGATCTCGC
Source organism: Nonomuraea gerenzanensis (assembly GCF_020215645.1). Taxonomy (NCBI): domain Bacteria; kingdom Bacillati; phylum Actinomycetota; class Actinomycetes; order Streptosporangiales; family Streptosporangiaceae; genus Nonomuraea; species Nonomuraea gerenzanensis. The sequence goes on along the minus strand of NZ_CP084058.1, from coordinate 10,635,329 downwards.
CGTAGTTGACCCAGTCGCGGGGCAGGGCGATCACGTTCAGCTCGCCCTCGCGCCGGGCGGCCTCGGCCAGGCGCTCCATGGTGCCGAAGCCGGCCTTCATCGAGGCGGCCTGGGCGTTGACCGGCGGCAGGTTCTTGGTCTCTGTGGTGGTGGACTCGGTGGACGACGCGCCGCATCCGGCGCTGGCGAGGATGGCTGCTGCGGCGGCGCAGGTACGTACAGTCACACAACGAATACTTACTGTTGCATTCGCCCAGGTCGAGGAGGCGCGGCCGGAACGACCATGGCGGCCACCAGGCTCTCCTCCGGGATCGTCACCAGGGTGCCGTCCTTCTTGCGTACTTCGAGCACTCCATCCGCCCACGACACGAGGATGCCCACCGCGTCGCGAAACCCGCCGGGAACGCGTCTTCGGGTGGTGATCCGTGCGCCGATGTCCTGACTTGTGATGGCGATCACGAGGCGTGCGACCACGAGTTTGCCACCCTCCGTTTCGGCCAGCTGGCAAGCACGGCAATACTAGGGCGTAGCAAACCGCGGTCAGAGTCATGCCATGGTGCTGGAGAAGAAGGAGCTCGAGGTGACCTACGTCATCGCGCAGCCTTGCGTGGACGTCCTGGACAAGGCGTGCATCGAGGAGTGCCCCGTCGATTGCATCTACGAGGGCGAGCGCATGCTTTACATCCACCCCGACGAGTGCGTGGACTGCGGCGCGTGCGAGCCTGTGTGCCCCGTCGAGGCGATTTTCTACGAGGACGACCTTCCCGAGCAGTGGAAGGACTTCTACAAGGCGAACGTGGACTTCTTCGAGGACCTCGGCTCGCCCGGTGGGGCCTCGAAGGTCGGCAAGATCGACAAGGACCACCCGGTCGTGGCGGCGCTGCCGCCGCAGGGCGAGGACCACTAAGAGGGCCACTGAGAGGGCCACTGAGAGGCCACTGACAGGGCCGCTCCTACAGGGCCGCTCGGCGAGTTCTGTCACGCCGCGCACGGGGGCATCCGGCGCCAGGTGGATGCGCCCCGTCCGCACGCGTGCCCGCGCATCGGTACGGCAACGCAACACCCTGGAGAATCGTGAACAAGCTGCCTGACTTCCCCTGGGATCGGCTGGAGCCGTACAAGGAGCGCGCGCTGGCGCATCCCGACGGGATCGTCGACCTGTCGATCGGCACGCCGGTCGACCCCGTGCCCCGGCTCGTCCAGGACGCGCTCACGCAGGCGTCCGACAGCCCCGGCTACCCCTTCACCCACGGCACCAAGGCGTTGCGCGAGGCCGCCGCCGGGTGGCTGGGCCGCAGGCACGGTGTCACGGTCGACCAGCAGGACGTGCTGCCGCTGATCGGGTCCAAGGAGTTCGTCGCGTGGCTGCCCACCTACCTGGGCGCCAAGCGGGTGGTCTTCCCCGAGCTGGCCTACCCCACCTACGACGTGGGCGCCCGGCTCGCGGGGGCGGTCGGCACCGCCTCCGACAGCACGCTCGCGCTCGGCCCCGAGCCGGTGGACCTCATCTGGGTGAACTCACCCGGCAACCCCACGGGCCGGGTGCTGCCCGCCGAGCACCTGCGCAAGGTCGTGGCCTGGGCCCGCGAGCGCGGCGCCGTCGTGGCCTCCGACGAGTGCTACATCGAGCTGGGCTGGGAGGAACAGCCGATCTCGATCCTGCATCCCGACGTCTGCGGCGGCTCCCACGAGGGGCTGCTCGCCGTCCACTCGCTCTCCAAGCGCTCCAACCTGGCGGGCTACCGCGCCGGGTTCGTGACCGGCGACCCCGCCCTGGTCAAGAGGCTGCTGGAGACACGCAAGCACGCGGGCATGCTGATGCCCCAGCCCGTCCAGGCGGCCATGACGGCGGCGTTCTCCGACGACGAGCACGCCGACCGCCAGCGCGAGCTGTACGCCGCCCGCCGCACCGTGCTGCGCCCCGCGCTGGAGAGGGCCGGCTGGAGCATCGACCATTCCACGGCGGGTCTGTACTTCTGGGCCTCCAACGGGCAGAGCGCCTGGGATCAGGTAGGCAAGCTTTCCGAAATCGGGATTTTGGTCGCGCCGGGCGAGTTCTACGGATCGGCAGGTGGACGGCACATCCGCATCGCCGTCACCGCGACCGACGAACGGATCGGTGCGGCGGTGCGCCGCCTCCAGTAGGATCGCCCGTCATAGCGAGCCGCAGCGCCGGCTTGACACGCATACATCAATAACGGCTAACGCCGAGGCAGACCGCGAGTGGAGCGAGCTGATCGATGAGCGTGACCTCCATGGTCGTACTCGGGCTGAGCGTCGCCACCGTCCTGCTGCTGCTCGGGGCCTTCTGGGCCACGTTGCGGCAAGACAGGAAGGGCCGCCGTACGAGTGCGGCGCCTGCCGAGGTCGCTGCGGTCGAGGCCCCGCTGGCGGCGCCGGTGAGCGCCGCCGGCCAGGTCGGCACCGACTACACCGACCCCCGCACGATCCGGATCGGCGACCGGATCGAGGTGCTCGGAGCTCCCGCCCGCGTGCTCGGCGCCATGTACATCTCCTGGCAGGGGCAGCAGTGGACCGAGTTCCTGCTGCGTGACGCCTCGCGGCGGTTCCAGTGGCTCTCGGTCGAGGTGCGCGCGGGTGACCCGCCGCACCTGGAGGTGCAGCTCTGGAACGACGTGCCCACGCAGGGCATGGTGCCGGCCAAGAGCATGCTCATCATGGAGGGCGTGGAGTTCTTCCCGATGGACCGGGGCACGGCCGCCTTCCGCAGCGAGGGCGACACCGGCAATCCCGACAGGGGGCTGCTCGACTTCGCCGACTACCGGGCCTCCGACGGGCGGCTGCTGTCGTTCGAGCGCATCCAGGGCGGCTCCTGGACCGCCAGCTACGCCCAGCCCCTCCCGCCCGGCTCCATCTCGATCGTCCGCCGCGCCTCGTAGCGGCCGCACCTGCCGGCCGTCCGCCGGCCGCTCGCCCGCCGTCCGGTTCGCGCCCGCCGGCCGCCCTGTCCGGTTCGCGCCCGCCGGCCGCCCTGTCCGGTTCGCGCCCGCCCCGGACGCCCTTACGCCAGCTCCACCTTGCGCGCGCCGGCCGCGCCGCCCTGCCGCCAGCCGTCGGCCTTCGGGTCGTTGACCCAGGTGGCGCCGTTGTAGCCGACCTTGCTCAGCGCGTACCGCTCGGCGTGCGCCACCGACCAGGCGGCCACCAGCCAGCCGCGCTTCTTCGTGGTGATCGCCGTGCTGCCCATCGCCCTGGCGAGCTGCTTGCGCGCCTCGGCGGTGCGCGGCTGCGGAGCGGGAGTGGTCTTGGCCGGCGGGTACCAGCAGTGCACCGACTTGGGGACCCGCCCGGTGAACGCGGCGGCGAGGATCTTGGCCTCCGTCTCGTGCGGCGCGTACGCGTACCCGCCCGCCGAGCGCTGCACGGCCTGTGCCGCCTCCGCCAGCGGGATCTTCCGGTAGTTCTTGACCTTGACCAGCGCGGCGAAGAACTTGTTCGTGGCGTAGACGGGGTCCATGATCTGCTTCTTGGTGCCCCAGCCCTGCGACTCGCGCTGCTGGAACACGCCGACCGAGTCGCGGTCGCCGTGGTCGAGGTTCTGGATCTTCGACTCCTGCATCGCCGTGGCGTACGCGATCACCACGGCCCGCTCAGGCAGCCCGCGGCGCGCCGCGACGGCCGCGATGGTGGCGGCGATCTGGGCCTGCTCGGGCGAGAGCGTACGCGCGCCGTCGGGCGTGGTCACCGAGCAGAACGCCTCGGGCGGCTCGGCGAGGGGTGTCCGCTTCAGCAACTGGTACAGGCCCACGGAGACGCCCACGGCGAGCACGACGACGATGATCGCGATGGTGATGACTCCACGTGAGAAGCGCAGGCGCACCCTGAAAAACCTACCCGGCCGGATAAGCTCCGTGGCCATGAGTCAAGTGAGCACCTCGTCACCGATCCCCTCCGTGGTGGACGAGTTGTGGGAGCGCCGCGCGGAGCTGTCGCCGGCCGACGCCGAAGCGCGGCACTTGGTGGTCGGCGCGGTCGACCTGCTCGACAGGGGCGAGGCCAGGGCCGCCACGGTGGTGGGCGACGAGGTGGTCGTGGACGAGCGGGCCAAACGGGCGATCCTGCTCAGCTTCCAGGTGCTCGGCCTGGCACGTTCCCAGGTGGGCGACTTCCAGCACCACGACAGGCATCCGCTGAAGAGCTCGTTCGACGGCGTGCGGGTGGTGCCGGGGGCGATCGCGCGCTGGGGCTCGTACCTGGCGCCGGGCGTGGTGCTCATGCCGTCCTTCACCAACATCGGCGCGTACGTGGGCGCGGGGACGATGGTCGACACGTGGGCCACGGTGGGCTCGTGCGCCCAGATCGGCAGGAACGTGCACCTGTCCGGCGGCGTCGGCGTCGGAGGGGTGCTGGAGCCGCCCAACGCCGCGCCGGTGGTGATCGAGGACGACGTGCTGATCGGCAGCCGGGCGATGATCGTCGAGGGCGCCCGGGTCGGTCAGGGCGCGGTGGTGGGCGCCGGGACGATCCTGTCCGCGTCCATCCCGGTGATCGACACCGAGACGGGCGAGGAGTTGTCCCGCGGCCGGATCCCGCCGTGGTGCGTGGCCGTGACCGGCACGCGGGCGAAGGAGTTCGCCGGCGGCACGTTCGGCCTGCCCTGCGTGCTGGTGATCAAGCGCCTGGAGCCGGGACGGCGGCACGGCAAATCCTCGATCAACGACCTGCTGCGCGCACATGGAGTGAGCACCTGATGCTGGACCTGACCCAGGACGTACGCGACCTGACCGCCGCCATCGTGGACATCGAGTCGGTGAGCGGGAACGAGCAGGCGCTGGCCGGCGAGGTCGAGCGGGCGCTGTCGGCGCTGCCGCACCTCACGGTGACCCGGTCGGGCCAGACGGTCGTGGCCCGCACCGATCAGGGGCATCCCGAGCGGGTGCTGATCGCCGGCCACCTCGACACCGTGCCCACGGCGGGCAACCTGCCCAGCAGGGTGGAGGGCGACCTGCTGTACGGCTGCGGCACCTCCGACATGAAGGCGGGCGTGGCGGTCGCGCTCAAGCTGGCCGCCACCGTGCCCGCGCCCAACAGGGACGTCACCTACGTCTTCTACGACTGCGAGGAGGTCGAGGCCGAGCGCAACGGCCTGACCAGGGTCGCCAGGGAGCACCCCGAGTGGCTGGCGGCCGACTTCGCGGTGCTCATGGAGCCCACGGACGGCGTGATCGAGGGCGGCTGCCAGGGCACGCTGCGCGCCGAGGTCACAGTGAGCGGCAAGCGGGCCCACAGCGCGCGCTCGTGGTTCGGGGTCAACGCCATCCACGGGATCGAGCCGGTGCTGGCCAGGCTGAACGCCTACGAGCCGCGGCGGCCGGTGGTCGACGGGCTGGAGTACCACGAGGGGCTGAACGCGGTCGGCGTGCGCGGCGGGGTCGCCGGCAACGTCATCCCCGACCTGTGCGTGGTGACGGTCAACTACCGCTTCGCGCCCGACCTGTCGATCGAGGACGCCGAGGAGTACGTACGTGAGGTGTTCGCCGGGTTCGCGGTGAGCTTCGTGGACGCCGCCCCCGCCGCCAGGCCCGGGCTGACGCACCCGGTGGCGGCGGCCTTCACCGCGGCCGTCGGCGGCACCCCGCGCGCCAAGCTCGGTTGGACGGACGTGGCCCGCTTCTCCGCGCTGGGCGTCCCCGCCGTGAACTACGGCCCGGGGGATCCGAACCTCGCGCACCAGCAGGGCGAGTACGTGTCGCTGCCGAAGATCGCAGAGAGCGAGCGCGCGATGCTCGACTGGCTCACCAAGTGAAAGCCCGGACAAAATGAAAGTGGCCCTCCTCGCCGGCCATTTGGCGGGGAAGACCACTTTCAGTCCCGAGCAGCACCCTCATGCGGTTAGACGCGAGGGAGTCGAAATTCGGTTCCACGCTTCTTTCAAGATTTTTTAGGCCGCTGTTCTGCCCGTGCTACCTGCGGATTCTCCGGGAGGAGGCAGCCTGGACACCCGGACGGGCAGGAGGACGGGCGCAGAACGGCCGTCCGAGAGAGGGACTAGCGTGATCCGCATGGAACAGAATCGTCGCGAACGCCGCCAGGGCCAGGCCGTCGTCAGGGGGAGCCTCGTCCCCAGCTCCACCCACGACCAGCGCCTGCTGGCCCGCCAGGGGCCCTCCGACTGGGTGCACATGGACCCGTGGCGGGTGCTGCGCATCCAGGCGGAGTTCGTCGAGGGGTTCGGCCAGCTCGCCGAGCTGCCGCAGGCCGTCACGGTCTTCGGCTCGGCCCGCACCAGGCCCGACTCCCCCGAGTACGAGATGGGCCGGGCCCTCGGCCGGTCACTGGCCGAGGCGGGCTACGCCGTGATCACCGGCGGCGGTCCGGGCGTGATGGAGGCGGCGAACCGAGGCTCGCGCGACGTCGAGGGCGCGGTGTCGGTCGGGCTCGGCATCGAGCTGCCCTTCGAGCAGCGCATGAACGACTACGTCGATCTCGGCATCGAGTTCCGCTACTTCTTCGTGCGCAAGACGATGTTCGTCAAGTACTCCTGCGGCTTCATCGCCCTGCCCGGCGGCTTCGGCACGCTGGACGAGCTGTTCGAGGCGCTCACGCTGGTGCAGACCCACAAGGTCACCTCGTTCCCCGTGGTGCTGATGGGCTCGGAGTTCTGGGGCGGGCTGCTCGACTGGATCAAGGGCTCGCTGCTGAGCGGCGGGAAGATCGCGCCGCAGGACCTCGACCTGATCAGTCTCACCGACGACGTGGACGAGGCCGTACGCATCATCGTGGACGCCGACCTGGCCCGCTCCAAGCAGCGCGAGGAGGAGATCGAGGCCACCGCGGCCCAGACGGCGGAGCCCCAATAGGCTTCTGCGACGTGAACATCTGCGTCTACTGCGCCTCAAGCCTGAAGATCGACAAGAAGTATCTGGAGCTGGCCGCGACCGTGGGCACGGAGCTGGTCAAGCGCGGCCATTCCCTCGTGAGCGGCGGCGGCTCGGTCTCCTGCATGGGCGCCGTCGCCGCGGCGGCCCGCGCGGCCGGCGGCCACACCGTCGGCGTGATCCCCCAGGCCCTGGTGGACATGGAGGTGGCGGACGAGGAGGCCGACGAGCTGATCGTCACCTCCGACATGCGCGAGCGCAAGGGCATCATGGACGCCCGCTCCGACGCGTTCCTGGTGCTGCCCGGCGGCCTCGGCACGCTGGAGGAGCTGTTCGAGATCTGGACGGCGCGGGTGCTCGGCCTGCACGACCGCCCCCTGGTGCTGCTCGACCCGTGGGGCCTGTACGACCCGCTGCGGCAGCTCATCGACGGCATGTACGAGCAGGGCTTCACCCGGGCCGACGTCTTCGACGCGATCTCGTGGACGACGACCGTCGAGGAGGCGTTCGCCGCGCTCGAATCGCGCACGCAGCCCGTCCGGCCCAGCGTCGCCGAGCTGGGCGAGGCCACCGGCTGACCCGCGACACGGCCGGGTCCAGGCGGTACGCGTGGAATGCGCGACTTGCGGTGGACCGCAAGAATGTGGTCCACCGTGTGAGTACGATGCCAATGTGCTGGTCATACTCGCCATCGCCGCCATCGCCATCTTGGCCTGCGTGGTCCTGGTCTCCCTGGGCAGGGGCGGTGAGCTGACCGAGTTCCCGCCCGACGTGCCGCCGCTCGACCTGCCCGAGGCCGGTCATCTCACGGCGGTCGACTTCATGGCGCTGCAACTGCCGGTCAACCTGGTCGGCTACCACACGCAGAGCGTCGACGAGACCCTGCGCCGCGCAGCCACCGCCATCAGCGCGCGCGACACCCGCATCGCGGTGCTGGAGCAGCGCGTCTCCGAGCTGCTGTCCAGCCGGCTGCACGCGCGCCAGGAGATCTACGCCGCGCCCGGGGCGGGGCCGCGCACCGAGCACACGCCCGAGGCGCCGGCCGCGCCGCGCGAGCTGCCCGACTCCGGTGACCCGGTGTCGGTCAGCGGGGCCTCGGTCGACTGGGACGGTGGGGCGGCTGAGCTGAAGCACCTGCCGGAGGAGCCGGAGTGGCGCGTGCCCCGGCCCGGCGCCGCCGCACCGACCGCCAACGGCAAGGCCGACGCCCGCACCGCGCCCGCCGCGCCTGCGGACGGCGAGACCGCGCCGGACGACCAGGCGGTCCGCGAGCCCGCGTCCGCGGCGTCCGCCGATCGCGAGCCCGCGTCCGCCGCGTCCGCCGATCGCGAGCCCGCGCCGGACGGCCCGGCCGAGAGCAAGGGCGGGGAGCAGCCCGCCGACATGCCCGCCGACATGCCCGCCGACACGCCTGCCGACGCGCCCGCTGACGCCACCGCCGAGGAGGCGAAGGCGGAGGAGCAGGCCGCCGACACGCCTGCCGACCCGCCCGCGGCGGAGGCGGAGGCGGAGGCGGAGGCGGAGGCGGAGGCGGCGAAGGCCGAGGACGTGCCGGCCGTGGCCGCCAAGGAGGGTGACGAGCACCGGTGACCGACCCGATCCGCTGCACCTGGACGGGCATGGCCGACCCGATGTACGTGACCTACCACGACGAGGAGTGGGGCCGCCCGGTCCAGGGCGACGACGCGGTCTTCGAGCGGGTGTCGCTGGAGGCGTTCCAGTCGGGCCTGTCGTGGCTGACGATCCTGCGCAAGCGGGAGAACTTCCGCGCCGCCTTCGACCACTTCTCGATCCCGAAGGTCGCCGCGTACACCGAGCAGGACGTCGAGCGCCTGCTGGCCGACGCGGGCATCATCCGCAACCGCGCCAAGATCGAGGCCACGATCAGCAACGCCAGGGCCGCCCTCGACCTGCCCACGGGCCTGTCGGAGCTGGTGTGGCGGCACGCCGACCCCGACGCGCCGGTGCCGCGCACGATGGCCGACGTGCCCGCCGTCACCCCCGGCTCGAAGGCGCTGGCCAAGGAGCTGAGGAAGCACGGCTTCAAGTTCGTCGGCCCGACCACGGCGTACGCGCTGATGCAGGCCATCGGGCTGGTCAACGATCACATCGAAGGCTGCGTGGCCCGCCGAAGTCGCTGAGCTCCACGCTGTGGGAGCGCCCCAGCGACCCGCCGACCTCGACCACGATGGCGGGCCTTCTGCCGGTGCTCACGGTGACGGTGTCGTCGGCGCGGATGACCCCGCCCATGCTGCGGTCGAGCGTGATCCTGAGGACGTCCGCCGTCCTGGTGGGGTCGGCCACGGCCAGCAGGAGCCGCCCGCTCGACCGGCGCACCATCAGCACGCACGGCTTGTCCACGCTCACGATCCAGGCGGTGCCCGCCGTCCAGAACACGGCCCCGAACAGCGTCCGCGTCTGCACCGCCTGCAGCGCGGTGGTGTTGCACAACACGCGCGCGGGCTGGGCGCCGCGGAAGAAGCGGGTGCGTCCGCGGGTGGCGTTCGGCAGCAGCACGTACGCGTAGCGGGCGTCGAACGGGTTCACGCCGTGGTCGAACCAGAAGGTCACGTAGCGGCGCGTGACGGGCTCGAAGGCGCCCGCGGTGTCGTCGCCCGTGTTGATGTCGCGCCAGCGGCCCGTACGCGTCTCCACGAGCGTCCTGGCGCCCTCGAAGACGTAGCCCGCCACCCCGGGCAGGTGTATCCAGCCGTCGCCGACGTGCGGGTCCTGGTCGGTCGCGCGGCTCTCGATCACGGTCTCGACGGCGCGGCCGTCGAAGCTGGTGATGCCGCTGCCGAGCGCCACCACGGCCGTGTCGAAGCAGAACCACGACTTGCGCGCCCGCAGGCTCACGCCGTCGCCGATCAGCTCCATGGCGCTGACCCCGTACTGGCCGTCGAGCACCACGCCGCCCGCCCACGGGCTGGGCGGGCGGTGCACGCGGAAGTCGAGGTCCGCGCGCGGGCGCGGGTCCACGGTGGTCCCCGGCAGCCGGTACGGGTCCACCGTCGGCCAGAAGTCCTGCCCGTAGTGGCCTGGGTCGCCCGTGTAGAGATAGGTCATGCCGTCGCCGGTGTACCAGCCGTGCCGGTTCTCGCCGTTGATGGCCTCGTAGGCGGCGGTCCTGTGCGACGACATGCTGATCGCCACCGACCACCCGGCCCGCCGGTGCACGACCCGGTCCATCGAGGGGAACACGAAGTGCCCCTCAGGCTCGGGCGCGGCCTCGATCGTCTTGTCGTCGAGCACCGCCACGGCCCGCCGGGTCTCGGCCACGCTCGCCTGCTCCAGGTAGGGCGGCACCTCGCAGGACGCGCCGCCGCGCTCGATCCAGCCCTTGGCCAGCTCCCTGAAGCGGCTCCTGTACGGCTCGGGCGCGCTCTGCGCGAGCAGCAGCACGGCGCCGATCGCCCCGTGCCCCGCCACCCGGTCGGAGAACGCCTGCCTGCTGGTCGCCCGGCCCCTGACGGTGTCCATGAGCAGCCCGTCGTGCATGAACGGCGCGAAGGAACGTTCCACGGCGTCCAGCACGACCCGCTGCCCCGGATCCTGGACCTGCCACGGGGAGCCGTGCAGCAGCGCCACGCACTCGGCGACCGCGATGAGCAGGGACAGGCCGTACGAGCCCGTGTAGGCGACCACGGCGTGCTGGATGAACGAGCCGTCGCGGTGGAAGCCGTCGCCCGAGTCCACGTAGCCGAACACGCTGTGCCGCCCGCCGTCCCGCACGTCGGAGAGCCCGTCGCGGGCCAGCGCCAGCTTGTCCGCGCTGCGCCCCGCCACGCCGCGGAAGGCCACGATGGCGGCCTTGTCGGCCCGGTTGGCGCCGCTCTCGCTGGCGTCGGGCCAGCCGGCGCGGCGGTCGGGGTCGGGGCAGAAGCGGTCGATGGCGCCGAGGTAGGCCGCCAGCCTGCCCGCGTCGAGCCGGTCGCCGAGCAGCACGCAAGAGCGGCTCAGCTCGGCGGGCGTGCCGATCTCCCAGAACCACCAGTTGCCCGTCTCGGGCAGGCGTTCGTTGTAGTGCCGCTCGTAGAGCAGGTCGAGCGCCTCGATCACCTTCGCCGCCACGGCGTCGTCACCGTGCTGGGCGGTGCCCGCCGTCGCCCAGGCGGTCGCGATGGTACGCAGCCTTCCGTAACTCCCTGTGACGTGCCCGGGGCGGCCTTCGAGCGGGAGGTCGGGCCAGATCAGGCCGGGCACCATCTCGGCCAGCCAGGTGCCGGCCCGCTCGCTCAGCGCGGCCAGCGGCCGCTCGTAGGCCGGGTCGGCGAGGTCGAGGTCGCCGCCGGTGAGCAGGGTCATGGCCGTCGCACGCAGTGCCCCGAAGTCGGGCGCGGCGGGGGAGGCGTCATGCGTGGCGGGCGAGGAGGCGTCGGAAGAGCGCATGGCGCCAGCATGTCTCATGGGAGCGTGGCCGATCAGTTACTCACCGTCGATAGTCGTCATCTCTTTTCCGCGCTCGCCTCACAACACCCGGTCGACGAAGGACGCGGCCGCCGGCAGCAGCCTGGCGGCCTCCTGCTCGAAGTACGCCCTGGCCTTCTCGCCCGGCCAGCCGGCGGGCAGCAGCTCGGGCGGCAGCCCCGGGTCGCGGAACAGGAAGTTGCGCCAGCCGTGCACCAGCCGGCTGCGCGTGGCGAACACCTGGTCGGGTGGCGCCCCCTCGGGCAACGTGCTGATCAGCGTGACGGCCTCGGTGTGCCAGTGCTCGTACGCCTCGCCGATCGAGGCCAGGTCCCACGCCCTGGCGACCAGCTCGCGGGGGTCGCCCTCCAGCGCCGCGTCGAACCTGTCGGCCCGCACCCCCTCGCCTTCCAGCAGGTTGTCCAGCTCGATCGACGAGCGCGGGCCGATCCAGGTGGTCTCCGACAGCGACGCGTAGCCCAGGAACGTCAGATCCGCCCTCAGCCGCTCCCTGCGCGGGCGCTCCTTGACCGGCTCGAAGACGATCACGTGCCAGCGGCCGTGCCAGGTGATCGTCCCGGCTCGGTAAATTCTCAACGCGGCCTCATCCAGCCGCCTGACGCACTTGGGCGTCAGCCCGTAACCGGCCCCCTGAGGGAGTCTCAGCGGCTGCAACCAGCCCTGCCGGACCATGCGCGAAACCGCCGTGCGGACCGCTGGAGCGGCGATTTCCAGGGGTTTCATCAGCCGGACGAGCGCGGCGACGGACGCCTGGCCACCGCGCGAGCGCAGGTGGTCTCCGTAGAGATCGAACAGAGCGGCGCGAGCGTGCACGAAGTCCAGTTTGGACGTCATCGCACGCCTCGACAACGCATTCTGGGAGGAGATCGTTACCCATGAGGGCTCTCGATGCGGGAGAATAGGACATCACAGAAGACGTGAATGCGCCGACCACCCCCTCGGGAGGTCGGAAATCGCGGGCCGCGGGAGCCCAAGGCAGGAAGGGATGCACGCATGGCGGCGATGAAGCCGCGGACCGGCGATGGTCCGCTCGAGGTCACCAAGGAAGGGCGCGGCATTGTCATGCGGGTCCCCCTGGAGGGTGGCGGCCGGCTCGTCGTGGAGATCTCCGCCGACGAGGCAAAGGCGCTCGGCGAGGCGTTGAAGAACGTCGTCGGCTGAGCGCTCCCGAGACAGACACTTTGTTCCACGACCCTGGCGTAGACCGACGCCAGGGTCGCTGACGTTAGAGGTGAGATTCCCGTGCCGATTGAGACCACTGCGACGGTGGTCGCCGAGGTTCCCGACGACGCCGAGCTGCTGGCCGTTCCCTATGCCGCCGACCTGAGCCCGGGGGTCGAGCTGCCCCTGCCGGTGTCCGGCCTGCTGGCTCACTACGAGGCCAAGGGCGAGGCCGGCGAGATCGTCGAGGTTCCGGTGGCACGGGCCGGCGGCGTGGGCCGGGTCCTGCTGTACGGCGTGGGCGACGGCTCGCCCAAGGCTCTGCGCACCGCGGCCGCGGGGCTGACCAGGCGGGCCAGGGGCCGCGACACGCTGACCGTGGTGCCGCCCGACGCCGACCTCGCCCCGTTCGTGGAGGCGGCGCTGCTGGCGGCGTACACGTTCAGGATCGGCGGCGCGGGCAGGAAGCCCGTGCGGGAGCTGGTGTTCGCGGGTGCCGACGAGGAGCGGGTGCGGCGGGCGGAGACCGTGGCGCGGGCGGTGGCGCTCGCCCGCGACCTGGCCAACACGCCCTCCTCCGTCAAGAACCCCGCCTGGCTGGCCGAGCGGGCCGCGGAGAGCGGCCTGCCGGTCAAGGTGTGGGACGAGGAGGAGCTGCGGGCCGAGGGGTTCGGCGGCATCCTCGCCGTGGGCAGGGGCTCGGTGAGCCCGCCCCGGCTCATCCAGCTCTCCTACACGCCGGAGGGGCCGGCCGATCGGCACGTCGTGCTGGTGGGCAAGGGCATCACGTTCGACTCGGGCGGGCTGTCGCTCAAGCCGACGGCCAACATGAAGTTCCAGAAGACCGACATGGCGGGCGGGGCCGTCGTCATCGCCGTGCTCGGCGCGCTGGCCGCGCTGAAGGCGCCCGTACGCGTCACCGGCCTGATCGCGGCGGCCGAGAACATGCCCTCGGGCACCTCGCAGCGGCCCAGCGACGTGATCACCCACTACGGCGGGCGCACGGTCGAGGTGCTCAACACCGACGCGGAGGGCCGCCTCGTGCTGGCCGACGCGCTCGCCTACGCCGACGCCCGGCTCGACCCCGACGCGGTCGTGGACATCGCCACGCTCACCGGGGCGATCACGGTGGCGCTCGGGCGCAACGTCGGCGCCGTCTACTCCTCCGACGACCTGCTGGCCAAGCAGCTCGTGGAGGCGGGTCAGGCGGCGGACGACCGGCTGTGGCGGATGCCGCTGATCGAGGACTACACGCCCGCGCTGGAGTCGTCGGTCGCCGATCTGGCCAACGTGGAGACCGGCAACACGTTCGGGGCGGGCTCGATCACGGCGGCGCTGTTCCTGCGGGAGTTCGCGGGCGAGCGGCCGTGGGCGCACCTCGACATCGCCGGGGTCGGGCGCAGCACGGTCGACGAGGGCGTGCTGACCAAGGGCGCCACCGGTTTCGGCGTACGCCTGCTCCTGGAGTGGCTGGCCACCGGCTGAGTCAGGAGCCGATCTTGACGGCGGCCAGCAGGCCGTCGCCCAGCGGCATCAGCACCGAGCGCAGCCGCTCGTCCGACTGCACCAGCTTGCCCACCTCGCGCAGCGCCACCGTCTCCGGGTCGCGCTGCGCGGGGTCGGCCACGCGGTTGTGCCACAACATGTTGTCGAAGGCCACGACACCGCCCACGCGCAGCAGGCGCACCGCCTCGGCCAGGTAGTCGGCGTACTCGTGCTTGGAGCCGTCGGCGAAGACCATGTCGTAGCCGCCGTCGGACAGCCGGGGCAGCACGTCGAGCGCCCGGCCGGAGATCAGCCGCACCCGGCTGCCGGAGAAGCCGGCCTCCGTGAACGCCTGTCTGGCCAGCCGCTGGTGCTCGGGCTCGACGTCCACGCTCGTCAGCGTGCCGTCCGTACGCATGCCGCGCAGCAGCCACAGCCCCGAGACGCCGCAGCCCGTGCCGATCTCGACGACGGACTTGGCGTTGACGGCGGTCGCGAGGAAGCACAAGGCCGCCCCTGCGCCGGGAAGGACGGGCGTCGCACCCATCTCCAGCCCGCGCTGCCGCGCCGCGTGCAGGATCTCATCCTCGTGATGGAACTGCTCCGCATAGGCCAGAGTGGCCTCCACCGGATGGGTCATCGGCCTCCTCCCCCCACTTTCGTGCGATTGGTCCGCGAGATAGGCACCGATCGCAGCCTAGGGGAGACACGCCAGGACGGGAACTCAGGAGGGACCTAAGGCGTTGCAGGTTTAAACGGGCTTTGCCGGTCCGGAAGGCAGGCAGTGCGCACGAAGGGACGAAACCAGGCACTATGACGGTAGCGGTGGTCCCAGAGAGAGGAGTTCTGGTGGACGAAAGCGACCACCAGACCGATACTCCCGTGTCGTCTGATTGGACTCCTCCGACGTGGGAGGAGGTCGTGCGGACGCACTCCGCACGTGTGTATCGGCTGGCGTACCGGCTGACCGGCAATGTCCACGATGCCGAGGACCTCACACAGGAGGTCTTCGTCCGGGTTTTCAGGTCGCTGTCGAGCTACACCCCCGGCACGTTCGAGGGGTGGCTGCACCGGATCACGACCAACTTGTTCCTCGACATGGCGCGGCGCAAGCAGCGCATCAGGTTCGAGGGGCTCGCTGACGACGCGGCCGAGCGGCTGCGCGGCCGTGAGCCGTCTCCGGCGCAGGCGTTCGACGACGCCCACCTGGAGCCCGACATCCAGGCCGCCCTCGACGCGCTCGCCCCCGAGTTCCGGGCCGCGATCGTGCTGTGTGACATCGAGGGCCTGTCTTACGAGGAGATCGCGGCCACGCTCGGCGTCAAGCTGGGTACGGTCCGAAGCCGTATTCACCGTGGCCGGGCGCAGTTGCGGGAGGCTCTCGACCACAGAGCACCCCGTAATACTCAACTCCCCCCGACCGTGATCCGTGGGGAGGAAGTCTGATATGTCCCATCTTGGAGAGCGTGTTTCCGCGCTGGTCGATGGAGAGCTCAACCACACAGAGCGGGAGCGTGCGCTCGCGCATCTGACATTCTGCGCTGACTGCAGGCGCGAGGTGGAGTCGGTTCGGGCGCTGAAGTCGCGCCTGCGCTCGCTCGACACCCCGGCGATGCCGGCGGACCTGACGATGTCCCTGCTCCGGATGGCGGAGCCGGGCGGGCCGCTGCCGCCGAGGGAGCGCCCTTTCCCCAGCCGTACCTTCGGGGGAGTGCCCATCCCCGGGCCGCACACGATCGCTCCCCTCGACAACCGCCCGCGCCGGGACTCCTCCGGTGGAGCCTCGGGCCCTGGTCGCGGTGGTAGGAGGCGATCGGCGTACGTGGCGGTCGGGGTGGTCTCGGCGGCCGTGGCGATCGGCACCTTCTTCGCGACCACCGGCATCGGGCAGAACAATCCGGCCCCGCCGGTCGAACTCTTCCAGCAGCAAGCCCGTACTACGCCTACGAACGGCTCGTCGACCGCCACTCCTTGACCGGCTCATGCCGGGGGGCGAACGGTTGGCGTAGTCGGCGGCGCGTGGGGCATACGATCTGGGTTCGGGAATTGTCACAAGCAAGTCCTGACAAAACCTTTATAACCCTCGTATGCCGCAAGAGCGAGGATTGCGGTGGCCGAGCCAAGGAGTGGTGAGACTTAGATGACCGACGAGACGCGGTCCACCGAAGGACGCACACCGTCGGACTCCCCCGAGCCACAGGGGCGGCCGGATTTCCTACCCGCTGACGACAGGCCCGAACAGGACGGCAGGCGGCCCGAGCCGCCCGCCTCGTTCGGCACCACGTGGGGCGACCCGTCCGGGCGTGCCGAGGGCTATGGCTCGCCGCCTTACGAGTCCCGCTCGTACGAGTCGCCGTACGGCTCCCCGTACGGCCCGTCACAGGGCTCCTCACCGGGCTCTCCCCAGGGCTCTCCACAGGGCTCCTCGCAAGGCACATCGCCCGGTCCCGCATCCGGGGAGTCCTCGCCGCGCAACGGCTCCTACGGCGCGCCTGGTCCCGGCCAGGACAACCCCACGCAGACCGGCCCCCAGTACGGCACGCCCTCGTTCGGCCCGCCCGACGGCCGGCCCGCCTTCGGGGCGCCGGAGGCGGCGACGCGCTCGTACGACAGCGGCCCTTCCTTCGGCCCGCCTGACACGGGGACGCGCTCGTACGACAGCGGCCCTTCCTTCGGCCCGCCCGATGCGGCGGCCCGCTCGCACGACAGCGGCCCCTCCTTCGGCCCGCCCGAGGGCGGGGCGCGGCCCGACAACGGCACGCGCGTCTACGACAGCCCGTTCTTCGGCGCGCCGGACAGCGGCGCCCGCTCCTACGAAGGCCCGCCGTTCGGCGGCTCGCCGGGCTACGGCGGCCCGACCGGCGGCCCGACCGGCGGCCAGGCGGGCGGTCCCGCGCAGCCGCCGCCCCCGCGCCAGGCGCTCGGGATGGGCCCCGGCTGGGCGCCGCCGCCCCCCGGTGGCGCGGGTGCCGCCAAGCGGGGGCCGAGCACCGGTCTCCTGGTCGCCATGGCCGTGGTCATCGCCCTGGTGGCCTCCCTGTTCGGCAGCGTGGGCACGTACCTGCTGACCAGGCCCAGCAGCGGCAACGACCCCTCCTACAGCCTCGGCCCGCTCCCGACGGGAGCCACCAACCGCGAGCCCGACTCGGTCGCGGGCGTGGCCGCCCGGGTGCTGCCCAGCGTCGTCTCGCTGGAGGTCGGCAACGGCAGCAACACCGAGGGCGCGTCCGGCTCCGGCTTTCTGATCAAGAACGGCTACGTGGTCACGAACAACCACGTGGTCGCGCTGGCGGCCAACGGCGGCGAGATCCGGATCATGTTCAACAACCGCAAGACCACCACAGCCCGCATCATCGGCCGCGACCCCGGCTCGGACCTGGCGGTGGTCAAGCCGGAGGAGACGTTCGGCACGCCGGAGATCACCCTCGGCAACTCCGACCAGGTGGTGGTCGGCGACCCCGTCATCGCGATCGGCTCCCCGCTGGGCCTGACCGGCACGGTGACGACCGGCATCGTCAGCTCGCTCAACCGCCCGGTCATCGCCGGCGACGAGACGGGCACGAGCTCGGAGGAGCCGGCCTACATCAGCGCCATCCAGACCGACGCCGCCATCAACCCGGGCAACTCCGGCGGCCCGCTGGTGAACGGCAGGGGCGAGGTCGTGGGCGTGAACTCGGCCATCGCCACCCTGGGCCGTTCGATGAGCAGCCAGAGCGGCAGCATCGGCCTCGGCTTCGCCATCCCGGTCAACCAGACGCGGCGGGTGGCGGAAGAGCTGATCACGACCGGCAAGGCCAAGCGGCCCAAGATCGGCATCGTGCTGGACAAGGACTACAAGGGCCAGGGCGTCCGCATCGCCTCCGAGCCCGCCGGCGGCCAGCAGCCGGTCACCAAGGGCGGGCCCGCCGACCAGGCCGGGCTGCAGGCCGGTGACGTGATCCTGGAGATCGACGGGCTGGCGTTGCAGGACGGGAACGAGCTGATCGCCCTGATCCGCAGCAAGACGCCCGGCTCGAAGATCAACATCAAGTACCAGCGCGCCGGTCAGGAGCGCACCGCCACGCTCACCGTGGTCGCCGAGGACGAGCCCACCCCCTCGCCCTCCTGACCCTGCGTCCGGTTCCTCGCCCGCCGCGCCGCGGCGGGGCCCTCGGGTCCCGCGCGGCGCGGCTGCTTTTTCCGGGGTTCGCGGATGATATGACCCGGGGGAGACGACCGACCTACCCGATGGAGCCCTTAGTCTGTGGATAGGCCGGGGTTGTCCTCGGAGAGGTTTGACTGCGTAGGAGCTCACGGTGTTCGGACTCGGGTGGATGGAGATCGGAGCGCTGATCGTCATCGCGCTGCTCGTCTTCGGTCCGGAAAGGCTGCCGCAGGCCGCTGCGCAGGCGGGCAAGACCCTGCGCAACCTGCGCCGGATGGCCAACAACGCGCGTGACGACCTGCGGGCGGGCCTGGGCCCCGAGTTCCAGAACTTCGACCCGGCCGACCTCAACCCGCGTAACTTCGTCCGCAAGCACCTGCTGGACGACCTCGAGGACGACTGGAACGACAACGGCAAGCCGCGCGAGCTGGAGCCCGTCGCCGCGGCCCCGTATCCGCCTGAGCCCGTCGACGAGCTGAGTTACGGGGAGCTGCCGCCCTACGACTCCGAAGCCACCTGACGAAGCCGTACAGCGGGCCTGGAAAAGCCCCCTCCGGGTGCGGAGGGGGCTTTCGCGTGCCGGAAGCGCCGGAACTGCCGGAAGTGTGCCGGAAGGTCAGCGGCGCGGCGCCAGGCCGAGCTGGAGGCCCTTCAGGCTGGAGGAGCGCTTGCTCAGCCCGGCCGCGATGTTCCTGAGCTCCGCGGCGGCCGGCGAGTCGGGGTCGGTGAGGACCAGCGGCTTGCCCTCGTCGCCGCCCTCGCGCAGGCGCATGTCGATCGGCACCTGGCCGAGCAGCGGCACGCGCGCGCCGAGCGTGCGGGTCAGCGCGTCGGCCACCGTCTGGCCGCCGCCCTCGCCGAAGACGGCGATGCGCTCGTCGCAGTGCGGGCAGGGCAGCCAGGCCATGTTCTCGATGACGCCGGCGATCTGCTGGTGGGTCTGGGCGGCGATCGAGCCCGCCCGCTCGGCCACCTCGGCGGCGGCCATCTGCGGCGTGGTCACCACGAGGATCTCCGCGCCCGGCAGCCGCTGCGCCACCGAGATGGCGATGTCGCCCGTGCCCGGCGGCAGGTCGAGCAGCAGCACGTCGAGATCGCCCCAGTAGACGTCGGCCAGGAACTGGTGCAGCGCCCGGTCGAGCATGGGCCCGCGCCAGACCACCGGCGTGTTGCCCGGCGGCTTGAACATGCCCACCGAGATGACCTTGATGTCGTGCGCCACCGGCGGCATGATCATGTCCTCGACCTTGGTGGGGCGCTCGGCGGCGCCCAGCATGCGAGGGATGCTGTGACCGTAGATGTCGGCGTCGACGATGCCCACCTTCAGGCCACTGGCGGCCATGGCGGCGGCCAGGTTGACCGTGACGGAGGACTTGCCGACCCCGCCCTTGCCGCTGGCCACCGCGAAGACGCGGGTCAGCGAGCCCGGCTGGTTGAACGGGATCTCCTTCTCGGGCCCGCGGTCGCCACGGAGCTTCGTCTGCAGCGTCTTGCGCTGCTCGGCACTCATGACGTCGAGCTCGATCTGGACGCCCGTCACACCTTCCACCTTGGAGACGGCGGTGGTGACGTCGCGGCTGATGGTGTCTTTCATCGGACACCCGGCCACGGTGAGGTAGACGCCTACGCGCACCGCCCCGTCGGGAGCGATCTCGATGTTCTTGACCATGTCGAGGTCCGTGATAGGACGACGGATCTCGGGGTCGATGACGGTGGACAGTGCCGCCGTCACGAGTTCCTGGGTTGGTGCCATCGAAGTCTCGGCACGAGGGAGTGCCGTCCCTCCTTTGTCTATGTGTGTGACAGGCGCTGAGCGCCAGCGAGGATGCCCCTCCATGGTATGAACCAGAGCCCGCGCTGGGTTAATCCGCACTGTTAGATGTCTGTGCAACAACGTCTAAGGTTACTCCGTGACTCTTCTGCGCGACGAGAGCCTGACCGCCGAGGAACTGGCGGTCTGGCGCATGGTGCAGCGTGCGCAGGTGCGCGTCACGCGCCATCTGGAGAGCGAGCTGCTCGTCGCGCACGACCTGCCGCTGGCCTCGTACGAGGTGCTCATGCAGCTCGCCGAGGCCCCGCACCGGCGGCTGCGCATGAACGACCTGGCCGACCGCGTCCTGCTCTCGCGCAGCGGCCTGACCAGGCTCATCGACCGGCTCCAGCGCGACGGCCTGGCGGCGCGCGAGGCGTGCGCCGACGACGCCCGCGGCCTGTTCGCGGTGCTGACGGAGCGCGGCGCGGCCCGGCTGGCCGAGGCCACGCCGACCTACCTGCGCGGCATCAGGAGGCAGTTCCTCGACATGCTCGGCGCGGGGGAGCTGGCCCAGGTGCGCCGCCTGCTGACCAGACTGGAGGACGAGCTCAGCGCGCCGCGTCGCGCCCCGGCTCCCTGAGCTCCTCCAGCAGCCGGCCCAGCTCGGCACGCAGGTAGTCGCGGGTGGCCACCTCGTTCAGCGCCAGGCGCAGGCCCGCGATCTCGCGGGTCAGATACTCGATCTCGGCCTGGTTGCGCTCGGCGGCCTCGCGGTCCTGCTCGTACTGGATGCGGTCGCGGTCGTCCTGCCGGTTCTGGGCCAGCAGGATCAGCGGCGCGGCATAGCTGGCCTGCAGCGACAGCATCAGCGTCAGGAAGATGAACGGGTACGGGTCGAACTTCCACCCCTCCGGCACCGTCGCGTTCCAGACGACCCAGACCACGACGAACACGGTCATGTAGACCAGGAACCTGGCGGTGCCGAGGAACCGGGCGATCCGCTCCGACAGCCGGCCGAACGCCTCCGGGTCGTAGTGCGGGCGCAGCGTGCGGCGCAGGTCCCTGGGTTGGTCGAGACGGTCAGTCGTCACGGTCGTCGGCCCTCTCCCGCCAGTCCTCGGGCAGCATGTGGTCCAGCACGTCGTCCACCGTCACGGCGCCGACGAGGCGGCCCAGCTCGTCCACGACGGGGGCGGCGACGAGGTTGTAGTTGGCCAGGTAGTAGGTCACCTGCCGCAGCGTGAAGTCCGGCCTGATCGGGTCGATCGAGGGGTCGAGCACGCCGCCGAGCAGCGTGGACGGCGGCTCGCGCAGCAGCCGCTGGAAGTGCGTGACCCCCAGGTAGGCCCCCGTCGGCGTCTCGGTCGGCGGCCGGGTCACGTAGACCTGCGAGGCCACGGCGGGCGTCAGGTCCTGCTGCCTGATGTGCGCCAGCGCCTCGGCCACGGTGGCCGTGGGCGGCAGGATCACCGGCTCGCTGGTCATCACGCCGCCCGCGCTGGTCTCCGGGTAGGTCAGCAGCCGCCGCACCGGCGCCGCCTCCCCGGGCTCCATCAGTGCCAGCAGCTTCGCCGCCTGCTCCGCCGGCAGGTCGTGCAGCAGGTCGGCGGCGTCGTCGGGCCCCATCTCCTCCAGCACGTCGGCCGCCCGCTCGGGCTCCAGCGTGCCCAGGATGCCGATCTGGTCGTCGGGCGGCAGCTCCTCCAGCACGTCGGCCAGCCGGTCGTCGTGCAGCGCGCGGGCGATCTCGATGCGCCGCTTGGTCGGCAGGTCGTGCAGCGCGCTGGCCATGTCGGCGGCGCGCAGCGACTCGAACGCGGCGATCAGCCCGGCCGCCCCCTGGTCCTTCTGCAGCGTGTCGAACCCCGACACCTCCGCCCACGACACCGTGCGCGGCTCGCGCCGCCTGCCCTTGTAGACGGCGACCTTGGTGATCTCCCAGGCGGACGGCTTCAGCTCCTCCATGGCCACGTCGTAGACCGTCATGGGCTCGCCGCCGACGCTCACGGTGAGGTCGAGCATCTGGCCGATGACCAGCGTCTCGGTGCCTCGCTGCTCGAACCTGCGCATGTTCAGCCGCCCGGTGAAGACCACGGATCCCGCCTCGATGCGGCGTACCCGGGTGATGGGCAGGAACACCCGGCGGCGCGGCTGCACCTCCACCACGAGGCCGTGCACCCGGGGGCGCCCGCCGATGCGCAGCCCGACCACGACGTCTCTGACCCGGCCGATCTGGTCTCCCGCCGGGTCGAAGACCGGGGTCCCGGGGAGCCGGGCCACGAAGATCTTCACCTGGCCAGGCTAACAGTGCCCCGGCATTGCACCTTGGACGTCCGGCGTGTCAGTATCAAACCCGCTAAACGGTGATTACGTTACGGATGGTGTGCGATGAGGTATGCGGGGCTCGCGCTGGCGTTCGTCTCCTCGTGTTGTTTCGCGTTCTCCGGCCCGATGGCCAAGTACCTCATCGCCGCCGGGCTGGCGCCGATCGAGGCCGTCTGGACGCGGATGGCGGGCGCGGGGCTGCTGCTCCTGGCCGTGCTGGCCGTCGTCAGGCCGCGGGCGCTGCGCATCCCCGGGCCCAGGCTGCCGTTCTTCGCGCTGTACGCGGTCATGGCCGTGGCCGGGGTGCAGGCGCTGTACTTCGTGGCGATCACGCGGCTGCCGGTGGGGATCGCGTTGCTGCTGGAGTTCATGGCGCCGGTGATGGTGGTGGCCTGGGTGCGGGTCATCCGCAAGGTACGGCTCGCGCGCGCCGCGTACGTGGGCGCCGTCGTCGCGGTCCTCGGCCTCGGCATCGTCGTGGAGGCCTGGCAGGGCCTCCGCCTGGACGCGCTGGGCCTGCTGCTCGGGCTGCTGGCCGGAGCGTGTTGCGCCGGATATTTCCTGATGAACGATAGCTTCGGCGACGACGTCGATCCCCTCGGCCTGATCGCCTGGGGCATGGCGGGGGCGGCCGTGGTGCTGATCCCGTTCGCCCGGCCGTGGAACATCCCGTGGGACGCCTTCACGGTCACCGCCGCGCCGGAGGGCGGGCTGCGGCTGCCGGTGCTGGGGGCCTACCTGTGGATGGTGCTGATCGCCACCGTGATCGCGTACATCCTGGGGGTCAACGCGGTGCGGCGGCTGTCGGCCGCGGTGGGCGCCACCGTCGCGTCGCTGGAGGTCATCGGCGGCGCCATCGTCGCCTGGGCCCTGGTCGGCGAGACGCTCGGCGTCTTCCAGATCGTGGGCGGCCTGCTCGTGCTCTCGGGCGCGCTGCTCGCCCAGACCGCCACCTCCGGCGATCAGCCGCAGGCGGCGGAGCAGCCGGAGGCGGTCACCGCCGCGGGATGACCGCAGGAGGTCATCGCCGCGGGGCGACCGCAGGAGGTCATCGCTGCGGGACGAGGCGCCACACGGTGGACTCGCGGGCCCAGCGCTCGGGCAGGTGCTCGCTGTCGCGGGCGTTGAGCCGCTCCTTGGCCAGCACCGCCACGGCCTCGGGCGCCGCGGCCTGGTCGACGGCCGACACGGCGGCCTCGAACTCCACCAGCCTGGCCCCGTTGTCCTTGCTGCGCAGCGTCACGCGCACCCGGTCGAGCGCGTCGAGCCCGGGCAGGGCCTGCTCCTCGCCGCCCGTCACGAGGTAGATCGCGCCGTCGTGCCAGGCATGCCAGGCCAGGCGGGGACGGTCGAGGGTGAGCCAGAGGATGCCGGACTTCTTGGCGCCCTCCTCGATGGCGGTGGTGTTATCGCTCACGGATCCGACTGTAGCCCGCGAAGCACCGCCACCACGATCCTGTCATGAGGGGCATGCGGAAGATTGCTCGCAGCCCCGTCCGCTTGGGCCGCCGAGCGCTCGGCACCCCCGAGTGCCCGGCTGGGCCGAGCCGTACGGCTCCGTGTGCGAGGCACGACGGATCATTCGGTATCGATTTCCGCCTCGCCGGTGTAGGTCCGCGGCACGATGGCGCCCACTGACTCGATGAACCGGCGCTCCCTGCGGGCGAGCTCGGCCGCCCGCAGATCGATGAACCTTTCGTCGTCTCCTGCCGCCAGCAAGTCGAAGGCCATATCGGGTATGCCCAGATCACCGAGGCCCGAGGGCGAATGGCGCAGGTCATGCAGATACGAGCGCGCCGTGAGGCCCGGATTGACCTCCAGGACCAACCGGTTCGCGGGATTGGATCCATTGGGCAGGCCGGTCTTGTTGGAGATTCTCCGGAACGCCGCAGAG
Organism: Nonomuraea gerenzanensis; assembly: GCF_020215645.1. Lineage (NCBI taxonomy): Bacteria > Bacillati > Actinomycetota > Actinomycetes > Streptosporangiales > Streptosporangiaceae > Nonomuraea > Nonomuraea gerenzanensis. Next base: position 10,611,300 of record NZ_CP084058.1, on the reverse strand, counting down.
TCCAGGCGCCGGATGGCTTCGACAGCCGAGTACTGCCTTCCTCCGGGAGTTGTTCTCAGCGGAAATTCCGTGAGTTCCCACAGAAGGTAGGCCCGGACGCGTGCACTGCGTAGGTCGAACCTGTCGGGGTAAGGGCGAGCCCGCTGATCGGCGAAGTCGAACATGCCCTGAGTCCCGGCGAACTCGGGCAGGCTCTTCTCCCCGTCGGCGAACGCCCGCATGTCCTGGATGGACTGCCTGCTGGTGGTCGAGTTCACACTGGCGAAGCGTCCGGACCATGCTGTGATCCAGAACCATCGGGTCAGCACCTCGACCTGTTCAGCGGAGGGCTCAGGACGGAGATGGAAGAACAGTGTGAGCAGCATGAGCTGGTTGTTGTAGGGGATGAGCCGGGCGAGCGGGACCCCGAGGTCGTCGCGGAGGAAGGCGACCGCTCTGGACAGGGCGACGTCCGTGTCCTGAACCGCTTGGGAGACCTTCCCCTCCATCCGCCTGGCGAGGACGTCCCATCGGGCACCGGTCACCTCCTCTTCGCCGGCCACGGCGAGCAGGGCACGGAATCCGGTCGTGGAGTTGATCTCCCCGAACCCTTCGGCCGCGACCCGGTCGAGGATGGCCGCGATGCTGTTCGCGAGGCTTTCCTCGCCGCTGCCTTTGTAGGTGAGGGCGGACACCATCTGGTCAGGGCTCATCGACTGGCCCTTGCTGTTCACCCGGGAGAAGACCTCGACGGCCTGGGCGAGATTACCGCCGAGGAGAGTCACGACCGAGACCTTGTACGACTTGATTCGTTGCGCGACCTGCTCCGCCTCCTCGATCAGTTCGTCATAGAAAGGATCGTCGCCCATGGTCTTGGCCAGGTTGCGGGCGTAGGCGAGAAAGTCCAGGGTTCTGAGCACCGAGCGTATCGGGAGATAGTGTGCCGGCGGTGTGCTCGGATGTTTCCAATGCACATAACGATTGGCGCGGGAGTCACGCTGGCCCAGCGCCCGGTAAATGTGCCAGATCCAGTCCGTGGAATCACTGGGATCGGAGGCGGCGGGACGATAGAGGCTGGCGTACAGAGTGGACAGGCGCTGGTGCCCGTCGAGGATGTAGGTCGCACTCTGGCCGGGCGGCACGTCCGGTATCGCGAGGCCGCCGACGTGCTCCAGGCTTTCGAGCGCTGCGGGAGTTTCCCAGAGCAGCATGCTGCCAATGGGATAACCTCGCTCGATGCTGTCGAACAGGTCCAGCATCTGATCGGGGCGCCAGACGAAAGGGCGCTGGAACTTCGGAACCCGAAGCTGACCCTTGCGGACGTTCTCCAGGAAGGTCTCCAGGAGGTTGACATCCGGGCGCACTCCTATCTCATTGGCGGACCCCGCGTACTCCTCGGGGCCGTTCAGCCCTTGTTCGTCTTGCCTGTCAGCCATGCCTGAGTTCCTAGATGATCTCTCGTACCAGTGCGAGCAGCGTCTTCAGTTCTTCGGCCACCGTGGGGCCGAGCGCGGCGAAATCGGTTTCCTTCACGTTGCCCGCCTCTGCCTCCCGATGGAGGACCAAGGTGAGGCCATGCCCGAAGCCGTGCCGCAGTCCGACCCTAACGCTTTCGGCCAGATCGCCGTAGAGGTCCTGCTGCGCGGCAGGGACGGCCGCACAGAATTTCTTGCGATCCCAGAACCCGTTTTTGATGTCGAAGTGGGCTCGCTGTGGCGGCGTGAGCGTTTTCAAATGACGAATTTTTTCCGTCAGTCTTTCCGGGTGTTCGATGATCGCGGCTAAAATACGGTTGGGGACGTAGTTCTCCGCCTCGCGGAAGTCCAGGATGTGGCCGGATATCCCGAGTGCCCGCAGTTCGGTCACCGCCGCCTCGTGCTTGGAGCGCTCGCCGGGTATCAGCCGATCACTGTCCAGGAGAAAAGCCACGCGCTTGACCTGCCTGAAGGCTGCTTCCTCGTGTCTGACGACCTTGGGCACCTCGCCGCTGCCGCCGCCCTGGACGAACTCGAGCCATCCCTTCTCGCAGGCCTCCACGATGTCCTTGGCGCCGAAGACGTGGGCGAGGGCGAGAACGAACGCCCGGTCGCCCTCCTGGTTCTCCACGACGAACCGCGCCGATCGACCCAGATCCCACACATGGTCGGACAAGCTCTCGCGGCCTATGGACACCAGGCGGGAACGTGGCGCCGCCGTGCCCGTCCATGCCTGGCTGACCAGGCCCTTGCTCGCGAGCAAACCGTAGGTCTGGGCCATCTTCGGCGCGTGATCCCGGAAGTAGTCATCGACCCCCCCGAGCTGGCCCGGATCCACCACCCAATCGTGGCGGCTCTCGACGAAGTACTGCATGAGCGTGACGATCAGGCCGAAGCCCTCGGTGGTGAACGCCTCGCTCGTCAGCTCAACTCTCATGGCGCTCGCGGGCGAACTGGGCCTCCGCCAGCTTCTTGGTCTCCTCGAAATCCTCCGAGAAGACACCACTGGGCCAGTAGTCGAGATTGCCGAGATCATCGATGTTGATGCGCCGCACCTGGGATGACCCCGCGCTGTGATCCACGAAGTGGATGGCCACGTCGTCCGACGATATCCGTCCTTCGGCGATGCGGCGGCGGAGCCGCAGCAACATGGTCTCGCTGTGGGTCTCGATCAGGAAGCGGCCCCTGCCGCGCTTCGCCCCCCCGATGAACAGGTCCGCCAGCAGTGCGTGAAAGGCCGGATGAAGGTGGAGTTCGGGTTCTTCGATCACATGCAGTAACCGTCGGTAAGGAGGCGTGGCGTTCCTGTCGGCCGCCAGTTGCACGAGCAGGGGCAGAACCTGTGCGACACCGGTGCCTGAATCGAGCAGATTGACGCTGAGGGCGGGATCGGCCACCGACCGGAGGTTGACCGAGTACATCGGCCCCTGCGCCTCGATCTCAAGCCGCCAACCGGCGAGACTGTCCCCGAGGAGCTCGTTGACGCATCCCAGCAAGGTCCGATCCCCGCGGACGTGATCGTTGACCAGCATGCCCGTGGCATTCTCGCCGGCAGCGCCGACCTCTGCCGCCATCCGCGACGGCAAGCGCGTGAGCCTGGCCGGACGTTGCCTGTAGGCGCTCAGATAGCGAGTGCTCTCGATGTCTTGCCTGATGCTGAAGCGGAGCGATTGGAGCCAGTCGCGCCCGCCATCGGGGAGATCGGGGTGGTCGGCTCTGAGGGGGAGCAGCCCGCGGAAGGTGACATGCGTCTCGACTGAGGGGCCGTCGTTCACGGTCATCGAGTACGTCGCGACGTCGGCCCCGAGCCACTCCAGATTCACCCGTCTGCCCCGAAAGTCGATCTCCAGTTCACTGACGAACTGAGTCCGCCGCTCGGCGATGTTCTGGATCGTCGCCTTCACTCGTACCTCATGACGGAGGTCTCCCGCTGCGAACTCCAGTCTCAGTGCGCGATGCACATTCCGGCCGTAGACGAGGTCGAGGAAATCGGGCGGGTCGTCGCCGAGAGCGTCGACATCGAGCGGAAGGGTGGAACCCGTGCGAATCCCGGTCTCCAGCAGGAGCGGCAGCCGCGTGAGTGCGCTCTTACCGGAGTTGTTCTTGCCGAGCACCACGGTGATGGGACGAAGCTCGATTTCCTGCCGCTCCTTGAAGCAACGATAGTTGTCAACCGCCATGCGCAGCAGGACCATGGCGCAACTCTAGCTGGGTCCCGACTGGTGCCGTCGGGTTTCGGAAAGCGCCATTGCCTGGTCCAGTAGCGTGTCCGCATGCGCTCACGACGTTCAGTGCTGGCCGTGCCCGGCAGCAACCCCCGGTTCCTGGAGAAGGCCCAGACCCTGCCCGTGGACGAGGTCTTCCTCGACCTGGAGGACTCCGTCGCGCCGCTGGCCAAGCAGGAGGCGCGGGCCAACATCGTGACCGCCCTGCGCGAGGGCGACTGGACGGGCAAGACCCGCGTGGTCAGGGTGAACGACCTGACGACGCAGTGGACGTACCGCGACGTGATCGAGATCGTCGAGGGGGCGGGAGCGTTCCTCGACTGCCTCATGCTGCCCAAGGTGCAGGACCCGACCGAGGTGGTCTGGCTCGACACGCTGCTCACGCAGATCGAGAAGACCATGGGGTACGAGGTGGGCCGCATCGGCATCGAGGCGCAGATCGAGAACGCCCGCGGCCTGGTGAACGCCGACGCCATCGCCGGGTCGTCGAAGCGGCTGGAGACGCTCGTGTTCGGCCCCGCCGACTTCATGGCCTCCATCAACATGCGCACGCTGGTCGTCGGCGAGCAGCCGCCCGGCTACGTCGAGGGCGACGCCTACCACTACATCCTCATGCGGCTGCTCATGGCGGCCAGGATGCACGACCTCCAGGTGATCGACGGGCCCTACCTGCAGATCAAGGACGTCGAGGGCTTCACGAGGGTCGCGCGGCGGGCGGCGGCGCTGGGGTTCGACGGCAAGTGGGTGCTGCATCCGGCGCAGGTGGACGCCGCCAACGAGGTGTTCTCGCCGGCGCAGGAGGACTATGACCACGCCGAGCTCATCCTGGAGGCGTACGAGCACTACACCACCGTCGAGAAGCGCGGCGCGGTCATGCTGGGCGACGAGATGATCGACGAGGCCTCCAGGAAGATGGCGCTCGTCGTGGCCGCCAAGGGACGGGCGGCCGGGCTGAGCAGGACGAAGAGCTTCACACCTTGAAGCCGACGGCGGTGAAGAACCAGAACGACGAGGTCAGCCAGAGCCCGACGAGCGCCGTGAACGCCAGCCCGCCGAGCACGGGCAGCGTCCAGCCCGGCGTGTCGCGCTTGGGCAGGGCCAGCATCTTCGCGGTGAACACGCCGTAGAAGAAGCAGCCGAGCAACGAGTGCGCGAGCACGCGCGGGACGTCGTACTGCAGGCCGAGGGCGTACAGGCAGTGGAAGGCGACCGGGATCGTGAGCACGAACGCCAGCCGGCCCGACCAGCGGTGCACGGCGGGCGGGATGTCGATCCCGAGCTTGCCCCACATCGACAGGGCCGAGACCACCTGCACGAACGCCAGCACGAACGCGCCGGTGGTCAGCCAGACCTTCATCGGCAGCGCCGCGGAGAAGCCCGCCACGCCGACGGCGAACCCCGTCGGCGTGTGCGCCCGGCCGTACACGCCGAGCGCGAGCACCACGAGCCCGCCGACGAGCAGCGGCACCAGTAACGAGGTCACGCTGGGGGAGCGGTGCTGCTGGTGGGTGGCGGTCATTGCATCTCCTCGATGAAGCCGTCGACGTCCTCGGGGTTGACGGTGGTGCCGTCCACGGTCACGGGGGCGGTGGGCTGCTCGCTGTTCAGCTGCGGGATGTCGAGCTGCTCCTCTCCGGCGAAGGCGGCGCCGACCTGGTAGTAGCCGCCGTTCGGGTTCTTGATCACGATCCAGCCGGCGCGCAGCCTGGCGCCCCTGACCATGGCGGTGGCGCGGTACAGGCCGGACGGCTTGACCACGGTGGGCGCCGTGAAGTCCCACCTCTTGCCGCCGACGGAGACCCAGCCCTCGGCCCGGCCGCCGCCCAGCTCGGCCGTCACCTTGGAACCGGCGTTCGCCACGCCCTTGAGCTGGAGCCGGCCGTCGGACTCCGAGCCCTTGAACCAGGCCTCGGTCCTGCCGTCGCAGAAGTAGCCGACGGCCTTGCCGTTCCTGATCGAGATGGCGATGAGGGCGCCGTTGCCCTTCACCCGGCCGCCGTAGTCGGCCTTGGCGATCTTCTTGGGCGCCGTCTGAGAGGGGGAGGGTGATGCGGCCGCGGTGTTCTCCTCCACAGGTGGTGCTTCCGCAGCGGTGTTGGCGGCCGTTTCCTCGGCCGCCGGCGTCGCGATGGTGCTGGCGACACCGAGCCCCAGGGCGAGCACTGCTCCCGCCGCGAGGGTGATGACAGGTCCCAGCCTTGACATGGACTGCTCCCAGGGTCGAATTGCCTACGACCACGAGCATCCGCCTAAAACGGTGGACCGTCTGTGAACTAATGCGCATCAAGCGGACAGAATGGAGATATGCAGGAAAATCCGGGGCCCCAATTTCCTTCCGGCGCGCAGGCGGCCGGGTATCCGTACCCGCGGCAGCCGCCGCCGTGGTTCGTGGCCGTCCCGCGCGGGGCCCGGTTCGACCACCTCGCCGCGATCCCCGGGGTGCGGCCGTGGCGGGCGATCGTCGGCACGCTGATCGTCGGCGCCGGCTTCCTGGCGGTCGGCATCGTGGTCGTGATCCTGTTCATGCTCGGGACGGAGCTCTTCGGCCTGCCCGAGGCGGTGGACCCGGAGACGGGGCTGCCCAGGGGCAACGCGTACGGGCTGGCCATGACGCTGCTGTCCATCGCGCCCGTGCTGCTGGTCGTGTGGGGGACGACGGCGCTCGTCCAGCGGCGCCGCCCGGGGACGCTCTCGTCCGTGGTGGGGCGGCTGCGCTGGTCCTGGATGGCCCGGTGCGCGGCGGTGGCCGTGCTGGCGCTGGTGCTCGGGCAGGTGGCGCAGTGGCTCGCCCTGTCGGTCTCCGGCCAGGACTCGGGCATGTTCGGCTGGGCCGGGTGGTCGGCCTTCCTGCCGCTGATCATCGTGATCCTGCTGCTGGTGCCGTTCCAGGCGGCGGCCGAGGAGTACGTCTTCCGCGGCTGGTTCATGCAGGCCGTCGGGGCGCACGTGCGCAACCCCGTCTGGTCCATCCTCATCGGCTCCGCGCTGTTCGCGTCGTTGCACGGGTACTCGTGGGCGGGGCTGGTGGACGTGTTCGCGTTCGGGGCCGTGATGGCGTGGCTGGCGGTGCGCACCGGCGGGCTGGAGGCGCCGATCGCGCTGCACGTGGTCAACAACGTGGTGGCCTTCGGGCTCAGTGCGGCGGCGGGCGAGTTGGAGGACGCGCTGGATCAGGCGAAGACGCCGGTGCCGTGGCAGGCGCTGGCCGGGACCGTGGTGCAGCTCGGGGTGTATGCGTTTGGTGTGATGTATCTAGCTAAAAAGCAGTCAATCAGGACTATTTCGGAATAAAACCGGCGTGAGGTGGGGGGAATCTCGCTAGAGAGGTCTCGTATTTCCGGCCGAGTCATGCTGGTCTGGATGCTGTCGGGACGGCGCGGGTCCCTCCGCGCCGCCCTGGAACGGTCCGCGTACGCGGCCGGGAACGACCTGTACGACGAGCTCGACTAGGAGGTACGGCGCGTGGCCTCCGGCCCCAGCGAACCGCCACGGCGACCGCCGGAAGACGACCCTCGACCCGAGGGCGCATCCGAACCCCATTCCCCTTCTGAAGAGCCCAGGATCAGCCACTCGCCACCCGGTCCCACCGACGACCGGGCCCGCGGCTTACCGCTGGTCTCCCCGTGGGGGATGCCGCCGTTCGCCGCCCCGATCCCCGACGAGGAGCCGCAGGAGCCGCCCAAGGGGCGCAGGCCATACAGCTCGCCGACGGCGGAGGCCGAGGACGAGCCGCGGCGCAGGCCCCGGCGCGTGGTGAACCGGCCCGACAAGCTCGTCGCCGGCGGCCCGCCCCGCCCGGACAGCGGCCCGCCCCCGGGCGACCCCCGGCCGGAGGCCGCCGCGTCCACGGCGGGCCGGCCTGACGCGCCACTCCAAGCCGCCGAAGCCGAGGCCGCCCGTAGTGAGGCCGCCCGCTCCGACGCTGCCCGCTCCGACGCTGCCCGCTCCGAGGCGGCGCGCTCGGAGGCTGTCCGCAGCGAGGATGCCCGCAGCGATGCGGCGCGCTCGGAGGCGGCGCGCAGCGAGGCCGCCCGCGCTGAGGCCGTCCGTGGCGAGGCACTGCGCGGCGAGGCTCCTGGCTCCGAAGCCGTGGCCGCGTCGCAGGCCGACGTGCCGCGCGTGCCCCGCCCACGGCCCGAGGGCGACGCTGTAGCGCGCGACGAGGCGGGCGAAGGCGCCACGACCGGCAACGGGGAGCGCAAGGACCGCACGCCGCCGTACAAGCTGGTGTATCCCTTGCCGGCCGCCGAGCCCCGCGCGCCCGAGCCGGAGCCGGACGCCCTCGACGCCCCCGACGGCGACGAGCCCGAGGTGCGGCGGGTCGGTCGCCCCCCGGCGGGCCGCCCCACCAGGCCCGACCTGCTGGCCGCGAGCACCCCCGCCACCCAGGGCGGCCGCCACCACAGGGGTCCGGCCCCCGCCGCCGTCCGCAGATCCACCCCCGCCCGCCGCGGCACCAGAGCCATCCCGATCGTCCTGACAGTAGCCGCGGCCGTCCTGGTGGCCACCGGCGTGCTCGTCTGGCAGTGGAACGACGAGGACGCCACCGGCCTGCGCCTGGAGGCGGGCACCGGACGTTCGGGGGACGAGCTGTTCACGATCCCCGCCGCCGGCGTCGGCACCGACCAGAAGCTCAACGACATGACCTCGGTGGGCCGCGCCGTGGTGGCGGTCGGCAGCGACACGACCAGCCCGACCCCGCGCCCGCTCTTCCTGTTCTCCCCGAACGGCGGCAAGACCTGGCGGCTCGGCCAGGTCAACGGCGCCTCCACGGCCATCGTGCGGCGCGTGGTCGGCGGCGAGGGCAGGTGGCTGGCCAGCGGCGGCGACGAGAGCACGGGGGAGCGCGGCCTGTGGACCAGCACCGACGGTTACAGCTGGACGGCGGTGGAGGCGTCGGGGCTGGCCGCGTTCCGTGCCGGTGACCGCATCGAGGACATCGCGCGGACGGGCTCGGGGTTCGTCGCGGTCGGACGGACGACGGGCGACGACGGCGGCACGGGCCCGGCGGCCTGGCGCTCGGACGAGGGCCGGGCCTGGGAACGCGTCGAGACCAGGGAGCTGGGAGTACGGGAGCTGAAGGCCGTGGTCGCCAAGGGCGACACGGTCGTGGCCATCGGAGTCCCCGCGGACGGCGAGGGATCGCGGGTGCTGCGCTCGGCGAACGGCGGGCGCGACTGGCAGGCGACCGGCTTCCAGCTCCCCGAGGCCACCGACCCGCGCGCGGGGACGGTGGCGGTGCTGCCCAAGCAGTTCGTGCTGGTGCCGACGCGGCGCCGCACGGTCGAGGGCGACGTGCGGGTCTACTGCTCCCCGACCGGGGCGCAGTGGTCGCAGTGCGGGTCCATCGGCGGCCTGGCCCCCGAGAGCGTGGGCGTGGAGTCGATGATCTCCTATCCGTCGGGGGTGGCCGCGATCAGCCCCGGCGGGATGGGCTCGTACACGGTGCTGACCACCACGGACGGGCGTTCGTGGGCCAAGCGCGCCGATCTGGGCAACCTGACGGGCGCCACGCTGCGCGGGTTCACGATCTCCGACGGCGGCACCCTGTTCGCCGGTGGCGACCAGGCGGCCTCCGACGTGGACAACCAGCTCGTGCTCATGGCCGCGCCGCCGCGCGGTGACGCCGCGCGGGTGCAGCTCGGCGAGGTCGAGGGGCTGACCAGGATGGCCCGCGAGACGAACGCGCTGGCCAGCCACGACGGCCGGTACGTGGCCGTCGGCTCCGCCTCGGGCGACGCCGGCCTGTGGACGATCAAGAACTGGCAGAGCTGGAAGTCCATGAGCCTGGGCGGCACCGGCAGGCAGACGCTGGAGGACGTCGCGCACGGGGGCCGGGGCTGGCTCGCGGTCGGCGGCACCGCGCCGAACGCCGGCGTCACCGACCCCCTGCTCGTCACCTCCGCCGACGGCGAGAGCTGGAAGCGGGTCAACGTCACCGGCGACCTGGCGCGCCGGCCCGATCAGCCCTACCTGCGCACCGACGTGGTGACCGCGGGCCGGGAGGGCTACGTGCTGGCCGGCGAGTCGCGGGACCAGGCGGGCACCGTCAGCGCCGCCATGTGGTTCACGCCCGACATGCGCAAGTACACCCGCTCCAACAAGCTGCCGCAGGGCGGCGTGGGCGTGCGGGTGCACGACGCGATCGCCGCCGGCGAGGGGTACGTGGCCGTGGGCGGCTCGGGCACCGCCGACCAGGAGCGCACGGTGGTCTGGCACTCGGCGGACGGCGTGAACTGGGCCGCCCGCGAGAGCGTGGCCCCGCCGGACGCCACGTCGGCAGGGCTGCGGCGGATCACCACGTACCAGGGCAAGCTCGTGGCCATCGGCACGGCGCTGACGAACGGGGCGCGGCGCGCGTTCGCCGCCGTCTCGGAGGACGACGGCCAGAGCTGGGAGACGGCCTGGCTGCCCGCGGACCGGGCGGCGGCCGTGTACGACCTGGCGGCGGCCCAGGAGGGCCTGGTGGCGGTCGGCTGGCACGGCGTGCCCGGCGAGGGCGACAGCGCGGCCTGGACGTCCCAGGACGGCCTGTTGTGGAACCGCATGGCGCTCACCAAGGACCGCCTGGCGGGCCAGGGCACGCAGTGGTTGTCGGCGGTGGCCGTGGACGGGGCGGAGGTCGTGGCGCTCGGCCGGTCCACGACGTACAGCGCCGACCATCTGATCCTGTGGACGTCCAGCCTCACCTCCAGCCGGTAGGACTACCGCGCGGGCAGCACGCCCCACTCGGCCAGGGCCTCCAGCAGGCCCTCCGTCACGGGCAGCCGGGCGAGGTCTTCGCGGTCGCACCAGCGCACGTCCGCCGCGTCGTCCCCTGCGGCGGGGGCTCCGCCGGACGCAGGGGACGACGCGGTGGACACGGTGGCGAGGTAGTCGCGGATCACGTACGTGACCCCGCCGGGCCCCGGCCGGTCCACCGTGCCGGCCAGGCGGCCGACCACGACGTGCAGCCCGGTCTCCTCCAGCACCTCGCGGCGCACCCCCGCCTCGTCGCTCTCGCCGGGCTCCAGCCGCCCGCCCGGAACGGACCACAGGCCCTGGCCCGGCGGGCGACCGCGCTGGACGAGCAGCAGCCGGCCGGCGGCGTCGAAGATGATCGCGCCCACACAATTTACGCGCACGTGACCAAGATTACGACGGGATAACGGACACTGGCCTTGACGTGGCCGTGCCGGAGAAAGCACCGTGGGTAGTTGTGAGAGCGGCTCCAACCTGTCCACGGTGCTTTGGCCCGCTTCACGGGCCGAGCGCCTGGTCGAGTGCGTTTCGATGTGACACGCACGGAGATGTCCTGCCGTATCAGCCTCCGTGGCCGCCGACCAGCACCGCGCTGCATGCGATACGCAAGAGCTCCGTCGTGCCCGTGTGGCTGCCATGGCCGCTGCCCGTCGGCTGGCTGGTGACCGGCTTCGGCGAGGTGGGCGACCAGCGCACCGGCGCGCGCGCCAGCCTGGTCGCGCTGACCGGGCCGTCGCTGATGGAGGGGCCGGCGGACCTGCTGCTGATCGCCGAGGAACCGGGCATCGGGCTGGGCGCGGCGTTCGCCGGGCTCGACGGGCCCGATCCGGGCGAGGGCTTCGACTCGGGCCCGCCGAACGCGAAGATCACCGTGCTGGGCCATCCCACCGCCCTGTGGTGCGTGGACGGCCAGGACGACCGGGCCGTCTACGCGGGCGAGGCGATGGGCAACTGGCTGTGGGCGATCGCCTGGCCGGCCGACGCGGGCTGCGTGATCGCGCTCGCCGAGCTGTCGCTGCTCGACGCCCGTGATCACGAGCTGGACGTCCCGTTCGGGGCCTTTTCACCGAGACTCGAAGATTAGCGATTCGCGCTGTCAGGCGAACGGACTAGAGTGCGGAGGCGTGACAGCGCGTATCGAGCGAGTGGTGACCGAAGGGGTCGTCGACATCGACGGCACCGAGCACAAGGTCGAGAACAACACCTGGATCGTGGGTGACGACGACGAGGTGATCGTCATCGACGCCTCGCGTGACGCCGACAAGATCCTGGAGCAGGTCGGCGAGCGGGAGGTGCTGGCCGTCATCTGCACGGCGGGCCTGCCCGACCACGTCGGGGCCGCCATCGAGGTGGCCAGCCGGGACGAGGCCGTCGTCGCCCTGCATCCCAAGGACAAGCCCCTGTGGCGGGAGACCTGGCGCGAGACCTGGCCCGACATCGACATGGAGGACGACGGCATCTTCGGCGTGGCCGACGTCCAGCTCGACGTCATGGAGACGCCCGGCGTCACGCCCGGCGGCGTGTCGCTCTACTGCGAGGCGCTCGGGGCCGTGTTCACGGGCAAGGCCCTGCAGGCCGACGGCCCCGGCAAGCTGGGCGGCGAGTATCCGGCCCTGGCCGACCAGCTCACCTCGATCGGCGGGCGGCTGTTCACGCTCCCCGGCGACACACGGGTGCTGGCCGCGCACGGCGACGAGGTGACGGTCGGCGACCTGGAGCCGCACTTCGACGACTGGGTGTCCGGCTCGCTGACCCGGGTCGAGACGGAGCCGGCGAGCGAGGGCCCGCTGACCGACGGCACCAGGATCTCCGGGATCAAGCTGGGCGACGACTGAGGTGCAGGGCCAGCTACCGCTGGACGGGATGCCGCGGCGGCTCTATTCGTGCACGCCGTCGCGGTTGAACACCTGGCTCGACTGCCGGCGCCGCTACCGGTTCACCTACCTCGACCGGCCGCAGCCGTCCAAGGGGCCCGCCTGGGCGCACAACAGCGTGGGTGCGAGCGTGCACAACGCGCTGGCGGGCTGGTGGCGGGAGCCGTACGAGCGCAGGACCCCGCTGACGGCGGCCATCCTCCTGACGAACGGGTGGATCACCGAGGGGTTCAGGGACGCCGAGCAGTCGGCACGCTGGCTGGGCCGCGCCCGCGACCTCGTGTCCGGATATGTCGCGACTTTGGATCCGTCCGACGACCCGGTCGGCGTCGAGCGCACGGTCGCCACCCGCACCAGGGTCATCGCCCTGTCCGGCCGCATCGACCGGCTCGACCGGCGCGGCGACGAGCTGGTCGTGGTCGACTACAAGACCGGCCGCCGCCCGCTCACGCAGGACGACGCCCGCTCCTCGCTGGCCCTGGCGGTGTACGCGGTGGCGGCCTCGGCCATGATGCGCACCCCGTGCCGCACGGTCGAGCTGCACCACCTGCCCACCGGCGAGGTCGTCGAGTGGCGGCACACCGAGGAGTCCCTGGCCCGTCACCTGGCCCGCGCCGAAGAGGTCGCGATGGAGGCGTCGGAGGCCGACGACCGCTACCGGGCCGCCGTGGGCGAGCGGCCCGGGCCGCGCCGCCCCGCCGGCGACCGGCAGGCCATCGGCCCCGCCGAGGTCCCCGCCGACGTCGACAAGTTGTTCGCGCCCAGCCCCGGGCCGATCTGCTCCTGGTGCGACTTCCGCCGCCACTGCCCCGAGGGCCAGGCGGCCGGTCCCGATCGCCAGCCTTGGGATGGCCTGGCCGAATAGCGGTTATGCACCCTGTGTGAAGCATGTGGGCCGGTTACCGGCTGTGGTGGCGCTGGGTGCGCTGTTCAACCCGCGCACGTCGCGGGGCTGCTCGTGCTGCCGCTCGCCGGGCTCGGCATCGTCGTCACGCCGCTCGCCGTGACGCTGGCCAGGCGGGCCGGGATGCGCGTGGTGCTGGTGTCGGGCTCGGCCCTGCTGCTCGCCGGCTCCTGCACGATGCTGGCGGCGCGTACGGCCTGGCCCGTGCTCGCCGCCGCCGTGCTGCTGCCGGTCAGGCGGCCCGCCGGGGCCAGCGGCGAGGATCCTTCAGGCCCTTGAGCCCCTTGCCGACGTCGTAGCCCGCCGCGCCCAGCCGCTCCCTGGCCGCCCGCAGCATCTGCCGGGTGGCGGGCATGAAGGCCCGGTCGTGCACGGGCTCGGGCAGCGAGTTGAGGCTGAGCCTGAACGCCTTCAGCCCGGCGGTGACGGCCGTGCCCGGCACCTCGGGCAGCACGCCGTACATGCGCCTGGCCCAGTCGGGCAGCGTGTAGTAGCACAGCGCGCCGAACGGGAAGTAGGCGGGCTTGCCCGCCGACAACATCCGCAGCTCACGCGGCAGCCGCGGCCACAGCAGGAACCGCACGGTCGAGGCCGCCTCGGGCGTCACGCGCAGGACGGGCCGCACCTGCTTGAAGTAGGCGTCCATCTCGGCACACGAGCCGGGCACGTCGTCGAGGTGCAGGCCGACGTAGGTGGCACTCCTGCGCTGCTCGTACAGGTAGCGGTCGGCCTGGCGCTCACTCAGCCCCAGCCCGCCGCGCCTGGCCACCTCCAGGTACGACGACACCTCCGCGCAGTGCACCCACAGCAGCAGCTCCGGATCGTCCACCCGGTGCGTCCTGCCGGTCTCGGGGTCGCGGACGCGCAGCGCCCGGTGGATGGCGCGCACCCGCCTGCCGATCTCGTCGGCCTCCTTGGGGCTGCCGAACGTCACCCGCCCCACGAAGTCGGCGGTGCGGCGCAGGCGGCCGAACGGGTCTCGCTGGAAGTCGGAGTTCTGCCAGACACCCAGCATGGCGAGCGGGTGCAGCGCCTGCAGCATGAGGCCGCGCACCCCGCCCACCCACATCGAGCGGTCGAGGTGCACCTGCCAGGTCACGGTCTGCGGCGGCTGGACGACGATGTCTTCCATGGTAAGTACAGAGTTACACCGTATTGGATCGGATGTCCAAGAAGTGTTTCTCGGCCGCGTTCCAGAACCGCACCAGCGCCGCAGCGGTCGTCTCCGGCGCCTCCACGGCGGGGGAGTGCACCGCACCGGGCACGACCACGCAGTCGGCACCGAGCCTGGCGGCCATCTCCGACTGCGCCTCCGGCGGCCAGCCGTCGTCGTGCTCGCCGTACAGCACGAGGGTGGGCACCTCGATCTCGCGCAACTCGTCGGTACGGTCGTGCATCGACAGCACCTGCTCGGCCATGCACGACAGGCCCGTGGGGGAGTTGGCGAGCAGGCGCCTGTGCAGGAACTCCATGATCTCGTCGGACACGTCCTGGGCCAGCGCCTCAGGCTCGAACCTGGCGTGCCAGACGGCCTCCAGCCCCAGCTCCGGCACCTCCTGCATGATCTTCCTGCCGTTGCCGGCCCGCCTGCCCTCGATCGCCCCCGGACCCGAGCCCATCAGCGTGAACGAGGCGAACCGCGTGCGCCCGTCGATCACCGCCTCCCTGCCCACCAGCCCGCCGAACGAGTGCCCCACCAGGTGAACGGGGTCGCCGGCGCCGATGACCTGGGACAGCAGGTCCACATCCGCCCCGAGGGCCGCGCACGTGTAGGCGGCGGGGTCGTCGGGGCCCGGGGTCTCGTACTGGCCGCGCAGGTCGATCGCCACCACCCGGCGGCCCGACTGGGCCAGGGTCATCAGGACCGCGATGAAGTCTTCCTTGCTGCCCGTCAGGCCGGGGATCAGGAGCGCGGGCCAGCGCTCAACCACACCACTGACCGGAACGGCCTCCAGGGCCGCGAACGTGCCCTGTGCCGTCTCGATCTTCTGTGGTGTGACGCCAGGAGGCAGGTCGAGGAATCGCGGCGTACTCACGTGGGGCAACAATACCCAGAGGTCAGCGCCTCGACACCGGCATGTCGACTACGCTGGTGCGAGTTCTGAGGAGTTGTGAGGTATGCGCGATCTAGAGATCCGGCCCGCCACCTCGTGGGACGACATGCAGACGGTCTTCGGGCCACGGGGCGCCGCTTCCGGGTGCTGGTGCATGTGGTTCCGGCTCGCCGGGCCCGAATTCCGGGAAACCCCGCCGGAGGGACGCAGGAAGCGCCTCCAGAGGCTCGTGGAGAGCCCTGAGAGGGCGCCTGGGGTGCTGGCGTACCTGTCGGGCAGTCCGGTGGGGTGGTGCGCCGTGGCGCCGCGTGAGGAGCACGCACGGCTGCTCCGGTCCCCCGCCGTCCGGCCCGCCTCCCCTGAGGAGGCCGGGGTGTGGTCGGTGACGTGCTTCTACGTGCGGCGCGAAGGCCGCGGGCACGGCGTGGCCGCCGCCCTGCTCGAAGGGGCCGTCTCGTACGCGGCTTCGCAGGGGGCGCGGGTGGTCGAGGGGTATCCGAAGGACTCGGACAAGCGGGTGAAGGCCGAGGAGCTGTATTACGGGTGGCGGGGGCTCTTCGAGGGGGCGGGGTTCGAGGAGGTCGAACGCCGCTCACCCACCCGGCCGATCATGCGCCGCACGCTGACGTGAGGTGACACGTGACGTGACGTGACGGCACGGAGCAGCCCGGCGCAGCGCGGCAGGGCGCGGCGCGGCGCAGCACGCACGCCGCCGACCTGACGCCGTGGCGCCGGCCTGCGGCGGGCATGCGAAAGGCGCGCACCCTGGCATGGGTGCGCGCCTCAGGACGTGCCTACGCCCGGCAGACGATCAGCCGGTGCGGCGGCGGTTGCCGCCACCCCCGCCACCACGGGGCTGCCGGCGCTGCTGCTTGCGCTCGGTGGCCGCCGACGGCGCGATGTCGTCGTCGTCCGTGGCCAGGTCCGGTGACTGGAAGATCACCGTGAACGGGCTGGGCGGGATGATCCGCTCCGGCTCCCTGCGCACCGGCGGAGGCGGCGTCGCGAGGAAGCTCGGCTCGGGCACCGGCTGAGCGGCGGGCTGGGCGACCGGCTGAGCGGCCGGCGCGGTCTGACGCTCGAAAGCGGGCACGGCAGGCGCGGCGGACGGCTTCACGACCGTCTCGACGCTCTCCACCTCGGCAGGCGCCGCGGCCCTGCGCGTCGTACGCGTGCGCTTCACCGGCGCTGCCTCCTCACCGGCGTCCACCCCGGCGTCCGCCCCGGTCGACTCGCCGGTCGACTCGCCGATCGACTCGGCCTCCGTGACGACGGAAGCCGCGGCCCGCCGCGTACGGGTACGCGTGGTGGCCCCGGTCTCGGCGCCCTCCTCCAGCGAAGCCTCGGCCCGCCGCGAGCGGGTGCGCTTGACCGGCGCCTCGGGGGCGTCGGCGAGTGCCTGCTCGATGGCCGAGGAGGCGGCGCCCCTCCGGGTGCGGGTGCGCCGGGACTCGGCCGCCTGGATCTCGTCCGTAGTGAAGATCGCCGGAGTCTCCTCCGTCTGGGTATCCACGAGCTCGACCTCCGGCCTCTCGGCAGATGCGGACTCCGCCAGCTCCTTCCCGCCGCGGGTGCGGCGGCGCTGGCGGGGCGTGCGGGCAGGGCGCTCCTCGCGCTCGTCACGGCGTCGCCCGCCACGCGTGCGGGTGCGGCCGGTCTCGCCGAGGTCCTCGATGCGCTCCGCCGACAGGCCCGCGCGCGAACGCGCGGCGTGCGGCAGCACGCCCTTGGTGCCCTCGGGGATGCTCAGCTCGGAGTAGACGTGCGGCGAGGTGGAGTAGGTCTCCTCCGGCTCGGCGAAGTCGAGCCCGAGCATCTGGTTGATCATCTTCCAGCGGGTCAGCTCCTCCCACTCCACGAACGTGACCGAGATGCCCGTGCGCCCGGCCCGGCCGGTGCGGCCGATGCGGTGCACGTAGGTCTTGTCGTCGGTGGGGCAGTCGTAGTTGACCACGTGGGTGACGTCGTCGATGTCGATGCCGCGGGCGGCCACGTCGGTGGCCACCAGCACGTCGATCTTGCCGTTGCGGAAGGCCCGCAGCGCCTGCTCGCGCTGGCCCTGCCCGAGGTCGCCGTGCACGGCCGCGACGGCGAAGCCGCGCGTGTCGAGCTGCTCGGCGACCATGTCGCAGGCCCGCTTGGTCTCGCAGAAGACCATGGTGAGCCCGCGGCCGTCGGCCTGCAGCAGCCGGCCGAGGATCTCGATCTTGTCCATGCGGTGGGTGCGCCACACGATCTGGCGCACCTGCGGCGTGGTCTCGCCCTCGCCGCTCTCGTGCTCGGCGCGGACGTGCGTCGGCCGGTTGAGGTACTTGCGCGACAGCGCGACGATCTCGCCCGGCATGGTCGCCGAGAACAACATCGTCTGCCGCTGCTCGGGGATCAGCCTGAAGATCCGCTCGATGTCGGGCAGGAAGCCCAGGTCGAGCATCCTGTCGGCCTCGTCGAGCACGAGCGTGGTGATCTGGCTCAGGTCGAGGTGCTTCTGCTTGACCAGGTCGAGCAGGCGGCCCGGGGTGCCGACGATGACGTCGACCCCGGCCTTGAGCGCCTCGACCTGCGGTTCGTACGCGCGCCCGCCGTACACGGTGAGGACCCGCGAGCCGAGCTTGCCCGCCGCGGTCACGAGGTCCTCGCTGACCTGCGTGGCCAGCTCGCGGGTCGGCACGACGACCAGCCCGCGGGGCTTCTTACGGTTCTTGCGCGGCTTGCCGATGCTCTGCAGCATGGCGATGCCGAACGCGTAGGTCTTGCCCGTGCCCGTGCGCGCCTGGCCGATCAGGTCCTGGCCGCTCAGCGCGAGCGGGAGCGCCATCTCCTGGATGGGGAACGGTGTGACGATACCCTCGGTCTCGAGGGCATCGGCGATCTCTGGTGTGACTCCGAGGTCTCGGAAAGTCGTCAGCGTGGCCTGCCTCAGTCTCAAATGAAGGCGGGCCTGCCGGGACCGACGGGCGGAAAACGCCCCCGTTTCGTGGGTCCTCGCGGTAGAGCCAGCCCTCTCGCGTCATCAGCGACCGCGCACCCGGGGAATCGGGGGGTAATCGGGGGATTCCCCCGAATTAACACAGTGCGGTCGCACTTTCACAGAGCAGTGTACTCGATACCACAACGCTGACCGAGCTTGCGTATGTTCCCGAAGTTTCCGCGAAGTACGCTGCCTGTCATGAAGGAGTCTCCTGGAGTCGTCGACCTGCTCGGTGTGCTGGCCTACGCGGAGCTCAGCGCGTACGCGCGCATGACGGAGGACGCGGCCACGCTGGCGCCCTCCCTGGCCGACAGGGCGGCCCTGAGCGAGCTGGCCGTCACCGAGTACGCCCATTTCCGCCTCCTGCGCGACCGGCTGGCCGAGCTGGGCGCCGATCCCGACGAGGCGATGTCGCCGTTCGTGGCCGCGCTGGACGCCTGGCACACGCAGACGAAGCCGACCGACTGGCTCCAGGCGCTGGTCAAGACGTACGTGGGTGACGGCATCGCGCTCGACTTCTACCGGGAGGCGGCCAGGCTGCTGGACCCGTCGATCGTCAAGCTGGTGGACGAGGTGCTGGTGGACGAGGAGCGTTCGCAGTTCGCCGTCGAGCGGGTCAGGGCCGGGATCGAGGCCGAGCCGGCGGCGGCCGGGCGGCTGGCGCTGTGGGCGCGGCGGCTGGTGGGGGAGGCGCTCAGCCAGGGCCAGCAGGTGGCCTCGGCGCGGCCGGAGCTGGCGCTGCTGCTGATCGAGTCGCACGAGGGCCACGCGGACATCTCCCGCCTGTTCGCCAAGCTGACCGAGGCGCACAACAAGCGCATGGCCGCGATGGGCATCTGACCGGTCCGGCCATCGGGCGGCGCGCGGGCACGGAACGGTTGTAGCGTGCCGACATGAGGGCCTCGCGCCGCTACGGCAGTTCCTTGACCAGATGTGGACCGAATCGCTGGACCACCCGGGCCGTGCTGCGGAGGGAGAGCGCACGCTGCCCGGCCTCCGACCCGAGGTGTGACGCCGTGCACCGGCCGCGGCGGCCCCGCGGCTGCCACCTGGTGAGATCTCGCCCCTGACCCGGGAGGGCGGGCTCGTGAAGGGTACGACGCGGCAGCCGTACCCCCCGCCCGGCTGAGCTCTAGAGCGTGCCGCCGAACCCGACCGGCCTGGCCTCGTCCTCGCCGATCTCGACGAACCCGAGCGCGGCCACCGGCACCACGACCCGCCTGCCCTTCACATCGGTGATCGCGAACACGCCGCCGCGATCGACCGACAGGGCGTTTCTGATCTCCTCTTCGACCTGCTCGGCGCTGAGGTCGGTCTCGACAACGAGTTCGCGGTGTACGGAGCGTACGCCGATCTTGACTTCCATGGTGGCTCCCTAGTCGACGGGCTGGCTCACTCCCCATCGTCCCCGGTCGGACGTCGCAACGGGGCGAATGATCGCGCCCAGCGAACGGGTTATGCCGTACGCGGAAAACCGCTGATGCCCCGCCACGCCAGCCGGGCCATCAGCTGCTCGGCCGCGTCCTTCGGGATCGAGCCCTGCGTGGTGACCCAGTAGCGGGCACTCACCTCGGCCATGCCGACCAGCCCGACCCCGAGCAGGTGCGCCTCGTCACTGGTGCACCCGGTGTCCTCCTGGATGAGCTCGCTGACCATCTCGGCGCACTCGCGCAGCGAGCGCTCCACCCGCTGCCGCACCGGCGCGACGTTACGCAGGTCGGACTCGAACACCAGGCGGAACGCCTCCCCCTGGGAGGAGACGAAGTCGAAGAACGCGCTGAAGGTGGCCTGCACGCGCAGCTTGTTCTCGTGGGTCGAGGCCAGCGCCTCGCGACAGCGGTTGACCATGTCGTCGACGTGCAGGTCGAGCAGCGCCAGATAGAGCTCCAGCTTGCCCGGGAAGTGCTGGTAGAGCACCGGCTTGCTGACCCCGGCCCGCTCGGCGATCTCGTCCATGGCGGCCGCGTGATAGCCGTTCTCCACGAACACTTCCTGCGCGGCGCTCAGGAGCTGCCGGCGTCGGGCCAGTCGGGGCAGCCGGGTGCCCCGGGGCTTGGCGTCCGGGGTTGCGGTCACGCGGGTCTCCATTGCTCTCTCAGGCGGGCCTTGCGTTCGCGCCCAGCGGTGGCTGTGCGGTGCACGCAGCGGCAATCCTACGTGTGAGTAGGTTACGTGGCGGCGGCAGTCGCCGACTAAGGGTTGCCTCTGCGCAGGTCGGCATGGCCTGGCCCGGCACCGGACCGGCGCCGGGCAGGCTCAGCGGTAGTCGTCGTCGTCGAGATCCACCACCCGGTCCTGGTCGGCCGCGTCGGCCGGATCGACGTCCAGAGGCAGCTCGCGGCGCAGCCGCCCCACGCTCTGGAGCACCTCGCGCTGCTGCTCGGCCGCGTCGGCCTCGGGCGTCTCGATCGACCTCTCCCCCTCGTCGTCGGCGAACGGGCCTTCGTCCCCGCGTATGTCCATCTCCGACATGTTCAGGTCCCCCTCTCGGTGCGGACGAACCCAGCCTACGCCCGGCCGAAAAGGTCGCCGCGCTTCTCCACTCTGGCCAGGGCGTCGGGCGCGGTGAACACGAGGTCCTCGGGGTGTTCACAGCTCTCGACCTCCTTCCACGTCAGCGGGGTCGAGACCGTCGGCTGCTCCCTGGCCCGCAGGGAATACGGGGCGACGGTGGTCTTGGCCGGGTTGTTCTGGCTCCAGTCGATGAACACCTTGCCAGGGCGCAGCTTCTTCGTCATCACGCTGACGATCTGGCCGGGATGCTCCTTCTCCAGGAGCTGGGCCAGCCTCTTGGCGTACACGGAGGGCTCCTCGCGGCAGTCCCAGTCCGCGTACAGCTGCATGCCCTTGCTCCCGCTGGTCTTCGGCAGGGCCTTCAGGCCCTCCTGCTTGAGCACGTCCCGCAGCAGGACGGCCACGCGGGTGCACTCGACGATCGTCGCGGGCGGCCCAGGATCGAGGTCGAACACGAGCGTGTCCGGCGGCAGCGCCTGGCCGTCCTCGTCCACGCGCCACTGCGGCACGTGCAGCTCCAGGGCGGCCAGGTTCGCGTAGTAGACGAGCGTGGGCAGGTCCTCCACGACGGCGAAGTCGATGGTCTCGCGGTTCTTGGTGCTGCCGGGGGCGGGCAGGGTGACCCGCCTGACCCAGCCGGGGGTGTGCTCGGGGGCGTTCTTCTCGAAGAAGGACTGGCCGGTCACGCCGTTCGGGTAACGCTTGACGGTCAGGGGACGCCCCCGCAGGTGAGGCAGCAGGACGGGCGCGATGCGGCTGTAGTAGTCGATGACCTCGGCCTTGGTGAAGCCGTAGTCGGGGTAGAGGACCTTGTCCAGGTTGCTCAGGGTGAGCTCGCGCCCGTCCACCTTGACCGGCACTTTCATCGCGTCACCTCCGCGGGGAGCTTGTCGGGGCGCAGACCGCGCCACACGGGGTGCCGCAGCCGTTGCTCGTCGGTCCACATCGTGTAGGCCACCTCCCCGACCAGATCGGGCCTAACCCACCGATTCCTCCACGGGACGTCGTTGCAGAACGGGCTGCGCGGGATCTCCAGAGGGCGCAGCAGCTGGTACAGCTCGTCCAGCACCGCGTCGGTGAAGCCCGTGCCGACGTGGCCGACGTACGTCAGCCCCGAGCCCGTGAACACGCCCATGACCAGCGAGCCGACCCCGCCCGCCCGCCGCCCCTTGCCGGGTTTCCAGCCCCCGATGACGACCTCCCGCGTGGCCAGGTTCTTGACCTTGATCCACCAGGGGGACCGGACGCCCGAGCGGTAGGGGGAGTCGAGCCGCTTGGCGATCACGCCTTCGAGTCCCTGCTCGTGCGTGGCCGAGAGCAGGTCCGACTCGCCGGGGAAGTACGGGGGCGCGCCGATGTCCAGCTCGTCCAGCAGCGCCCTGCGGTCGCGGTAGGACAGGTCGAACAGCGGGGTGCCGTCGAGGAAGAGCAGGTCGAACGGCAGGTACGTGATCGGGTACAGCTCCAGGAAGATCGGCTCGGGGTCGGTGAGGTGCATGCGCCGCTGGAGCCGTTCGAAGCTGGGCCTGCCGTGCTCGTCGAGTGCCACGACCTCCCCGTCTATGACCGCGTTCTTCAGCCCGAACCCGGAAATTTCCGGATACCTCCGCGTGTATTCGGCTCCGTGCCTCCCCGTCACCCTCATCCCGCCGTCAAGATGGAGGAGGGCACGGATGCCGTCCCACTTGACCTCCAAGCCGTACAGCTCCCGATCGGACGGTAGTTCCCCAGGTACGGCCAGCATCGGTTCGATCGGGTATGGCATTGGTTGCCCCATGACGGGTATGTGCCCATTGCCGGGCTGGTTGAGAGCTGAGGGGTGCCCCATGCGCAGCATCTGGAAAGGTGCGATCTCCTTCGGGCTGGTCACGATCCCGGTCAAGCTCTACTCCGCGACCGAGCAGAAGGACGTGACGTTCCACCAGGTCCACCGCGAGGACGGCGGCCGGATCCGCTACAAGCGGGTGTGCACCCAGGACGGCGAGGAGGTCGCCTACGCCGACATCGCCAAGGGCTACGAGCTGGCCTCGGGCGAGATGGTGGTGCTCACCGACGAGGACTTCGAGGACCTGCCGCTGAGCACCTCCCGGCGGATCGACGTGCTGCAGTTCGCCCCTGCCGAGCAGATCGACCCCATCTACTTCGCCAAGTCGTACTACCTGGAGCCCGACGCGCAGGGCGCCAAGCCGTACGTGCTGCTGCGCAACGCGCTGGAGAGCTCGGGGCAGGTCGCGGTGGTCAAGGTGGCGCTGCGGCAACGCGAGTCGCTGGCCACGCTGCGGGTCAGGGACGGCGTGTTCGTCCTGGAGACCATGCTCTGGCCGGACGAGATCCGCACGCCCGACTTCGCCTTCCTGGAGGAGGACATCGAGGTCCGCGCCCAGGAGCTCAAGATGGCCGAGTCGCTGATCACCACCATGGAGTCCGACTTCGACCCCGCCGAGTACCACGACACCTACCGCGAGGCGCTGCAGCAGGTGATCGAGGCCAAGGTGGCGGGCAAGGAGGTCATCCCGGCCCGCGAGGAGGAAGAGGCCGGTCCGGCGGTGGACCTCATGGCGGCGCTGCGGGCGAGCGTGGAGGCGGCCAAGCGGGAGCGCGGTGGCGAGCCTGCCAGGCCCAAGAAGGCGGCGGGGAAGACGGCGGCCAAGGATTCCAAGGACTCCAGGGACTCCTCCAAGGACTCCAAGGACGAGGAGAAGGCCGCGCCCAAGCGGAAGACTCGCAAGTCCGCCTGAGGCTTGCCTGGTCAGGCCCAAAGGTAGAGGGCGTGGCGGGAGCGTACGACGGGCTCCAGCCAGTCGAAGAAGCTCTCCAGCCACGGGTCCGGTAAGGGGTGGCCCTGTGGCGGGCGGATCGTGCGCTTGAACGGGGCCGGCACTGTGCGGCTGAACTCGCGTGCCGTTTGCCGCAGCAGCGCCAGGTGCCCGGCTACGGCCTCTTCGTCCGTTCGTTGCCCGGGGGGCGGCGCGTCGTCGGCCGGGGGTGGGCCCGGTGCGGGGGGTGATGGGGGCGGGGGGAGGGTGTGTACGAGGTGGCGGGCCTGGATGAAGGCCGGTTCGCGGGTCCAGGCGTTCGTACGGGCCTCGGTGGCGTGTGCCGCGGCTGTGAGGTCGGCTTGGGCTGCGGCGAGGTCGTGGGCGGTGTCCCAGGTACGGAGGCGGGCCAGGTAGTGGTGGAACCGGCCGGTGGTGATGGCGGCGTACCAGCGGCGCCAGCGGGATGACCATTCGGTGAGGTCGTCGGGGAGGAGCGTCGTCCAGGCCGCCTGGCGCCATTCGGGCGGGAAGAGGCGGTTGGCGCCGATGACGGCCACTCGGTGGCTGGGGTGGGAGGTCTCCGGGGCGAGGGTCAGCAGGGTGCGCAGGCGGGTGTCGAGGTGTTGCCACCGGTGCAGGGCTGTGGCGGGGTCGAGCTTGTCCGGTGGGGGGTCGGTGCGGAGGGTGAGGCCGAGGGTGTGGGACAGGTGGGCGTGGGCGCGTACCAGGAGGGCGAGGTCGGCGGGATCGGCGTGATCACGCACGGCCGCAGGCACCCGGTCCGTCCCCATGATCGTGCATCGTAGCCAGGGGTCCGGTGTCGCAGGGGTGGCGGCCGAATGGGACATATGCGGATAAGTGGTGTTTTTTCATTGGATAAATCTTTAATGCGAGCAATAAGATTGTTAATGCAGTGCAAAATGGAGTCGTGCCTGTTTGTCCGTCCATCCGCCGGAAATGACACATTGTGGATGAGCCCTCAGGGGCCATCCGGGAGCTGTTTTCGGGTAATCCGGAAACGCGAGAACGGGGCAATCGATCCTTTAGGGGGAAAACGCAATGCCCAAGCTCAAAAGTGTTATCGCCGGTCTCGCCATCAGCACGGCCCTGACGGGTGGTGTGGTGAGTGCGGGTGCCGCCACGACCGCGGCCAGCGCCGACGCCGCCACCCAGGTCAGCACCGGTGCCTCCGTCCTTGCCGGGAACCACTGCGGTTGGGGCTGGCGCCGCTGTGGCTGGGGCTGGGGTAACCGGCGTCACCACCACCAGCGTATGCGGGTGAAGATCAAGGTCTACAACAGGAACTACAACCGCAACCACCACCACGAGCCGCGGTCGGAGCGTCGTCACACCGACGACACCAGGACGGACTGATATGACCGGGCGTTGATGGCGCAGGATTTCTCCTCGTCTCATGGCGCTTTCGGCGAGGGCTCTCCGGTTTTGTTCCGGGGAGCCCTCGTTGTGTCGTTGCTGACTTTTGAGTGGTGGGTAAAGGGGCGGCATGCGCTGGGATCCGGGGCGGGGCGGCCGCGTGGTGGGCGCGGCGGAGTGACGTGGGGCGCGGCGTGGGCAGGCCGGTGGCGTGGGCAGGGCGGTGCGTGGGTGCGGCGAGGCGAGGCGAGGTAGCCGGCGCAGGTGGCGTGGTGCCGTGCGGTGCCCGGCGGTGCGGCGAGTTGGCGTGGGCGTGTCGCAGGCTGCGGGAACTGCGGCATGGCATGGCGGTCGCGGCGTGGCGGGCGGCTCAGTGGCGGCGTGGGTGCATCGTGCGCGGTGGGCGTGTTGCCGGACGGCGCTCTGGCGCGTGGTGGCTGGGGCGGGCGTGAAAATGCGGTGACGGGAGGGGCGGAGGCGGAAGAGCGCGAGGGCGGCAGAGCGCGAAGGCGGCAGAGCGCGAGGGCGGGGCAGCGCCGGGGCCGGAGAGGGCGAGGGCCGGAGAGCGCTGGGGCAAGGAGCGCGGGGAGCGGAGAGCGCTGGGGCAAGGAATGCGGGGGGCGGAGAGCGCTGGGGCAAGGAATGCGGGGGGCGGAGAGCGGGATCCAAATCCGTGGGAGCCGGCGAGCGCGGGGGTCGAAGAGTGCGGGGTCGGAAGTGGGCGGGCATGCGAAGTGCCCGTGTCCCCCGGTACGACCTCCGTTCTCGACAAGAGGACGGATGCCGCTCCCCGGCGACCACGGGCACTCGCCTAGCTACGGCCCGAGCTCATCGCCCAACGGCGGGCTCGTCAGCCAGAGGTTCTACCACCGATCGCGATCACGGTGATGGTGACCGTTGTTGTTGTAGTTCCTGTTGACGATGACGATCCTGATGCGGCCGTGGCCGTGGTGGCGGTGGCCCCACCGCTTACCGCGGTTCCAGCCCCATCCCCAGCCTCCGCCGCAGCGGCTGCGACGCCAGCCCCAACCGCAGTGGTTCCCGGTCAGGGTGGATGTGCCGGTGCTGACCTGTGTGGCGGCGTCTGCGCTGGCAGCGGTGGTGGCCGCTCCCGCGCTCACCACGCCGCCGGTCAGCGCGGTGCTGATGGCGAGGCCTGCGATGACACTTTTGAGCTTGGGCATTGCGTTTTCCCCCTAAAGGATTCGATTGCCCCGTTACGGATAACGAGTAGCAAGTCATCCGCACAGTGCATATTTCCTCCCTAAAGGGCGACAAACCGGAATTGTCCGTTTTTTCCCGATACTAGGTCGGCGCATAAGACAGGCCCCGGCCCCACCGGCGGACGTCGAAATCCCGGCCCGCGAGCGAGCCGGGAGAAAGACGCAGCGAGGGCCCCCCGGACGATGCCGGGAGAGCCCTCACCAAGGTTGCCGTGGAGACGAGGAGAAATGAACCTCAGGCCCAGCCGCGACGGAAAATCAGGCCGCCCCCGAGAACTCCTTGCGCCATTGACGCACGGTTAATTACCAGCGCCGGTCCTCGTGGTGCCGAGGGCCGTTGTCGTTGTGGTTGTCGTTGCGGATGACGATGCAGACGTGGCCGCGGTGGTGACGCCGGCCGCCCCAGCCCCAGCCCCAGCCGCCGCCGTGGTGGTGACCCCGGCCGCAGCGGTGGTTGTGGTGACGGTGGTGGTGGTGATGACGACGGCCCCAGCCCCAGCCGTCGTCCGTGCGAAGGGACGTGCCGGTGCTGAACTGGGTGGTCGCGCTGGCCGCGGTCGTCGCCGCGCCCGCGCCCACCATGCCGCCGGTCAGCGCCGTGCTGATGGCGAGGCCTGCGATAACACTCTTGAGCTTGGGCATTGTGTTTCCCCCTAAAGGATCGATTGCCCCGTTCTCGGCGTTTCCGGATTGCCAGGAAACAGATCTTGGACGGCTGCTGAAGGCTCATCCACCGAAAGTCATTTCCGGGGCGGTGCGCGGGCAAACAGATACGACTCCATTTTGCTCTGCATTAACAATCTTATTGCTCGCATTAAACATTTATCAAATGAAATGAGAGGATATGTCCGATTGTGTCGCATTTGGAGTGGCGAGCGCGGGTGGTCATGACCGGCTCGCCGGCCGTATCCGGGTGCTGCCCAGGGTGGTGTCGGCGGTGCGATGCGCATGCGGTGGCGCGGTGTCCCGGCGTGGAAATGGCAGGGCGGAATGAGCCGCCTGGAATTTCCGCGCGAAATGCTGCGGCCATCACAGAAAAGGGCCGACGCTCCCGAGCCGCATCGCGGTGATTTCCGTCGGTGACGAATTGCCGGCTCGCCGCCTCGGTCGGCGGAAGAGCGGAGTTGTCACGCTAGGTGCCCTGTTGATTTCCCAGGGTGATGACGTTAAACGATCAAGAAAGCCTTTTGTCCCACTCTTGGGGTGTCATATGCCGACTCCGGGCGTCATCGCCTGCCGATCTTCTTGAGGTAGTGCGCGAAGGCGAACCCGCCACGGCCGATCTCCGTCCCGTGGACCCGCCGCCACGCCCCGGACTTCCTGCAACTGCCCCAGGTGCGATCCCCCGGATACAGCTTGTCCACGACGCGCCCCTGCGGCTCCGTCCTGATGTTGAGTCGGGTCTTCACCCGCACGACGCGATACGTGCACCCCGGCCGGGCGTCAGCCGAGGCGGGAGCGGGAGCGGTCGCGATCAGCCCGGCCGCGGCGAGCGCCGCGGCCAGGAGGCCGCCGGCGATACGGGTCGTGAGCATGGCGATACCCCCTGTACTCGTTTGAGACGTATATCCCGTGCTGCCTGAAAACTCCGGTAAATAACCCTCTGTACGGAATCCAGACCCCCTCTGGGGCCGATGGTTATCGTTGATGGATCGGGAAGAAAGCGATGGAGGAGGAGACGAGATGACCGGGGAGCCGATCCCGCACTGGCCAGGGAGGACGATCGGCTCGGTGCACGTTCGTTCCACCCCGGACGGCCCCGCCGACCAGGCGGTGTTCGTGCACGGGCTGGCGGGCTCCGCCACCAACTGGACCGATCTCATGGGCGAGCTCAAGGACACCGTCACCGGCCACGCCATCGACCTGCCCGGCGCCGGGTTCTCGCCCGCGCCCGCCGACGGCGACTACTCGGTGGAGGGCCACTCAAGGGCCGTGATCGGGCTGCTGGAGCACACGGGCCCGGCGCACCTGTTCGGCAACTCGCTCGGCGGCGCCATCGCCGTCAAGGTCGCCGCCACCTGTCCCGAGCTGGTCCGGTCACTCACGCTCATCTCCCCGGCACTGCCCGACCTGCTGCCGAGGTACGGCCCGCTGCGCGTGGCCGCGGCCGCCGTGCCCGTCCTGGGCGAGTGGGTGGCCTCCCGGCTGCGCCTGATCCCCGCCGAGCAGCGCATCACCGCCTCCATGGCCGTGGTCTGGGCGAACATGGACTCCGTGCACCCCGTACGCCTGCGCGACGCCATCGAGGAGCAGCGCCGCCGCGACGACCTCCCGTACGCAGGCGAGGCCATGATCCGCTCGGCCCGGGGCATCGTGGCCGAGTACTTCCGGCGCAAGCAGACACTCTGGGAGCAGGCGGCGAAGGTGCGGGCGCGCACCCTGATCATTCACGGACGCCACGACCGCCTGGTCCGCCCGGCCATGGCCAGGAAGGCGTACCGTACGTTCCGGCAGGTGAGACTGGTCCTGCTGCCGACGGCCGGACACGTGGCGATGATGGAGATGCCCCAGGTCGTGGCGGCCGAAGCACGCCGTCTGATCGGTGAGACTCGATTGGGGAATGCCCCACTGCCCAGCTAGGTTTCACTGTGAGATGAGACCCCCTGAAACGGGAGCGTAGAAAAGTGTCGTTGCCACCGCTGGTCGAGCCGGCCGATGAGCTGACCGTCGACGAAGTGCGCCGCTACTCACGCCACCTGATCATTCCCGACGTGGGCATGGCGGGGCAGAAGCGGCTGAAGAACGCCAAGGTGCTGTGTGTGGGCGCCGGGGGCCTGGGCTCGCCCGCGCTGATGTACCTCGCGGCGGCGGGCGTCGGCACCCTCGGCATCATCGACTTCGACGTGGTCGATGAGTCCAACCTGCAGCGCCAGATCATTCACGGCCAGTCCGACGTGGGCAGGCTGAAGGCCGAGAGCGCCGCGGCGTCGGTCCGCGAGATCAACCCGCTGGTCGACGTCGTGATCCACAACACGGCGCTGACCACCGAGAACGTGATGGAGATCTTCTCCGGCTACGACCTCATCGTCGACGGCACGGACAACTTCGCCACGCGTTACATGGTGAACGACGCGGCGGTGCTGCTCGGCAAGCCGTACGTCTGGGGTTCGATCTACCGCTTCGACGGCCAGGCGAGCGTGTTCTGGGCCGAGCACGGCCCCTGCTACCGCTGCCTCTACCCGGAGCCCCCGCCTCCCGGCATGGTGCCGTCGTGCGCCGAGGGCGGCGTGCTCGGCGTGCTGTGCGCCTCGATCGGCTCGATCCAGGTGAACGAGGCCATCAAGCTGCTCACCGGCATCGGTGACCCGCTGGTCGGCCGCCTGATGATCTACGACGCCCTGGAGATGAAGTACCGCGACGTCAAGGTCCGCAAGGACCCCGAGTGCGTGCTGTGCGGCAAGAACCCGACGGTCACCGAGCTGCTCGAGGACTACGAGGCGTTCTGCGGCGCGATCTCCGACGAGGCCGCCGAGGCCGCCAGCGGCTCCACGATCACCGCGCTGGAGCTCAAGGGCATGATGGACCGCGGCGAGAACATCTACGTCGTGGACGTCCGCGAGCCCAACGAGTACGAGATCGTCTCGATTCCCGGCGCCACGCTGATCCCGAAGGGCGAGTTCCTCAATGGCTCCGCCCTGGAGAAGCTGCCGCAGGACAAGAAGATCGTGCTGCACTGCAAGTCCGGTGCGCGCTCCGCCGAGGCGCTCGCGGTCGTCAAGAGCGCGGGCTTCGCCGACGCCGTGCACGTCGGCGGCGGCGTGCTGAGCTGGGTCAAGACCGTCGACCCCAGCCTGCCCAGCTATTAAGGGGTTTGCGCCGGGACCTCCCGGTTAAGGTCGATGCCGTGAATTCCGCCCGCCCGTGGCCGACACTCGTGGTGGCCTCCGCGCTGACGTTGATCTGCGCGGTGGCCGCCGGGGTGGCGGGCAGCGCGGCGGGCACGGAACTGACGCGCGGCCCGACGGCGGCGGAGCTGCGGGCCGCGGCCGAGCGCGAGGTGGCCGACCGCTGGCGCACCTGGCCCACCGGCCGTATCTTCCCCGCCACATTGCCGTACTCCGCCGAGCAGGGCGGGCGGGAACGTGCCAGCCGGATCGGCATCTCGCCGCGCACCTCGTGCGCCGGTTCGGTGGACACCAAGGCGGTCAAGACGCTGCGCAAGGCCGGCTGCCGGGGCGTGCTGCGGGCCACCTACATCGACGCCCTGCGCGGCGTGCTCGTCACCGTCGGCGTGGTCGCGCTGCGCGACGAGCTGGGCGCCGTACGCGCCAAGTCCGCCTTCGCCGACACCGGCAAACCCGAGCCCGGCCTGCGTCCGCTGGCCTTCCGGGGCACGCTTTCCGACCGGTTCACAGCCGCCGTACGACAGGCGGGCTCCGTACGGCAGGCGGGCCCGTACCTCGTCCTGACCACGGCAGGACAGGTGGACGGCCGGCCGGCGCAGGCGGCCGGCGAGCAGCGCCCGGCCATCTTCGCCTTCGCCACCGAGCTGGCCGAGCACGTGCTGACCGAGCTGAGCACGCCCACGGTGCCCGACTGCGACTCAGGGGAGTGGCGGTGCTGAGAGCCGGCGCGGCGGTCGCGGTGACGGTGATGCTGCTGTTCACGGTGCCTGCCGCGCGGGCCGACGACGTACGCGGCGGCCAGGAGGCGGTGATCGAGACGCTGGCGCTGACCGAGGCGTGGCGGACCAGCACGGGCGCCGGCGTGACGGTGGCCGTGCTCGACTCGGGCGTGGACCCGGGCCATCGCGACCTGACTGGCTCGGTGCGCGAGGGCAGGGATTTCACCGAGGGCGCCAACCCGCCTGGCACGCCTCCCAGCAGGTTGCACGGCACGTACATGGCCTCGCTGATCGCCGGCCACGGCCACGGCCCCGGGAGAAAACGGGGGATCATCGGCGTCGCGCCCGCGGCGGACGTACTGTCTGTAAGGGTCATCCTCGAGGACGAGGAGCCGGGTTTCCGCGAGTTCAACTCGGCCGAGCGCTTCGAGGACGTGGTGGCCCGGGGCATTCGTTACGCGGTGGACGAGGGGGCGGACGTGATCAACATGTCGATCTCCAAGGAGCTGGCGACCAGGGAGGAGCGGGCGGCCATCCGCTACGCCATCTCCAAGGGCGTGGTGCTCGTCGCCGCCGCGGGCAACGAGGGCGACCGGCAGATCGACCGCGAGTTCGCGCCCTATTCCTACCCGGCCGCCTTCCCCGGCGTGGTCTCGGTCGGGGCGACCGACCGGCGGTTGCGGCGGGCCTCGTTCTCCAACTGGAACTCCTCGGTGCTGGTGGCCGCCCCGGGCGTGGACATCATGGGCGCGGGCCCCGGTGACGAGTACTGGGTCGGCAGGGGCACCTCGCAGGCGACCGCGCTGGTGTCGGGGGTCGCCGCCCTCATCAAGGCGAGATATCCCAGCATGTCGCCGCCGCTCGTGGCGCGGGCCCTGGCCGCCGGCGCCACCGACCGGCCGCCCGGCGGCTACGACACCGCCACCGGGTTCGGCGTCGTGAACGCCGCCAGGGCCCTCACCGAGGCGTCCAGGCTGGCCGGGCACACCGAGACCGCCGCGGGCGCCCAGGCCCAGGATCCGGCCCTGCCGGTGGCGGGCGGGCCGGCGGGCCCGGTCAAGGTCGTCTCCAGGGACGAGCGGCGGATCACGGTGTACGCGGCGATCGCCGGCGGAGCCGCCGCGGGCGCGCTCGCCGCTCTGGCGGTGATATTCATCCTGGTCAGACGCGTACGACGGGCGCACTCCGCACAAGAGGCATGATCCGTCTCCTTAGGGGGACGAAATAGACACGAAGCGATTGCGGGAACGAGGCGGTGGTGAAGGCACGTAGGTCGACCTCAGGGCTACCGCGCGCCGGGGGAGAAGCCACGCAGGGGCGGAGCAACCCGCTCGGCGCCTCCACCGGCCGCCGATCACGCGTGCGCTCGTGGCCGGCGGCGAACTCGCGCAGGCGGACGGCCGCCAAGGAGCGGGCGGAGCTGCTCGCCCTGCGGCAGGGCATCCGCTACCGCCGCATGTTCGTGGCGCTGCTCGGCGTCATCATCGCCGTCTCGGCCGTCGTCGTGCTGCTCGGCACCGTCGGCCTGTTCGCCGAGACCCGCTCGCGCCCGCTGACGGCCGACGAGCAGAACCAGTACAAGCAGGAGGAGATCGCCCGGCGCTGGCAGGCGTGGCCGGCCACCGGCGTCTTCCCCGAAGAGGTCAAGTACCTCGGGCTCGACCGCGCCCAGCAGTACGCCAGGCGGATCGGCATCGCCCCGGAGACCGACTGCGGCAAGGCCGCCGACGCCTCGGTGGCCGGGGTGCTGCAGAGCCACGGCTGCGTGACGATGTTGCGGGCCACGTACATGGACCAGACGGCCTCCTTCGTGTTCACGGTCGGCGTGGCCGTGCTGAAGGACGAGGCGGCGCGGATCTCGGCGGGCGAGGAGCTCACCCAGGACGACCGCGTGGGCGTGCTGCCGGTGGCCTTCCCCGGCACGGTGAGCGAACGCTTCGGCCCCGACCAGCGTCAGCGCACCGGCTGGGTGGGCGCGGGGCCGTACCTCGTGTTCTCCACGGGCGGCTACGCCGACGGGCGCACCAGGGCCGCGATCCCGCCCGAGGAGATCCTGCACAGCGAGCTGTGGCCGGCGGCCAAGTCCATCGGCAACCAGATCGCCTACTTCCTGGCGGACCCGCCCAAGGTGCCGCCCTGTACCCAGGGGAACGTGTGCTGACCGTCGTACGCGTGCTCACCGCCGCGGTACTCGCGTTCTCGGGAACCGCCCCCGACCCCGTCAGGGACCAGCAGCAGTGGGTCCTCGACGCGCTCAACGTGGAGCAGGCCTGGTCGGTCACCAAGGGCGAGGGCGTGACCGTCGCCGTCGTCGACAGCGCCGTGGACACCGGCGTCAAGGAGCTCAAGGGCCGCGTGACCAGCGGGCCCGACATGACCTCCAGCACGATCGAGCGCGAGCTGCCGCCGGGCAGGCACGGCACCGCCATGGCGGGGCTGATCGCGGCGTCCGGCGAGGACGACGGCCTCATCGGTGTCGCGCCGGGCGCGCGGATCCTGTCGCTGCCCATGGTCATCGACGACGAGCCCGGCTTCGCCGTGCCGCCGGTCGAGGGGGAGGGGATGACGGCGGAGAGCCCGCTCGCGCGCGCCCTGCGCTACGCCGCCAACCACGGCGCGCAGGTGGTCAGCATGTCGATCGGCTCCTACGGGCCGCTGCGGTCGGAGCGCGAGGCCGTCTCGTACGCGCTGGGCAAGGGCGTCGTGCTCGTCGCCGCCGTGGGCAACGACGGCCTGACCCAGTACGCCAAGGAGAAGGGCACCTCCTACTGGAGCTTCCCGGCCGGCTACCCGGGAGTCATCGGCGTGGCGGCCACCGACAAGCAGGGCAGGCGCGCCACGTTCAGCAGCGACAACCTGTCGGTGCTGGTCGCGGCGCCCGGCGTCGAGGTGCCCGTGCTCAAGCGCGACAGCGGCTACGAGCTGTCGGAGGGCACCAGCTCGGCCGCCGCGCTGGTGGCGGGCGTGGCCGCGCTGATCAAGTCGCGTTACCCGAGCCTGGCGCCCGAGCAGGTCGCCCAGGCCCTGGCGTCCAGCGCCAGGGGCAGGCCGGCCGCCGGGTACGACGACCAGACCGGCTTCGGGGTCGTGGACGCCGTCGCCGCGCTGAACGCCGCCGAGCGGCTGACCGGCGCCAAGCGCAGCATCGCGCCCGGCATGGAGCACTTCGGCCAGGGCGAGGACTCTCCCGTGCCGTCGCGCCCCGGGCCCGACCCGCTGCGGCTGTGGTTGTACGGGGGCGGGGTGCTGGTGGCGCTGGTCGCCTTCTGCGGCGCGATCATCGTGCTCAACCAGCACCGGCAAGAGTGACCTCCGACCAGGGCGAGCAGGAGTGACCACGTCGATTCTCCTCCAGCGGGAAGATCCGCTATGGTCCCGCTCCATGGGATACGAGCTGCGGGTGGTGCGCGAGTCGCCACTCGCCTTCGCGGAGCTCGCGAAGGCCATCGCGCCGGCCGGTTTCGAGCTGCGCGGATCCGAGGAGATCGTGGCCGGTCACGCGGGCGGCACGCACGCCGTGGCCCGCTGGCAGGGCCAGCTCGTCGGCGAGCCCGGCTCCGACTGGCAGGTCGCGCAGCTCCTGCGCCTGTCCACCGCGCTCGGCGGCCGGCTGGTGGGCGAGGACGGTGAGGAGTACCTGCTGAACGAGGGTGTCATCGAGGTCTCCGCGGCCGGTGGCGTGGTCGAGATCGGCAAGTTCGAGGAGATCATCGACGCGGGCCCCGCCGCATGGAGCCCGTGAACCCGTTCGCCGAGCGGGTGCTCGACCTGGTCGAGCGCATCCCGCCCGGCAAGGTCATGGCGTACGGCGACATCGCCGAGTACCTCGGCGAGGGCGGCCCCCGGCAGGTCGGCAAGGTCATGAGCACGTGGGGAGGCGGCGTGCCGTGGTGGCGCGTGGTCCACGCGGACGGCACCGCCGCCGCCCCCGACCACCTGCGACGATGCCTCGATCACTGGCGCGAGGAGGGCACCCCGCTGCGCGGCGAACGGGTGGACATGCGCCACGCTCGCTGGGACGGGCGTTCAGGGGATTTTCAGTAACCCGGTTGACCTGCGGTTTCACCGAACGGGCGATTCTGTGACATGTGACGCCCATTACCATGGGCAGAACACTGATGGCGGCCCGAAAGGCGGTGCCTCCCCTATGGCAACCGGCGTCACAGCCCAGAGCCAGGGCGGCGATTCGCTCGCCGACCGCCTGAAGGCTGTCCAGGATCTCTGCGATCGTGGCGAGCCCTTCGAAGCGGTCATGCGAGCGGTCGGTCCCGGCGGTCGCGACGCGGCGTTCGACAGCGAGGTGCTCAGCGGCCCCCTCGGGGCCCGCATCGACCTCGCGGTCAAGCGTGGCGCCGCGCGACGGCGGGAAATGCTCGACCTCGTGCGCCCCTACCTCAAGGGCGTCGACGCGCGCGTCAAACGCGACCTGCCGGTCGCGCGCCGCGTCATCTGCCACCTGATCGAGCACCGTCCCGACGAGGAGCTCGTCGAGGGCGAGACGCTCACCAAGGTGGTCACCGCGGCGGCGGAGCCGTCCAAGCGCATCCGCAAGGGCCTGAGCTGGTACGCCGACCTGCCCTTCCGCGACGAGCTGCCACCCGACCTCTACCGCCTGCGCCGCTCCGACCTGGTGCCGGTGACCCACATCGACGACATCGTCTGGGTCGGCGGCAAGCTGCGCGTCAGCGGCTTCGCCTACCTCGCCGGCCTGTCGGTGCGCAGCCGCAGGTTCAACCGGGCCACCGTCGTGCTGCGCGGGCCCCGCTGGCTGCCGCCGATCCGCCTGCGCACCCGCCGCGTCCTGGCCCCCGAGGCCACCCACGGCGCGCGCGAGCCGGGCTGCAACTACGACTGGTCGGGCTTCACGGCCGAGCTGAGCCCGTGGCCGCTGCGCTGGCGCGGCGCCGTGCGCGGCGTGGTGTCCGGCGTGCGCCGCCGGATGCGGCACCGCCCCTCCGTGCCCGACGCCACGACGTGGCGGGCCGAGATCGTCTTCTGGAGCCGGGGCGCGCGGGCCACGGGCCTGCTGCGCGGCTCCTCGATCGGCCGCCCGGAGCGGCCCGCCGGGCTCAAGCTGAAGCCCGGCTGGTGGGTGCGTCCCGTCTGGACCTCCGACCGCGCGCTGCAGGTCGTGCTGCAGCCCAACAGGGCCGAGCTGACCGGCGTGACGCTCGACGGCGAGCGGCTGGAGCTGAAGATCTTCCTGCCCGGCCGGCAGGTCACCAAGGGGCACGCCCGGCTGGGCGGTCACCGCATCGCCGCCGAGTTCACCCCGGCGGGCGGCGGCACCGAGGTCGTGGTGAGCCTGGCCGTGCCCGCCCTGCTGCAGGAGAAGGACGGCCGGCGGCTCTGGGTCGAGCCCAAGGGCGACCCGGCGGCCTCCGTCATGCTGGCCGACCTGGTCGAGACCCGCACGCCTGTGGGCGACCGCGAGATCACCGTGCTCGGCGACCGCCGCGACCGCGTGGTCGTCTCCGCCCACCGCATCCGCCCCGTGATCACCTCCGCGGTGTGGGAGGGCTCGGCGCTGGTCCTGCGCGGTCACTACCCCGACGCTCCCGGCCCCCGCACGCTCACGCTGCGGCACCGGTCCGGGTTGTCCTACTGGGTGCCCATGGAGCGCTCCGGCGAGGAGTTCTCCGTACGGGTGGAGCCCGGCGCCATGGACCGCTTCGGCGAGTCCGTGCCGCTGTCCTCCGGCACCTGGAACCTGTCGCTGCGGCACCCCTCCGGCGAGATCGTCCCGCTGCGCATGGACCACGCGGCCCTGGCCGGTCTCGACGAGGAGCCGCGCACGCTCGCCGGGCACGTCTTCCGCATGATCTCCACCCGCTTCGACGTGCCGGTGATCACCGTGGAGGAGGACCGGCCCGCGCAGGAGCGCGGTGTCGCGGGCACGCACGTCCTGCGCCGCGTCTTCTACCCGGCCCAGCGCACCGAGCCGCTGCGCGACACGACCGTCTACGTCGTCAACGACGGCCGCCACTACGCCGACAGCGTCCGCGCCATCTACGAGGAGCGGCTGCGCAGGGGCGACGACCGTGAGCACATCTGGATCGTCAAGGACGGCGCCTTCGTGCCGCCCGGCGGCGCCACCGTGGTGCGCGCCGGCAGCCGCGAGCACCACGAGGCGCTGGCCCGCTCCCGCCACATCGTCACCAACTCCTTCCTGCCCGCCTGGTTCCGGGCGCGCGAGGACCAGGTGGTGCTGCAGACCTGGCACGGCACCCCGGCCAAGCTCATCGGCAACGACCAGCCGCACATGCAGCGCGACCCCCGCCCGCCGATCTGGCACCGCCAGGCGGCCGAGGTGCGCGGCTGGGACCTGCTGCTGTCGCAGTCGCCGTGGGCCACGCCGGTGCTGCGCAAGGCGTTCGGCTACAAGGGCGAGATCCTGGAGAGCGGCCTGCCCCGCAACGACGTGCTCAACTCACCCGACCGCGACGCCCTCGCGGCGGCGGTGCGCGAGCGGCTGGGGCTGGCCGAAGGCAAGCGCGTGGTCCTGTACGCGCCCACCTGGCGCGACTACGACCGCAAGAACGCCATGGTCAAGCTGGACCTGGCCAAGGCCCGCGAGGCGCTGGGCGCCGACCACGAGATCCTGGTCCGCGCGCACCCGATGCAGGCCATGCCCGCCGTCCCCGACATCGCCCGCGACGTCACGACTTATCCCGACATCGCGGAGCTGCTGCTGGTGGCCGACGTCCTGGTGACCGACTACTCCTCGGTCATGTTCGACTTCGCCGCCACCGGCAAGCCGATCGTCCTGTACGGCTACGACCTGGCCAAGTACGCCAGCAAGCGCGGCCTCTACATCGACCTGCCCGAGCAGGCGCCGGGGCCGCTGCTCTCGACGTCGGCCGAGGTGGTGGAGGCGCTGCGCTCGATCGAGGAGGTGGCGGCGGCGCACGCCGACCGCTACGACGCCTTCCGGGCCACGTTCGCGCCCAGGGACGACGGCAAGGCCACGGCCCGCGTGGTGGACCGGCTCTTCTCCTGACCTACGACCTCTTCTGGCCTCGCGGGGTCAGAAGAGGTCGGGCAGGTTTCCCGGCAGCGGGTAGGTCCTGCCCGGGTCGTACTCGTACAGGAAGCCCAGATCCATGGTGCGCGGTGCGAGGCCGTCGGGCAGGCTCTCGACGTAGGCGTGCAGCAGCGCCGAGATGCTGGTGCCGCAGACGATGTCGCCGGTCGCGATCAGCTCGCGCACGGTGGCGAGCGGGACCCAGTCGACCCGCTCGGCCTCCCAGGGGTCGGACGGCGCCCCGATGCGGGTGGCGGAGTCGGCCCGGTAGATGTGGTTCAGCCCGTCGGAGAACCCGTTGCTGGGGTGCACCGCCAGCAGCGGCCGCAGGGCTCCAGGGCGCCAGCCGGTCTCCTCCTCGACCTCCCGCGCCGCCGCGGCCATCGGCGGCTCGCCCTCGTCCACCTGCCCGAGCGGGATCTCCCACCCCCAGCTGTCGGTGATGAAGCGATGCCGCCAGATCAGCAGGACCCGGTCCTGGTCGTCGGTGACGACGGCGCCCGCGCCCGGCGCCGTACGGACGAGGCGGTGGTCGAGCCGGCGCCCGTCGGGCAGCTCCACGTCCGCGATCCGCACGTCGAGCCACGGGTCGAGGTAGACCGACCTCTCGGAGTGGACCTGCCAGCGCATGCGACCAACCCCCGCACAGGGAACGTTGACCCTACGTTACAAGCCCGCACGTTCCGTACGTGGCCGGATCCCCGAAGTCACTTGCGCAGCTCGGCCTCCAGCGTCAGCGGCGTCTGCCTGATCTCGTACGAGCCGAAGCCGGCCCCCTGGACGAGCGCGTCGAACTCGGCCCTGGTGTAGGCCCGCCGAGGCAGGAACGAGCGCAGCGCGAACCTGGTGAACATCCTGGACAGCACGCCCATCCGCATCCGCGCCACGTCGTCGTCCACGGCCTGCTTGGACACGTCCCTGCGTAGATCGACGATCAGGCCGGTCGCGCCGGGCCGCAGCACCCGCCGCATCTCGCGCAGCGCGCCCGCCGGGTCGGCGAAGTTCTTGAACGCGGCGAAGCAGACGAGGAAGTCGAAGGTGTCGTCGTCGAACGGCATGGCCGAGGCGTTGCCGAGCCGGAAGTCCACCGGGACGCCGGCGTCGAGGGCCTTGCCCCGGGCGATCGCGACGAACGTCTCGCTGATGTCGAGCCCCGTGACCGTGTAGTCGCCCGTCGCGGCCAGGGCGATCGACAGGTAGCCGGGGCCTGGGGCCACCTCCAGGATCCTGGCGCCCTTGCTGGCGTACTGCCGGACCTTGGCGACCTGCTCCTCGTGGCGGGAGGCGGCCTTGCCGTTGCTGGCGTCGTACCAGCGGGCGATCGCGCCCTCCATGCCGACGCCTCTGTAGCCTTTTGTCATGACAGTCACGATATATCGCGTCATTGCGAAGTCAAGATATATCGCGCTACGGGTGAAGCTCCTGGCGAACAAAGTGTCCGGCGTGTCGCAGGAAAATCTGACTTTTGCCTCGATACGGTAGGCGGATCGCTCGGGTGGACCGGGCAAGTCGGCACGATCTACCCCTGTGGTCTGGTGGAATCTAGTGCTGTGAGTGCTCAGACCTGGCGGTTGGTGCGGCGAGGCAGCGGGGGGCCCGATGTGCCTCCTGTGCTCGATGAGCATCAGCGTGCCGTCGTCGGGCACCGGCGCGGCCCCCTCCTCGTTCTCGCAGGTCCAGGCACCGGCAAGACCACCACGATCGTGGAGAGCGTGGTCGACAGGATCGAGCGGCGCGGTGCCGACCCCGAGCGCGTGCTCATCCTCACCTTCAGCCGCAAGGCCGCCGAGGAGCTGCGCCGCCGCGTGACCAGCCGGCTGCGCCGCACCACGCGCACGCCGGTGGCGATGACCTTCCACTCCTACGCGTACGCGCTGCTGCGCCGCGAGTGCGTGCTGGCAGGCAAGGCCCCGCCACGCCTGCTCACCGGCCCCGAGCAGCTGCTGGAGATCCGGCGGCTGCTGCACGGCGAGCTGGAGGGCGGCGCGCCCGACTGGCCCCAGTCGCTGCGCGAGCCGCTCAAGACGCGCGGTTTCGCCGAGGAGCTGCGCGACTTCCTGTCCCGCGCCAACGAGCGCGGCCTCGACGCCGAGCGGCTGATCGCCCTCGGCCGGCTGCACGGGCGCGCCGACTGGGTGGCGGCCGGCCGCTTCTCCGAGCGCTACCAGGACAGGTTCGACCTGGCCCCCGAGGAGACCTACGACTACGCCGAGCTGGTCGGCGCCGCCACCGCGCTGCTGGCCGGGGCCGACGTGCGCGAGCGCGAGCGGGCGGCCTACGACGTGGTGTTCGTCGACGAGTACCAGGACACCGACCCCGCGCAGGAGCTGCTGCTGTCCCAGCTCGCGGGCGACGGCCGCGACCTGATCGCGGTGGGCGACCCCGACCAGTCGATCTACGGGTTCAGGGGCGCCGACGTGCAGGGCATCATGAAGTTCCCCGAGCGCTTCCGCACTCTCGACGGCCGCGAGGCACCCGTGCTGGCGCTGCGCGTGTGCCGCAGGAGCGGGGCCGACCTGCTGGAGGCCTCGCGCCGGGTGGCCGCCAAGCTGCCCGTCGCCCCGGCGCCGACGCAGGAGCCCGGCCAGGCTTCCGACGAGTGGCCGGAGCATCGGCCCGATGATCGGCCCGATCATCGGCATGGCCACCGTGACCTCGTCGCGCCGCCCGACACCGAGCCGGGCGAGGTGCGCGTGCTGCTGGCCGACAGCACCAGCCAGGAGGCCGCGATCGTGGCCGACACGCTGCGCCGCGCCCACCTGATCGACGGGGTGCCCTGGCACCGGATGGCGGTGCTGGTCCGCTCGGCCAGGCGGCAGGTGCCGCTGCTGCGGCGGGCGCTGACCAACGCCGGCGTGCCGACGATGATCGCCGGTGATGAGGTGCCCATCGCGCAGGAGCCGGGGGTGCGGCCGCTGCTGACGATGTTGCGGATGGCGCTGGATCCGTCCGAGCTCGACGAGGGGACGGCGGAGGAGCTGCTGACGGGGCCGCTGGGGGGCACCGACATGATCGGCGTGCGGCGCCTGCGGCGCGCCCTCAAAATCGCCGAGAACGAGGCCATGGGCGTGGCCGCCACCGAGGCCGCCGACCCGGACGCCACCGCCGACCCGGGCGCCGCCACTGGCTCGGGCGCCGCCGACCCGGACGCAAAGCCGGGTGACCGGACCGCCGACCCGGACGTGGAGCCGGGCGACCGAGCCGTGGATGCGGGCGCGGGGGCCGTCACGGAGGCCGGTGCCGGGGCTGCGACCGAGGCCGCGTTCGGCAGCGCGCCTGAGGCCGCGTCCGAGGTGGCGTCCGGCAGTGCGTCCGAGGCCGCGTCCGGCAGTGCGTCCGAGGCCGCCGGCTCGGGCGCGGCCGAGGAGCCGGGCGGCGGCAGGATCGCCGAGGAGGTCGAGGGGCTGCCGTTCAAGGCGCGCTCGTCCGGCGAGCTCCTGGTCGCCGCCATCAAGGACATCCGCGAGCTGACCCGTATAGAACCGCACATCGCCCTCCCCGCCGAACGCGTGGCCAAGCTCCTGTCCGCCGCCCGCGACGCCGTGCGCCAGGACGGCACCGCGGAAGACCT
The DNA here is from genome assembly GCF_020215645.1 of Nonomuraea gerenzanensis. Taxonomy (NCBI): domain Bacteria; kingdom Bacillati; phylum Actinomycetota; class Actinomycetes; order Streptosporangiales; family Streptosporangiaceae; genus Nonomuraea; species Nonomuraea gerenzanensis. The sequence continues at coordinate 10,570,051 of NZ_CP084058.1, read as the reverse complement.
CCTGTGGACGATCTGGGACGCCAGCGGCCTGGCCCCCCGCTGGAGCGAGCTGAGCGTGTCGGGCGGCCCCAGGGGCGCGCAGGCCGACCGCGACCTCGACGCCGTGGTGGCGCTGTTCGACCACGCGGCCAGGTTCGTGGACCGGATGCCGATGGCGGGCCCGGAGGTGTTCATCGACGACCTGGCCGCCCAGGAGATCCCCGGCGACACGCTGGCCGACCGCGCCCCCGACGGCGACGCCGTGCGCGTGCTGACCGCGCACCGCGCCAAGGGCCTCGAATGGGACGTGGTGGTCGTGGCGGGCGTCCAGGAGGGCGTCTGGCCGGACCTGCGCCTGCGCGGCTCGCTGCTGGGCGTGGAGGACCTCATCGAGACGGTCGAGGGCGGCGAGCCGAACAAGACCTCGCTGGTCTCCAAGATGCTGGCCGAGGAGCGCAGGCTCTTCTACGTGGCCGCCACCCGGGCCAGGCGCAGGCTCGTGGTCACGGCCGTGGGCGGCGAGGACACCGACGAGCGCCCGTCCAGGTTCCTGTCGGAGCTGATGCCGGGCGCGGTCGAGTCGGCCACGGTCGACGACAGGGCCCGCTGGCTGAACCTGTCCGCCCTGGTGGCGGACCTGCGCAGCGCGGTGACCGACCCCACCAAGCCGCGCCGGGTCAGGCACGAGGCGGCGCGGCAGCTCGCCAGGCTGGCCGCCGCCGGGGTGCAGGGCGCCCACCCCAACGACTGGTACGCGCTCACGCCCATCTCCGACGACCGCCCCCTGAGCTGGCCGGACGGGATCGTGAGCATCTCCCCGTCGGCGGTGGAGAGCTTCACCAAGTGCGGCCTGCGCTGGCTGCTGGAGACGGCGGTTGGCGCGGCGGGCACCAGCACCGCCCAGGGCCTGGGCAACATCATCCACGCCCTGGCCGTCCTGGCGGCCACCGACCTGCCCAGCGAGGACCTGCTGGGCGACCGCCTCGACCAGATCTGGAACGACCTCGACTTCGGCGGCGTCTGGTACAACCGCAAGCAGCGCCAGGTGGCCGAGCAGATGATCGGCAAGTTCCTGCGCTGGCACAAGGAGAACCCGCGCGAGCTGGTGGCTTTGGAGGAGGCGTTCACGGCGATGGTGTCGGAGGGCGTCCAGATCAAGGGCCGCGTCGACCGGGTCGAGCGCGACTCCGACAACCGCGCGGTGATCATCGACCTGAAGACGGGCGGCTCCAAGCCCAAGGCGGGCGACCTCGACCGTCACCCGCAGCTCGGCGTCTACCAGCTCGCCGCGCTGCTGGGTGCGTTCGCCAGGCACGGCATGACCGAGCCGGGCGGCGCGGCGCTGGTGCAGCTCGGCAAGGCGGCGGGCAAGCACGACGCGCTGGAGCAGTCGCAGGGCGCGCTGGCCGACGACAAGGACCCGGGCTGGGCCAAGGACCTGGTCGACACCGTGGCGATCGGCATGTCCGGCCCGTTCTTCCAGGCCAAGGTGAACGACGGCTGCCGCACCTGCGCGGCCAGGGCGAGCTGCCCGGTCAACGACAACGGGGGCCAGGTGTGCTGACCCCCGCCGAACTCGCCGGCAAGCTCGGCATCCTCCCGCCCACCCCCGAGCAGGCGACGGTCATCGAGGCCCCGCTGGAGCCGATGGTCGTCATGGCGGGCGCCGGCTCCGGCAAGAGCGAGACCATGGCCGGCCGCGTGGTCTGGCTGGTCGCCAACGGCCTGGTCAAGCCGGAGAACGTGCTGGGCCTGACGTTCACCCGCAAGGCCGCCGCCGAGCTGGCCACCCGGGTCAGGGAGCGGCTCAACGGCCTGGCGGAGGCCGGGCTGGTCGAGCCGGGCGCGCTCGACAACGAGCCCACCGTGTCCACCTACCACGCCTACGCCGCCCGCCTGGTCACCGACCACGCGCTGCGCGAGGGGCTGGAGCCGACCATGCGCCTGGTCAGGCCCGCCGTGTCGTGGCAGCTCGCCTCGCGGGTGGTGGCGATGTACGACGGGCCGATGGACAGGATCGAGCTGGGCCCGCCCTCGGTCACGGCCGCCCTGCTGGAGCTGGCAGGCGAGCTCTCGGAGCACCTGCGCTCGCCCGCCGACGTGCGGGGCGTGGGGGAGTGGCTGGCGGCCAGGCACGCCGTCCTGCCGGGCCGCACGACACTGGCCCAGCGCAAGCCGCTGAGCGTGCACGCGGCCAGGGAGCAGCTCCTGCCCCTGGTGGAGCGGTACGAGCGGCTCAAGCGCGCCCGCGAGGTCATCGACTACGGCGACCAGATGTCGCTGGCCGCCAGGATCGCCGCCAACCACAAGGAGGTCGGCGAGATCGAGCGGGGCCGCTACTCGGTGGTCCTGCTCGACGAGTACCAGGACACCAGCCACGCCCAGCTCGTCCTGCTGCGCTCGCTCTACGGCGGCGGCCATCCGGTCACCGCCGTGGGCGACCCGTGCCAGTCCATCTACGGCTGGCGCGGCGCCTCGGCGGGCAACCTGCGCCGCTTCCCCAAGGACTTCCGCACGGCCACCGGCGACCAGGCCCCGGTGCGCCAGCTCAGCGTCAGCTTCCGCAACGGCGACCGCGTGCTCGACGTGGCCGCCCGCGTCCAGCTCCCGCTGCGCATGGAGGCCCGCGAGGTGCCCGTGCTGGTCCCCGGCCCGAACCGGATCGAGCGCGGCCGCGTCACCTGCGCCTTCCACGAGACCGCCGAGGACGAGGCCAAGTGGATCGCCGACGGCGTCGCCAGGCTCCTCGGCCAGGAGACGGCCCCCGACGGCCTGCCCTGGGGCGAGAAGGAGCGCAAGAAGACGCTCGCCCTGCAGCCCCAGGACGTCGCCATCCTGGCCCGTAAGCGCTCGCAGTTCCCCGCGCTGCGCAGGGCGCTGGAGGAGCGTGACATCCCGGTCGAGGTGGTGGGCCTGGGCGGCCTGCTGACCGTGCCCGAGGTGAGCGACATCGTGGCCACTCTGCGCGTGCTGTACGACCCCACGGCGGGCGACGCGCTGGCCAGGCTGCTGGCGGGCCCCCGCTGGCGGATCGGCCCCGCTGACCTGCGGGTGCTCGGCGAGCAGGCCCGCACGCTGGCCCGCGAGCTGAGCGAGAGCCACCGCGAGGACGACCCGCTCGACCAGGTGGTGGCCGACCTGGCCGAGGAGCGCGGCAGCCTGGTGGACGCCCTGGACGAGCTGCCCGACCGGGAGGAGTGGCTGGAGCCGTACTCGCCGCTGGCCCGCACCAGGCTGGTGGCGCTCGCCCAGGAGCTGCGCCACCTGCGCGCGCACACCGCGCAGCCGCTGCCCGACCTGATCAGCGAGGTGGAGCGCAGGCTCGGCCTGGACATCGAGGTGGCGGCGCGCAGCGGCACGGTGGGGGCGTTCGCGGCGCGGGCCGACCTCGACGCGTTCCTCGACGCTGCGTCCAGGTTCGCGGGCGACGCGGAGGACCCGACGCTGGGCGCGTTCCTGGCCTACCTTCAGGCGGCGGAGAGCGAGGAGTTCGGCCTGGAGGCGGGCCGGGTCGGCGAGAGCAACAGCGTCAAGCTGATGACCGTGCACGCCTCGAAGGGCCTGGAGTGGCCGGTCGTCGTGGTGCCCGGCCTGTCGCAGCTCGTGAGCACGAAGGGGACGATCGCGACGGGCAGCATCTTCCCCGCCACGCCGGTGATGAACAGCCGGTGGACGGAGAACCCGCGCAAGCTCCCGTACGCGCTGCGTGGCGACGCCGCCGACCTGCCCCGGCTGGGCGGGCTGAGCAAGGAGGAGCTGGCGGCCTTCGACGAGCACTGCCGCGAGCGGGACCTGATGGAGGAGCGCAGGCTCGCGTACGTGGCCGTGACCCGGGCCCACTACCACCTGATCGCCTCCGGCTACCGCTGGGGCAGCGCCACCAAGCCGCTGGAGCCGTCCGACTTCCTGCTGGAGATCCGCGACACCGCCGACCGGATCTCGTTCTGGGCCGACGACCTCGCGGAGGGCGCCACGAACCCGCTGCTGGCCGAGCCGGCCGAGGCCACCTGGCCGGTCGAGCCCGAGGGGCTGCGCTACGAGTCCGTGCTCGACGGCGCCCGCCTGGTCGAGGACGCGCTGGCGGGCACGCTGGGCCCGTACGAGGACGAGCCGATCAAGGCGTTCGAGGAGGAGCGCCTGCGGGCCTGGCAGCGCGACACCGACCTGCTGCTGCGCGAGCGGGAGCTGCACCGGCGCAAGCCCGCCACCACGGTCGAGCTGCCGGCCAAGCTGACCGTGTCCGCGCTGGTCACGCTGGCCGCCGACCCGCGCGAGCTGGCCCGCAGGATCCGCCGCCCCGTGCCGAAGAAGCCCGCGCCGCTGGCCCGCCGGGGCACCTCCTTCCACAAGTGGCTGGAGACCCGCTGGGACCAGCAGCGGCTGATCGACGACCTGGAGCTGTACGACGAGGAGCTGGAAGAGGCCGACGTGCGGCTGGCGGAGCTGCAGGAGCGGTTCGAGCAGAGCGAGTGGGCCGACCGGCGGCCGGTCGACCTGGAGGTCCCGTTCGAGACCATGATCGCCGACCGGCTGGTGCGTGGGCGGATGGACGCCGTCTTCGAGCGGGACGGCGGCGGCTACGAGGTCGTCGACTGGAAGACCGGGCAGCCGCCGCGGGGCAAGAAGGCAGCCAGGGCCGCCTCCGTGCAGCTCGCCGCGTACCGGCTGGCCTGGTCGCACCTGGCGCAGGTGCCGCTGGAGGAGGTCGGGGCGGCCTTCCACTACGTCCGCGCCAACCGCACCGTGCGCCCGGTGGACCTGCTCGACGCCGACGGCCTGGTGGCGCTGATCGAGAGCGTCAGGCTCGTAGATGGTGGAAAGCCGGCTTCGGGTGCATGAGGAAGTCGTGGTGGGAGATGTTCCAGGCGTAGGCTCCGGCCAGCTCGAACACCACCGTGTCTCCCACCCCCACCGAAGTAACGATATTTCGGGCGAAAACGTCTTTCGGGGTGCATAGCTGACCGACGAGCGTGACCGGTTCGTCGGCCACGTCCGGCTTGCCGGCCGGCAGGACGGTGAACGGCTGGTCGTGCCCCTTGGTCGCCGGCGTACGCAGGTGGTGGGTGCCGCCCAGCAGGATCGCGTACGCCTGGCCGCGCACCCGCTTCACGTCCACCACCCTGGTCACGTAGTAGCCGCAGTAGACGGTCAGCGCCCGGCCGGGCTCGATCCGCAGCCGCCTGCCCCGGGCCAGGCCGGCCAGCCCCTGCCCGTACGCGGCCCAGTCGAAGCGCGACTCCGGCGACGCGTACGACACCGCCATCCCGCCACCGAGGTTGACCTCCTCCCAGTCGCCGTCCAGCAGCCGCCGCGCCAGCCCCAGCAACTGCCCGGCGTCGAGCCCGCTGGCCAGGTGGGCGTGCAGGCCGCGCAGCCGTACCCGGTCGCCGAACAGCGGCAGGCACCGCGCGATCCCGTCCTCGTCCATCCCGAACGGCCCGCTCATCGTCAGCGCCGCGCCCTCCACCGGCAGATCGGGGTTGAGCCTGAGCAGCACGTCCGCCTCCAGGCCCGTGCCGAGCAGGCGGCGCAGCTCGTTCGGCGACTCGACGTGCAGGCGGTGGTGCGGCAGCCGCAGCTCGGCGTCGGTCTTGCCGGGCCCGCCCAGCGCCACCCGCGCGCCCGGGAACAGGCTCGTGACGTGCGCGTGCTCGCCCGCCGACGACACCTCGAACCCGTCCACGTGCCCGGCCAGCACCCGCAGCAGCTCGGCGTCGGGGTTGGCCTTGACCGCGTAGTACAGCTCGACGGGGCCCAGCGCGCGCCGTACGGACGCGACGTGCTCGTCCAGGGCGGGCAGGTCGTAGAGGTAGGCCGGGACCTGGGGAAGGGCCTCGGCGGCGGCCAGGACGCGGGAGCCGATCATGCGAGCGGGTTCGCGATCGGCACGTAACCGGCGGCCCGGTCGGCCGCCCTGGCCCAGCGCACGCCCAGGTTCGCCTTCGCGGGCAGCGGCGCGCCGGCCAGCAGGTCCTGCAGCGGCAGCGGCCGGCCCAGGCGCGCCGACTGCCGGTCGAACAGGTCCCTGGCCGTCCGCCACAGCTCGCGCAGCAGGTCGTCGTCCGTGCCCGCGAGCGTCGCGGCGATCTCGGTGAGGTGGTTGACGAGCAGGCAGTAGACCACGCGGGCCCAGCCGCGTTCGGCGTCGTAGGTGAGGGCGCGGGCCACCTCGGGGTGCAGCCCGCCGAGGTCGTGGCGGCCCGCGACGAGCTTGGTGCCCTCCAGGTCGCGGAAGACGGCCTCGACGGGCAGGCCGTCGCCGTCCAGCCCCGCCAGCACGTTCTGCAGGTGGGGCTCCAGCACCACGCCGTGCGTGAAGTACAGGTCCAGGACCGGCAGCGCGACCACCGTCACGTACGAGCGCCACCACGCGACCGGGTCGTGCGCCTTCGTCTCCTGGGCCAGCGCGCCGGCCAGGATCGGGGTGACGCCGGGGGAGCAGGCGGCCCAGGGGCTGCGCCTGACGATCACGCCGAGGCCCTCGTGCAGCCCGCTGCCCAGGGAGACCGAGCGGTATCCCGGCTCGGGCAGCCAGCGGGTCGCGGGGTGCCTAGCCGACAGCTCGTCGAAGACCGGGGTGAGCCGCTCGGTCAGCTCCACGGCTCCGGCCAGCTCGTACCAGGCGTGCCTGCGTACGCAGTTGGTGATCCGCACGTCCAGGGAGAACTTCAGGCAGACCTCCGCCTCCGGCACGTACACCGTCCGCACGGACGAGGTCGGCACCACGACCGGCCCGGGCCCCAGGTCGATCAGCTCGCGGCCGAGCACCGGCCCGAGCAGGTCGAGCTGCCACGGATGCGCGGGCAGCACCCGGTAGCCGTCCGGCGCGCGCCCCATCGTGTCCAGCACCGAGGCGTCGCCGCCCTGCGCCAGCGCGTCCTCGCGCACGCCGAGCAGCCTGACGGGGAAGCGGGCGTGCGCCTCGGGCGCGTACGCCAGCCAGCCCGCGCCGCCCCGCGCCTTGGGGCTGGGGTGGAACGGATGCCCGTACACCAGCGCCTGCTCCGAGGCGAGCCAAGGATCGGCGGGCGGCACGGCCGAGGCCCTGGCCCGCAGGATGGCCGCCACCGCGTCCCTGCTGGCCGCCACCTGCTCGCCGAACTCCCCGTTGCGCCCCCGCACCCCGCCCCGTCCCTGCAGCTCGGTCTCCACCAACCGGACCAGCTCGTCGCTCGCCAGCGGCCGCCAGGCGCCCGACTCCAGCCGCTCGGGCGGGCCCTCGAAGCGCAGCGCCGCCCCGCCGTGGGTGCGGGCCCGCAGCAGCGTGCCCGCCACCCGCAGCAGCACGTACGGCGGCGCCGGCCACACCAGCCCGCGCGGCCCGGCCACCTCCCGCACGCAGCAGCGCAGCAGGGCCGCCAGCGTCGCCCGCTCGGCAGAGCCGGCAGACGCGTCGATGGCCAGTCCGTGCATGTTCAGGCTCTCCTCAGGTAGTTCGGCCCGCTGGTGCCGTAGAACTTGTTGACGTCGCGCGCCCCCGAACGTCGCTTCGAGACGAGCGTGCCGGCGGTGATCATGGACTTGCCGGTCAGCCTGGCCGCGTCGAGCGTCCTGGCGCGCAGGAGCCTGGCCATGGGGTCGTCGCCGTACTCGTCCAGTGCCTCGGCGAGCGTGTCGCGCAGCAGCGCCGCCGCCCGGTCGTGCGGCAGCGCGCCGAACACCACGGCGGCGCAGGCCAGGTGCAGCGTGATGGTCACGAAGACGTCGGCCAGGGCGTGCGGGTCGTCGTTCAGCATGCGCTCGTCGGCGAACTCCGGCACCGCCACCCCGGCGGCCCGCAGCCTGGACGGCGAGGCCAGCAGCCCGTCGTTGTCCTTGACCAGCAGTTCGAGCCCGTCGCCGCGGAACAGCAGGGCCAGGTTCTGCTGGTGCGCCTCCAGCGCGACGCCGTAGCGGACGAAGAGCCGCACGTTCCACCGCAGCAGCAGCCGCAGGTAGCCGGGCAGCACGTCGCCCAGCTCCTCGAGCACGCCGGGGGCGCCCAGCGCGGCGACGGGGACGATCTCGCCTTCGGGCAGCCGCCGTACCATCCAGGCCAGGTGCTCGTGCCCGGCGTGCGCCCACGTCTGCTCGTCGGCGAGCACCACGCCGGGGCCGGCCAGCTCCCGCAGCAGCAGCTCCGCCCTGGCGCCGTCGGCCAGCGTGCCGGCCTTGATCGAGCGCCGGTTCCTGGCGCCCAGGGTGCTGATCGGCAGCGGCAGCTTCAGATGCAGGCGCGGAAAGACCTCGACGGTCCGCATGGACAGCGTGGGCCGCACGGTCACGGCCGCCTCGTCCAGCACCCGCACCCCGTCGATCTTCCGCACCTCGTCCACGGTCAGCGGATGCACGGGAAAGAGCACCTCGTCCGGATGGTCCGGCGCGGAAAGGAGCGCTTCGTCCGCGTGGCCCGGCCAGTCCGGCACCAGGCCGGCGGGCAGGCGCGCGGCGGAGCCCGGCGCCAGCGCACGGCGCGGGACCACGGCCCACCGCAGCTCGAACGAGGGCCCGAACTCCGGCGCGTAGGCCAGCAGCTCGCTCTCCGACAGCCCCACCCGGGCCCGCGAGGTCGGATAGACCGGATGGTCCACCGACGCGGCCAGCGTCTCGTACGACGGTGCCCGCGGGACACCCCCGCGCTCGTCATGCAGCTCCAGCGCGGCGAGCGCCGCCACGCACTCCTCGAAGAAGGCCGCCACCCCCTCGGCGTCCTCGGGCGCCGCGACCTCCACGATCGTCTCCAGCACCTGCTCCAGCCCCAGCCGCTCGTCGGCCGCCACCACGAAGTCCTGGAACAGCACCCCGGGTGAGAGCCGCACCCACCGCCCGTCGGCGAGCAGCATCCCCACCCCGTCCTTGGTGCGGGTGACGCGGGAGGCCAGGCCGCCGTAGTCCTCGCGCAGCAGGGCGTCCAGCACCCGGGCGGCCAGGTAGGCCTCCCTGGAGCTCATTCGACCACCCACGGCCGCGCGACCCGGTACTCCTCGACGGCGGCGGCCACCCGCTCCCTGCCGGGCCCCACGGCCCTGATCACGCCCAGATAGTCACGGTTCGTCCGGGTCAGCGTGACGACCTCGCCGACGGCCCGCAGCGGCCGGTGCCACAGCCGCACGTCGCCGATGGTCACGGACTCGTGCCCCGGCGCGTCCTTGATCACCCCGGCCCGGTCCGCGACCACGCTGACCGCCGTCCCGAACCGGGAGGTCTCCGGCGGCGCGGGCACGCGCGCCCCGAGATGCACCCCCAGGATCCACTCGAACACCGGCACCCCGAGCAGGTCGCCCAGCAGGAAGTCGCAGTGGTCCCCGATCACCCGGTAGTTGACCTCCACGATCCTCGGCCCGCCGGCGGTGACCACGTACTCGGTGTGGCACGCCCCGAAGCCCACCCCGAGCGCCCGCAGCGCCGCCAGCACATGCTCGTGGGAGTCGTCGGCGGGCGCCCAGTCGAGCCGCTCCTCGACGAAGTACGGCAACGCCCCCAGCGTCGTCTCGAACCCGCCGAGCACCCGCGTCCCGTCCGCGTCCCCCAGCGTCTCCAGCGTCCGCAACGGCCCTTCGAGGTACTCCTCCACGACCAGCGCCTCGCCAGGCCGCCGCCGCCTGACCTCGGCCACGGCACGTTCCAGGTCGCCGTCGACCAGCATGACGTCCTCGCTGGCGACCCCCTCGCGCGGCTTGAGCACCACGGGGTACGGCACCCGCGCGGGCACCGGATCGAGCGGCCCGAGCCGTACGGAGAAGACCTGCTCGACCCCGGCCTCCTTGAGCCCGCGCCGCATCAGGAACTTGTTCTTGGCCGCCGCGCACGCCCGCCAGTCCTTGCCCGGCAGCCCGAAGTAGGCCGCGGCCAGCGCCGTCTCGGTCTGAAGGTGGTCGGAGTTGGAGAAGATCGCGTCCGGCCTGCCGAGGTGCTCGATGGTGTCGATCAACGCGCGCGGGTCCCGTACGTCGCACAACACCGCCGACGGATGCCGCTCCGGCCGGTCGGTCAGGATCGTCACCTCGCACCCGAGCGCCCGCGCCGCCGGCAGGAAGCCGTCCGTCACGGAATCGGTTGGTTTGAGCGCGGTCAGGTAGAGCCGCAACGCGAAGGCACCCCCGAAGAATCAGGTAAGGCTAACCTAACCCGACGAATCTTAACCCCAGAGAGATCACCGCGGTGCCCGGATACCGTAATCACCGGCTAACTGCGAGGTCATAGGATGACATGGGACTTGGGAGGGGGCGGCACCAGTGGAGACCGCGCAAGAGCAACTCATCGGCCCGCTACTGCTTGCGCGGGGGACCATCGACCGTTCCTCGGCCCTGCGCGCCGACGAGCGGTGGCTGGAGCGGGCCTGGGCGGATCCCGCGACCAGGGTGCTGGTCATCGACAACGGTCACACGCTGGTGCGCCGGGTGGGTGACGAGGTGCACGCGGTGCTGTTCACGCCCGACGGCGCGCCCGCCGGCCAGCGCTACCTGCTCGGCGTGGAGGACGGCGTCGCCTACTTCGCGGTCGCCGCGGCGCTGCCCGGCATCCCCAAGGGCGACGTCAACGGCCGCGTCACCATCCCCATGTCCCTGCGCGACGCGCCCGAGGGCGAGCCGGTGGCGGCGGGGCTGCGCCAGGTCGGCGGCCTGCTCGGCGACCGTGACGCGGGCCTGCTGGTCTACGCGGTGGCGCTGGAGGCCTGGCACGCCACGCACGAGTTCTGCCCGCGGTGCGGCGCGCACACGGTGGTGCAGGCCGGCGGGCACATCCGGGTCTGCCCGAAGGACTCCAGCCAGCACTTCCCGCGCGTCGACCCCGCAGTGATCATGCTGGTCCGCGACGAGGCCGACCGCTGCCTGCTGGCCCGCGGCCCGCAGTGGCCGGAGGGGCGGCTGTCGATCCTGGCCGGGTTCGTGGAGCCGGGGGAGTCGCTGGAGGCGGCCGTCGTGCGCGAGGTGGCCGAGGAGGTCGGCGTCGCCGTCCACAATCCGCGTTACCTGGGCAGCCAGCCGTGGCCGTTCCCGCGCAGTCTCATGCTGGGCTTCTTCGCCGAGGCCACGACCACCACGCTGACGCCCGACGCCGAGGAGATCGCCGAGGCGCACTGGTTCTCGCGGGAGGAGCTGGCGCGGGCGCTGGAGTCGGGTGAGCTGCGCCTGCCGCCGCCCGTCTCGATCGCCCGCCGTCTGATCGAGACCTGGTACGGCGGCGAGCTCGTCGGCGACTGGTAGACCAGAAGGCCGGGAAGACGGCGGGCCCGCCGGTGAGAGGCAGGCCCGATCGGTCGGTCAGGCGGCTTCGAGCAGGGCCTTGACCTCGCGGGCGGAGGGGTTCGTCCGGACGAAGCGCCCCTTGGGCGTCTCGATGACCACCGTCGGCACGACCTGGTTGCCGTTGTTGACGCTCATCACGAACTCAGCCGCCGCCGGGTCACGCTCGATGTCGACGTCGTCGAAGCTGATGCCCTCGCGCGTGAGCTGGGCCTTGAGCCGCTTACAAGGGCCGCACCACGTGGTGCTGTAGACCGTGAGCGCCATCTTCGGACATCCCTCCAAGGTCAGGAAACAGGCGATCCGTGCAACAACGCGCAGTGCCCGTCTAATCCCGGATTACCCGATTCGAGAGGCGATCCACGCCTGCACCCGCTCGGCCACGCCCGGCTCCCGGTAGAGCGGCGAGCTGTGGTTGGTGCCCGGCTGGGTGAACACCGACACCTGCACCCCCACCTGCCCGAGCATCTGCTTGAGCAACTGGCTCTGCACCGGCGGCACGAACTCGTTCTCGGAGTGGATGGTCAGCATCGGCGCGTCGTTGCGGCTGGCGTGCCAGGCCACCTCCATGCTCGCCCACACGCGCGAGCACTTGCCCTTCGGCGCGCAGCCGCCGGCCAGCTTCATCGCGGCCGTGCGCAGCTTGCGCTTGTGGGCGTTGGGGCTCTTCTCGCCGTCGGAGTACGCGCGCAGCGGCGAGATGATCGGCGAGAGCCCCACCACGCCCTTGAGCCCGCCGACCCCGTCGCCGTACGTGCCCACGGCCGCCGCGATGTGCCCACCGGCGGAGAAGCCCATGAGCACGTAGTTGTTCGGGTCGAAGGCGTAGCGGTCGGCGTGCTTGCGGGCCAGCGCGATGGCGGCCAGCGCGTCGGTGCGCTGCGCGGGCCAGGCCGCGTCGCCGGACAGGCGGTAGTTGAGGTTGAAGACGGTGTACCCCAGCTCGGCGTAGCTGCGGGTGATCTCCTTCATGTACCTCTTGTCGCCGCTGGACCACCAGCCGCCGTGGATGAGGAAGATGCCGGGCCGCTGCTGCCCGTCGGGTGTCCACCAGACGTCCATGCTCTGCCGCTTGTGCGTGCCGTACTGGACGGTCTCCACCGACAACCCGCTGAGCCCGTCGGAGTCGACGGGGGTGTCCACCGTGGGGGCTGGGGTCGGCTCCATGGCCGCGCTCGCGGCGACAGGTGTGAGCGCGACGGCAGCGAGCGCCAGAGCGCTCACGGAAACCGCAGTTCGCACGGCCTTCCTTTCCCCCATGTACATGGTCGGGCCCCATTGTGGGGGAAAAGACCAGTCCTTTGCATCTTCATGACGCAGCCTTGACGAGCATACGTCGGCCCGCATGTTGCCAGAATAAAGTGGTTCTCCGCCAGCGGCTGGGAGGATACACAGGTGAACGACGCGGACGACGTACTGATCGGACTCGACCCCGAGCAGCGCGCTGTCGCCGAGGCCGTGCGCGGGCCGGTGTGCGTGCTGGCCGGCGCGGGGACGGGCAAGACCAGGGCGATCACGCACCGCATCGCGTACGCGGTGCGCAGCGGGGTGGTCGACGCGCAGAGCGTGCTCGCTGTGACGTTCACCACGCGCGCGGCGGGTGAGCTGCGCCAGCGCCTGCGCGCGCTCGGCGCGCCCGGCGTGCAGGCCCGCACCTTCCACGCCGCGGCGCTGCGCCAGCTCACGTTCTTCTGGCCGCGGGTGATCGGCGGCGCGGCCCCGTCGGTCATCGAGTCCAAGCTGCCCGTCCTGGGCGAGGCGTGCCGCAGCCTGCGGCTCACCCCCGAGCGCTCCGAGCTGCGCGACCTCGCCTCCGAGGTCGAATGGGCCAAGGTCACGCAGATCGCCCCCGAGGACTACGTGGCCGCCGCCGCCAAGTACCACCGCACGCCGCCGATGCCGGCCGAGCAGGTGAGCCGCGTCTACGAGGCGTACGAGCGGATCAGGCGTGAGCGCCACCTGGTCGACTTCGAGACCATCCTGGAGCTGACCGCGGCCGTGATGACCGAGCACCAGGAGGTGGCGGCGCAGATCCGCCAGCAGTACCGCTACTTCGTGGTGGACGAGTACCAGGACGTCAACCCGCTGCAGAAGCTGCTGCTCGACACCTGGCTCGGCGGGCGCGACGACCTCTGCGTGGTCGGCGACCCCAATCAGACGATCTACTCCTTCACCGGCGCCAGCCCGCGCTACCTGACCGGGTTCGGGGTCGAGCATCCCGACGCGGCCGTCATCAAGCTGGTCCGCGACTACCGCTCCACCCCCCAGGTCGTCGACCTGGCCAACCTGGTGATCGCCAAGGGCCGCTCCCCACACCGCCTGGAGCTGGTCGCCCAGCGGCCCGACGGGCCCAAGCCGGCCTTCACCGAGTACGACGACGAGCCCGCCGAGGCCGCCGGGGTGGCCCGGAGCATCAGGAAGCTCCTCGACAAGGGGGTGCCGTCGCGCGAGATCGCCGTGCTGTTCCGGGTCAACTCCCAGTCGGAGGCGTACGAAGAGGCCCTGACCAAGGCGGAGATCCCGTACGTGCTGCGCGGCGCCGAGCGTTTCTTCGAGCGGCCGGAGGTGCGCCAGGCGGTCGTCCTGCTGCGCGGCGCGGCCCGCTCCGCCGCGGGCGAGCCGCTGGCCTCCGAGGTGCACCACATCCTGGGCGGCATCGGCCTGACCCCGGCCCCGCCCGGCGGCGGCAAGGCCAGGGAGAAGTGGGAGTCGCTCAAGGCGCTGGCCGACCTGGCCGAGGACATGGCGGCCGAGGGGGCCGACCTGCCCGCGTTCGTGACCGAGCTGGAGCGCCGCGCCTCCGAGCAGCACGCGCCGCCCGTCGAGGGCGTCACGCTGGCCTCGCTGCACGCCGCCAAGGGCCTGGAGTGGGACGCCGTCTTCCTCGTCGGCGTCACCGACGGCATGCTGCCGATCATCTACGCCGAGAGCCCCGAGCAGATCGAGGAGGAGCGCCGCCTGCTCTACGTCGGCGTCACCCGCGCCAGGGAGCACCTGTCGCTCTCCTGGGCCCTGGCCCGCGCGCCGGGGGGCCGCAAGAGCCGCCGCCCGTCCCGCTTCCTCGACGGACTCACCGGCCGCGCCTCCGCGCCGCCCCGCCTGGCGCCGTCCCCCTCGCGGGAGCGCCGCCAGGTGGCCACGCCGGTGAGCTGCCGCGTGTGCGCCAAGACGCTGGTCAACGCCACCGAGCAGAAGCTGGGCCGCTGCTCCACCTGCCCCGCCGACTACGACGAGGCGCTGCTCGAACGGCTGAAGGCGTGGCGCACGGCCACGGCCAAGGAGGCCAAGCTGCCGCCGTACGTCGTCTTCACCGACGTGACGCTGCAGGCCATCGCCGAGCGCGCGCCGGTCACCGAGCAGGAGCTGCTGTCGATCGCGGGCGTCGGCAGGGTCAAGCTCGACCGGTACGGCGAAGCCGTGCTGGGCTTGTGCCGAGGGTCGTAACGAAGGCGAAACCGCGCCGGGGCATCATCGGACACACCAGACCCCCATATGGGGTGAAATGGGCGACACGTCAAACTTGTCCCAGGGGCCCGTCCTGGGGATGGTGACCACGGAGGGGATGGACACGTGAACTCGGCGCTGAAGGAGCTGCTCGACCTGCTCGACCTGGAGCAGATCGAGCTCGACATCTTCCGCGGCAGGAGCCCGGAAGAGCGCATCCAGCGCGTCTTCGGCGGCCAGGTCGCGGCGCAGGCCCTGGTGGCGGCCGGCCGCACGGTCCCCAAGGACCGGAACGTGCACTCGCTGCACGCCTACTTCATCCGGCCGGGCGACCCGGCCATCCCCATCGTCTACAACGTCGAGCGCCTGCGCGACGGCCGCTCCTTCACCACGCGGCGGGTGGTGGCGGTCCAGCACGGCAAGGCCATCTTCACGATGTCCGCCTCCTTCCACGTCTTCGAGGAAGGCGTCTCGCACCAGGCGTCGGTGATGCCCTCGGTGCCCGACCCCGAGACGCTGCCGACGTTCCAGGACCGCATGTACGAGCTCGTCGGCGACCACCCGGAGCTGCGCGAGTGGTTCACCCGCCCCCGGCCCGTGGACGCGCGCTACGCCTCGCCGCTCACCTGGGAGGCCTTCCAGAACCCCGAGCTGCGCAGCGCCCAGACCAACGTGTGGTTCCGCTACCACGCCGACCTGCCCGACGACCCGCTCCTGCACGTGGTGCTGGCCGCCTACGCCTCCGACTTCACGCTGGTCGACACGATACTGCTGGCCCACGGCATGGCCTGGGGCGCCTCGAACGTCATGGGCGCCTCCCTCGACCACGCCATGTGGTTCCACCGCCCCTTCAGGGCCGACGACTGGCTCCTCTATGCTCAGGAGTCGCCGTGGTCGGCGGGGGCCCGCGGGCTCGCACGCGGTGAGATGTACACCGCGTCGGGTGACCTCGTGGTCTCAGTCGTCCAGGAAGCCATGATTCGCCTCACGAAATAGGCGAAATCGCAGGTAGAAAATATGTTGCCCCTTCCCGGCTTCCCGGTTTAGGGTCATGGTCAAGCGAGTCGGAGCGCCCTGTTCCGACGATCCAGAGAGTGGAGGTGAGTCCCGGTGATCAGCATTCAGATGTCGGCCACGCAGTGGCTCGCCTCCGCATGCCGTGACTCGGTGAGACTCGCCGATGGGCTCGCCAAGCTGCGGCAGGAGAAGTCTGCCCGTAGCCAGGCCGCCGCCGCCGCTTTCTTCCTGCCCGTCCACGCGGGTGTGGCCGAAGCAGCAGGCGCTCCTGTCTACCCGGGACGTATCGAATTGCCGGCCAACCAGCTCACCAAGGGTGGACTGTGCGGTCCGCAACCCTGGAGGGATGCTCCGGTCATAACCTGACCGGCACATAGCAGCCCCCAGGCCGCGGATCCGCACACAGGATCCGCGGCCTTCTTGTTTGTCCGTGATCCCCGACCACCTACGAGGTGCCCGACCAAAGATCAAAAGATCGATCGAAGGAGAAAGCAGATGGGGGCGAAGACGATCATGGACCTGATCGACGAAGCCAAGATCCCCTGTCGTACCGACCCTGACCTGTGGTTCGCCGAGTCGCCGGAGGACGTCGAGTTCGCCAAGGCACTCTGCGGCGGCTGCCCGATCCAGAAGGCCTGCCTGGCCCGCGCGCTCGAGCGCGAGGAGCCGTGGGGCGTCTGGGGCGGCGAGCTGATCCTCAGGGGGACCGTTGTTCCCCGCAAGCGTCCGCGCGGGCGTCCCCGCAAGCACCCGGTCGCTGCCTGACCACCACCACCGCGTTCACCGACGAATCAGAAAGCGAAACCAGACAATGATCACTCGACCGAGCAGGAGCCGAGCAGTGCCGGATCTCATCCATGACCTGGTCAATGACCGAATACAAACCCTCCACCGCGAAGCGGAGGAGCAGCGCCTCATCCTGCGCGTCACGCGCGTGCAGCGGGCGCGGCGGGAGGTCAAGCGGGCGAACGACCGCCTTCGCCAGGCCTTGAGCCGTCAGATCTGATCCTGGAGATTCTGCCGCCGGCGCAGGATCTCCTGACCGGATCCCTTCCTTGGAGCCGGGCGCACCCAGCGCCCGGCTCTTTCGCTTTCCACCTCGCTGCCCAGCGGACTCCACTCGCAAGGGGACGGTCCCCAGCCGATGAGCCCTGGCAGCCGACGCGCCACCACCGCGAGCCACGCGCCTCACCCTCGCCAGCCGTTTGCCTGCTGCGGTGAGTCGTGTGCCCGCCTTCGCCAGCCGTTTGCCTGCTGCGGTGAGTCGTGTGCCTGCCTTCGCCAGCCGTTTGCCTGCTGCGGTGAGCCATGCGCCCACTCCCGCAGGCCATGCGCCCACCCCTCACGGTCCCGATGTGCCCACCCTCACGAGCCGACGGACATACCCACACGACCGACCGCGTTGTCCTACCTCCACGAGCCGACGGGCTTACCCTCGCGGGCCGACCCGCGACGGACACACCCACGCGAGCGACCGTGTTGTCCCACCTCACTACCCGGCGGGCCGCACCCCTCGCCGCCGCCCAACCCCCACCACCGGCTCGCCACCTTCCTCCGCCGTCCAGAGCCGCACCGCCATCCAGGCGACCCCGACCCCCGCCATCACCAGCCCACCCAGATAGACCGGCTCCGGCACCGCGTTCCGCAACGACCCGGGCACCATGCCCACCGCGTACAGCACCACGCCCACCACCGGCATGCCCCCGCTCCTGATCGCCGCCGCGCTGAACGTCAGCACCCCCATCAGCAGAACGACCGACGTCACCAGAAACGCCCGCCCCGTCCCACCGGCCAGCAGCCCGCGCACGACGCCGCCCCCCAGGTAGGGAAAGACGAAGTGCAGCGTGTACTCGACCGCGAACGCCCCGGCCAGCCCGGCCGAGTTGAGCACGTACCCCACCAGCCCGAGCGTCCCGGCCCGGGCGCGGATGTGCAGGTAGATGCCGGTGATCGCGAGCAGCCCGGTCAGCGCCGCGAACGGCGCGATGGCATGCGTGAACGCTGTCTCAGCCAACAGCCCACCCCGCCGGGCGGCGTTGACGACGAGCAACACGGCGCAGGCTAACCCCGCCACCGCAGCAACCCGTTGCACACTCATGAACGGAACCCCTTCCTCGCTGTCTCGCCTTCCTCGGCCCACGACCTCCACCCGGTGGCGCCGTACGCCTATAACGCTCGTTATGATGCGCGTTATAGCCCGATAAAGTGAGAGGGTGCCGAGAGCCGTAAGCACCTCGAAAGAACTCGGCGCACTGCGCCAGGACCTCCTGGACGCCGCCATGCGCCTCCTGCGTGACCAGGGCGCGCCCTCCCTCACGCTCCGCCGCGTGGCAGACGCCGCCACCACCTCCACCATGGGCATCTACACCTGCTTCGGTGGCCGAGCCGGCCTGCTGGAGGCGATCTACGAGCATGGCTTCCACCTCCTCCACGAGGCGATGACAAGCTCCCTCGGCGGCCACACGGACCCGCTCTCGAGAATCATGGCGGTGGCCTACGGCTACAGAGGCTTCGCCCTCACCGACCCGGCCCTGTACGCCCTGATGTTCGAGCGCCCGCTCCCCGACTTCGACCCTTCACCGGAGCAGCGCCACGACGCCCTCCGCCGCTGCTTCGGCCTCCTCGTCGAAGCCACCACGGCAGCCGCCGAGGCCGGCCAGATCCGCTCCTCGAACCCGGAACGCTCGGCCTACCTCATCTGGACCACAATCCACGGCCTCGTGAGCATCGAGCTGACGTGCTCACTCCGCACCCCGCTACCGGGCTGGTTCCTGAACTCACGGGAGGAGGGCGAGCGCATCCTCACCGACGGCCTCCACTCCCTCCTCTCAGGCCTCACCTGATCAACGCCAGGCGCCCTCGGAAACTACGCTGGCTGGCAGGGCCCGTGCGAGCAGAGCCCTGCCAGCCAGCCAACGAGCCGCCCACCGCCTGTCACCTACCAGGCTCGTGCGGAAGATCAAAAACCCGACGGGCACCCAGCCGGACGGACAGCTCTGCCGACCCACCGATCATGCGCGGCCGACCCCGGATCGCACCACAGGACCCATGACCATTCGGCCGCATTGCATGACGGCGGCATGCACTCAGGGCGAAGTGAGGCAGCTCATGGCAGTGATCGCAACAGGCGCCCCCTTGAGCGACGGATCCACCGTGGTCGCCACGGAGCCCGCCTGGGAGGCCAGGCACTCCCCGGCCCGAGCCGGATCGACGACGGCACTCGCAGCGGACGCGGCCGCGAGCACCCCTGCGGTGACCAGGGCAGCGACCGTCAACAGTCGCACGGATCGGTGCATCAGCATCCTCCCAAGAGAGAGTAACAGTTTGCACTCGTATAATTACACAGAGTAGTCATGGCTCGACAGGGGCTTCTTGAACTCCCTCCGTCCACCACCACCCAGTCCCTCGGACGCAGATCCTCTCGCTCGGGCTTCGCGCATGCCTCTCGCCCTGGCCCTCCCTCGCGCCCATGCCTCACGCAGCTGCTTCCGCCCTGGCCTCTCGCCCTGGCCTCTCGCCCTGGCCTCTCGCCCTGGCCTCTCGCCCTGGTCCTCGCATCCGGCCGCGCGCACGCCCTTGCGCAGACCTCCCGGCCCTGGCTCTTCCCCAAAGCCCCCGCACTCGGGCCATCCCGCGCAGGCCCTCGTATCCGGCCCTCGTGCCCGGCCCTCCCACGCCAGCAGGGAGCGCCGGTGGGTTCACCCGATCGGCAAGGGCTGGTCGTCGGGGTCGTCGGCGAAGCCGGGCACCCAGCGGATGACCTCGTCGCGGAAGCGGGCCGTGGTGCCGAGTTGGCAGAGCACGCCGATGCCGGCCGCGTGGACGCGGTGGATGAGGACGTACGAGGGCGGCAGGTTGAGCTGGCGCACGACGTTGGTGGGGCGGAGGTCGGCGACGCTGGCGGCCTGGGCCTGGAGCCACTCCCGGCTGAACGTGAACTCCTCCACCGCCGTCGGCTCCACGTACGGCGCGAGGAAGGCGCGCAGGGCGTCGGGGTCGATGTCGATGTCCTCGCGGATGAAGCCTTCCTGGCGCAGGCCCGACATGACGGTCTGCATGTCGCCCTGGTTGAAGATGCGCGTGAGCTGGCCGAAGGCTTTGGGGTAGCCGTCGGGCAGGCGGTTGACGGCGCCGAAGTCGAGCACGCCCAGCTTGCCGTTGGGCAACATGCGGAAGTTGCCCGGGTGCGGGTCGGCGTGGAGCATGCCGACGCGGGCGGGAGAGCAGAACAGGAAGCGGACGAAGAGCAGGCCGGCGTGGTCGCGCTCCTCCTGGGTGCCGTCGGAGATGATGCGCGACAGCGGTGTGCCCTCCATCCACTCGGTGACGAGCACCATCTCGTTCGCCGCCACCACGTCCGGGACGTGGAAGTCGGGATCCTCGTCGAACTCGAGGGCGAAGGCGTGCTGGGCCTCGGCCTCCCTCAGGTAGTCGAGCTCCTCCGCGATCCGCTCGCGCAGCTCGCCCAGCAGGGCCTTCATGTCGAGGCCCGGCAGCAGCACGCCGAAGAGCTTGCCGAGGCGGGCGAGCTGGGAGAAGTCGCCGAGCAGCGCCTTGCCCGCCCCCGGATACTGGATCTTGACGGCCACCTCCCGGCCGTCGTGCCACACGGCCCTGTGCACCTGGCCGATGGAGGCGGCCGCCGTCGGCTGGTCGTCGAACGACAGGAAGTGCTCGCGCCAGCCGTCGCCCAGCTGCTCCGTCAGAACCTTGTGCACCGTCGAGACGGGCAGCGGCGGGGCCGCTTCCTGGAGCTTGGTCAGGGTGGCGCGATAGGGGCCGGCGATCTCCTGAGGCAGCGCGGCCTCGAAGATGGACAGCGCCTGGCCCAGCTTCATGGCGCCGCCCTTGAGCTCGCCGAGGACCTTGAAGACCTGCTCGGCGGTGCGCTGCTGGACCTCCTGGGCCACCATTTCCGCGGACTTGCCGCCGATGCGCTTGCCCAGCCCCAGGGCGGCGCGACCTGCGAAGCTGATGGGAAGGGTGGCCAGCTTGGCCGAACGCGTGACAGCACGGCGTGGAAGATCGCTCACACTGATGCGCGGAACCTCGGCGAGATACCGCTTCCCCCCTTCGTGGTCGTTCTCTGAGCACGTCAGTCGCGGTCAGGTGCCATGACCATTCTTAGCGAATATGGATTGTTTCGCATACAACGACATTGCGGGTGGGCCTTCCACGGCCGCCTTCTCCAGCGCCAATCAGGGGTTACGTCCATTGTGCCGTTGGTCACAGCCGGCTCCTTGCCGTCGATGAACGCCAGCGCGTGCCCGGTCGCCTGGGCTGCGACGACGGTCGCGAGGGCGACGTCGCAGGCGATCTCTCCCGGCGGATACCCGCCCAGCCGGGCCGTGACGATCGGCCAGTACGGGTCGCGGTCGCGCCGGGTGAGGTCGAGGCAGTGCAGGCACGCCGTGTCTCCCGGCAGGACGAGCGGGCCCACGGTGCCGTGCCCTTCGAAGGCGGAGACCAGGAGGTGGGGGATGCGCAGGGAGTTGAGGTCGTTGACCAGCAGCAGGTCCATCGGGTCTACCGGGGCGAGGATGACGAGGTCCGGCCGGTCGGACCTGTCCCCGAGGAAGGTGCCACCGGCCACCGCCTTGACGGTCGGCCGGCATCGCTCCTCGGTGGTGCCGGCGCCTGGTGAGGGCAGCGCACGTGCGTCGTTCGGGGGAGGAGCGGTGCGGGCGTTCGGCTGGGAGGGCGCGCGCGGGTTCGGTGAGGGAGTGGTGCGGGCGTTCGGTGGCGAAGGCGTGCGTGGGTTCGGTGGCGAAGCGGTGCGGGCGCCGGTGCCGGGCGGGACGGGGGAGGGCCGGGGAGGGGTGGCGCTGGTCGCCGCTGTGCCGGTGACTCTCGCGGGTGGTCTGGCGGCGGTCCGGCTGGAACGGGTGGGAACCCTGGGAGGCCTCGGCGGGTCGGGAAGGGCCGGAGGGTTGGGTGGTACGCCGGCCGCGTCGAGAGCTTCCCTGTACTCGGCGGCGGTCGGCTCGTCGCTCTCCAGAGGCCGATGACCGGCCGAGGTGAACCGCCGGGCGACCGCCACGGCGCCGACCTCGCGAGAAAGGCCGACCTCCGCCCAGGTGAGACCCCCAGGAGTGAGGTCCTGAGGACGGGTCTCGCCCGGGTCGAGAACGCGGAGATGCCCCACGCCGGCGGCGGCGAGCAGGGCGACGATCTGGGCGCCGACGCGACCGGCGCCGTACACCCGCACGCGCGCTCTCCTACGGCGCTCGAACAGGGCGATCATGCCGTCGGGGGAGGTGGAGGCGAGGTCGAGGGCGCTGAGCTCCGGTTTGAGGCGGTCTCGTTCCGCCAGGGGGAGGTCACGGAGGGAGCCCGGGCCGGTGGCGGCGTCGTGCAGCGCGCCCTGGGCGGCCAACTGGTCGAGCAACGAGCGGGCGCGGAGCTCGTCGAGGCCGGCGAGGGCCGCCTCACGCAGGACGGTCTCCAGGTCGCGGGTGCCGTCGAGGCCCTCGACCCACTCCAGGACGGGCTGGGTCAGGCCACTCAGCATGACCGCCCGGAAAGGATGGACGCCGAGCTGCAGGGTGCGCTCGTCGCGGAGGATGCGTCGCAGGGTGGGCTTCACACGTGGCCTCATGGCGGGAAAGGCTTCCATGCCGAAGCAAGATCCCGAGCGGGTTCGATGGTGGCTGTGGACAACTTCGGAATTGACTGGTTGTCCTGTGGATGGAGTGATGATCAATAGGGAAACGCGGGTGAATCAAGTGATCGCCGGATGCCCGGCCGGCAAGAAGGCGTGCGCGTTACGCTTCCCCGCATGAACGAGCTCTCGGTTGATCGCAAAGACGACGGAGTCGTACTCATCACCCTCAATCGCCCCGACATGCGCAACGCCATGACCGACACCATGACGGCCGAATGGCGCGAAACCATGACCGCCCTGGCCACCGACCGCGACGCCCGCTGCGTCGTCGTGACGGGTGCGGGAACGGCTTTCTCCTCCGGTGGCGACCTGTCGTGGATCGGTGAGCGCGGCACCGAGACCGTCCCGCGGCTGCGCGAGCGCATGCTGGCCTTCTACCGCACCTGGCTGATGATCGCGGAGCTTGAGATGCCCACCATCGCAGCCGTCAACGGCCCGGCGGTGGGGGCGGGCCTGTGCGTGGCGCTGGCCTGCGACCTCGTGTACGCCGCCGATGACGCCAAGCTGCTGGCCCCGTTCACGTCCCTGGGCCTGCACCCCGGCATGGCGGCCACGTACCTGCTGCCCAGGAGGGCGCCCGGCCTCGCGCGGGAGATGCTGCTGGTGGGCCGCACCGTGTCCGGCCGGGAAGCGGCCGAGAAAGGGCTGGTAAATCAAAGTTTCCCGAAAAATGACCTAATGTCGGAAGCGAGCGGCATCGCCTCGAAGATCGCCCAGAACGCACCGATTGCCACAAGGCTCACGAAAGTGGCCCTGAACCAAGACCATCAAGACCTGGAAGCCGCTCTGAGGTGGGAATCCTTGGCTCAGCCCGTGACCATGGCCTCACCGGACATGATCGAGGGCCTGACCGCACATCGGGAAAGGCGCATGCCCAAATTCACCGGCTCTTAATCATCTGACCAGCAGAAACAACGTCCACCCTCTGTGGAATTTCGCCAGTCTCGGCTACCGTGCATATGTGCCCCCCGAGACAGTCGAGGTTCGTCGCAGTTCTCGTCGCCGGCGTACGGTGTCCGCATACCGCGACGGCGACAAGACGATCGTGCTCCTGCCCGCCTGGCTGAGCGGCGAAGACGCGGATGAATGGGTGAGCCGGATGCTGGATCGCCTGGCCGCCAAGGAGCGTCGGCGCCGGCCGACCGACGAGGCGTTGCTGGAGCGGGCCAAGGAGCTTTCGGCGAAGTATCTGGGCGGCGAGCCCGACCCCGTGAGCGTGCGGTGGGTCGACAACCAGCAGCACCGCTGGGGCTCGTGCACGCCGGAGACCGGTACCATCCGGATCTCCACCAGGCTCAAGGGCCTGCCGGAGTGGGTCATCAACTATGTGATCATCCATGAGCTGGTGCACCTGCTGGTGCCCAGCCACGGGGCCAAGTTCTGGGCGCTGGTAGAACAGTATCCGAAGGCGGAGCGGGCCCGCGGTTTCCTGGAAGGGTTCTCCGCAGCGGCCCACACGGCACCGGAGGAGTGTTGACGCGCATCGCCGCGGTCCTGGTACGACAGCGCATGGCGCAGGCCGCGCCCCCCGGCGTGGATCCGGAGCGGTTCCTGGAGGCGATGGCCGAGGACACCTACGAGGTCGTCGCGGGCCTGGAGCTCGTCACCCCCGTCCTGATCACCAGCGTCCCCGGCCTGGACGACCTCGTCTGGCCTGGTACCGAGATCATCGTCATCGCCGAGGACGAGCCGCTCAAGCAGGTCCTCACCCGGCTCCACGACCATGAGGCCGATCAGGTCGCCGTCGTCAACGCCGACGCCCCCGACCTGCCGCCCCTGCTCATCGGCAAACTGTTCAGAGAACTCGGCAGGGCCGAGATCACGATCTGCCCCTCCGAGAACGGCGGCGCCGTCGCCATGGCCTGCGCCCTCCCCCCGCCCACCTGGGCCGACCCCGACCTCGACGCCCACGACGTGGTCAAGGAGCTGCGCACCCAGGCCCCCGGCCCCCGCAGGGTCGCCACCACCCCGGGCTGGCACCGCCTGCGCACCCCTCAGGACGTCGAACGCCTCGACCCCGGCCTCGAAGGCTGGGACAACACCAGGGCCCTGGTCAGGGCACGGTGAGCTCGGCCAGCACGGCCCGGTGGTCGGTGCCGGGCACGTCGCGCACGCTGACCTCCCGCACCCCGACCCGCTGATCCACCAGCACGTGGTCGATGGTGATGAGCGGCGGCACCCGCTTGTTCGCCGGCCACGTGGGGATCAGTCCGGCCCCGACCTGGTCGGCCGCGTCCTTGTAACCCCGTGACAGCAGCCCCCGCATGGCGGCGTGGTCCAGCGAGGCGTTGAAGTCGCCCGCGATGATCCTGATCCGGTCGGCCGAGGCCGACGGGAAGGCGTCGAGTGCCGCGTTCCAGTCGCTCACCTGCGGCCCCAGCGGCGGGAACGGATGCGCGTCGATGAACTCGATCGGCTTGCCCCCGGGCAGCGAGATCGTCGCCGCGGGCATCTGGTGCCCGACGGGCGGCATGACGTCCCAGAGCGCCTCCGCCGGATGCACGGAGTAGATGCCGCTGCCGCCGGCGCTCCACTCGTCCTGCAGCACGCGGTGCGGCATGATCTCCTTGAGCCCGGCCGCGTCGAGGTCGGCGACCGCTCCGGGGGTCAGCTCCTGCGTGCTCAGCACGTCCGGCCTGAACTCCCGGACGAGCTGCATGATCGTCGCGATGTCGGCGCGGCCGTACAGCATGTTGATCGTCATGACCCTGAGCGGCCTGCCGGTCGCGGCGTCCGCCGTGCCCAGGGCCCTGGGCAGCACGCTGAAGCCGAGCGCCGTCGCCGACAGCAGCGCGACGGCGGTCGCGGCGCGCCTGCGCCCGACCGCGGCGATCAGGAGGGGGACGAGCGAGCCCGCCGCCGCGTACGGGGTCGCGGTCATGAGCTGCGTGGGCAGCGAGCCGCGCTCCAGCCCGGCCACCCTGGCCACCGCCCAGGCGGCGAACGGTGTCACCGCGACCCAGGTCAGGGCCGTTGCGGGAAACTTCCTCCGTTTGCGTACGGGTGTCACGATCGTGCCGCCGACGGCAGAGGTCTCCACGCATGCCCCCTTTTTGGAACGACGCAAAAAGACTCTAGCCAAGCATGCGCGAACCCGAGCCGAGGGCGGCCTGTCCGCGTGCGGCCAATCTCCGTGTCGCCTCGTCGGACAGCTCGGGGATCTCGTCCACGGGGAACCAGCGCAGGTCGAGCGACTCCTCGCTCATCACGGCCTCAGCTCCGGCGGGCGCCACGGCGGCGTACTCGACGTCGAGATGCCAGCTGTGCGGCGGATGGCACCACACGACGTGCTTGTCCACCGCGAGCGGGCCGGGCAGCAGCTCCAGGCCCGAGATCCCCGACTCCTCCCACGCCTCCCGCAGCGCGACCGCCGCGAGTGACGTGTCGGAGATCTCGCAGTGGCCGCCCATCGGCAGCCACATCTTGGCCTTCGGATGCAGCGTGAGCAGCACCTTGGAGCCGTCGTGCGACAGCACCGCCGTGGTCGCCGTCAGATGCCCCGGCACGCACTCGCGCAGCATCGCGTCGTCGTGCGTACGCAGGTGCTCGAGGAACTCGGCGCGCAGCGCCTCCTCCTCGGGTGTCGGCGCGCTCCAGGCGGACAGCACCTCGACCGCGTCGTCGTGCAGCAGGCTCAACCTTCGTCGCCCTTGTCGTCGTCGGGACCCTTGTCGAGCTGTGAGATGTCCCACGCCGCCTCGCCGCGGACGAACGCGTCAGGGGCGTCGAGGTCCTCGGCCGTCGGCATGAGGTCGGGGTGGCCCCACACCGCGTCGCGGCCGTCGAGCCCGCGCGCGCTCTCCAGCGCCTGCCAGAGCGCGGCGGCCTCGCGCAGCCGCCTGGGCCGCAGCTCCAGCCCGACCAGCGTGCCGAACGTCAGCTCGGCCGGCCCGCCGGTGGCCCGGCGGCGGCGTACGGTCTCCCCGAGCGCCACTGCGGAGGGCAGCTTGCCCTGCGCGGCCTTGTCGACCACGGTGGCCACCCACCCCTCGACCAGGGCGAGCATCCTCTCCAGCCGGGCCAGCGCGGCCTTCTGCCGCTCGGTCTCCTCGGGCTTGAGCAGGTTGCCCCCGCTCAGCGCCTCCTGGATGGCCTGGGGGTTGTTGATGTCGAGGCCGCGGATCTGCTCCTCGAGGGCGGAGGTGTCGACCGTGATGCCCTTGGCGTACTCCTCGACCGCGCCCAGCAGATGCGAGCGCAGCCACGGGACGTGCTGGAACAGGCGGTGGTGCGCGGCCTCACGCAGCGCGAGGTACAGCCTGATCTCGTCGGCCGGGATCTCCAGGCCCTCGCTGAAGTGCGCGATGCCGCCGGGCAGCAGCGCGGCCGTGTCGGAGAGCGGCAGGCCGATGTCGGTCGTGCCGACGACCTCGCGGGCCAGCGAGCCGAGCGCCTGCCCGATCTGCTGGCCGACCATCATGCCGCCCATCTGCTTCAGCATGCCCATCAGCGGCCCGGCCATCTGCTGGGCCTCGGGGGGCAGCCCCGAGCCGCCGAGCGCGCCGCCCATGGTGTCGACCATGCGCTCCGCGATCGGTTCGCAAAGCTTGCGCCAAATCGGGATCGTGTTCTCGATCCACTCGGACCGGCTCCAGGCCTGCGGGGTCGACACGCCGCTGGGCAGCGTCGTCGCCTCGTTGAGCCACAGGTCGGCCAGGCTGAGCGCGTCGACGATCTGGCGGCGCTCGCCTTCCATGACGCTCGGGTCGCCCTCGGCGACCACGGCGTGCCTGGCGATGTTCTTCGCCATGTCCCAGTTGACAGGGCCGGAGCCCTGCGGCGCCGACAACATGTCGGCGAACTGGCGCATCGCCTGAGCCATCTGCTCAGGGTTGCCGAACATGGCGAACGGGTTCTCGTTAGGGTCGTTTTCGCGACCTGGCAGGTCAGTCACCGGTCTACCTCATGCAGGATGGAGGAGGAATCCACATCCGCCACGTTAGTCGTCCGACGGCGGATCAGTGCAAAGTGAGGACCTGGTGCCTACCTCGAAACGCCCGCGTCAACCCGTCGTCGCCGTAACGGGGGCGGCCTCCGGCCTCGGCCGGGAGGTGCTCGCGAGACTCGTGACCTCCGCGGATTTCCGCAGAGTGGTGGCCATCGACGAGGAACGCGGTGACGTCCAGGAAGCCACGTGGAGAGTGATCGACGTACGAGATCCGCTCTTGGCGAACCGGATCTCCGACATCGACGTCCTGGTCCATCTGGCCGGTGACTACGCCGTCGACTCCGACCCCGCCGAGCGGCGGGCGTACAACCTGCGGGCCGCCCAGACCGTGCTGACGGCCTGCGCCGCCGCGCGCGTGCGGCGGGTGGTGCTGGTCACGAGCGCGATGGTGTACGGCGCCGCGCCCGAGAACGAGGTGCCGCTGCCCGAGGACGCCCCCGTGGCGGCCGAGCCGGACACGGGCGTCGTGGGCGACTTCCTGGAGATCGAGTCCCTGGTGCGCAGGTCGCTGCGCAGCCATCCGGGCCTGGAGCTGACCGTGCTGCGCCCGGCCGCCGTCGTCGGCCCCGGCGTCGACACGGTGATCACCCGCCACTTCGAGTCGCCGCGGCTGCTGACCGTCAAGGGCTGCAGCCCGCACTGGCAGTTCTGCCACATCGACGACCTGGTCTCGGCGCTGGAGCTGGCGGCGCGCGGCGCGGTCAGCGGCGTGGTGGCGGTCGGCTGCGACGGCTGGCTGGAGCAGGAGCAGGTCGAGGAGCTGTCCGGCATCCGGAGCCTGGAGCTCCCGGCTGGCCTGACGTTCGGCACGGCGCAGCGCCTGCACCGCCTCGGCATCACCCCGGCGCCCGCGACCGATCTGCACTATGTCGTCTACCCGTGGGTGGTCGACTGCGCGGCGCTGCGCGAGGCGGGCTGGAAGCCGTCGTGGACCAACGAGGCCGCCTTCGAGCAGCTCCTGGAGCTGCGGGAGAACCGCACGACGGTGGTCGGCAGGCGCCTGCCCGTCAAGGAGGCCACACTCACCGCCGCCGGCGCCACGGTGGCCGTGATCGGCACCGCCGCGATCGTCCGTCAAGTACGTAAGAAGCGGCGCGGTTGAACGGTTAGAGTCTTTCTCGTGGACGTCATCCGCTTGCTCGGCATTCGCGACACCTCGCTCTCCGTTGACGAGGTGCTGGCAGCCGTGGCCGACCACGCCGCGGGCGGCACCGCGTTCTTCGTGGGCACCGTCCGTGAGCAGGACCACGGAAAGCCGGTCACCAAGCTCTCCTACTCCGCTCACCCCTCGGCGGAGGCCGGGCTGCGCCAGGTCGCCGAGAAGGTGGCGGCCGACTTCCCCGTGACGGCGATCGCCGCCGTGCACCGGGTGGGCGAGCTGGAGCTGGGCGACACCGCCGTGATCGTCGCCGTGGCCGCGCCGCACAGGGACGAGGCGTTCAAGGCGGCCCGCCGCCTGATCGACGACCTCAAGGCGCAGGTCCCCATCTGGAAGCACCAGGTGTTCGCCGATGGCGAGACCGAGTGGGTCGGCGCCGGCGAATAAGCTCATCGACATGTCACGACGTGCCCTGACCCTGCTGCTCGCGGGATTCCTCGTGCTCGCGCTCGGGGTGATCGGCGCGTTCCGCCCGGTGCCGTACGTCGTGCTGAGCCCCGGCCCGACGGAGAACACGATCGGCGAGGTCGACAAGAAGCCGGTGATCTCCATCCAGGGCAGGCAGACCTACCCGACCTCGGGCGCGCTCAGCCTGGTCACGGTGGCCTACCAGGGCGGCCCCGCCGCCCAGATCGACCTGCTGACCGCGCTGCGCGGCTGGCTCGACCCGACGGTGGCGGTGGTCCCGCAGGAGACCATCTTCGCCCCCGGCCGCGACGCGGAGGAGGTCGAGGAGGAGAACGTCGTGGAGATGACCAGTTCCCAGGACTCCGCGACCGCCGCCGCGCTGACCGAGCTGAAGATCCCTTACACCGTGGGCGTGGGGGTGCTGTCCACGGAGAAGGGCAAGCCCGCCGACGGCAAGGTGCAGAAGGACGACGAGATCACCTCCGTCGACGGCAAGCCGACCAAGGACTCCGACGCCGTCCAGAAGGCGGTCAAGGCGCACAAGCCGGGCGAGAGCGTCGTGTTCGGCATCGTGCGCGGCGGCAAGAAGCTCGACGTCACCCTGCAGACCGTGGCCGGCCCCAAGGGCCAGACCATCGTGGGCCTGACGATGGGGCCCAAGTTCAACTTCCCGTTCGACGTGGACATCAACGTGGGCGACGTCGGCGGGCCGAGCGCCGGCCTGATGTTCTCGCTCGGCATCTTCGACAAGCTGACGCCCGGCGAGCTGACCGGTGGCAAGAAGATCGCCGGCACCGGCACCATCCAGCCGACGGGCGAGGTGGGCGCCATCGGCGGCATCGCGCAGAAGATGATCGGCGCCAAGGACGCCGGCGCCACCGTCTTCCTGACCCCTCCCGGCAACTGCGCCGAGGCGCTGAACGCCGCGCCCGACGGCCTGCGCCTGGTCAAGGCCGAAACGCTGCACCAGGCGGTGCTCGCACTCGACGCGTTGCGCACGGGCAAGGGCGATGTGCCCTCGTGCGCGGCCGGATGAAACTTCTGGCGATCGCCATGCGTTAGTCGTAGGGCTGGCACAGCGGTGTAGGTTGCCAGACACGGACCGTTTTCATTACGACGAGGGGTTGGCCTTGAGCTTCCGGACCCCAGGAGCCGGCAGGGCGATGCGCATGCCCCGCCGTCCGCGACTGCTTCTGCCTGTGGCGATCGCTCTCGTGGCGATCGTGGCGCTGTTCTTTCTCTTCTCGGGCATCTATACCGACTACCTCTGGTACGACTCGACCGGTTTCACGGCGATCTTCAGCGGTATGGTGCTCACGCAAATCGTGCTGTTCCTGGTAGGAGCGGTGCTCATGGTCGGCATCGCCGGCGGCAACATGCTGCTGGCGTTCAAGACCCGCCCGATGTTCGGGCCCGCCATCTTCGGTGGCGGCAGCGGCGCCGACCGCTATCGCATGGCGCTCGATCCCCACCGAAAGCTGATCTTCATCGTCGGCATGGGGCTGCTCGCGATCTTCTCCGGCTCCTCGTTCGCGGGCCAGTGGAAGACGTGGCTGGAGTTCAGCAACGGCGCGTCGTTCGGCAAGACGGACAAGTTGTTCGGGATGGACATCTCGTTCTACATGTTCGACTATCCGTTCATCCGGATGGTGCTGAACTTCCTGTTCACCGCCGTGATCATCTCGATCGTCCTGGCGGCGATCACGCACTACCTGTACGGCGGCTTCCGCCTGCAGTCGCCCGGCGTGCACGCCTCCAGGGCGGCCCGGATCCACCTGTCGGTGCTGCTGGGCATCTTCGTGCTGCTCAAGGCCGTCGCCTACTGGGTCGACCGCTTCGGCCTGGTCTTCTCCGACCGCGGCTACGTGCACGGCGCTTCCTACACCGACGTCAACGCGGTGCTGCCGGCCAAGACCATCCTCGCGATCATCGCGCTGATCTGCGCCGCGCTCTTCTTCGCCGGCGTGTTCCGCCCCGGCGGGATGCTGCCGGGCGTCTCCTTCGGCCTGCTCGTGCTCTCGGCCATCCTGATCGGCGGCGTCTACCCGGCGCTGGTCGAGCAGTTCCAGGTCAAGCCGAACCAGCAGGGCAAGGAGGCGGCCTACATCCAGCGCAACATCGAGGCCACGCGCGAGGCGTACAACATCGACAAGGTCGAGGTCGAGACCTACAACGCGAAGTCCGACCCCGCCGCGGCGCAGGCCAACGGCGACACCTCCGTCTCCGGCGTGCGCCTGCTGGACCCGGCGCTGCTCGGCTCGACGTACGAGCAGACGCAGCGCATCAGGGGTTTCTACAGCTTCGCCGATCCGCTCGACGTCGACCGCTACCCCGACAGCACGGGCAAGCTGGTGGACCACATCGTCGGCGTGCGTGAGCTGACCGGCCCGCCGACCGAGCAGAACAACTGGATCAACCGCGTACTGAAGTACACCCACGGCTACGGCTTCGTCGCCGCGCCGGGCAACCAGGTCGACTCCGGCGGTCTGCCCGCGTACGACGCCAAGGACATGCCGGTCACCGGCCCGCTGGTGGAGAGCACCAAGCTCAAGGAATCGCGCATCTACTTCGGCGAGGACGAGTCGGCCTCCGAGTACGTGATCGCGGGCGGCGACCCCAACAACCCGCAGGAGCTCGACTACCCGGAGACGGGCGGCACGGGCCAGAAGAACAGCACCTACACCGGCAAGGGCGGCGTGCCCGTCGGCTCGTTCTTCAACCGGCTCCTGTACGCCGCCAAGTACAGCGAGGCGAACATCCTGCTGTCGGGCGACGTCAACGACAGCTCCAAGATCCTGTACGTCCGCAACCCGCGTGACAGGGTGCAGAAGGTGGCGCCGTTCCTCACGCTCGACGGCAACCCCTACCCGGCCATCGTCGACGGGCGCGTGCAGTGGATCGTCGACGGGTACACGACGTCCAACGACTACCCGTACTCGCAGAGCCAGAGCCTCGGCGACATGACGCGCGACACGTCCACCGACCGCCGCGTCATCGCCCAGCAGCCGAGCGACAAGATCAACTACATCCGCAACTCCGTCAAGGCCACGGTCGACGCCTACGACGGCACGGTGAAGCTCTACGCGTGGGACGCCAACGACCCGCTGCTCAAGACCTGGAGCAACGCGTTCCCCGGCGTCATCAGCCCGGCCTCGCAGATGAGCGCCGACCTGCGCCAGCACGTGCGCTACCCCGAGGACCTGTTCAAGGTGCAGCGCTTCACCCTGTCGCGCTACCACATCACCGACCCGGGCGCCTTCTACGGCGGCCAGGACGTGTGGAACGTCCCCGGCGACCCGACCCAGGGCGACAAGAACATCAAGCAGCCGCCCTACTACCTGACCACCACGATGCCGGGCAGCAGCACGCCGGCGTTCTCGCTGACCACGACGTTCGTGCCTCGGCAGGGGCCCAACCTGGCGGCGTTCATGGCGGTCAACTCCACGGCCGGGCCCGACTACGGGCGGATGCGGATCCTGCGGATGCCGCCGTCGAGCACGCCCATCCCAGGCCCCGGGCAGGCGCAGAACGCCTTCCAGAGCCGCTTCGCCGGTGAGCTCAACCTGCTCGGTGTGGGTGCCTCGGCGGTCCGTTACGGCAACCTCCTGACGCTTCCGTACGCGGGCGGGCTGGTCTACATCGAGCCGGTGTACGTCCAGGTGACCGCGGGCGGCGGGCAGGAGCCGTACCCGATCCTGCAGCGCGTCCTGGTGTCGTTCGGCAGCAAGATCGGTGTGGCGCGCACGCTGGAGGAGGCACTCGCCGAGGTCTTCGGCGGCGAGCAGCAGCAACAGCAGCAGCAACCCAGCGATCAGCAGCAACAGGCCCAGCCGAACACGGCCAACTCGGCTCTCAACTCGGCGATCGCCAACGCCAAGAAGGCCTACTCGGACGCGCAGAAGGCGCTGCAGGCCAGCCCGCCCGACTGGGACGCCTACGGCGACGCCCAGAAGCGGCTGGAGGAGGCGCTGCAGGCGCTGGAGGGGGCCAACGCCCAGCAGCCCGCCCCCACGGCCTCTCCGACGGCCTCACCGTCGGCGTCGCCGAGCGCTTCACCGACCGGTTCACCGGCCGCCTCGCCGGCGGCCACACCAGCGGCGTCACCATCGCCGTCGCCGACGGGCACGACGTCCTGACGCATTCGATTTGCGCCCACCCCGCGCCGCCCGGTAGTCTAAGCAGGCACAAGCGACGCGGGGTGGAGCAGTTCGGTAGCTCGCTGGGCTCATAACCCAGAGGTCGCAGGTTCAAATCCTGCCCCCGCTACCAGGTTGAGGCCCGGTCTTCGGAAACGGAGATCGGGTCTTCGCGTGAGTGGGCGGGTAAGTGGTTCGCGCACTGCTGAGCAGCCTGTATAGTAAGTACTGACACACCGACGCGGGGTGGAGCAGTTCGGTAGCTCGCTGGGCTCATAACCCAGAGGTCGCAGGTTCAAATCCTGTCCCCGCTACCAAGAGAGATCCCCGGTCGCCGGTTCATCCGGCGGCCGGGGATTTTTTGTTGTCCAGGAGCCCTCTTCGATGATTACATCATTACATGACCGATGAGGCAGTGCCCACGCTGTACGCCTGGGCAGGCGGCACCGAGGCATTCGAGCGGCTGACCGAGGTGTTCTACCGCAGTGTCGTCAAGGACGACCTGATCGGGCCGCTGTTCGCGCACATGGACCCCGAGCACCCCAAATATGTGGCGATGTGGTTGAGCGAGGTCTTCGGCGGACCCGACCGTTACACGACCGAGCGCGGCGGCTACCCCCACATGCTCCGCCACCACCTCGGCAAGGCGATCACCGAGCCGCAGCGCCGCCGCTGGGTGAACCTGCTCATGGACGCCGCCGACGAGGTGGGGCTGCCCGACGACCCCGAGTTCAGGGCGGCGTTCGCCGGTTACCTCGAATGGGGCACCAGGCTGGCCAGGCTCAACTCGCAGCCCGGGGCGACACCTCCGCAGGAGGCTCCGGTGCCGCACTGGGGGTGGGGAGTCGCGCCGCCGTACCAGCCGTAACCTGGAGGAATGAGAGGGCGGCTGCGCGTCTACCTCGGTGCGGCGCCCGGGGTGGGCAAGACGTACGCCATGCTGAGCGAGGCCCGGCGGGCCAGGGAGCGCGGCAAGGACGTGGTCGTGGGCTTCGTCGAGACCCACGGCCGCGCCCGCACCGCCGCCCTGCTCGACGGGCTCGACACCGTCCCGAGGCGCACCACGACGTACCGCGGCACGACGTTCACCGAGCTCGACACCGACGCCGTCATCGAGCGGGCCCCCGCGCTCGCGCTGATCGACGAGCTGGCCCACACGAACGTCCCCGGCTCCCGCAACGCCAAGCGCTGGCAGGACGTCGAGGAGATCCTCGACGCCGGCATCGACGTCGTCTCCACCGTCAACATCCAGCACCTGGAGTCGCTGAACGACGTCGTCGAGCAGATCACCGGCGTGCCTCAGCGCGAGACCGTGCCCGACGAGGTGGTGCGCGCGGCCGAGCAGATCGAGCTGGTCGACATGGCGCCCGAGGCGCTGCGCCGCCGACTGGCCCACGGCAACGTGTACCTGCCCGAACGGGTCGACGCCGCGCTCGCCAACTACTTCCGTGTCGGCAACCTGACCGCCCTGCGGGAGCTCGCCCTGCTCTGGGTCGCCGACAAGGTGGACGAGCAGCTCGGCCGCTACCGCAGCGACCACGCGATCGCCCGCACCTGGGAGACGCGCGAGCGGGTGGTCGTCGCGCTCACGGGCGGCCCTGAGGGCGACACGCTCGTCCGGCGGGCCGCGCGCATCGCGGCCAGGAGCAAGGGCGCCGACCTGCTCGCCGTGCACATCACCAGCGCCGACGGGCTGACCACGAAGGCGGACCCGGCCCGGCTCGTACGCCAGCGCGCCCTCGTCGAGGGCCTGGGCGGCACGTACCACCAGGTGGTCGGGCACGACGTGCCACGGGCGCTGCTCGACTTCGCCCGCGGCGCGAACGCCACCCAGCTCGTGCTCGGCGCGTCCAGGAGACGGCGGCCCCTCACACGCGGCGTGGGCGTGACGACGGCCGCGCTGGCAGGCTCGATCGACGTGCACATCGTGCCGCACGAGGCCACCGGGCAGGGCCGGTTCCCCGCCAGGCCGGGGGCCGCGCTGACCCGCGGGCGGCGCTCGGCCGGCTGGGCGCTGGCGCTGCTCGGCATGCCGCTGCTCGCGGCCGCGCTGCTGCCCGCCGGCCTGACGCTGCCCAGCGAGATCCTGCTCTTCCTGCTGCTCGTCGTGGCCGTCGCGCTGACCGGCGGCATGTGGCCCGCGCTGACGGCGGCGGTGCTCGGGTTCGCGCTGCTCAACTGGTTCTTCACGCCGCCGCTGCACACGCTGACGATCGCGGAGCCGGAGAACGTGCTCGCGCTGGTCATCTTCGTGCTGGTGGCGGCCATGGTGAGCACGGTCGTCGACCTGGCCGCCCGGCGCAGCAGGGAGGCGGCGCGCTCGCGGGCCGACGCCGAGGTGCTGTCCACGCTGGCGGGTCACGTGCTGCGGGGCGAGTCGGCGCTGCCGTCGCTGCTGGCGCGGATGCGCGAGACGTTCGGCCTGACGGCGGTGACGCTGCTCGAACGGGAGGACGCGGGCGGCGGCGGGTGGGACGCGGAAGGCGGCGGTGGCCGGGACACGGTGGCCGGCGCCCGGGATGCCGGGAACGGCGGCGGTTTGGACGCGGGGAACGGCGGCGGTTTGGACGCGGGGAACGGTGGTGGCTTGGATGCGGGGAACGGTGGTGGCTGGCGGGTCGTGGCCACGGTGGGCGGTGTGCCGGCCACGTGCCCGGGCACGGCCGACCACGACGTCGTGATCGACGACCGGCTGGTGCTCGCCGCGCGCGGGCGCCCGCTGGAGGCCGGCGACCGGCGGGTGCTGGAGGCGTTCGCGGCGGAGGCCGCGGTGGCGCTGCGCCAGCAGCGGCTGCGCGCCGCCGCCGACCGCGCCGGGCCGCTCGCCGAGGCCGACAGGATGCGTACGGCGCTGCTCGCCGCCGTGGGGCACGACCTGCGCACACCGCTCGCCTCGGCGATTGCCGCGGTGGAGAGCCTGCGCGGCACCGACGTCATCTGGTCCGAGGAAGACCGCGCCGAACTGCTCGCCACCGCCGACGAGTCGCTGATCAAGCTGAACAGGCTCGTGTCGAACCTGCTCGACATGAGCCGCCTCCAGGCCGGCGTGCTCGGCGTCAAGCTGGAGCCGGTGGCCATCGAGGACGTCCTGCCGCACGCCGTGGACGACCTCGGCCCACCGGCCGGCCGCGTCGCGACCGACATCCCGCCGGGGACGCCGGAGATCATGGCCGACCCGGCGCTGCTGGAGCGGGTGCTCGGCAACCTGGTGGCGAACGCCGTCCGCTACAGCCCGCCCGGCCGTCCCGTGCTGGTCGGCGCGAGCTGGCACGGAGAGCACGTGGAGATCCGCGTCATCGACAGGGGCCCCGGCATTCCGCCCGAAGCGCATGAAAGGGTGTTCCTGCCATTCCAGCGGCTCGGCGACCGTGACAACCACACGGGCGTGGGGCTCGGGCTGGCGCTCTCGCGCGGGCTGACCGAGGCGATGGGCGGCACGCTCGTCCCCGAGGACACGCCCGGAGGAGGACTGACGATGACCGTCTCACTGCGGCGGGCCCCATGACCCGCGTGCTCGTGGTGGACGACGAGCCCCAGCTTCTGCGCGCCCTGCGCGTCAACCTGGCGGCGAGGCAGTACGAGGTCGCGGTCGCCCCCGACGGCGGCACGGCGCTGCGCCAGGCCGCCGACTGGCACCCCGACCTGGTCATCCTCGACCTGGGCCTGCCGGACCTCGACGGGGTGGAGGTCATCCAGGGGCTGCGCGGCTGGACCTCGATCCCGATCATCGTGCTCTCCGGCCGCGCCGACAGCACCGACAAGGTGGACGCGCTCGACGCCGGCGCCGACGACTACGTGACCAAGCCGTTCAGCATCGACGAGTTGCTCGCGCGGGTGCGCGCCGTGACCCGCCGCACGGCGCAGCACGGCGAGGAGAACGCCACGGTGCGGGTGGGGGAGCACGTCGTGGACCTCGCCGACAAGACGATCTCCGGTGGGGTACGCCTCACGCCGACGGAGTGGCACATCCTGGAGATCATGCTGCGCAACCCCGGCAAGCTGATCAGCCAGCGCCAGCTGCTGACCGAGGTCTGGGGCGACGCCTACCTGAAGGAGACGCACTACCTACGTCAGTACCTGGCCCAGCTGCGGCGCAAGCTCGAACGGGACCCGGCGCATCCGGTGCACCTGCTGACCGAGCCGGGGATGGGATACCGGTTCCAGCCGTAGGGCGCGCTATGTCCTGCCGGCCAGGTGCAGTGCTTTCCGTACGGCCCAGGCCAGCAGCATCAGGCCGAAGATGACCTGGACGACGCGCATCCACAAGGGCGAGCCTTGGTCGGCATAAATCACGATGCCGACCCACATCAGGCCGAATATCCCGACCACGACGATTGCTGTCCAGTTCAGCCCCCGCTGCCACATATGCGGAGTCTTACAGGTGGCCCGCCAAGGGTGGGTATGCCCGAAGTTGTCACCACGTCAGCGGCCGACAACTTCGTCCCTTTTGTTCTCGTCAGCTCTTGTTCTTGTCAGCGGGGGAGCGCGCGGCCGGTGCCGACGCAGCGGCGCAGCCGCATGCCGCGAGGGCGCGGCTTCGGCGTCTCCTCCAGGCAGGCGAGCAACGCGGC